>JBBQKI010000015.1:0-57248 GCA_038326725.1 Flavobacteriales bacterium
CCACGAATCGTCAATGATGGCGAGGGTGATGTTCTTCTCAAAATCTTGAATCAATTGCTTGCCTTGGCTCTCGTATGCTTTTTCAAGATCGGTGGCCACGTTCAGGGTTTTTACGCCATCGGTGAAAGGCACCAAGATGCGCTTGTATTTGTCCTTTTGGGTTTCGTAAACATTTTTGATTACGGGGAAGGCCATTTCGGCGTTCCGGGCCATTTTATCCCGATAATGTTCAAAGGCGGCTTTATAAACTTTCCCGGCTATTTCCTGCACGTTCATTTTATCGAAATCTTGATTGGAAAGGGGAGAGGCCATCGAAAAATAGCGGATCAGCTCAAATTCAAAATTCTTGTAATCGGAAGCCATTTTATTGGTTTCCGCGATTACCTCGGCGGTATCAAAAATCATGTTAGCAATGTCCACCCGAAGCCTTTCGCCAAACAGAGCGTGGTAGCGGCGTTTGTAAACTACTTCGCGCTGGGCGTTCATAACGTCGTCATATTCCAGCAAGCGTTTACGGATACCGAAATTGTTTTCTTCCACTTTTTTCTGTGCTCTTTCAATGGATTTTGAAATCATGGAATGCTGGATAACCTCGCCCTCTTTCAAACCCATACGGTCCATCATTTTCGCAATACGTTCACTGCCAAAGAGACGCATTAAATTGTCTTCCAAGGAAACATAAAACTGCGAGCTTCCCGGGTCGCCCTGCCTACCACTACGACCACGTAACTGCCTGTCCACCCGGCGCGAATCGTGACGTTCCGTTCCAACAATGGCAAGCCCGCCAGCGGCTTTTACTTCCTTGCTCAATTTTATATCGGTTCCACGGCCGGCCATGTTGGTGGCTATGGTAACAATGCCCGCGTTCCCGGCTTCGGCAACAATGTCTGCTTCCTTTTTGTGGAGTTTGGCGTTCAATACATTATGCTGAATGTTGCGGATGCTTAACATCCGGCTCAGCAATTCCGATATTTCCACTGAAGTAGTTCCAATAAGCACTGGCCTTCCGGCTTGTGAAAGGGCCACAACTTCATCGATCACGGCATTATATTTTTCACGTTTGGTTTTATAGATTTTGTCTTCCCGGTCTTTACGGGTAACGGGCTGGTTGGTGGGGATTTCCACCACGTCCAGTTTATAGATTTGCCACAATTCCCCAGCTTCGGTTACGGCCGTTCCCGTCATCCCCGAAAGTTTGCGGTACATGCGGAAATAGTTTTGCAATGTAATGGTGGCAAATGTTTGGGTAGCGGCTTCCACTTTCACGTTTTCTTTGGCCTCGATAGCTTGGTGAAGCCCATCGCTGTAGCGTCTTCCGTCCATTATACGACCCGTTTGTTCGTCCACGATCATCACCTTGTTTTCCATAACCACATATTGGGTATCCTTTTCAAAAAGGGTGTAGGCTTTCAAAAGCTGGCTAAGGGTGTGGATGCGCTCGCTCTTTATGCCGAAGTCTCGGAAAAGGTCTTCCTTGAGCGCGGCTTCGTCTGTGGTTGATAATCCTTTTGCTTCAATTTTGGCTATTTCTGTACCGATTTCAGGCATTACGAAGAAATCCGGATCATCTTCCCCGGAGAGGTAGTTTACCCCTTTGTCCGATAATTCAATTTGATTGTTTTTTTCATCAATCACAAAATACAGTTCGGCATCAACCTTTGGCATTTCGCGGTTGTTGTCCTGCATGTATTGGTTTTCCGTTTTTTGAAGAATTTGACGGATTCCTTCTTCGGAAAGAAATTTGATTAAGGCTTTGTTTTTTGGCAAACCACGGTAAACTCGTAGTAGTTGGAACCCGCCTTCTTTAGTTTCACCTTCTTTGATGAGGCGTTTTGCTTCCGCTAAAACCCCGGTAAGGTATTTTCGCTGTACTTCAACAATGTCGAAAATTTTTGGCTTCAGTTCATTGAATTCGTGACGGTCGCCTTGCGGTACAGGTCCGGAAATAATCAAGGGTGTACGAGCATCATCAATCAACACCGAATCTACCTCATCCACAATGGCGTAGTGATGGGGGCGCTGTACGAGGTCGTTTGGCGCATGGGCCATATTATCGCGGAGGTAATCGAAACCGAATTCGTTATTGGTACCGTAGGTAATATCCGCCCGATAGGCTCTTGAGCGCTCTTCGGAATTTGGTTTATAAAGATCGATACAATCTACGGTGAGGCCGTGAAATTCAAATAGCGGTGCCATCCACGCGCTGTCCCTTTTTGCCAAATAGTCATTTACGGTAACCAAATGCACGCCGTTTCCAGCAAGGGCATTTAAGTACATGGGCAATGTGGCCACGAGGGTTTTTCCTTCCCCTGTCTGCATTTCGGCAACCTTGCCTTCGTGCAACGCGACCCCACCGATAAGCTGTACGTCGTAATGGACCATGTCCCACGTTACCTCTTTTCCGGCGGCATCCCAGGAATTTTGCCAAATTGCTTTATCGCCATCGAGGGCTATGTATTGTTTTTTGGAAGAAATCTCGCGGTCAAAAGGACTTGCAGTAACGGTAAGGGTGGTATTTTCTTTGAAGCGTTTCGCGGTTTCCTTTATTACGGCAAAGGCTTCGGGAAGTATTTTAACGAGGGTTGCTTTTTCAACTTCGTAGCGGTCGTTCTTCAGTTTGTCGATCTCGGTATATAGGTCTTCTTTTTTGGTAATGTCCTGCTCTTCGTCGGATTGTTTTTGGAGGGCTTGGATTTTATCCTCAATTTCTTTCTGATCTTCTTTAATGATGTTTTTGAAAGTCGTGGTTTTTTCGCGAAGCTCATCTAAGCTCAATTTTTCCAAGGCGGCTTCGTGCTTTTTCACTTCATTCACCAAGGGCTGTATCCCGCTGATATCAATTTTGGATTTATCGCCAACAAAAACCTTTAATACGCTGTTTAAAATTCCCATAATATTTCAATATTTTATCAATTTAAAAAACCTCTTCGGCTTTTTTAATTCAGGCTACAAAAAAACCATAAAAAAACCATTTCACAAAGGGTTCTTTTGGTTTTTACACCTAGTTGTTGGTGCAAAAAAAAAGCCTCTTGTAGAGACTTTTTTTTATATGCTTATAAGTTTGTTTTTAATATTCGTCTTCGTTCCACAGATAATCTTCATCCGTAGGGTAGTCTGCCCAAATCTCTTCGATGGAATCATAGGAATCGCCTTCGTCCTCAATGGCCTGAAGGTTTTCAACCACTTCCAGTGGCGCCCCGGTACGAATGGCGTAATCAATCAATTCATCTTTGGTAGCCGGCCAGGGGGCATCACTTAAATAGGATGCCAATTCTAATGTCCAATACATACGCTTAGGGTTTTAATTTTGTGCAAAAATAATTTTTTTGATCAATAAGTCAAGGAAAATCGTAATTATTTCTGCTATATTTTAAAGAACGTTTATAAAGCGTTAATCTATAGGACTTTATAATTAATTTTTATAAAAGTTAAAGTTTCTTGGGAACCCATTGAATTTCTTCCACTTTTAGGTCAAAAGACAACTTCCGTGCCAGCACAAAAAGGTAGTCGGACAGGCGGTTCAAATACTTTAAAACTGCCCCGTCCACAGGTTCTTCCGAATTGAGCAAAACAGCCAAACGCTCCGCCCTTCGGCATACACAACGCGCTATGTGACAATATGACACCGTTGGGTGACCGCCCGGAAGCACAAAATGCGTCATTGGTGGAAGGGCTTCGTTCATGGTGTCCATTTCGGTTTCAAGCAATTCAATATCGGTTTCATCTATTTTGGGGATGTTCAGCCTTTCCTTGCCGCTTTTTAAAATTGCCTTTTCGGGATCGGTGGCCAAAATGGCGCCCAGTGTGAAGAGTTTGTCCTGAATTTGTATCAACATTTCTTTATAACGGGTATCGATTTCTTGATCGCGAATAAGGCCGAGGTGGGAATTCAGTTCGTCCACCGTGCCGTAGCTTTCAATACGGATGTGGTGCTTGGGAACGCGGGTGCCGCCAAAGAGTGATGTGGTGCCGGTGTCGCCGGTTTTGGTGTAGATTTTCAAGATAGTCTTTAGTCTTTAGTCGTTGGTCCTTGGAATTTGGAATTTGGTTTTTGGACTTTGGTTTTTGGATTTTAGTGAGTATTGAGTAATTTGATTGACGAATTTACGGATTTGTAAAAGAAAGAATCGATTAATCTGCTACTGATTATTGCAACTGAATACTCATTTCTAACATCTCACATCTCATTTCTCAAAACATCGCTCTCCACCATTCCATCACGGAGGCGGATGATGCGGTGGGCATGACGGGCCACGTCTTCTTCGTGGGTAACGAGGATCACCGTATTGCCGGAGGCGTGTATATCATTGAAAAGGTTCATGATTTCCAACGAGGTTTTTGAATCGAGATTTCCTGTGGGCTCATCGGCCAAAATAATGGAGGGCTTGTTCACCAAGGCCCGGCCTACAGCAACCCTTTGCCGTTGCCCGCCCGAAAGTTGGTTTGGCTTGTGGTCCATACGGTCCGCCAGGCCCACATCGGTCAATACTTGTTTTGCCCTTTCAATACGGGCGCTTTTGGAAAAGCCAGCGTAAATCATTGGTAAGGCCACATTGTCCAAAGCGGTGGTGCGGGGCATTAAATTAAACGTTTGAAAAACGAAACCGATTTCTTTATTACGGATTTCCGCCAATTCATCATCAATCATATTGCTCACGTCCTTGCCGTTCAATTCATAGGTGCCGGAAGTGGGGGTGTCCAAACAGCCAAGCAAATTCATCAGTGTCGATTTGCCCGAACCGGAGGGGCCCATCAAAGCCACATATTCCCCTTTTTCTATATCGAGGTCTATGCCTTTTAACACTTTTACGATTTCCTGGCCCAGGTAAAAGTCGCGCGTTATGTTCCGGATTTTTATTACTAAACTCATAAGCCAAAGCCATTTTTAATTCCCCAAAGGAGGAATTTATGATTTTTCAAATATTTCATAAGACGTAAAGATAAAGCTACCGTTACAAACGAATGGTAAAATGTTCCTTTTGCTGTTCTTTTCTAAAAAAGACAATCCCCCAATAAAACACATCGATGCTGACGGTTACTTTTTTATGAGCTATAATTTCCTGCCAAGCCTCAGACATCGGCTTACTCCAATAAATATCGTCAAAAATCAATACCGAATTATTTTCAACCCGCTCCAACAAAATTTCAAAATACTGTAGGGTTTTTTCCTTATTGTGGTTGCCATCAATATAAACGAATTGATAATTTTCCCCTTTATTTTCAGAAAAAAAGGTTTCAAAGGTTTGAGCGTAAAGTTGAATGTTTTTTAAATGGAAAGCCTCAAGCATTTCCTTGGCTTTTTTAGCGGTATTCGGGCAACCTTCCACCGTTTTTATTGCTGCCGAGGTATTTCCCAAAGCCATTGCGGCGGTTGCCAAACCAAGCGACGTGCCCAATTCCAACACTTCCGAAGGCATAAAATAGCGAACAAGCCGAAAGAGCAAGCGTTGCCTTTTAGCAGTGATGCCAGCGTTTTTTGCAATGCCTGAAACCTTCCTTTTATTTGTTTTGAACACCCGAGAGCCTTGACCGAAATCGGTTATTTCAAGGAATTGATCATCTGTAAGTAATTTTTCCCTGTAATTTTTTAAAATGGAATATTCCGGATATACTCTTTTATCATAAAAACATTTGGAAACCAAATGATAGACAAAGGGCGAATGCACCCCGTGGCTGTTTTTTGAAAGGAGCACGAATTTTATAAAACTTTTTGCTTGATACAGCATTATAATAAATTTTAAGCTTAAGGCTGTAAGCTATAAGCTGTAAGCGAAAATAAGAATTCCATATATTTTAGAACAGTTGCCTAATGCTTAAAGCTTACGGCCTACAGCTAATTTATTCCCCCATTTTCCCCGAAATCTCAAACCATCGTTCGGTTTTGGACTCTATGGTGTCCATGATTTCCTGAAGTTTATTGGATTGTTTTTCAATTTCCTTCCCATCCCAGTTCTCGGTGGCAAACTTGTTTTGAAGGGTTTCGCGATCGGTTTCAAGGGTGGCGATTTCCTTTTCAAGCTTTTGATATTCCTTTTGTTCGTTGTGGCTCAACTTACCCTCCGGAGCTTTTTTCCAATCATTTTTCGGTTTGGTTGCGGTTTCGGGTTCCTTCCTTTTTTCGGCAACATTGCTATCTTCATAAATCCGGAAATCGGAATAATTGCCGGGGAAATCCTCTACTTCGGCATTGCCTCGGAAAACAAAAAGGTGATCCACAATTTTATCCATAAAATACCTGTCGTGGGAAACCACCAAAAGGCAACCGGGGAAATCCAACAAAAAGTTTTCGAGCACGTTTAAAGTAACAATATCCAAATCGTTTGTAGGCTCGTCCAAGATCAAGAAGTTCGGGTTTTTGATTAGGATGGTGCAGAGGTAAAGGCGTTTGCGTTCGCCGCCGCTAAGTTTTTCAACAAAATCATATTGTTTTTTTGGATCGAAAAGAAAGCGTTCCAAAAGCTGTGACGCCGAAATCTGCCGCCCTTTTTTCAGCGGAATATAATCGCCGTATTCGCGGATCACATCAATCACTTTTTGACCTTCCTTAATGTTGATACCATCTTGGGTGTAATAGCCAAATTGTATGGTTTCGCCTATGGTTACCTTACCCGCATCGGGCTGAATGGCGCCGGTAATAATATTTAGAAAAGTGGTCTTGCCCGTGCCGTTTTTTCCGATGATCCCCAACCGCTCGCCACGGTTAAAGTGATAGTTGAATTTGTTAAGCAATTGCTTTTCGCCAAAGGATTTTGAAACGTTGTGCAACTCCACCACTTTGGTGCCCATACGTTCCATGTTGAGTTCCAGTTCAACTTTGTGATCGTTGCGGCGTTTGCCGGCACGGTCTTTTATTTCGTGGAAATCATCTATTCTGGATTTGCTTTTGGTGGTTCGGGCTTTGGGTTGGCGACGCATCCATTCCAGTTCCTGTTTGTAAAGTTGTTTTGCCTTGCCGGTCTCGGTGAGTTCGTTTTCTATCCGGGCCTCGCGTTTTTCGAGGTAATAGCTGTAATTGCCTTTATAACTGTAAAGAATACCTTCATCCAATTCCACAATTTCATTACAAACCCTTTCCAAAAAGTAACGGTCGTGGGTTACCATAAAAAGGGTAAAGTTTTCCTTTGCGAAAAGGGCTTCCAGCCATTCGATCATTTCCAAATCCAAGTGGTTAGTGGGTTCATCCAGTATCAACAAATCTGGAGTTGTTAGCAGAGCGTTTGCCAGTGCCAAACGTTTTTTTTGTCCCCCGCTAAGGGTGGAAACCTTTGCGTGCAAATCTTCCATTTTTAATTTAAAGAGGATCTGCTTGTAACGCGTTTCAAAATCCCAGGCCTGGTGGGCGTCCATGGCGTCGAATGCTTTATGGTATGTTTCCGCATCGTCCGGATTTTCGACGGCGTGCTCGTAGTTTTCAATAATTTTCAGAATGGGATTGTCCGAAGAAAAAATGGTCTGCTCAACAGTAAGCGCGGGATTCAAATCTGGTTCCTGCGGCAAATATGCAATCTTCAAGCCTTTTCGGGAAACAACATTTCCAGTATCGGCTTTGTCGTTTCCGGCGATTATATTTAGAAGGGAGGTTTTCCCGGTTCCGTTTTTGGCAACGAAACCAATTTTTTGACCTTCGTTTATTCCGAAGGAAATGTTTTCAAACAAAGGCTTAATTCCAAAGGATTTGGATATATTTTCAACGGAAAGGTAGTTCACGATTTTTTTTTGCAAAATAAACTGATTTTGCCCACTTAAAATAAATTATGTTTCATTATTACACCGCTTGCGCTATATTTGCTTTCAAACAAGCAAAGCTGCTATGAATTTGTTACGATTGTTTCTTTTTCTCGGTATTGCAATTTGTATTTCTTCCTGTATTACCACCAAACAATTAACCTATTTGCAAGAAGACGGAACCGTTTCGGACAGCTTGATCCCGATAAGGAAAATGGCGGAACCCTACAGACTTCAAATAAATGACCTTTTAAGTATTCGTGTAAAGGCATTGGACCAGGAAACGGTGGGCATTTTCAACCCCATTAGCGATGCCAATCCAAATGCCACCGGAGAGGAACGCTTGTATTATGACGGGTTTGTAGTAGATGTTCATGGGAATATCCGTATCCCGAGTTTTGGCGAAATGAACGTGTTGGGTTATACCGTTGAGGAGGTGCGGGAACGTATTGAAAAAAGGTTGATGGAAGAATATTTCAAGGAAGGCGCGAATGTTTTTGTAACCGTGAAGCTAGCGGGCATTAGATATACTATTAATGGAGAGATTAGTGCTCCGGGTTCCAAAATAATATACCGCGATCAAGTAAGCATAATGGAAGCTATTGCCAATAGCGGCGATATAACCCTAACGGGCGACCGGACCGATGTGGTGATTATCCGGCAATACCCCGCCGGGCAGAAGGTACACCATATTGACCTCACCACCTTGGATGCAATGAACTCGCCCTATTACAACGTGCAGCCAAACGATTTGATCTTGATAAATCCCTTGCCCCAAAAATCATTGGGAACAGGAACCACGGGATTACAATCTTTTACCACCATTATATCCCTTGCCACCGTGCTAGTAACCACTATTTTATTATTCACCAGACTATAAGGGATGAGCGAAGAATTTGAAATAAACGAACCACATACCATTTTCGATTTTAAGGGGTTTCTCTTTAAATTGATTCAACATTGGCCGTTGTTCCTCATTTCATTGCTGATTGCTTTGGGGATTGCATATTACATCAATGTCCGGAAACTTCCCATATACGAAATGGGAAACATGATTTCCATCAAAGACGACCAAAACCCTTTTTTTACCAGTAATACCAGCCTTACCTTTAACTGGGGTGGCACCACCGATAAAGTGAATACGGCAGTGATTGCACTAAAATCTAGGTCGCACAATGAAAAAGTGGTGGAGCAGCTTCAATATTTCTTGGATTATAAAAAAGACGGGAAATATCAACAGGTGGACTCATATAAGCAAACCCCCTTTTTCGTTGAAGTGGACACCACAAAGCCACAGCTTTTGGGGAAACAATTGACAATTGTTTTCAAGGATTCTGTCACTTTTACATTGAGTACTGTTTTTGAGGGAGGCAATGTTACCCTTCAAGACTTCGGAACAAAAGAAACTTCTTCAATATTCGTTGAAGCAACTAATTTTGAGAAGGAATATAAAATAGGCCAAAAAATAGCCCTGCCTTTTTTCAATGCTACTTTTCTTCCGAATC
Source organism: Flavobacteriales bacterium (assembly GCA_038326725.1). Classification (GTDB taxonomy): domain Bacteria; phylum Bacteroidota; class Bacteroidia; order Flavobacteriales; family Flavobacteriaceae; genus JBBQKI01. The sequence goes on from JBBQKI010000015.1 coordinate 9,231, forward strand.
CCGAGGTCATTTCCAATCCAGGAACGCCATACTACATTGAATTTTTAAATTTTGACGGTGTGGTAAGAAGATATCTCAGCATCAATGTAGTGCCGGATTCCCAAGGTTCTTCAGTTCTTAAAATGTCGCTTACCGGAAACAATAAAGCAAAGCTTGTAGATTACTTAAACACTTCGGTAGCAGTTTTGGGCCGGGATATGCTTGACCGGAAAAACCTTTTCGCCACCAAAACCATTAGGTTTATCGACAGTAGCCTTACAGAGAAATCTGCCGAGTTGATCAATGTGGAGGACGAGTTAAATCAGTTCAAGAACAAAAATGCCATCTTCAATCTGGAAACAGAAGGTACCGAAATCAATGAAAGGCTAAACACCTTGGACCTACATAAGGAAGCCATATCCCGGGAACTCAATTATTATAACACCCTAGAAAGTTACCTTACCAGTCGTTCCGACTATAGGGATGTTCCGGCGCCCTCGGTAGCGGGTATTACCGAAAGCAGTATCATCGCAGGAGTGGGAAAGATTGTCGCACTTGCGGAGCAGCGCAACAAATTGCAATATTCTTTTAAAGAGGGAGCCCCGGTGTTTGCTGATATTGACAGGCAAATTGACGCGGTTAAAGTAGTTTTACTGGAAAACATCCGATCTTCAAAAAGCCTTAAAAACCAAGAATTAAGTTATACAAACCGAGAAATTGGGGGCTTTGAAGGGGAAATAAGGAAATTGCCCAAAGAGCAGCAGGAACTGCTTAAAATTGAACGACGGTATAATTTGAGCGATGCCAGCTACAACCTCTTTTTGGCAAAACGCAGTGAGGCCGGGCTGGTAAAAGCAGCTAACGTAAGCGATGTGTTAATCATAGATCCCGCCAAGGATACCGGGGGCGGGCAGGTGGGCCCAAATACCCAATTAAATTATATAATGGCCATAATGTTTGGCTTGCTGTTTCCCTTTCTGTTTGTTTTCGTAAAAGTATTCTTTGACACTAAAATTACCTCCGTAAAAGACTTGGAACGGATCACCAAAATACCCCTCTTGGGCGTGATTGGGAAAAGCCATATGGACAGTAACCTTGCGGTAATTAACAAACCCAAATCGGCAATTGCGGAAAGTTTCAGGGCCCTGCGCTCCAGCCTTCAATATATTTATAAAAAACAAGGGATAGAGGGAGCAAAGACAGTGCTAGTGACTTCTTCCGTTAGTGGGGAAGGAAAGACTTTTTGTTCCATCAATCTAGCCTCGGTAATAGCCCTTAGCGAAAAGAAAACCATCTTGATAGGGTTGGACCTTCGAAAGCCGAAGATATTCGGCGATTTTAATTTGAACAATAGCATAGGGGTGGTCAATTATCTGATAAATGACGCTAACCTAGAAATGATTATTCAGCCCACCTCCATCCCCAATCTTGACGTAATAACATCTGGGCCCATCCCGCCAAATCCTTCCGAGTTATTGTTAGGGGATCGGATGGACATACTTCTTGAGGAACTTAAGAAAAGCTATGATTACATTATTTTGGATTCTGCACCATTAGGCTTGGTTTCCGATTCGTTGGAATTAATGAAACATGTCGATGCTACGCTTTATTTGGTGCGCTATAATTATACCCAAAAGAACATGCTCACCTTCGTAAACGAGAAATACAAAACCGGTGAAGTAAGGCATATAAGCTTGGTGATGAATGATTATGATGAAAAGACCGGGCGCGCTTATGGATATGGCTACGGCCACGGTTATGGATATGGATATGGCTCTTACGGCAACGGGTATCACGATAATGCAAAACCACCTACACTTCTTGCTAGGGTTAAGCGGGTTTTGAGGAGGAGGTGAGAATTTAGTGGGCAGTTTTCAGTGCTTCAGTAGTTGCTATATTTGACAGGTTCTAATAACAATTCCTCTTTAAAAGAGGGGACTTTTGATTTGAATTAAAAACAAACTCCCTCCCTTTGAAGGGAAGGTTGGGGAGGGATGTCCTGTTAAGAGCCTATCTAAATTAAACATCTCCCCCCCAAAAACATCTCCCCTAATCCCCTCTTTGAAGAGGGGACCATTGATTTAAATTAAAAACAAACTCCCTCCCTTTGAAGGGAGGGTTGGGGAGGGATGTTTTAGCAAAACAAGTGAAGGATGTATTTTCCGAATATTTATTATATTTAAGTTATGGGAAACAGGATAATTCCATACCGAGATGATTTAAAAATACGGGCACAGCAATTACGAAACAATCAAACCCCGGCTGAGAAAATGGTATGGGGAAAAATAAGGAAAAGATCTTTGGGAGTGGAATTTCATCGACAAGTCCAGATATTGGATTATATAGTTGATTTTTATTGTCATGAAATAGGACTAGTAATTGAAATTGATGGCACTGTTCACACACACAATTTTATGGAAGATGCAAAAAGACAGGGAAGGATTGAAAAATATGGTACACATTTTTTAAGATTTACGAATATTGAAGTTTTGCAAAATATTGAATCAGTAATAAAAACAATACAAGATTATATTACTAAAAATAGATGATTAATCTCCCCGCCAAAAACATCTCCCCTAAATCCCCTCTTTGAAGAGGGGACCATTGATTTAAATTAAAACAAACTCCCTCCCTTTGAAGGGAGGGTTGGGGAGGGATGTCTGTTAGGAGCATATCTAAATTAAATATATCACCTTTGAAAACATCTCCCCTAAATCCCCTCTTTAAAAGAGGGGACTTTTGATTTAAATTAAAACAAACTCCCTCCCTTTAAAGTGAGGGTTGGGGAGGGATGTTCTAATCATTTCCCAATTTCCGCCCCATCTCCCATAAATGCCTTAATTTTGCCAAAATTATAAATTCAGCATTATTTAAATGAAAAAACAACCTACAATTGCTATTATAGGCCTCGGATATGTAGGGCTTCCGTTGGCGGTGGCCTTTGCGGAAAAGTACAGGGTAATTGGTTTTGATATAAATTCAGAACGTATCAATGAACTTAAAACAGGGGTGGACCATACCTTGGAGATTTCCAAACAAGAATTGCAACAAGCCTTGAAGACTACGGAAAGCTCCGGGCTTTTGGTTACCGATGTGGCCAAGGAGATCGCGGAAGCAACCGTGTTTATTGTTACCGTGCCAACCCCAACCAATAAATACAATCAACCCGTGCTTACCCCCCTTCAAAAGGCCAGTGAAACCGTGGGTAGCGTCCTTAAAAAGGGCGATACCGTTATTTACGAATCCACTGTATACCCCGGGGTTACGGAGGATATATGCGTGCCAATATTGGAAGAGATTTCCAAATTGGTTTTCAATACAGATTTTTATGCAGGCTATTCCCCAGAACGTATAAACCCAGGAGATAAGTTGCATACTGTTACCAAAATACTGAAAGTTACCTCCGGCTCTACTCCCGAAGCCGCAAAATATATTGATGAACTTTACGGCTCCATCATTACGGCTGGCACCCATTTGGCACCATCCATTAAAGTGGCAGAGGCCGCCAAGGTTATTGAAAATTCACAGCGCGATATCAACATTGCCTTTGTAAACGAGCTTTCAAAAATATTCCGCCTTTTGAACATAGACACCCAAGAGGTGCTGGAAGCCGCAGCCACCAAATGGAATTTTCTGAAATTCACCCCCGGGCTTGTGGGTGGGCATTGCATAGGCGTGGACCCTTATTATTTGGCGCAAAAAGCCATTGAAGAAGGCTATAACCCCGAGATTATCCTTGCGGGACGACGTATGAACGATGGCATGGGCGCATATGTAGCGCAGGAAGTTATAAAATTGATGATTCAGAAGGATGCAAAGGTCAAGCACGGAAATGTGTTGGTAATGGGCATCACCTTTAAGGAAAACTGCCCGGACATCCGTAATAGTAAAGTAGTGGACGTTATTGACGAATTAAAGAAATATCAGTTGAACATCGATGTGTATGACCCTTGGGCAAATGCAAAAGAAGTGCAAAAAGAATTCGGAATAAATCTTTACTCCGAAACTTCCCAGCTTCAAGGTAAATATGATGCGATTATCTTAACCGTATCCCATAAAGAGTTTACTGGTTTCAATATAAAAGAGCACACCACGGAGCCCTATGTGGTCTTCGACGTAAAAGCGTTCTTTGCAAAAAACACCATTGATGGGAGGCTTTAAAGGAAATCGAAATTTAAATTGAAATCGAAAATCAGAAGTAAAGATTAATAGTAAAAAAACACCACAAACCATCAACCATCAACCAACAACCACCGTGTACACTACCAAATACCATCCAACAGAACTTTCAAATTATAGTTTCCTTGTTACCGGGGGAGCGGGCTTTATAGGTTCCAACCTTGTGGAATACCTGTTGAAGTTTGGCGCCAAGAAAGTACGGGTGCTGGACAGCCTTGCCACCGGTTTTAAGGAAAACATACAGCAATTTGAATCCAATTCCGCCTTTGAATTCATGGAAGGTGACATTCGGAATTTGGAAACCTGCAAACAAGCCATGCAGGGTATAGATTTTGTTTCCCATCAGGCAGCCTTGGGGTCCGTACCGCGTTCCATAAACGACCCGCTTACTTCCAACGAAGTGAACGTAACAGGGTTTTTGAACATGCTCATCGCCCAAAAGGAAAACCCAAAGGTTCAACGCTTGGTGTACGCTGCTTCCAGTTCCACCTACGGCGACAGTAAAGCTTTGCCCAAAGTAGAAGACAACATAGGGAAACCCCTTTCACCATACGCCGTTACCAAACTGGTTAACGAACTGTATGCCGATGTTTTTTATAAAACTTATAATACCCAAACCATAGGGCTACGCTATTTCAACGTTTTTGGTCCCAATCAAAGTCCCACCGGGGCTTATGCGGCCGTTATCCCTTTATTTATACAAGCCTTAAAAGACGGAGTGCCACCCACCATTAACGGCGATGGCGAACAGACCCGCGATTTCACCTTTGTTGAAAATGCCGTGCAAGCAAACGTAAGGGCCTTTTTTGCCCCTGCCGAAGCCATAAATGAAGTTTTCAATGTTGCCTATGGCCAGCGTATCAGCCTAAACACCCTATGGGAAAACCTAAACCGTATTTCCGGTGAAAACATTGCAGCCATTTACGGCCCGGACCGGAAGGGCGATGTAAAAGATTCCCTTGCCAATATTGATAAGGCAAAGCGGTTGTTGGGGTATGAGCCGTTGTTTTCGGTGGAGGATGGGTTGGAAATTACTTGGAAGGAATTTTGATTTAGTTATCTGTTATCTGTTATTAGTTCTGGGTTGTCAGTTTTGTTTTTTCAATTAAATTCAAAATTAAGAATTAAGAATTAAGAATTAAGAATTAAGAATTAAGTATTAAGAATTTGGAATTTGGAATTTGGAATTTGGAATTTGCTTTTACTCTTACATCGCTAAAAAAGTCACTTCCAGAAGAAATTTCTTTCATTTTGTGAAAATTGAAATGTTAAAGTTTTAAAACTCTACAATGGGAGTTCATTAACTGTAATTTCTTTCCTACAAAAAAAATCTGCTCGTCGAAGTTAAAATCATCTTAACGGATAATTTGCACATTTCGTAACAAAACCCCTGTATCCCTAAGTATACATTATAAAACTTGCTTTTATTATGCGGGTTTTATATTATTGTTGCGCCCCTTTTGTGTTAATAACATCCTAATTATTTAAAACATTTTTTCTATGAAAAATATGTACACTTCTAAAAAGGGGGCTTTTGTTTTTTGCTTCCTTTTATCTTTTTTTTCTTTTAATGCTTTTACGCAGGTTGGGATTGGGACTACTACTCCAAATAGCGAGGCGCTATTGGAGATTGGCGATGCCATAAACAATACAAAAGGACTTTTATTACCTAGAGTAAACTTAATAGGAACTGCAAATGCATCACCATTGTCAGGTAATATTATGGGAATGATTGTCTACAATAAAAATACTGCTGGCGATGTTACTCCCGGTTTATATTACAATAGTGGAACAGCTTGGGTTCGACTAGAAGGAAGCGCAGCAGTGGCCGAACCACCTGTAGATAGTGTTACTCTTGCAACTGATGTCTTATTATCTGGAAGTACATTTACAAATGTTTCCGGTATGTCTTTGACTTTTATTGCTAGAAAAACAGAAGCAGTTGTTAATTTTACGGTTTCTGGTTTGGGTTATACAGGCTCACTTACTTTTGCTTCATTTAGATTGTATAATTCCACAACAGCTTCAGTAATTGGAGGAACTAATTCAAGTGCACAATCATTATGGAAAAGCAGTGGCAATACTTACTCTATTACAACATGGAGTGCTTCTTTTTCTAAAAGAATAACTGGCCTAACAATAGGCACTTCTTACACCATAGTTTTACAAGGTAAAACAACTAATATTCTTGGAACTGATGGTGTAGCCATATACCCATTAACATACCCAGATACAAGTCACGCTTCACTTTCAATACTTCAATAGTTATGATAAAAAACATTTTATTTGTTTTATTTCTATTTTGTACATCATTTGTGTTTTCCCAAAACAAGGATAATAAAACAACAGAAGAAGCTAATAGTATTACAATCAAAAACAACAGTATGCCTAAGCTAATAGCATTTGATAAAAGTGAATTGAATAAAAATAATAACTCCAAAAAAAGCGATACACTTCCAAAACCTGAACTTAAGTTATTTGCTGTAAATCAAATAAACACAAATAGCAAAAAAAATGATTCAGTAATCATATCTGAACCAGAATTAATACCTTATTCGGGTTACAAAAAAGAAAATGATAATTAAGTAATATAGATTATAAACCTCCAAAAAAGACCTCCCTTTCAAATAATCGAGGTCTTTTTCATTTGAATAAGCCTCCCGCCTTCAAAAATATATTTCTTTAAGCTTATTGTTGCTATTCTCAGTTCGAGTGTTTTTCAAAGAGCACAGCGGGGTTGAAAAATGGTCCGAGAACGGGTCGCAGACGGTTAATCAAGCCTGTCTCGAACCAATCCCGACGAAAAGCCGTACCGCTCAACCTTACAACCCACAACCTGTAATCCTGAGCGCAGTCCAAGGACACAACCCCTCTCCCCATCCCCATCCACTACCTACTGTCACTGAACACTGAATACTCCCTTCTCACCCACATCACCCCATCACCCATGGCTGTTGATACGTTGATACGTTTAGTCGTTTAGAGAATTTCGCCAAGAAAACCCCAAATCCCACAACACAACAACTGCCTACTGTCACTGAACACTGAATACTGAATACTCACTTCTCACTTCTCACTACTCAGTTCTCCCTTCTCACCCACATCACCCCATCACCCATAGCTGTTGATACGTTGATACGTTTAGTCGTTTAGAGAATTTCGCCAAGAAAACCCCAAATCCCACAACACAACAACAGCCTACTGTCACTGAACACTAAATACTCACTTCTCACTACTCACTTCTCACTTCTCACGACTCAACGGATTTCCTTATATTTATCCCCACAATCTCAACTGTCCCTTTTTCAATGACATTGGAAACAAAAACCTACCCAACAGAAAGTCATTTTTATTCCTTTTCCAATATTTTAATGTGGAGCATTATTTTCAAAATCAACTTTCCCAGACAAAAATCCATTGCAAGGCAAAAACTTAGACGGATATGATAAATACAGAAGAGAAATGGTTATATGAAATATCTTCCAAGCGGAAGGCTTTCGACCTTAATTTAAGGGAGGTATGGCGTTACAAGGATTTGCTGTTCCTCTTTGTCAAGCGTGATATTACCACGGTTTATAAACAAACTATCCTTGGGCCGTTGTGGTTTTTTATACAGCCTTTGTTCACTTCGGTTATATTTACATTGGTATTCAATAATCTGGGAAATATAAGTACCGGAGGTATTCCGCCTTTCCTGTTTAATTTAGCGGGCATCACGGCTTGGAATTATTTCACGGCGTGTTTCACGGGGACTTCCAATACTTTTAGGGCCAATGCAGGCCTGTTTGGCAAGGTATATTTCCCGAGGGTCATCATGCCGTTGTCCATTACTATTTCCAACCTCATGAAGTTCGGGATACAGTTGTTGATACTTATTATTTTCTATTTTTATTATGTATTTCAAGGGTTTGATTTGAGCCCGAACTTGCATTTGCTGCTGTTTCCGGTATATATTATTATGATGGCTTTATTGGGGCTGGGGCTCGGGATGATTATATCTGCCATGACCACTAAATATCGTGACTTGAGCGTATTGGTAGGCTTTGCCGTAACATTACTCATGTATGTTTCGGCGGTACCATACCCAGTTTCGGAAGCGCGGGCTAAACTACCTTCCTATGCTGCGGATATTGTTACTTATAACCCGCTGACCCAGATAATTGAAGGATTCCGTTACATTACTTTGGATACGGGCACTTTTACTTGGACCGGTTTGGCGGCCACTTTTGTTTTTAGTGTAATCGTTTTTTTGGCCGGGCTTATTATTTTTAATCGGACGGAAAAGAATTTTATTGATACAGTATGATGGTCGGTAGTCATTAGTCCGTAGTCTTTAGTAAATTTGTTATTTAATTGCAAAATGAAAGAAACAACACTCTTTAAGTTTGAAGATTTGCAGGTTTATCAAAAAGCGTGGGTTTTCGTTGATCTAGTCTACGAAATATTCAAGCTTTTCCCCAAAAGTGAATTGTACTTAACCTCTCAATTTAAAAGAGCTGCCGTGTCAATTGCATTAAATACAGCGGAAGGTCAAGGAGATAGCAATGCACAATTTAATAGATTCTTTCAAATAGCTACAAAATCTTTAAAAGAAGGTGTTGTATGTACGACTATAGCGAAAAGACAAAATTTTATTAATGAAGAACAAGAATTGAATGTTAAGCTTAAACTAGTTGAACTTTCAAAAATGATAAATCGATTACAGAAATATCTTAAAAAATAATTCATATCCAACTAAAGCATAAAGCCCAAAGCCCAGCGACTAACGACTACTGACTAAAGACTAATGACTATTTTAAAAGCCGAAAACATCTCCAAACAATACCGCTTAGGGAACGTAGGTACGGGTACGCTTTCGCATGATCTAAATCGTTTCTGGCACAGCATCCGTGGTAAGGAAGACCCTTATTTACAAGTGGGGGCCGTTAACGATAGAAGTTCCAAGGCCAAGGAAGATTATGTATGGGCCTTGCGCGACATCAATTTTGAAGTCCAACAAGGTGAGATGTTGGGTATTATAGGAAAGAATGGGGCAGGAAAATCTACCTTGCTAAAAATTCTTTCCCGCGTTACCAACCCCACCACAGGGGTTATCAAAACCCGAGGGCGTATAGCCAGTCTTTTGGAAGTAGGCACGGGTTTTCACCCGGAGCTTACGGGGCGCGAGAATATTTTCCTGAACGGGGCCATTTTGGGGATGACCAAAAATGAAATACGTTCAAAAATTGAGGAGATAATTGATTTTTCCGGTTGCGAAATGTACATAGACACCCCCGTAAAACGGTATAGCAGTGGAATGACCGTACGGCTTGCCTTTGCCGTGGCGGCACATTTGGAGCCTGATATTTTAATTGTAGATGAGGTGTTGGCCGTGGGAGATGCCGAATTTCAGAAAAAAGCCATTGGGAAGATGCAGGATATTTCAAGGGGTGAAGGTAGAACCGTGCTGTTTGTAAGTCATAACATGGAGTCCATAATTCGTCTTTGTTCACGTGTTATTCTAATGAAAAATGGATACATAATTGAAGATGGGAATGTTTCAAAAATCATTGATAAATATTTAAGTACAGAGTTTGGTATTGATTCTGTAAAGAAATGGGAAATAGATAGCGGTAATAATATAGTCAAGATATTAACGGTTTATTCTCACGATTCAGAATATCATCAGAGTGGGAATTTTAAAGTTACAGAGAAAATAGGGATAACAATGATTTATGAAGTATTAGGTACTGGAAACAAAATTCATTCTGCGTTTAACTTTTTTAATAGTAACGGTGTGAATATTTTTGATTCACATGAAAGCGGAACTACAACTTATCATATTAAAAAATCTCCAGGAATTTACCAAACTACTGTTTGGGTTTACGAAAACCTATTTTCCGAGGGAATAATAATTGTAGGTGTCGCTTTGCTTACACATGATCCATTTGTTCTACATTTTCATGATAAAGAAGCCATAGCTTTCAATATGATGGACGATATGGATAAAAGTCCAACTAGGGGTGATTATGTGGGTAGTTTGCCAGGTATTATAAGACCAAATTTAAAATGGGAATCTCTACAAAAAGAAAAAAAAAATGTTTAAAAAAACTAGAATTAACGATAAAGAAAAGGTGGATGTAACCATTAACTCTATTGATAATGGTCATCACAAGGTAACATATAGGGGAATAAAAGCAATAAGATGCCCATTTGATTATGTAATGTATCAAATGATTATCGCAGAGGTAGAACCCGATTTAATTATAGAAATAGGAACTAGAATAGGTGGCGGAGCGTACTATTTAGCCGATCTTTTGGATAACATTGGTAAAGGTGTGATCCATACCATCGACATTTTAGACGAAGTAGATCCTATTGTTAAAAAACACGGAAGAATTGAATTTTTTATTAATGGTTGGGCAGGTTATGATCTTGATTTAGCCAGAAAATATGATAAAATTTTGATTATTGAAGATGCTTCCCATTTGTATGAAGATACTATAGGTATATTAAATAAATTTCACGCCTTAGTAAATAAAGATTCTTATTTTATTGTAGAAGATGGAATAATAAACGAATTGGGTCTCGAAAAAAAATACAATGGCGGCCCTTTAAAAGCCATTCGTGAATTTTTACAAACTCATCCTGAATATATTGTTGATAGAAAATGGTGCGATATGTTTGGAACAAATGCAACATTTAATGTTAATGGATATCTGAAAAAAATAAAATAGTATTTCATATATAGAAAGCGAATATGGAAAGATTAAATACAACAATATTTAATGCAGATACAATTCTTCATCTACATAGATATGCTATAGCCAATGATTATGTTAGGGGAAAAATTGTTTTAGACATAGCTTCTGGAGAGGGATATGGAACTAACCTACTTAGTAATACAGCCTCTTTTGTATATGGAGTGGATATTGATGATAAAGCTGTTATTGGAGCCAGAGAAAAATATAATAAAAAAAACATCGAATTCATTAAAGGTTCAACTAATAAAATCCCATTAAAAACCAATAGTGTGGATGTTGTAGTAAGTTTTGAAACTATTGAGCACCATGATCATCATGAAAAAATGATGGAAGAAATTCAGCGAGTTTTAACTACAAATGGTATAGTCATAATTTCTACCCCCGATAAATATTATTATTCTGACATTAATAATCATAAAAACAAATTCCATGTTAAAGAATTGTATAAAACAGAGTTTATAGATTTAATTGAAGCTCATTTCGATGGCTACCAACTTTTAAGTCAGAGCTATCTTAACGGAAATTCATTGATATTCAATCAAAATACAAGAGATAGTATTAAATTATATAGTGGCAATTTTTTGGAGGTAAAAAAAACTTTTTCTCATCCAGATTTTTTAATTGCAATTATTTCCAATTCTGTTTTTGAAAAACAAGAAAATTCAATATTTGATGGTGAATCTATACTCGCCAAAAATATAATTACTTTCGAAACATTAAAACAAGTTTATGATTCTAACAGTTACAAACTTGGTCACATTATATTGTATCCTTTTAAGTTTTTAAAAAAAGGTTTAATAAATATTTTTAAATAATAGAATGTCGCTTCCCCTTGTATCCATCTGCATCCCCACCTATAACGGTGCGCTGTTTTTAAAGCAAGCCCTGGATTCCATACTGGCCCAGACATATACCCATTTTGAGGTGGTGTGCAGCGACGACCAATCAACTGACGGCACTTGGGAGCTATTGGAACAATTCAAAGCAACAGTTACCTTTCCCGTATCCCTCTTGCGGCATACCCCCTCGGGCATCGGTGCCAACTGGAACCACTGTGTGAAACATGCCAATGGCGAATACATCAAGTTTCTGTTTCAGGATGATCTGTTGCATCCAAACTGTTTGGAAAAAATGGTGTCCGTGCTACAAACACATCCACAAGTGGCAATGGTTGCCAGCCAAAGAGAAATTTTAATAGAAGATATGGATACTGACGCAGTAAATAACTGGTTTAAGTATTGTGGTAATTTGCAGGTAGAATTAGAAAACGAAATGTTACTTTATGATGCCTCTTTTTTTAAGGATGCACTTTTTACAGCAGATCCCACCAATAAAATTGGCGAGCCCACCGCCGTAATGTACCGCAAGAGTTTCGTGCAGGATGTGGGGGAATTTAATGAACGCTATAAACAAATTTTAGATTACGAGTATTGGTATCGTATTTTGAAAAAGCATACCATTGCAATCCTACCAGAAAAACTGGTAAGTTTCCGCCTCCACCCCGCTCAGGCAACTCAAGTCAATCTAAAAGATGATTTGGATGAGTATGAAGTGTTTACCCGTGTATTGTATGATGAATATTTTCATTTATTGTCTAAAAAGCATAGGAAAAATCTTTTGAATCGGTATAATCCCTATTACAAATCCAGAATTTTCCTGTCCCACCACCTCCGCAGAACCTATAGAAGAGTAAGGAAAAGAATCTTAATGATATTGGGTTATGGAGTAGAGAAAAAAGTTAATTACTAGATAACAATTACAAATTAAAGAATTGATACCCTATACAACTATTTCATACAATTAAAAATTTGGTACAGTAAGAAAATAATACATAGTCAGAACAATGGATAACAATACCGACGGCACCTTTATTATAATTGTGACTTATAATGCAATGACATGGCTTCAAAAATGCCTTCAGAGCACGCTAGGGCATCCCGTAGTCGTGGTGGATAATGCCAGTACCGATGGAACAATCCAGAATATAGAAAAGGAATATCCCCTTATCCACATTATTAAAAATGATATAAACAGAGGATTTGGTCAAGCAAATAATCAGGGCATCCGTTGGGTACTGGAGCAAGGCGCAAAGGCTGTTTTTCTTTTAAATCAGGATGCCTATTTAGAACCGAATACTATTTCCACTTTTGAGCAGCTATCCGATCAGTTTCCAGAATATGGCATTTTAAGCCCGCTTCATTGGAACGGGACAAACACTCTTTTGGAAAAGAAATTTCTGCTATATGTGGCACAATCTGCCCCATTTATGGCAGACTTGCTAAAGAAGACCCCGTGGAAAAAAATATATGAAGTACCTTTTGTAAATGCCGCCGCTTGGTTTATGCCACTTGCCACCTTAAAAACGGTAGGAGGGTTTGACCCCATTTTTTTTCATTATGGTGAAGATGATAATTATTGTCAACGACTACAATACCATAATCTAAAAGTGGGTATAGTCCCACACGCTTCCATAATTCACGATCGGCATAACAACTACAGCGAGGTTCATCCTGTGGATTCCGATGCATATTTTGAGAATTGGACAAAAACAGTGCTTATAAAGTGGGCAGATATTAACCAACCCGATCCTGTTGATCACTTGAAGAAACAACTTAGGAGAAGGAGAATAGAACAAATAAAAGCCATCTTACTTGGAAAGAGAAAAAGAGGTTTACTCCTGTGTCGGGAGATTCAAATTACAAAAACTTTATTGAGCAAGCTCCCCTTGTCACGAGAAAGGAATAGTACAAAAGGGCCACATTATTTGTATTAAATCCTTCAACCTTTATTTGTATGTGTAATTCCACTTTATAACGCTTATGCTCAACCTAAATCTATTTTTTCATAAATTTGTGGGGCTATGATCAACAACCCTCTTGTCTCTATTATTATTCCTACTTATAACCGTGCGCATCTAATTGGGGAAACCATTGAAAGTATTTGCAACCAAACTTATTCGCATTGGGAGTGTATCATAGTAGATGATGGTTCGACAGACAATACCGCAACGGTAATACAGGATTATCTTAATAAAGATAGCCGTTTTCTATATGTGCCACGCCCAAAACACATGCCCAAGGGAGCTAACGCCTGTAGAAACTTTGGATTTGAAAACAGCAAGGGGGAGTATATCAATTGGTTTGACAGCGACGATATTATGGAGCCTCGCCATATAGAAGTTTTGTTACAAGCGACACAACAGCAGCATGTTGATTTTGCAGTGGGCGATACACAAAATTTTTCTGAGGAAAACAAAAACCTTGGCAAACCCTATAATTTTGATAGAACAACAACTATCATAAATGCTACAAGTTTTGGAAAACAAGCAATAGGTTGGATTACGGACGATTTTTTATGCAAAAAGGAAAGTATCCAGAATATTAGGTTTAATGAAAGGTTCATAACCGATGGTGATGAGTATAATTTTTTCACCCAATTACTTCACCTCAATCTAAAAGGGGTGTTTGTAAACCAAATCCTTACGCTTCGAAGGTTACATCCAGATGCCTTAACCCAACAAATTGACCCAGAAAGTCCAGAATACCTTTCAAAAGTGGCAACCATAAAATATAGGACATTTGTTGATATAAAGAAGTATGACAATCTTTCATTGCAACAATGGTTCTTAAGCGGTTACATGCAATACTCCTTTAGATTGGCAATAGCAAGAAAGAAAATCCCCTACTTTCTAAAGGGCTTTGGTGCGATCACCAGTTACATTTCTATTACAAACGCCCTTGCTTATCTATGTGCTTTAATAAGTGCGTACCTTTTTGGCAAAGGATATCTATTTTTAAAAAAAGCAATCCATATATAAAAAATGTGTGCACTCATCTCTATTATTTTGCCTACTTATAACGGAGAAATCTATTTAGAGAAAGCACTAGATAGTATCTATAACCAAACCTATTCAAATTGGGAGTGTATAATTGTGGATGATGCCAGTACCGATACGACCCCAAACATCATTGAAAAAAATATAAAAAAAGACCATAGGTTTGAGACGATTCGAAATGTTCAAAATAAAAAGCTCCCTGCCTCCCTCAATATAGGCCATAAGGAATCAAAAGGGGAATGGATCACTTGGACCAGTGATGACAACCTCTTAAAGCCCCATTTTTTAGAAACCTTTATAAAAGCAATCCATAAGGACGACACGCCTAGAGTCCTCTTTACCAATTATGATATCATCGGGGAAAAAGGGCAGTTACGTAGGTCACACATGGCCGGCCCAGTGGAAGGAATTTTATTCGGTAATACTATCGGGGCTTCCTTTTGTTATCATCACACCGTCTTCCAAGAATTGGGAGGATATGATGAAAGCTTACATAGTGTGGAAGATTACGACTTTTGGTTAAGAGCCGCACAAAAGTTCCCCTTTCAACAGCTTCAGGAAAATTGTTATGCATACCGTTTACAACAGTACAGTTTAACCACAGAAATTCATCAGGGCAGTTTAACGGAAAAGCACAAGGAAGGAGTAGTGAATGCCCTCAAAAAAGTAAGTCAAGAAAATGCTTGGTCAAAAGAAACAATTCGGGCTTTAAATATGATAAGGGAAGAAGAACACTTTGATTTGAATTTTTGGATAGAGGGAAAGAAACATATTACAGCGGAGTTTAAAAGAACGGTGCACCACAAAAATAGCGACCCACTTCGTTGGAAAAGAGTGGTCGCCCTACGAATTAGGGAAATGCTGAAAAAGAAACAAACCAAAATTGGGTTTAAGAATACCCTTTGGCTTTTAAAAAATCAGAAAGAAGTGTTTTTTGGCAAGGGCTTAAGTAAAAGGGAAACGATAAAATTATGGATTAAAGCAGTTAAGTTTTGAAAGAACGGATCCATACACCTTTAGTCACTATCATTATGGCCACCCATAACAGGGCTCACCTTATTATGGAAACCTTGGCATCCATTCAAGAGCAGAAGTATAAGAACTTTGAATGTCTTATAATTGACGATGGCGGGACCGATAACACCTTGGAAGTTATTACGCCCCTTTTGGAAAACGACAAACGGTTCCAATACCTAAAACGTCAAAACAGCTATTTAAAAGGCTTGCCCGGTTGCCGTAACCAAGGCTTGGATATGGCAAAAGGGGACTACATCATCTTTTTTGACGATGACGATATAGTGCACCCGAAAAACCTGGAAACCTGTATTTCAGCCTTTCGACCAAAAGGACAAATTGATTTTTGTTGTTATGGAAAAAGCTCATTTGCTCAAGCCACCCCCATATTTTCATTTCAAAACGAAACCCTTGCCGTTGAAGGGAACATTGATAAAACCGATATATTAAAAATCCTAACGAATGAAATTCCCATGGCTTCTTGCTGCGTGATGTGGGAAAGGGGCTGTTTCAAAGATGTCCGATTCAACGACAGCTTGATGTATGCCGAGGAATGGGAATGTTATTCCAAAATAATTAGCAATGGGAAAAAGGGCGTTCTATTAAGCAATGTCCTTTATTTCAACAGAAAACACCCCAACTCGAACACTGGGGAGTTTTGGCGGAAGGACCCCATACGGGTGGCCTCTAAAAAGGCTGCCATCCTGCTGGTGGCAAAAAACCTTTCAGCCAAAAAGCTGTTTTCTCCTTCCTTGCAAAAATATTTGGTAGGGCTATCAATTTCGTATAGGGACAGGGAACTTACAAAACAGATTCTTAAGGAAGCCCCTTTAACCCCTCAAAAAAGCTGGGGATACCATTTTAAATATTATCTTTTCCCGTTGTGGCAGGTTTACTATAAATTAAAAAAAACTGCTTTAACATAGGTTTTATTTCCTGCACTTATGGGTTTGATTAAAAACATATTGATGATTGCGGAATCAATAGATATTGATGACAGTAGTGGCTCCAAGGCTAATGTGGGCTTGATCCAGAATTTGCATAAAATTGGCTACCAAATTACGGTACTTCATTACACCCGAAAGGAAATAACCTTGAAAGGGGTAAAAACCATAGCAATAAGGGAAAAAAAGAATACCCTCTTCTACCTGTTAAGCCGCGCGCAGCGTGTGTTTCAAAGGATTTTTAATATAAACACCTCCCGCTTTTTTGAAAACTTTTTTGGGTTATCCTTTACCTATTACAATGATTCAAACAGTATGGCTGCTTCCATAAGAGAGCATTATAAGGGGGAGGATATGATCATAACCTTGAGCAAGGGAGCCAGTTTCCGGCCACACCATGCCCTGCTAAAGCTTCCTCAATTTCATGATAAATGGCTGGCCTACGTGCACGACCCTTATCCCTTTCACTTTTACCCCCCTCCATACGAGTGGAAAGAGGCAGGCTATAAAAAGAAGGAAGCCTTTTTCAGGGAGGTTTCGGAAAAGGCGAAATACAGTGCGTTCCCTAGCCAATTGTTGCTGGAGTGGATGGGGAAGCATTTCCCTAACTTCCTAATAACGGGGATAGTAATCCCCCACCAAGCCTCGACCCCTGAAGGAGAACACCCGCCCTTACCGCACTATTTTGAACCGGCTAGGTTCAACCTATTGCATGCGGGAAACTTAATGAAGCAACGCTCGCCCGAGGGTTTGCTAAAAGGGTTTGAATTGTTTTTGAAAAATCACCCGGAAGCGAAAAACGATGCAAGGCTATTTTTACTTGGCCCGGCCTCCTATCATAAACCAATGTTGCTAGCTTATGAAAAAAGTATATCGGGGCTTTACGTGGATATGGAAAACATTCCTTTTGATGTGGTAAACCTGCTACAGCAGAAGTCCAGCGTGAACATCATTTTGGAAGCAAAGGCAAGCAGTAGTCCATTTTTACCGGGCAAGTTTCCGCATTGCGTTCAGGCCAACAGGCCCATACTTTTGCTCGGGCCGCAGCATAGCGAGACCAAAAGGCTTTTGGGGAATAACCATGAATATTGGGGCGAAGTGGACGATGTTCTCACTATTCAAAGGCAAATCAAAAAGCTTTACGCCCTATGGCAACAAGATCCAGACGGGATGCGTTTGGACCGAAAGGATTTGGAAGAATACCTTTCCGCGGATTACTTAAAAAAAACAATTGAAAACATGGAAACGTAATGCCGCAAACTACTTTCACCATCCTTATCACCACCAAAAACCGTAAGGAGGCCTTGGCCCTTACCCTCCAAAAATTGGAAGGGATATGGAACAGGGGCGATGTGGAATGCATTATTTGCGATGACGGCTCTACGGATGGTACTATCGATTTTCTTAAAAACAATTTTTCGGGAATTAAGCTAATCCGTAACGAAAAAAGCAGGGGGTACATATACAACCGTAATCACTTGTTGGGCATGGTAACTACGGACTATGCCATTACGCTGGACGATGACGCGCATTTCCTTAACGAAAGTCCCGTGGAAAAAATGATTGCATATTTTGAAGCGAACCCGAGTTGCGGTCTGTTGGCCTTTAGGATATACTGGGGACTGAGTGAGCCATCTACATTACAAACCGATGAAAAACCCGAAAGGGTAAAAAGCTTTGTAGGCTGTGCCCATGCTTGGAGGATGGCAGCTTGGCGAGATATACCTCAATATCCCGAATGGTTCGTGTTCTATGGGGAAGAGGATTTTGCGGCCCACCATCTTTTTATGAAAGGTTGGGAAGTGCATTACTTGCCCAGCGTGCTGGTGCATCATAGGGTAGAGGTGAAGCAACGAAAACAGCAACAGGACTATATTATCCGAACAAGACGGGGCCTACGGTCGGGCTGGTACCTTTATTTTTTGTTCCTGCCGTGGCGGTTTGTCCCTAGAAAGATAGCTTATTCGATTTGGGTGCAATTAAAAATAAAAATCTTTAAGAGAGATTGGAAGGCAGCCTTAGGAATCGTACAGGCAATGGGGGATTTGTTCATACACCTGCCTAAAATAATGAAACATAGGAAGGCTTTGAGCCTGCTGCAGTACCAAGAATTTAGTAAATTGCAGGATACAAAAATATACTGGGTTCCTGATAATGAATAATAAAACCATAGCCATCATCCCCGCAAGGGGCGGGTCCAAACGCCTGCTGGGTAAAAATATCCAGTCATTGGGGGGTATTCCGCTTGTGGCCCACAGTATTTTATATGCCCAGCAAAATAGCGGGAGCATTGATGCGGTGTATGTGTCCACGGATGATGAGGAAATTAAAAGCATAGCCTTGGAATATGGGGCCACGGTAATAGATAGACCTTCTCAATTATCGGGCGATCGGGAACCAACCATAAGCAGTTTGAGGCATGTTTTGGAAAGCTTGAAAGAAGAAGTGGAAAATATCGTGTTGCTCCAACCCACCAACCCTTTGCGACCCATTCATTTGTTTCAAAAAGCTTTTGATAAATATATGGAACTGGGTTGCGATAGTTTGTTTACCGTCTCCCGTAACCATCAAAAACTGGGAAAGATTTCTCACGATCATTTTATCCCCCTCAATTATAAAATGGGCCAGCGAAGCCAGGACATGGAACCTTTGTATTTTGAAAATGGCCTCCTCTATATATGCAAAGCTTCCCGTGTTTTGAAAAATGTAATTGTAACTGAAGGGACTTTTCCGTTTCTTGTTGACCATCCTTTTGCCGCTGTGGATATCGATACCCATGAAGATTTGGAATATGCGGAATATTTATTTAAATCCCAAAACATTGACAAACCGTAAATGAATCCCTCCCTAAACATAGCAGGCCATCAAATAGGGCCCGACAATCCACCGATGGTGATTGCCGAAATAGGCATAAACCACGAAGGCTCCCTGATAATAGCGAAGCAAATGGTCGACGCTGCTGGTCGGGCAGGGGCAAAATTTATAAAACACCAAACCCATATAGTGGAAGACGAGATGAGCGCTGCCGCCAAGGAGGTAGTGCCGGGAAATGCCAAGGTTTCCATTTATGAGATCATGAAACGCTGTGCCCTGAACGAACAGGACGAATGGGAATTGAAATGTTATGTGGAGGCCAAGGGGCTTGTTTTTATTTCCACCCCTTTTTCTCGGGCGGCAGCTGATCGGTTGCAACAGTTCGATGTTCCTGCCTATAAAATTGGTTCGGGGGAATGTAATAATTATCCGTTGTTGGAGCATATTGCAGGTTTTGGAAAGCCTGTCATCCTAAGTACCGGCATGAACACTATTGAAAGCGTCCGCAAAGCGGTTGGTATCTTCGATAGGCATGGTATTGCTTTGGCCTTGTTGCATACCACCAATTTATATCCCACGCCCTCACATTTGGTTCGCTATGGCGCAATGATGGAACTGCACCAAGCCTTTCCCGAAAAAGTGTTTGGGCTTAGCGACCACACTTTGAACAATAATGCTTGTTTGGGCGCAGTAGCTTTGGGAGCGTCTATTTTGGAACGTCATTTTACAGATCATAAGGAACGTACAGGCCCAGATATTGTTTGCAGTATGGACGAAGGCGAATGCGCGGAATTGATAAAAGGATCAAGTGAAATCTGGCAGATGCGCGGTGGCACAAAGGCTCCTGCCTTTGAGGAACAGGTAACCATGGATTTTGCTTTTGCCACGGTCTGTACAATAGTGCCCATTAAAAAAGGCGAAGTTTTCACAAAGGAGAATATTTGGGTTAAACGCCCCGGTTCCGGCGAGATAAGTGCGGAAAAGTATAATGATGTTTTGGGGAAAAAGGCTGCTGAGAATATTGAAAATGATGTACAATTGCGAAATAAACAAATTGTCTAAACAAACCACATCAATATGTTGGTAAAAATTGAAAGATATTATAGATATCCTGATATTAAAAGGCAAACACCGTCTTCAAAAATGGTTTGGAAGGATATTGTTTTTACTGAAGATAATGTTAAGGAATGCGATTATTTGGTTATTCTCGATTATCCAAAAGATGATTTTTCTCTAAAGGTAAATCCTCAAAATGTCATCCACATTTGTTTAGAACCTTCCAACGAGGTATCAGCTTACAGACAATATGCGAATAAAAAAGTATCTGTCAATTTCAGCCAGATAGATACAGGTTCAAACAGTTTTCTTTCTCACGGAGCTTTACCTTGGCATATTGATAAGAGTTACGATTTTCTTTCGGTCTTGGAAGCGAATGATGTGCAAAAGGAAAATAAAATTGTTTGGATAACTAGTAATCAAAGAAATTCAAAAGGGCATAATCAAAGAATGGATTTTCTTGAAAGGTTGAAAAGTCTTCCATTTGTTTCTCTTTTCGGAAGAGGAATAAACCCTGTAGAAGATAAATATGATGTATTAAAAACGGCAAAATATGCGATCGCCTATGAAAACTTCCGAAATAATTATTATTGGACCGAAAAAATATCCGATTGTTTTTTGAGTTGGACCATGCCCATTTATTATGGTTGTACTTCTATAGAAAATTATTTTCCAAAGAATTCATATATTCTGCTTGATCCAAAAGATAAGCATATCGATCTTTTTTTAAAAGAAATTGTAAAATCTAATAAATGGGAAGATAATATTGAAGCGATTGGTGAAGCGCGACAATTGATTTTGGATCAATATCAGCTTTTTCCATTCCTGCATGCCCAGATCAAAGCGATGATTGCGGCTAAAGGTAATTTTGCGTCGGAAAAAAAGGAACAGGTTGCCTTTCGTGGAGGCAATCTTTATTATGACAATTATCCTTTAAGAACTATGTTGGAAAAAAAAATATCCAAGTTGAAAAAAAAATTTTAAATATAAAATTAAAGACCAAATGCCAAATCCTTATATATTTTCATTTCCGAGTATAAAACACAACATATTGCAACTATCGACCACAGACTAAACATGAAAAAAATAGTATTCCTTACCGGTTCCCGTGCCGATTTCGGAAAAATAAAATCCTTGATCCAAATCCTTGAACAAAAGGAGGGGTTTGAGGTTTTTGTGTTTGTTACGGGAATGCACCTGCAAGAGGAATATGGCTACACGGTACTGGAGATAGAACGTTGCGGTTTTAAAAACGTTCATACGTTTGAAAACCATACCCACGAAACCACTATGGATTTAACATTAGCAAAAACCATAGCAGGTTTTTCCACCTATATTAAAAAAGTGGAACCCAGCCTGATTGTGGTTCATGGCGATCGGGTGGAAACCTTGGCGGGAGCTATAGTGGGCTCGCTGAACAATTTTTTGGTGGCCCATATTGAGGGAGGCGAGATTTCTGGTACAGTGGACGAACTGTTACGGCACAGCGTTAGCAAACTAAGTCATGTACATTTTGTAGCCAATGAGGAAGCTGGAAAACGCCTGTTGCAAATGGGGGAACTGCATACTTCCATCTATACCATCGGTTCGCCCGATATAGACATTATGTTTTCGGACACCCTGCCCGGTTTGGAGGTGGCAAAAGGCTATTATGAAATAAGTTTTGAAGAATATGCCATAGCCATGTACCATCCGGTAACCACCGAGTTTAAACAATCGGACATTAACGCCCGGGCTTTTGTGGATGCCCTGCTTTCCGATGTCCATAATTTCATAATAATTTACCCCAACAATGACCTTGGGAGCCAAGCCATTTTGAAGGAATATGGCAGGTTAAAGGGCAATCCCCGATTTAGGATATTTCCCTCCTTGCGTTTCGAGTATTTCCTAACCTTGTTAAAACACAGTAAGTTTATTATTGGCAATAGCAGTGCGGGCATAAGGGAAGCACCCTATTATGGAATTCCGGTGATAAACATAGGAACACGCCAGCAAAACCGAGCCATTCAGGCAGATATCATCAATGTGAATATTGAAGAAACGAGCATCCGAAATGCCCTATTGACTATTGGAAAGCATCCTGTAAAAAAAACAGCATCTAATTTCGGGTTTGGCAATAGCGCTGCCCTTTTTCTTGAAACCTTGCAAAAAAACGATATTTGGGACATCAACCATCAAAAGCAGTTTGAGGGTTGAGAGATATATTTGATAACCAATGAAAAAACTCGGCATAGTAATCACCGATGGGGTGGGATTCCGGAACTTCGTTTTAAGCGATTTCCTGCCGGAAGCCCAACAGCGTTTTGATGAGGTGGTCATCCTTTCGTTCTTGCCGGCCTCTGTTTACAAAGACATTACCGATTGTAGGGTGATTGAATTGCCAGCCATTGAGGAAAATTTCAAGACTTGGTTTTTCAGGAAAGCGAAAGAGCTCGCCCATTTACAATTGTACAAGAAGAACAATTTCGGCATACAGGATAATTTAAGGTCAAACCGTTCCAAAAGCAAAACGCCACGTGGCCGGGCCACCAGTTTTTTGTTTCGGCTGACATCCCAGCTCCATTCCGAATCCTGGATTGCTAGGTTTACCAAACTGCAACAACGTAGCTTTAAAAGGCATCCAATTACTACGGCCTATGGCAAACTGTTGGAAGCGGAAGGTTTCAACCTGCTTTTCTTTACGCATCAACGCCCTCCCTTTTTGGCGCCGCTGGCATACCTTGCCCAACGGAGGAAGATAAAGACCTGTTCTTTTATCTTCAGTTGGGACAACCTGGCCTCCAAGGGAAGGATGGCGGCCGATTTTAATTATTATTTGTTGTGGAGCGAATTGATGAAACAGGACTTGCTGCACTTTTACCCCAACACCCAGGAAAGCAGGGTAAAGATAGTTGGCACCCCTCAGTTTGAGCCTTATGTGCTGGCACGCTATGCCACTGACAAGGCAACTTTTTATGAACACTTTCAATTAGACCCGAAGCTGAAAACAATTTGCTTTAGTTGTGGCGATATTTCCACCAGCAAGAATGATGAGCTGTACATCGGCATCATAGCCGAGGCAGTTCGGGATGGCCGCCTGCCTTCGGTAAATGTTATTGTGCGTACTTCCCCAGCGGAGGATCCAGTACGTTTTAAGGATTTGGCTCAAAAATATCCGTTCCTATACTGGAATTACCCTGACTGGCGCCTGAGCCGGGAACAGCATCAGGAGGCTTGGTCACAACGGGTGCCTTCCATAACGGACGTTAAGGATTTAAGGGCTTTATTGGAACACTCGGACCTTAACGTTAACATGCTCTCCACTATGAGCTTGGACTTTATGCTATTCGACAAACCTGTAATAAACCCTGTGTTTGGGAACGATAAAAATGGGCTGTACAATGACCAGCGGTTTTTGAGGTATGCCCACATTGAACATGTATTGCAGGCCAAGGCAAGCCGTATTTCCACGGATCCAAAAGAACTCCTTCATGACATTGCCCATTATTTGGAAAACCCCACAGCCGATGCCGATAACCGCCGTGCCTTGGTAGCTTTGGAAATAGGCTGTCCTTTGGAAGACACGGGAAGACGGATAGCTAAACAATTGGAGGAATGGGCAGAAAAACCCGAACTTTGAAAAAGTATGATAATTCCAAAAACACCTATTAATCCAACACCCCCTCTCACGTCTCACGTCTCACATCTCACATCTAAAAAAATAGCCGTCCTCTGTAATTATGAACTCCTGCCCGAACGGGTGGGGGGAATGGACCAGTTCTTTTGGCGGTTCTATGCAAGATGCAAGGAAAACGGAGTGGAGGTGGATTGGTTTTTTCCAAATAAAGGCGATCACGGTAAATATGGTAATTTGAACATCATTCCGGCGAACGGAAAGTCCATTGAAAGTTCTTTTTTGGAGCACCTTCAAAAGAACAAACCCACCTATACCCACGTTATTACCCACTTTTTGGAACTTTGCACCCCTTTTTATAAACAGGTAAAACAAATAACGAGGGCCAAAGTTATTGCTGTGGACCATAACCCACGCCCCCTTTCCGGATATCCCTTTCAAAAGAAGTTGAAAAAACGGCTTAAAGGGTTTCTGTATTCCCGTTACACCGATATTTTTGTTGGGGTTTCGAAATATACGGTGGGGGTACTCATAAATGATTTCGGCCCACAACTAAAAGGGAAAACCCTAACCATCTACAACGGTGTACTTTTGGACAACATCGTCGTCCGAGATGAAAGAAGTAGGGAGAACCCGGTTTTCTTGGTGGCATCGCACCTGCGGGAATCAAAAGGCATACAAGACCTGATTGAAGCAGTGGCACTGTTGCCGGAAGATATGAAGAAAGATATCACTATTGATATTTATGGGGATGGCCCTTTTAAGAGGCCGTTAATGGATTCCGTGGAAAAACATTCCCTGCGGAAGGTTTTTAATTTTAAGGGAAGCCTGCCCAATCTAAATGGGGTATACGGTAAATATGATTATATGCTACAACCCACCCACATGGAGTGCTTTAGCCTTTCTGTCTTGGAGAGCCTTGCCGCAAATGTTCCCGTAGTTACCACCCAAGTGGGCGGGAACGAAGAGGTGGTTTCTTCCGGTAAAAACGGGTATATTTATAAAGCCAGAGACATCAATTCACTTTCGGGGATAATTATGGGCCTGGCCAAGGGGAAGCTCGGCTTAACCGAAAATACAAGGCCTTTAATTGAAAACAGTTTTTCCGTAGAACAAATGGTGGATCACCATTATAACCTTCTTAAATGAAAATAGCCTTCCTTACGCCCGAATACCCTCATCCCAAAACAGGTTCGGCTGGGGGTATTGGCACCAGTATTTTGAACCTCGCCAAAGGTTTGGTAGCGCAAGGCAATAAGGTTTTGGTCTTAGTGTACGGCCAAGGAGCCGATGAGGTTTTTGAGGCAAATGGGATCACGGTGCACCGGATGAAAAACCTAAAGGTAAAAGGCCTCTCGCTCTTGCTTACCCAATGGAAGGTGCAGCGGCTCATCAACAGGCTTTATTCCGAAAAAAAAATCGACTTGGTGGAAGCCCCGGACTGGACCGGTTTTACTGCCTTTGTAAGGCCGCGTTGCCCCTTGCTGATCCGTTTGAACGGTAGCGATACCTATTTCTGTCATTTAGAAGAACGCCCCGTAAAGTCAAGTAACCGCTTTCTGGAAAGACGCGCCCTGCAAAAAGCGGACGGCATTATTTCGGTAAGCGCGTTTACGGCAGAGCTTACCAACAAACTGTTCAAGCTGGACCGGGAAATGACCATCATCCCCAATTCGGTGGTTATGGATCAATTTGAACCTGCCGATACGCCCCCACAACCCAATACCATCCTCTACTTTGGCACCCTGATCCGCAAAAAAGGCTTGCTTGAACTGCCCCATATTTTTAATGAAGTTATCAAGAAAAAGCCAGAGGCTCAATTGATTTTAGTGGGGAAGGATAGTGGCGACAAAAAAAGCGGCAGCCCTTCCACCTGGCAGTTGATGCAACCGCTATTCAGCAAGGAAGCCTTGCAATGTGTAAACTATTTGGGCCCCGTACCCTATAATGAAATCAAGCAGCTGATTGCACGGGCCACCGTTTGTGTATTTCCCAGTTTTGCGGAGGCTCTGCCTGTTTCTTGGATAGAAGCAATGGCCTTGAAAAAGCCGGTGGTAGCTTCCAATATCGGCTGGGCCAGCGAAGTGATTGATGATGCCGAAAGCGGGTTTTTGGCTTACCCGAAAGACCATAAAACCTTTGCCGATAGGATACTGCAACTATTGAATGATGAAGGATTGCAACAAAGCTTGGGCGAAAAGGCGAGGGAGAAGGTTAAAAATACATTTAGTATTGAGTTGGTGGCAAGGCAAAGTATGGAGTGTTACAAAAAGTTTCTTTAATAATGAGAATGATAGGGGGCATGTTTAAGGAATATATCAATTCGCAAGGGGAGGTCATCCTCTACCGAGGCAGCCTAGACTTCGAAATATTGGAACGGGTCTCATTGGGACCCGGAGATATTTGGCACAGCGGACCGGACCAGGGATTTCGGGATGCCTTTCCCGAGATAGTGTATCAAACCGCGGTCTTTTTTTGGTATTTAAACGATTTTAAAGGGCAGGAAAGTTGTATAAGTTGGCGCATGAACTCTAAACAGTTTGCTATAAGGAAAAAGGTTTGGGAACATTTTAAAGGTTTTGACCCGGAATATGAGAACGAAAACATGCAAGGGTTGGATTTTGCCTATAATGCCTTGCGCAATGGCGGTGCGATTCCTTTATACATAAAGGGTCTTTTTAAGGAAACCAGAAAGGAAACAGTAAAAATCTCAACGAAAGACCGTTATGTTTTTTTTAGGAAAAATTATAAAACCGAACACTCCCTTTACATGTTGTTCCGCAAGGGATTGTGGAAACCTAAGGAATGGCAGTGGTTCATATTTGCACAGAAGCATTATAAAAAGCGGGCAGAATTGGTCAAGTTGCCTCCCCGCCAATTATTGCCTATTACGGGAAAACCAACTGTAAGTTATATTATACCAACCATGTTCCGGCAGGAGTTTACGTTTCAGTTGTTAGAAGATTTAAAAGCACAAACCCACCCACCCACCCAGGTTATAGTGGTTGATGCCACCCCGTCTGCCCAGCGCGACGATACTTTATATGAGGGTAAGAATTATCCGTTTAAGCTTCAAGTTCACTGGCAAAATAGCAGTGGCAGTTGCAGGGCAAGGAACGAAGCCATAGGCCGCTGTACTTCGGATTATATAATTTTTGGTGACGATGACATTCGTGTTCCACAAGATTTTATAGCAGGGCATTTAAGCTTATTGCAAACCTATAATGCAGGTGCCTGTAACGGCCTTGACATAAGGGCAGACCATCAGCGCCAAAACTTGGAAGACCTTAACAGTAAGTTGAAAAATTTGGGAATAGCCCGTTGGTATTCGGGGGCTGCAAACAGTTTCAGCAATGCAAACTCCTGTGTAAAGCGGGAACACGTAAACGTCCTTCAGGGTAATGATATTAATTTCGATGGGGGCTACGGCGAGGATAGCGATTTTGGACTTTCCCTTGTAAAGATGGGCGTAACGGTTCTGCACAACCCTTTTTCTGCAAACCTTCATTTAAAACCCCATTCGGGCGGTTACAGGTGGTGGGGAACCCAATCAAAACTAAAGGGCGCAAGTAGAAAGACACTTCCGTGGGAATTGGATGTCCCGGTAAAGTGGGTACGGCCAGTGCCAAGTCCTACAGTTATGTACGGGTTAATAAAACATTTCACCCCCCGGCAACTCAAGGAATATAGAAATAAATATTTCTTCCTTTACCTTTTTAAAAAATCAAAAGTAACCTTGCCATTTCGATTGTTGAGAATACCTTATAAATTTGCGCAGTTCCGGCGGTCAATTTTTTATGCGAAAAAATTGATGCAACTTGGCCCGAGACATAAGTAATATGAATTTCTCCCTCATCATCTGTACCTATATGCGCCCGAACGCCCTTTGCAGGTTGTTGGATTCGGTAGGTCAGCAAAGTTTGTACCCTAATGAAATCCTCATCATTGATGGCTCCACGAACAGGGAAACAGGACAGGAGCTGCAACAAAAATCTTATAAAAACCTTCACTATCATTTAGTTTCAGATAAAGATAGGGGACTAACAAGGCAACGGAATTATGGAATAGGAAAGGTCAATAAAAATGCCGAAGTGGTTTGCTTTTTAGACGATGATACGGTGCTGGAACCTGATTATTTCAAGGAATTGATTGGTAGCTATAAAGTATATCCCGATGCAATGGGAGTGGGCGGTTATATCAATAATGAAGTAACTTGGAAAAAAATGTTGCCACAAGAAAGCCTCTTCATTACTGCATTTGCCTATGATGGTTGGGTACGAAAGGATGGTAGCCGTTTTGTATTACGCAAAAAACTAGGGCTGGACAGTAAGCTACCACCTGCTTGGTTCCCTGAATTCGGCCATGGCAGGAGCGTTTCCTTTTTGCCACCATCGGGCAAGACCTATCAGGTACAGCAATTGATGGGCGGAGTTTCTTCCTTTAAAAAGGAAGTTTTCGTGGGTTTGAAATTTTCCAATTATTTTGAAGGCTATGGCCTATATGAAGATGCCGATTTCACCTTAAGGGTTTCTAAAAAGGGAAATCTCTATGTAAATACTGCCGCCCAACTGGCTCATTTGCATGAAGAGGGCGGCCGCCCGGATTCCTACCGCTATGGAAAAATGGTGGTCCGAAATGGGTGGTACGTTTGGCGGGTTGCATACCCTGCACCATCCTTGAAGGCAAAGCTTAAATGGCATAGCATTGGTTTTTTGCTAACTTTGATCCGTTTTGCCAACGCTGTTAAAGGTCCAAAAAGAAAAGAAGCATTTTCGGAAGCCCTTGGCCGGGTGGCCGGCTGGTGGGGCTTGTGGTTCAATAAACCCAACATACAATGAAGTTTTTGGTGGTAACCCACGTTTTGCATAAATATTCTCCCGTGGGCTATTGGGGATATGAACCCTATGTTCGAGAAATGAACTTATGGTTTAAACAGGTGGATGAAGTGACGATAATCGCCCCTTTCTCCGAAGAACCCCCACAAACCATTGATGCGGCCTATGAATGTGATAAACTGCGCTCTGTGAAAGTCCCCCTTATAGGTTTTAACAGCTTTGGTAAAGCTTTTAAAAGTTTGTTTTTCTTTCCTTATATTTTTATAAAACTGCTTTTGGAAATGCGAAAAACAGACCATATACATTTACGCTGCCCCGGCAATATGGGATTGCTGGGCTGTGTAGCACAAGTGTTTTTTCCAACAAAGCCCAAAACAGCAAAATACGCAGGAAACTGGGACCCGGCAGCAAAACAGCCCTTAAGCTACCGCTTTCAAAAATGGCTGCTTTCCAATACGTTTTTAACAAAGAACATGAAGGTTTTGGTGTATGGCGAATGGCCCCGCCAAACCAAAAATATAAAACCCTTTTTCACGGCCAGTTATGCTGAAAGCAAAAAAACAAAAATTGCTATGCCAAATTTTGAACCGCCTTTTAGGTTCTTGTTTGTAGGCTCCCTCTCCAAAGGGAAAAACCCTTTGTATGCTGTTCGGTTGATTGAAGCGCTAATGGCTGAAGGCGTGGACTGCAGCCTAGATGTTTATGGTGAAGGCAATGAAATGGGGGCCCTTCAAAACTATGTGCATGTAAAAGGATTATCCAACGTAAACCTTCACGGCAATCAAAGTACCGAAATTGTTGAGGCCGCCTATAAAGAAAGTCATTTTTTGATTCTGCCTTCCCAGTCTGAAGGATGGCCCAAAGCAGTAGCAGAAGCCATGTTTTGGGGCGTAGTTCCGCTAGCTACCCCGGTATCCTGCGTGCCGTGGATGTTGGGGTATGGAGGGCGCGGCCTGCTTTTGACGATGCATTTGGAAAAAGACACGGCACAATTGTTAACAGCAATCGCAAATCCTCAACAGCTTGTGGAAATGAGTAAAAAAGCACAGCATTGGTCTCGGGAATATACCTTGGAAAAGTTTAAAACCGCAATTAAAGGGCTATTATGAAAGTGCTGCAACTCATAGATTCCCTACACCCTGGCGGTGCGGAGCGAATGGCGGTAACCATTGCCAATGCCCTGGTTTCGGAAAAGGTGGGATCCTATTTGTGCGCTACACGAGAGGAAGGGCTTCTAAAGCAAAATTTAAAAATCGGGGTCGGTTATTTTTATTTAAAAAAGAAAAGCGCGTTGGATATTGTTGCACTTTTAAGGTTGAGGCGAAAAATACGTCAACATCAAATTACCATAGTGCACGCCCATACTACTTCTTATTTTTTTGCAACCCTTTTAAAAATAAGCTGCCCAAGTCTTAAGCTCATTTGGCACGAACACCAGGGAGACAGGATAGCAACTACACGAAGGGAAAACCTAGTGCTTTATTTTTGTTCTTTTTTTTTCACAAGCATCATTGTAGTAAACCAGGTTTTGCAAAGGTGGTGTGAAAAAAATCTACTATCCGAAAAAGTGATTTACCTCCCCAATTTTGTGCTTACGGAAAATTTATATTCCCGATTGAATACAGAAAAAAACATTGTTTGTGTGGCGAATTTACGAAGCCCAAAAAACCATAACCTATTATTAAAAGCCTTTGCCATCGTTCATTCTACTCACCCTGACTGGAAGCTGCACCTTTTGGGAAGGGATTTCGAAGATTCCTATTCAGCCGATTTGAAAACAATAGCCTTGAAGGAGGATATGAACGAGTCCATAATCTTTTGGGGAAGTAGCGATATGGTCGAATCGGTTATTTCCACTTCGGCCATCGGGGTACTTTCATCCAATAGTGAAGGCTTGCCAATGGCTTTGTTGGAATACGGTAGGGCAGGCCTTGCCGTGGTGTGCACCGATGTGGGCCAATGCAGGGAAGTGGTTGGCCCTTTTGGAAAAATAGTCCCCCCAAAAAATGAGGATGCCCTAGCAGAGGCCTTGCTTTTTTATATAGAAAATGAAGGGGAAAGAGTAACGGATGCCGAGGGGTTTTCAAAACATATTACTGCAAACTACAGCGGGAAAAACATTATGCCTAAATTGTTGGCGATATATAAAAACGAAGTTTCATAAAGCCAATAAAGAAAATATCGTACCTCCAGCTTATAGCCTTCCACATTGCCATGGGGTTTGTGGTCTATTCTGGACTTCCCTCCAGGTACTTACTTCTTGTCGCAATAATATATTTTATATACCGCATTTTCAGCAGCGGCAACAAAAAAGATGAAGTTTTACTGGCTGCGGGTTATGTTATGGGCTACGAGGTTTTTTCAAGGATGACGGGAGGGGCCTTTTCCTATGAATTTGCAAAATATGCAGTTATTGGATTTTTATTGATTGGGATGTTTTTTAAAGGTTTTAAAATGGCTTCATGGCCTTATCTTTTCTATATCCTGCTATTGGTTCCCGGCATATTGTTTTCGGCCATTAATTTAAACTACGGCAGTAATGTGGCAAATGCCATAGGTTTCAATTTGAGTGGGCCAATTTGTTTGGGGATTTCAGCTTTATACTGTTATAACCGGCAGATGCCGAAGGAAAGGTTACAGGGTATTTTACTGGCCATACTGTTACCGATTGTTACCACCAGCACCTATTTGTTTTTGTACACCCCCAGCATACGCGATGTTCTTACCGGAACCGAGTCCAACTTTGCAGCTTCCGGTGGCTATGGCCCTAACCAGGTTGCTACCATTTTGGGTTTGGGTATATTCATACTTTTCACCCGTTTATTTGTCATAAAAAACAGAGTTGTCAATATTGTGGATCTTGTGCTTTTGGCCTTGATTGGCTATAGGGCCATCATTACTTTTTCGAGAGGCGGGGTCCTAACAGCCTTGGTTTGTGCCTTGATTTTTATAGGCATCTACCTATTGCGGTCTAATGCACGGAAAAAAGCGATTTTGCTTCCAAAGATAATAATAGTGGGTGGAGTAATATTCCTAACGTGGTTTATCAGTTCTATTACCACCATGGGCTTGATCGAAAACCGCTATGCAAATGAAGATGCCATAGGCAGGGAAAAAGAGGACGTTGGTACAGGAAGAACTGCCTTGTTCTCTGAGGAGCTTGAGGCGTTTAAAGAATCGCCCATTACCGGGCTGGGTATAGGGAAAGCAAAAGAGTACAGACAAGAAGAAACGGGGAATGTTGCTGCTACCCATAATGAAGTAAGCCGATTGCTTTCGGAACATGGGCTATTCGGATTGCTGGCACTGCTTATTTTATTATTTACCCCCTTGTTTTTTAGGTTTCAGAACAAAACAAATGTGTATTTGTTTTCTTTTTTGGTATTTTGGTTCCTCACTATCAACCACTCATCCATGCGGATTGCAGCCCCTGCGTTTATTTATGGTTTAAGCTTAATAACACTTATAAATGCCAAAAAAAAGCCTGCTATACATAGGGAATAAACTGTCCGCAAAAGGAAAAACGGCCACTACTATAGATACTTTGAGCCCTTTACTGCAGAGTGATGGTTTCCGTGTGTATACTGCTTCTTCCGTTACCAATAAATACCTACGGTTTGTGGATATGCTTTATAAAACATACTCGTATCGAAATAAAGTTAACCTTGTTTTGATTGACACCTATAGCACCCAAAACTTTTATTATGCCCTTGCGGTCGGTAGTTTGTGCAGGCTCTTGAAGCTACCCTATATTCCCATCCTTCACGGGGGCAATTTGCCGGCACGGTTAAAAAAAAATCCACGGCTTTGCAGCTTTCTTTTTAATTATGCCAAAGCCAACGTTGTTCCTTCGGAATATCTTTTGGATACTTTTATAGCCGAGGGATATACCAATCTTGTTCATATTCCCAATGTGATGGAAATTAATAAATATCCTTTTAAACCCCGAAAGAAGGTAGAAGCCAAACTGCTATGGGTTCGCGCTTTTGCTGAAATCTACAATCCTTTACTTGCTTTACAGCTTGTGGAAAAATTAATGAAAACGAATATTGAAGTTTTCCTTTGTATGGTGGGCCCTGAGAAAGATGGTTCTTTATCAAAATGCAAAAAATATGCTCAAGATAAAAACCTGCCCGTCATTTTCAAGGGAAAACTTGAAAAGGAAGAATGGATTTCCGTCTCCCAAGAATATGATATTTTCCTTAACACCACCAATTTTGACAATATGCCCGTAAGCATCATTGAGGCAATGGCACTTGGTTTCCCCGTGATTTCCACCAATGTTGGGGGTTTACATTATTTGATTGAGAAAAACAAAACCGGGATCCTGATTCCGCCTAATAACGTGGAAGGTTTTGAAAACGCAATCATTACATTATTAAATAATCCTGAAATGGTTGCTGATTTATCAACTAACGCCCGAAGGAAAGCTGAATCATTTGATTGGGAAAAGGTGAAGCATCTTTGGACGGGACTTTTAGCAAACTGATTTTTAACTACTTTTATATCCCCAAACTTTTACTATGTCCGCCAAGAGCAGTATTCATTTTGACATTTCGGAGCGTAAGGTTTTGTTGCGAATCCTTGATATAGTATGTGTACTCTTGCTGCTTTATTTAGTGGGGATCGTTTTTAATTTTGATTATTTCCAGATAAATTCTCAACACTGGGTATGGTCCATCGTTTTAGGGATTTACCTCACCATTTTCGCCACTATCTTTGAACTATACAACCTACAAAAAGCCAGTAGGATAGAAGTTGTGGTGAAAAACGTGATCCTGACTTCTTCGGTCACGGTCTTGTTTTATTTGCTTACCCCGTTCTATACCCCAACACTTCCTTCCAATCGGTTACAGATTATTTATTTTTTCATTTCAATAAATATAGCCCTGCTAGCTTGGCGTTATGCCTATATTGTTTTGATTTCGGCCCCACGGTTTTTTAAAAGGGTCCTGCTGGTGGGGAATTCCTCCGATGTAAAAATAATTGTGGAATCCCTTCAAAAGTCGGATCCCAATTATAGGGTGGTTGGTTTTATAAATACGGGTGGGGACGAATATATTCCTTCGGAAGGGGAAACCTTCAAGGAATTTACCATGCACGAAATAGAAGCTGCCACGGAAGAATTCGCGATTTCCGAGATAGTAGTTGCTACCCCACATTCCGAGGGCATTACAACAGAACTCAACAACCTTTTAATTTTATTGTTGGAAAAAGGTATTGCCATCCGGGAATATACGCAGGTTTACGAGGAAATCAACCAAAGGGTTCCCGTGCACCATGTGGATAAGGATTTTTATCGGTATTTCCCCTTTAGCCGTAGCAATCAAAATAAACTCTACCTTTTCTTTCACCGAATACTGGACCTCTTGTTGTCGATAATTGGGTTGGCTTTTGGACTGCTATTGCTCCCTTTCATATTTATAGCAAACCTTTTTGCCAATCGTGGGGCTTTGTTTTACACCCAAGAACGGGTGGGACGCAACGGGAAGGTTTTTAAAATATTCAAATTGAGAAGCATGGTGTCCGATGCCGAAAAGGGAGGCGCACAATACGCAGCGCAAAAGGATATTCGGGTTACTCGGTTCGGGAAGTTTTTAAGGAAATCGCGTTTTGATGAAATCCCCCAGTTCATGAATGTTATAAAAGGGGAGATGAGCGTTATTGGCCCCCGCCCCGAACGGCCCATATTTGTAAAAGAGCTTTCGCAAAAAATACCTTTTTATGAAATCCGCCATTTAGTAAAACCCGGGGTAACGGGCTGGGCACAGGTTAATGCTAAATACGGCACAACGCAAGAGGATTCCCTTGTAAAACTGCAATATGATTTATATTATATAAAGCACCGCAGCTTGTTTTTGGATATCACCATTATTATCAAAACATTGAGCACCATCGTTTTTTTCAGAGGAACTTAAGGTTAACGATTGAAGATTAACGATGTATG
Organism: Flavobacteriales bacterium; assembly: GCA_038326725.1. GTDB lineage: Bacteria > Bacteroidota > Bacteroidia > Flavobacteriales > Flavobacteriaceae > JBBQKI01. The sequence continues at coordinate 44,190 of JBBQKI010000015.1, forward strand.
ATTTTTATCCATTAATGCTTAATGCTAGTTCTATTTAAGATATTTACTACCCACTACCCACTACCCACTACCCACTACCCACTACCCACTACCCACTACCCACTACCAACTACCACTGAACACTGCCACTGCAAACTCCTCCTCCTCCTAACCCCCACTACCCACTACCGACTAAAGACTACCAACTGATTTCAGCCTAAAGCTCAAAAAAACATAGCGCACCGCAAGTGCAATGAACAAAGGCACCAAGCCTATCGTAAATGACTGGACGCCCAGCACCCAGTGTATTAAAAGAAAGACCAACAGGATAAAAAGTAACTTGGCATAGCTTGCAAGCCAGGGTTTTGGGTTTTTCCTGAAAATGGCAAATATGAAAAACAGCGAAATTGGAAAGGCCCAAAACAGGTTGTTATTATTTGCAGTGGCCGTGTGGTCCGTGGCAAACCAAAGGAACAAAAGCAAAAAACCGATACTTCCCGTAACCAAGAAAATGAGGAAATCCAATAACCGATTGCGGGTGTTGTTTTTATAGTTTTTAAAAGTGATGAAAATAATCAGTAAACCCAGCACCCCAAAAACAAAGAGGGGGCTTAAAAAGAAACTGCGCGCTGCTTCGGTTTTAGTGTTTTCAAAAAGAAACACATCTTTCTTCACCAGTTTTTCTTCAGTATTATTACGGGAAACCGTAGCATTTTCCGCTCCTTCATAAATGTAATCTGGCAAGAACTGGTATTCGATTGGTTTTGCTTTACGGTCTATCACCGCACCCAAGGCCACGTCTATCACCAAACTTCCCCAACTGTTTGCGTTTAGGTTTTTTGCGATCAATTCACGAAAGGTATACTCTTCGGTGATATGATCGTCATGGTAAGTGAGTTTTTCGCCCAGAACTTCTTTTAAAACATCCCTTATTTTGGTGGCACAGTTGTCATAAAAGAAATCGTATTTGTACTTTTTGTTTTCGGGAAGGGAATTGTTCCAAAGAAAATCGGACAGTTGCTGCTTTTCCGAAAAGGTGAGATTCAGGGTTTGCTCTTTAATCCAGCGGTTTTGCCTAACATAGGTTTCGTAAAAGGGTTGGTAATAGCTTACGCCAAGTTCATAAAGTAATTTCCCCTGAGCAAATTTTGTATAGAAATTGGGGGTGTCAAAATCGTAAACCCCATAATTAAACACCACATCAAAACCATTTTGGGAATCTTTTATCCGGAAAGCGGAATGCCCAAACTTATCATATAGTTGCGCTCCGGGTCCAATGGTGAGGACACTTATTTCCGCGGCTTCCGAAAGTGTGAAATCCTGCGCCGTGGTTGTGATGCCGATGGTGAGGAATAAGAAAAGAAGGTATTTTTTTATCACAGAAATAGTATTGAGTATTGAGTAGTGAGTATTGAAAATTTAGTGATTAGTATTAAATATTTATAGTTTTATAGTTAGTGTAAAATTCAGTTATTTTCCATCAACCATCAACCATCAACCGTTTACCTAAAAATGTTCAAATCCAATTTCAAGGAAAACACGTTGGAATACAAGGCTACACTTTGGTCGCCAATATCCGTTAGCGCATAGTCCACCTGTATGCCCTTATATTTAAAACCAACGCCTATATTGGGTTGAAACCCCACGGCATCGTTACCATCCAATTGCTCCAGGTTTTGAAAATTGCCAACCCCGCCGCGAACAAAAACCATATCAATATAACCGAATTCCAGTCCCAAAGCTGGCGTCATGCTGGTAAAAGAGGATGAAACTATATCATTGGTTTGCGCAAAACGGAAGTTCAAATCCACTTCCGCAAGCAAGGTATAGTCGTAACGATAAACAAATTTCCGTGCCATCCCGAACTGAAGTTTCGGAATAGTGATTTCGGTGGTTTCTGGCAATTCCTGATTTTGCCCTTCAACAGCATTTTGTATAGTGGCAAACTCCTCTTCATCAATGGCCCAAGCATTGAAAGTTGTGGTAATATCGCGTGCCATAAGCCCGAATTTCCAATTTCCCTTTCCAAACTGAATGCCCGCATCCAAACCAAAACCCCAAGAAGAAGCGAAATCCCCAATAATACGGCGAATCACCTTAGCGTTCACGCCAATGTTCAAACCGTCCAAAGGAAGTTTTCGTGCATAGGAAAAAGTTACCCCATAATCGGCAGTGGAAAAAAGACTGATCCGGTTATAATTAATATTTCCTTGATCGTCAATTAATTGGGTAGTGTTCAAAATATCGTCCACCCCAAAGCGGATGATTGAAAGTGCCACAGCGCTTTTGTCGTCAAGCGGCATTGCAAAAGCGGCATAGTCGTAATTTGCGATATTTGCAAAGTAGGCGGCATGCATCAACGAAATCTGTTTGTCCTCCAAATGCACAAGTCCGGCGGGGTTCCAATAACCCGAGTTTACATCGGCAGTGGAGGCCGTAACGGCGTTGGACATTCCAAAAGCTGCGGCATCAACGCCTATGTTCATAAATTCGTTGGAATATTTCCGAACGGTTTGGGAATTGGCAGTGAAGGAAATGAGGATTAAAACAAAAAATAGTTTCTTTTTCAAGTTTAAAAATTTGGGCAAATATCTCATTATTTTACAGAATACTTAACTTTAAATTCCAGCACATATTGTGTTTTCATGGGGCTGGTGATAAATACTTTCCTATTTTTACAGGCAAACACCTTTAACCATGATTAAACACGTACCCAACATCATTACCTCGCTGAACATCCTTTGCGGGTGCATCGCTATACTTTTTGCCGTGTCTGGCGATTTGGCAACGGCGGCTTTCTTTGTTTTTCTGGGAATTTTCCTGGATTTTTTTGACGGTCTTGCTGCCCGTTTGTTAAATGCACAAAGCGAAATTGGTTTGCAGTTGGATTCTTTGGCAGATGTTATTACCAGCGGTGTTGTGCCGGGCATCGTCATGTTTCAATTGTTAAACGAAGCTTTATTTGGCACTACAAAAACCATGGCCGAAACTTTTTCCGGGGAAATATGGAACGAGGGGATATTGCATTTTGTTCCCTTAATTGGACTTTTGATAACCGTGGCTTCCGCTTACAGATTGGCAAAATTCAATGTGGACGAACGCCAGACTAGCGATTTCTTTGGGCTGCCAACTCCCGCAAATGCGCTGTTGATTTTAAGTTTGCCGTTAATATTGATTTATCAACCTTCGGATATTGCAGAAAATATTCTCCTTAATCCTTGGGTTTTAATTGGCTTGACTTTTTTAAGCTGCTATTTATTGAATGCAGAAATCCGGCTTTTTGCTTTAAAATTTAAAACGTGGGGTTTTAAGAGCAACGCTATGAGATATATTTTTTTAGGGCTTTGCGTATTGCTTTTTGTTACCCTGAAATTTATGGCAATTCCTTTTATAATTGTACTTTATGTGCTGTTGTCGATAGTAGGAAACAAGAAAAATTACAAGAATTCTAAAAAAGAATAAATCTGATTTAAAAGATTATTTAGAAAAGTTAAACTATTATTTTCTTTTTCCTCAATTCAAAATTCTGCCCCAAATACACTTTCCGAACCATTTCGTCCGCAGCAAGTTCTTCGGGGACGCCGTGTTTTAAAATGCTTCCCTCAAACATTAGATAGGTACGATCGGTAATGGCTAGTGTTTCCTGCACATTATGATCGGTAATTAGAATACCGATATTCTTGCTGCTCAATTGCGCCACAATGCGCTGAATGTCTTCTACCGCAACCGGATCTACTCCCGCAAAAGGTTCGTCCAGCAAAATGAAGTGTGGATCTGTGGCAAGGGCACGGGCTATTTCCGTCCTTCGGCGCTCGCCCCCGCTCAGAAGGTCGCCACGGTTTTTGCGGATATGGCCGAGACCAAATTCTTCGATAAGCGATTCCATTTTGGCGCGTTGCTCTTTTTTGGAAAGTTTTGTTAGTTGAAGCACGCTCAAGATATTGTCCTCTACGCTGAGTTTCCGGAACACCGAAGCTTCCTGGGCCAAATAGCCAATGCCATTTTGGGCGCGTTTGTACATAGGATATTTTGTGATCTCCGTATTTTCAAGGAAAATTTTACCGCCGTTGGGTTTTATCAGCCCTACAATCATATAGAAGGAAGTGGTTTTCCCGGCGCCATTCGGACCGAGCAAGCCCACGATTTCTCCTTGATTTACTTCCACGGATATCCCTTTCACCACCTTTCGGCCTTTATAGGATTTCATAAGGTTTTCGGCCTTTAGCTTCATTTAAAATATTGTTTCAGAAGTGAAAACGTTAAATATACTCTTTAATTTCCCGCGATAATAATTAGCTTTTATTTTCTTCCAGCACTTCCCAGTATTCAAAAGCCCTTCGTAAGTGCGGGACAACGATGGTGCCACCTATCAATAGCGAAATACCCATAGCTTCCACTACTTCTTCTTTGGTGAGACCAAGTTTGTGGCATTCTTCCAAATGGTAGCGGACGCAATCATCGCAACGCAAAACGAGGGAATTTCCCAAGCCCAAAAGTTCTTTTGTCTTTTTAGGCAAAACCCCTTCCATATAGGCATTGGTATCCAAATTGAACATTCGCTTGATGAGCTTGTTGTTATCCTCAAGCAGTTTTGCGTTCATTTTTGAACGGTACGCATTAAAATCTTCAACGGTGTTATTTGGCATTGGCTAATTCTTTTTTCTTTTGGTTTTTAATTACCCTTCTTGAAATAATAATACTTAATTCATATAAGAGAAGAATAGGGATAGACACAATTATCTGACTTGCAACATCGGGCGGGGTGATGATGGCGGAAAGCATCAACACTACGATTAGGGAATATTTGCGGTATTTTATCAAAAATTCCGGTGTTACCAAACCAACCTTGGTTAAAATATAAATTAGGATAGGAAGTTCAAAAATGAGCCCGCAGGCCAATACAGAGGTTTTTAAAAGGGAGATATAACTGTCTAAGTCGAACTCGTTCAATACCTGCTCGCTTACTTGATAGCTTCCCAAAAAGTTAAGGGAAAGTGGAGTGATTACATAATATCCAAACAACACCCCTACAAAGAACAATAAAGAAGCAACTAAAATGAAACCCTGACTGTGGTTGCGCTCGTTTTCTTTTAGTCCGGGGCTTATGAATTTCCAAAATTCATAGAGTACATAAGGGAATGCGGCAATGATGCCCACGGTAATCGATGTCCAAATGTGCGCGGAAAACTGACCGGACATGGTTCGACTTTGTACGGTGAAGGGCAACTCCGTGAAACAAAAAAGATCGATTCCAATAGGGCCTAAAATTTTACAGAAAATCTTATAGGTAGGGAAATCGGCGCTTTTGGGGCCGAAGATCAAGGTGTCAAAAATGAAATCCTTGGCAATGAACGCGGCAAAACCCAAAATTACAACCGCCAATGTTGAGCGGATCAAATGCCACCGCAACTCTTCCAAATGGTCCAAAAAGGACATTTCAGCCTCGGGCGAGGCACTTTTTTTACTTTTAAACATCAAATTATTCCTTCTTTAGTAAGATTGTGTATATGAACTACTCCGCTGTAAATTCCGTTTTTTTCGGCCAATATCTGAGTGATTCCGTGGATGTCCATCATTTCCATCGCTTCCACGGCCATGGCATCGTTGTCTATTTTTTTTGGGTTGTGGCTCATAATATCCTTTGCGGTAAGCCCGGTAAAGGAATCGGTTTTAGTAAGCATCCTTCTCAAATCGCCATCGGTGATAATACCTACAATTTTATTATTCTCCACAACGGCAGTTACGCCAAGCATTTTTCGGGTAATTTCCACGATTACATTTTTAACATCGGTATCCAAAGTAACTTGCGGTTTTTCATTCAAGGAGGTAAGATCGCTCACCCGAAGGTATAGTTTTTTCCCCAAGGAACCCCCGGGGTGGAATTTCGCAAAATCCTTACTTGAAAAACCACGCAAATCCAACAAGCACATTGCCAAGGCATCGCCAATGACCAATTGGGCGGTGGTGCTAGTGGTGGGTGCAAGATTGTTTGGGCAAGCTTCTTTTTCAACATAGGCGTGTAAAATATAATCGGCTTGTTTTCCCAAAAAGGAATCGCGGTTGGAAGTAATTGCAATCAGTTTATTGTTTATTGATTTTATGAGCGGCACCAAAACTTTTATTTCGGAAGTATCGCCACTTTTGGAAATGCAGATTACCGTATCGTTTTCCTGAATGGTGCCAAGGTCGCCGTGAATGGCATCGGCGGCATGCATAAATACAGAGGGTGTGCCGGTGGAATTAAACGTTGCCACTATTTTTGTGGCGATATTTGCGCTTTTTCCGATCCCTGTAACAATGACCCTGCCCTTGGAATTAAAAATATATTCCACAGCATCCGCAAATTCTTCATCAACAAGTTCTGCCAAATAGGCAATGGCTTTACTTTCAGTTTCAATGGTTTGTTTGGCTACAGAAATAATTTGTTTTTTATTCATACAAAATTTTAACTCTTTGGAATGGTTGCGACTATTGTGAAAATTAGTATATTTAGAATGAAAACTATAAATAACAATAAAAATTAATTCCCCTGATACAATTTTTAGGATGCAACCCCATTATAATGGTTGCAAAATTACAATTGTTAGGTAGTAAAACAATGTAATGTTTATTAAAACTGAAATTCATATCAAATTAATTTAGCAGCGTGAACGAAACCGATATATACGCAGCCCTCAAAAGATTTTTTGGTTTTAGCCGTTTTAAAGGCCTTCAGGAGGAAGTTATTAAAAGCATCCTGAACGGTCAAAATACTTTTGTGATTATGCCCACCGGCGGCGGTAAATCCCTTTGCTATCAACTTCCAGCCTTAATGCAAGAAGGAACGGCCATTGTTGTTTCCCCTTTGATTGCCTTAATGAAAAACCAAGTTGATGCCCTTCGCGCGCTTTCTTCCGAAGATGGTATTGCGCATGTGCTCAATTCATCGCTTAACAAAACCGAAATAAAGCAGGTGAAAAGCGACATCAAAAGCGGTATCACAAAACTTTTATACGTAGCACCTGAATCGCTTACTAAAGAAGAAAATGTGGCTTTTTTAAAATCTGTGCCAATTTCATTTTTAGCCATAGACGAGGCACACTGCATTAGCGAATGGGGCCACGATTTCCGACCCGAGTACCGCAACCTTAAAACGATAATTCAACGTATCGGCGATGATATTCCCATAATTGGTTTGACCGCCACTGCCACCCCAAAAGTACAGGAGGATATTCTTAAAAATCTAAGCATTCAAGATGCGAAAACTTTTAAAGCTTCCTTCAACAGGCCTAATCTGTATTACGAAATTCGCCCGAAAACCAAAAATGTGGATTCGGATATTATTCGGTTCGTTAAGCAATATGAAGGAAAAAGTGGCATCATTTATTGCCTAAGCCGAAAGAGGGTGGAAGAACTAGCCCAAATTTTACAGGTAAATGGCATTAAAGCCGTGCCTTATCATGCGGGTTTGGACGGAAAAACTAGGGTGAAGCACCAAGATATGTTCCTAATGGAAGATGCCGATGTAGTGGTTGCCACCATAGCTTTCGGGATGGGAATCGACAAACCCGACGTCCGTTTTGTAATACATAACGACATTCCCAAAAGTATAGAAAGCTATTATCAGGAAACCGGACGTGCGGGTAGGGACGGGGGCGAAGGGCATTGCCTTGCCTTTTATTCCTATAAAGATGTTGAAAAACTTGAAAAGTTCATGAGCGGTAAACCCATTGCTGAACAGGAAATAGGTCAAGCCCTGTTGCAGGAAATTGTGGCTTTTGCCGAAACTTCCATTTCCCGCAGGAAATTCATCCTTCATTATTTTGGGGAAGAATTTGATACCGAAACAGGGGAAGGGGGCGATATGGATGACAATATGCGCCACCCAAAAAAGAAACATGAAGCCAAAGAAGAGGCCGTGCAATTGCTTAAGGTGGTTGCAAAAACAAACGAACAGTATAAATCCAAAGAAATCGTGAATGTGCTTATCGGGAAGGTAAACGCAATGATAAAATCGCACCGTACCGATTCCCAGGAATATTTTGGTTCGGGTGCAGCACAGGACTCCGCCTATTGGATGGCTCTTTTGCGGCAGTTATTGGTAGCGGGATTTCTTAGAAAAGAAATTGAAACCTATGGGGTGATCCATCTTACCCCAAAAGGGAATAATTTTCTGAAATCCCCGGAATCCTTTATGATGACCGAGGATCATTCCTTTAATGAGGCCAATGATGACAGTATTGTTTCTTTACAAAAAGGAAATGAAGCCGCTGATGAATATCTTTTTAAACTGCTGAAAGCCGAACTAAAAAAAGTGGCGCACACATTAGACCTGCCGCCTTTTGTTATATTTCAAGAACCCTCTCTTGAAGACATGGCATTGAAATATCCCGTTTCGCTTGAGGAGTTGGCAAATGTTCATGGCGTGGGCGAGGGCAAGGCAAAAAAATATGGAAAGCCTTTTGTGGAGCTTATCAAAAAATATGTGGACGAGAATGACATTATCCGTCCCGATGATTATGTGGTAAAATCTACCGGCACCAACAGTGCGTTGAAACTTTACATAATCCAAAACGTGGACCGGAAACTCTCACTCCCCGATATTGCCGATGCCAAAGGTCTTGAAATGACCGATTTCATTAAAGAAATGGAAGCAATCGTGAATAGCGGTACCAAACTCAATATTGGGTATTGGATTGATGAAATTTTGGATGAAGAGCAACAGGAAGAAATTCACGAATATTTTTTGGAAGCCAAAACCGATAAGATCGATGAGGCCTTGGATGAATTTGACGGGGATTATGACGAAGAAGAATTACGACTTTACCGAATCAAGTTCATCAGTGAAGTGGGGAATTAATTTTAGTATTCAATATTCAGTAGCAGTATTCAGTTGCAGTAACCTCACGAACCACTAAAGTCTATAGACTAACTTTTCACTTCCTTGTTAAAATAAACCAAGTAATAATACATCTGTTTTTCCTCGTCCCACCCTTTTTCCACAAAACGTTCGGCACTTTCAGGGTTAATAAAATCTAATTTTATTTGAATGTTGGTGTCCAGGTTTATCACATTTTTAATTTTCTTTCGGGCATCGGTAACCGCCGTGTTCGCAATTGAAAATGAGGTTAAATCCTCAATGCTGTATTTTGGGGCTTTTTCGTTTTTGTAATGTTGAAATTCCGGGATAAAAGCGGGATTATCGATAACATCATTTATAAAAGCAGACTCTTCAAAGGAATCATTTTTCGCAAAATGGTTGACCGCGCGGTTCATGAACATCACTTCCTGTTTTTTGTCCTCTGCTGGCAAAACCACGTCCTTCGCGAAACCTTGGCAAAATTTCAAATATTTTTTAGTGTAAAAATTGTCATCTGCCAAAGCCTCAACCCCCAAAAAACTTTCCAGCCAATAACGCGCGTCGTATCGGTTGCTGTCTACAGATAAGATTTTGTAGCCTTCTTCTTTTTCAACATTGAAAATAATGCAACCCTTATCCAATTTGTTCAAATTGATTCCTTGCTGAAGCACTGCATCCAATTGGTTCTCCATTTCAGAAAATTGAAGAAAATCCTGTTTTAATTCAGATTTAAAAATACCGATGCCGTTCACTTTTTGGTTGTCCAATTGAAGGTTTTCCAAATATGCTACATATACTTCACCGCTTTTGATGTGAGGATGCTGCGATTGTTGGTATAAATGGGTGGTAATTTTTTTACTCAAGGAATGAATATTTTCAGGGCTTGAAAATATTTCCGTCGCTAGATTATAGAGTTCGTGGAATTCTAGATCGGTATCGTGGGAAAATTTAAAATAATTCTCTTCTTTTTCCCGAAAGGGTTTCAAAAAATATTCCTTTAACAAAGGCGTAAGCTCATCATTGGTTTTATACCGTTCTTCGGAAAGGAATAAAGCTTCGTTTCGACTTTTGTTCCCAACCCTGTGGATGGATAATGAAGCGATGTGCGTGGAATATAGGTTGAGCATTTTTTAAATAGTGAATAAGTGAATAAGTGAATAAGTGAATAAGTGAATTTGTTTTTTACTAGCTAACAACCATTAACTAACAACCATCAACCAAATCAATTCCAGTTTTCATCGAAATCAAGGTTGTCATAATCTTCCGGGTCCATATCCAATTCTTCTTCGAAATCAGTTTCTTCGGAGGCATCGGCAATAAATTCCTTTTCCGGGGCTTCTTCCGGAATTTGCCCGTGAGCGAACATTAAATTTGGGTAAATCTGGCCTTCTTGATTTTCCGCTATATCGGCAAGTTCAATCAAAAAAGTCCACAGGTTTAAAAAATCATAGACATATATAAGCCTTGTTTCGGTTTCAGAAATCACATCTTCCAGCATGGTTTCGTGCATTATCCGGACACTCCCTGGTTCATCGCTCATATCAAAAAGCGAAATTTCCTCGCCCTGTTCCCATAATTCATTGCTTAGGTAAAAAGAAGCCATTTCTTCACCACCAAACCCGAAGGATTGGGTGATGGCGTTGTGAAAATCTTCCATAGTGGTAGTGGATTCCATTTCCAGATCGCGGAAAACGTCTTCGTGGGTGTCCAAAATAATTCTAAAACGGTAGATCATTGCAAAAATTTAAGTGGCAAAGTTACGAACTTTTGATTGGTTTTTTTGTTGAAATGCTTCCAAAACAATATAAAACTGAACTGCAAAAAGAATGGTTGCCAACACTAAGTGCAGCGGTTGTGAAAGGAACGGAAAATCAAAATAATACATTCCCAAACCAATGAAAACCTCTGCCAAGATCAGGGCCAAGATGTACTTTATTTTTTGAAAACCATAATTGTTTTTCTTATTTAAATACCATAAAAGCAAATTCACCACCACCACCAAAATAGAAAAGGAGCGATGGAAATAAAACACGAAAGTGGGGTTTTCCAACCAAAGCGAAGGGTTTTCATATCCAACCATTTTGACCTGTTCATCCACAAACTCCCTCACCTGCGCCCCCAAAACCACTTGGATTAAAGTAAGCAAAAGGCTAAAAACAAGTAGTCTTTTAAATAGAGCGGCATCGACATAGGTTTTTTTTGTCGATTCTTTTGAAACCTTAAGAAGGTAAAGCAAAACCCCCACAATTACCAAAGCCACAACCATGTGGATGGTGATTTTTACGGGAGACAAAACGGAATAAACTACCGTTGCGCCTAGCCAGCCTTGAAAACCCATTAAAAATACCGAAAGCCATGAAACAATAACTAGGCTTTTTTTGTCCTTCCAATTTTTAAATGAAACAATGGCCATGATAAATATTGCTAATCCCGCCAAAGCCCCAAACAAACGGTTAATATATTCCACCCAAGTGTGGAGGGCGTTGAAAATTGCATAATCGTGCTTAGTATATTGTTCCCAATTTTTTTTTTGAAATTCTTTCTCCGAGATAAAATCCGTGATTGCAACTTGCAGGGTTTCATCAACAATAATTACTTGGCCTTTGTGGAATTCCTGATTTGGACGCCAATCCAGTTCGTTGCGTTCCGTGGGTGGTATCCAATGCCCGAAACATTTGGGCCAATCGGGACACCCCATGCCGCTTCCGGTCATTCGCACCACCGCACCCGCGATGATTACGAGATAAATCAACACCAACGAGATTTTTACCCACTTTCTGTACATTTAACGTTTGTTTATGTGTTGATACATTTATTCGTTTATTTTTTTTTTAACCCAAGTTCTTTTCCCTTTTCGAACATGAATTTTTTTGCGGCTTCATATTCATTTGGGATTTCGCCTTCCAAAATAGCCTCTTTTATTGCGTCTTTAATAAGACCAATTTCCCGCGAAGGTTTAAGTCCGAAAGTTTCCATTATTTCTTCACCACTAACTGGGGGCTGAAAATTACGTACATGATCCCGGGCTTCCACTTCCACAATTTTATCTCGGACAAGTTGAAAATTGCTGTGGTATTTCCTGAATTTCTTTTGGTTTTTTGTGGTAATGTCCGCTTCGCAAAGAGTTAAAAGATCTTCCACGTTTTCGCCCGCATCAAAGATAAGTCTTCGCACCGCACTGTCGGTTACCTCGGTTGCTATTACTATGGGTCGTGAACTCATCAAAACCATTTTTTGAACGAATTTCATTTTGTCATTCAAAGGCATTTTCAGCCTTTTGAAAAGTTTAAAAACCATTTTTGAGCCCACAAATTCGTGGGCATGAAAAGTCCAACCGATTTTTTTATCAAACCTTTTGGTGGGGGCTTTCCCAATATCGTGCAGCAACGCGGCCCAACGTAGCCAAAGGTCATCGGTGATTTTTGAAATATTATCGACAACTTCCAAGGTATGCCAAAAATTATCTTTGTGAAGTTGGCCTTCTTTTTCCTCAATTCCCTGTAAAGCGGTTAATTCCGGCAAAACATAGTCCAACAATCCTGTTTTGTGAAGCAGTGCAAAACCTTTTGAAGGTACTGCCGACAAAAGGATTTTGTGCAGTTCGTCCACGATGCGTTCCTGCGAAATTATTTTTATTCGTTCTGAATTTTTGATAATGGAATCAAGAGATTTTTTTTCAATACTGAAATCCAATTGGGTTGCAAAGCGGATTGCGCGGAGCATCCGCAGGGGGTCGTCGCTATACGTAAGGTCAGGATCCAGTGGGGTGCGGATGATTTTATTTTCCAAATCTTCCTTCCCGTTAAAGGGATCAATCAATTCCCCGAAGTTTTCATCGTTCAGGCTTAGGGCCATCGCATTTATGGTAAAATCGCGCCGAAGTTGATCCTCCACCAAAGTCCCGGTTTCCACGGAAGGATTTCGGCTATCTTCAGAATAAGATTCCTTTCGAGCGCCCACAAATTCTAGTTCAATACCTGCAGTATTCAGCATAGCCGTACCGTAATTTTTAAAAACAGAAACAGTGGGCTTTCCCGGAAGAAGTTTCGAAACGGTTTTGGCAAGTTCAATACCGCTGCCAACGGTAACAATATCAATGTCCTTTGCATTGCCGCGTTTTAAGAAATAGTCGCGAACAAAGCCGCCAATAACATAGGTTTCCAAATTTAATCGGGCCGCTGCAACAGAAACGGTTTTGAAAATGGGGTTTTTTAATGCGGTTTTATAGCTTTTGTTCACAG
>JBBQKI010000016.1:0-54840 GCA_038326725.1 Flavobacteriales bacterium
TATACTTGGGCAAAAAGTGGTTGACATGAACGTGAACGCGACTACTTCACAGATAAATGTTTCGAACCTGGCCACAGGAACGTACATCATGAAGGTTTCCGTAAACGGACAAATTGGAACTTATAAAGTTCTTAAAAAGTAAATTGATTATTTTAATACAATTAAAAACCATCCCGGTAAAAATCGGGGTGGTTTTTTTATTTAATAATTTTACTATTCTATTAAGAAAATTTTTGGTTTTTTCATTAATTTAAGATAATTTTAATAGTGTTTAACTAAAACTTTTAACAATATGAAAAAAATTACCCTTTTACTAGTCTGCTTTATCAGCTTTACCAGCTTGATGAATGCACAAAATTCCTTTATGGGAAACACACAGGGAACTCCACCTGCAATTGACATGGCAGATTTATTGGAAAGGTATTCAACTATCGGCAATCAAACCGGTAGTTTAAATGATCACTTTTCAATTGCTGAACAACGATTATTGAATGCACACTTTAATGATGTCCAAAATAGGGCTCCGGTAGTAATTACCCAGAGCAATTCTCAAACTATTGAAGCAGGAACAGAGATTGCTTGCGCAACTCCAACTAGCTTCCGAAATAATAATATGTTCAGGCATTTTGACCTACCCGGCGATTTCAGTATCACAAACGGGCTTACAGTAAATGCTGTTGAATTTGCAATTGGAACTATTTCAACCCCTGCCGGGTTCCCCATTACTGCAAATATTTATTCCACTACCCCCGACTCATTTCCGGGAGGCACATTGACTTTGCAAGGAACTGCTGTTTATAATGCAACGAATGCTGATGCTGCAACTATGATCAATCTACCTCTTTCCGCTACTATTCCTGCGGGTGAGGCTATGGTAATGGAGCTTGTAATTGTTGATGATTTTACTGACACCAACTTTATGCGTTTTGGATGTAATAATGGTGGCGAAACAGGTCCTTCGTACATACAGGCTGTGGATTGTGGTGCTGTGACACCTACACCTTTTTCAGATTTAGGATTGACCCAAGGTTTGGTTTGGAACGTTCTTGGTGATGATGAAGTTGGCGGCGGCGGTCCAGTGGTGGTTTATGGAATCAACAATTCCAATATTGAACTTATCAGTTTTGACCCTACCGATCCAGCAACAACTACCGTGATTGGCCCATCACCGGTTACCGTAAATTTTGAGAATGCAGGTTCCATTGACCCTAACGATTTAAATACAGCTTATGTATTGGATAATGCAGGTGTTTTTTATAGTGTTAATGTTACTACAGGCGCCTATACCAATTTAGGTAACATTCCCGGAGGATGGACTGGCGCGGAGTTTGACCCTTCCACTGGAATTCTTTACGCAATTGATTTGAATACGCTAAGTTTATTCACTATCGATATAGCAGGAGTAAGCTCGACGCTTGTGGGCCCATCACCTGCCGGCACTCTTCCAATTGCCTTGGCTATTGATGATGCTGGTAATGCTTATAGCTATGACGTAGCAGATGATACTTTATATTCCGTTGATTTGGCCACGGGAGCAACAACCCCCATAGGCTTCATTGGTTTTGATGCTAATTTTGGACAAGGGATGTGTTGGGATGCCAGTACCGATACTTTTTACATGTCTGCTTTTAACTCTACTGCCTTCGCAGCTGAATGGCGTACCGTAGATGTTGCCACCGGAAATACTACCTTGGTGGGCCCAATCGTTACTACCGCTTCCCCTACCCAAGTTGCATGGTCTTCTATTCCAGGACAGATTATAGCAAGCGTTGTTGAAAATGCACTTGAAGGTTTTGTGATTTATCCAAACCCATCTTCGGAAATCATCAATTTGAAATCGGTGAACACTATCGAGACCGTTGCAATCTTTAACATTCTTGGCCAAAAAATCATGGACATGAACGTTAACGCCTTGACTTCAGAAATAAATGTTTCCTCATTTAATACAGGAACTTATATCATGAAAGTTACGGTGTACGGGCAAACAGGAACCTACAAGATTCTTAAAAAATAGAATCCCATGCTTCTTCAAAAGCCATCCTCCATTAATTTGGGGGGTGGTTTTTTATTTATGGTTACTTTTGAAAAATGAAACGCAGTTATTCTTTTATAATCCCTGTTTTTAATCGGCCCCAAGAAATAAAGGAACTTTTGGAAAGCTTTGCGCAACTTCAGTTTAAAGAGGGTTTTGAAATTGTAATTATTGAAGATGGCTCCTCGAAATCTTCCGTAGAAATTGTCAATTTATATATAAACAAACTTTCGATTTCCTATTATTTCAAGGAAAATTCAGGCCCCGGTGCTTCCCGGAACTTTGGAATGGATAAGGCAAAGGGCAATTATTTTATAATTTTGGATTCCGATTGTTTGTTGCCCCCCCAATATTTAAATGTTGTGGATGGTTTTTTAAATGAAAAATATATTGACTGTTTTGGAGGGCCCGATGCAGCGCACAATAGTTTTTCGCCTTTGCAAAAAGCCATCAATTATGTAATGACGTCCTTCTTTACAACAGGCGGGATTCGTGGCGCCAAAAAATCGGTTCAACGTTTTGAGCCACGAAGTTTCAATATGGGAATTTCAAAAGAGGGTTTTTTAAAGACGGAAGGTTTTGGTAAAATTCATCCCGGCGAAGACCCCGATCTGTCGCAACGAATATTGAAAGCGGGCTTTGAAACGTGTTTTATTCCTGAAGCTTTTGTTTACCACAAACGTCGGATTTCCTGGGAAAAATTTTATATGCAGGTTACAAAATTTGGTTTGGCCCGGCCCATTTTAAACAAATGGCACCCTGAAGCCGCAAAAATCACTTTTTGGTTGCCGAGCTTTTTTGTAGTCTTTACCGTATTTTCAATGTTTGCCGCAATGTTTTTGAACTTCTTCTTCATTGCCCCTTTATTGATATATATGGCAATCGTTTTAATGGATTCAGCGTTGAAGAACAAAAGCATTTATATTGGTCTTCTTTCCGTTTTTGCAATGTTCGTTCAGTTTTTTGGATACGGAACGGCTTTTTTAAAATCAATGTATTATATTCATTTAAGAAAGAAGGATCCGGAGGATCAGTTTCCCCATTTATTTTTTAAGTAATTTTAAAAGGCCTTAAATAAAAACGAATGCCGAAAAAAATCAGGTTAACCCAAAGATTTGGAAAGTTAAAGGGATTTCTCTTTTTCTTGTTCTTGGCCATTATTTTTTGGGCATTGACCAAGTTCAGCCGCGAATTTACTTCCACTTTTTATTTGGATGTACATTACCAAAATATTCCTGAAGCCACGGCACTGGCTAAAAACAACGTTAGCCAACTTTCATTTGACATTACTGCAAACGGTTTTGACCTTTTGTTCTATAAAATAAAAAAGCCAAGAATTATCGTTCCGGTCTCCGAATTTTACACTATTGGGAACAATGAATTTACCATTTCAAGAAATCAACTGAACCAATTGATATGGCAAGAGTTCAACGATAATATTTCAATTAAAAATCTTTCTCAAGAAAATCTTGTAATCAAGCTCGATCCGGTAGTTTTTAAAAAAGTAAAAGTAATTTCCAAAGTGGATATTACTTTTGCCGAAGGCTTTAAACCGGCGGACACTGTACAAATAATTCCAGATTCGGTTACGGTTTCCGGACCTTCCGGAAGTTTGAAAGAATTGCTTTTCGTGGAAACAGAATTGATTTCTGCTGAAAATTTAAAAGAAAACATAAACATAAAAACTACATTAGTAAAGCCTTCCCAAAGCGTAATTTCAATTTCTCCGGCAGAGGTTGAAGTGCGTTTAGATGTTGTCGAATTTTCTGAAGGAGAGGTCATGGTGCCCATAGAGGTGGTGAATGTACCGCCCGGCATGAACATTAAACTCATTCCTCAATCCATTATCGTTTCTTTTAATGCTTCAATTATTGGGTTTAATTCAATTTCAGCAAACAACTTTCGGGTGGAATGTGATTTTTCTACTCGCAACATGGAAGAAAATTTTATGATTCCAAAATTGGTGAAAAAACCACAGGGCGTTTTGAACCATGAATTTGATACCCAAAAAATTGATTTCCTTATAATAAAATGAAAATAGTAGGGCTCACCGGTGGCATGGGAAGTGGGAAAACCACGATAGCGCACATGTTCAAAAAATTGGGTGTAGCGGTTTATATTGCAGATAGCGAAGCAAAAAAACTAATTCAAAATTCCCCGGAAATCCACATGAAACTTATTGCCCTTTTGGGTGAAAAAGTTTATGAAAATGGGATTTTGAACAAGAGATTCATGGCTGAAAAAATTTTCAACAATCCAGATTTATTGGAATCCGTAAATGCCATTGTCCATCCCAAAGTAAAAGAACACTTCAGCCAATGGGCTAATCGCCAAAAAGGAAATTATGTGATAAAGGAAGCTGCCATTCTTTTTGAAAACGGCGGTTATCGTGACTGCGACTCTGTTATTTTGGTTACCGCCCCAAAAAAAATCAGGATACAGCGGATTTTAAACCGGGAAAATATTACCATAGATGCTATTGAGGCACGGATGAAAAACCAATGGAGCGATACAAAAAAGAAAAAAATGGCTGATATTGTTTTAGAAAATATCTCCTTAGAATCCACGCATTTAAAAGTAGAAAAAATACATAAAAAACTTTCTCAAAATTATTAAATTTTTTCTATCATTTCTTTTTGTTAACATTTGGTTAAACCCAATAAAGCCTAAATGTTAAAATCTTACTTTTGAGATCATGAACAAAAAGCTATTCGCCCTACTTATAGCATTGATGAGCCTATCGTTATTGGGGATTATATTTGTTCAGGGTTATTGGATTTCCAACGCCTATAAAACCAAGGAAGACCTATTCAATTTCAACATCCGGCAAATGTTATATTCTGTTTCCGAAGACATCGAATTACACGAGATTGAGACTTACTATAATATTTATAGCAATTATGCGGACAGCACTAAAGTGCCTGAAAACACTAACTTAACAGAACTAATTTATAAAACCCGAAAGGAAGGCAATAATGAAACCTATATCTTTTCCGATGCCATTTTGGAACAGGACTATAAATTATCCTCCAGTTTTTTTGACATAGAACTGGATAGCGTTCAGTTTAAAAAACTAACCAACCGAAAAACACAGACCATTGTTTCTCCCGGATTGGATGGTATTTCTGCAACACAAACCAGAAAAGAAACTTTTTCTAGGCTGAAAGATTATGAACGGAATTCCTTTGAAAGTTCTTTTCGAAATATATCCGCAATGACACCCATTCACCGTCGAATCTCGGGGAAAGAAATAGACGGCCTGCTTGAAGAGGAGTTAAAAAACAGGGGAATGGAAATGAATTTTGAATATGCCGTTTATAGTAACGGTTTAGCCACCAAAGTACAATCAGAAAATTTTAAAATGGAACCTGAAAACACTTTCAGTGAGCCTTTGTTCGTGAATAATGACCTTAATTCCGGCTATGTTTTATTTGTGAATTTTACAGAAAAAAAGAAAGTAGTACTCAATTCGATATTGGGGATGGCCATCCTTTCGCTGGTTTTTACGGCAGTGATTATTTTAGCCTATTCTAGCGCTATTTCTCAAATTTATAAACAGAGGCAACTAGCGCAGATCAAAACAGACTTCATTAATAATATGACCCACGAGTTTAAAACGCCCATCGCAACCATAAATTTAGCGTTGGATTCCCTTAAAAACCCGAAGGCAAAAGATAATAAGGAATTTTTGGATCGTTATTTAACAATGATCCGCGAGGAAAACAAACGAATGCACGCCCAAGTGGAAAATGTTTTAAGGATATCAAAACTAGAAAAAAACGAGCTCGACCTTCCCAAAGAGCGTGTAAAACTTAAGGATATTATTGAAGACGCCATTTCCCATGTTAGCCTAATTGTTGAAAACAGGGGAGGATATATAAAAACCCATTTCGGAGCTTTGAAAAATTCTGTGCTAGCCAATGAATCACATCTCAGCAATGTATTCGTGAACATTTTGGAAAACGCCATCAAATATTCTGAAGATGAACCCAAGATCGATATCTACACCGAAAACGTAAAAAACAGCATCATCCTTAAAATAAGGGATCAGGGCATGGGGATGAGCCAATCAGTACAAAAACGAATTTTTGAAAAATTTTACCGGGAACATACCGGCGATATTCACAACGTAAAAGGGCACGGCTTAGGGCTGGCTTACGCAAAACGCATACTTGACGATCACGACGCTCAAATATATGTGGAAAGCGAAAAAGGCAATGGCAGTACTTTTATCATTAAATTACACTTAATATCTTAAAATCATGGAAACTGAAAACAAAAAAATCTTGCTTGTAGAGGACGATCCAAACTTTGGAACCGTGCTAAAAGATTATCTAGCAATGAACGATTACAACGTTACACATGCCAAAAACGGTATGGAAGGTTTTGAAAAATTCAAGAAAGACGATTTCGATCTTTGCATCCTCGACGTTATGATGCCTTATAAAGACGGATTTACATTGGCGAAAGAAATTCGCGAAAAAAACGAAGATGTACCCATTATCTTCCTAACAGCGAAAGCAATGAAGGAAGACGTGCTGAAAGGCTATAAAGTTGGTGCGGATGATTATCTGAACAAACCCTTTGACAGCGAGGTGCTTTTGATGAAAATAAAAGCCATCATTCAGCGTAAGGCCACGGATTCCATTGCGGATAGCAAGCAGTTTGAATTCGAGGTTGGGAATTTCCATTTAAATTCCAAATTGCGTTTTCTTACTTTTAATAAAGAAAAACCCATCAAACTTTCACCAAAGGAGAACGAACTGTTACGTCTTTTGGCCCTTCACAAGAACGATTTGATGGCGCGTGAACTGGCCCTTACTAAAATTTGGAGGGACGATAATTATTTCACCTCACGGAGCATGGACGTTTATATTGCCAAACTTCGGAAATATCTAAGTAAAGATGACGGGGTTGAAATCGTCAATATTCATGGGGAAGGATTTCGTTTGGTAGTGAAAAGTGAAGTGGAAAATTAATTTCCTATAATTATTATTAAGATTAAAAAACGCTTTTAAAGGGCGTTTTTTTCTTTTATAAAGGCAATGATTTCGGTAGGATTCGTATCAAATCCAAACCAATTTATTTTCGTGTTTTTTTTAAACCAAGTGTTTTGGCGTTTGGCAAAGCGGCGAGTGTTTTTTTTTATTTCTTCTTTGGCTTCATCCAAAGAAAGTTGCCCGTCAAAATATTCAAAGAGTTCTCGGTAACCGACGGTTTTTAAAGCGTTCAAATCTTTGTTTGGATAAAGTTGTCTTGCTTCCTCCAACAAACCCTCCGCCATCAAGTTTTCCACACGTTCATTGATCCTATCGTAAACCAATTTTCTTTCGGCGTTTAAGCCTATATAAAAAACATCAAAATCCCGGATTACGGAATTTTTTTTTAAAAAAGAAGAATATGGTTTTCCGCTTGCCCGACAAATTTCCAAAGCACGGATCAGCCTGTGCGGATTGTTTTTGTCCAATGTTTTGAAATATTCCGGATCATTTTCTTTTAGTTCATTTTGCAATTTTTCGATGCCGTTTTTTTCAAGTTCGCAAGTAAGTTGCTTCCGGTATTTTGAATCAACTTCAGGGAAAACATCAAGCCCATTTACCACTGCATCAACATATAAGCCGGAGCCCCCAACCATGACCACTACATGTTTTTTTTTGAATAAACTGGACAATAATTCAATTGCTTCCCGTTCAAAATCGCCAACACTGTAACTTTCAAAAATGCTTTTATGCCGAATAAAATGATGAGGGATTTTTTGTAATTCTTCCGAAGATGGAACTGCGGTCCCAATATTCATTTCCTTAAAGAATTGTCGGGAATCAGCCGAAATGATTTCCGTATTAAAAGCTTCAGCAATTTTTATGGCAAGTGCCGTTTTTCCAATTGCTGTGGGGCCAACTACACAAAGTAGCAATGGTTTTGGAACCATTATGTTTCTGTTTTCTTGATTTTATGCAACTGATGTCCGCAATTGTCACAGAATTTGGAATCATCTCTATGTTTATTTTCCCCACAATTACGGCAAGATTGGGTGTTTACATGTACGTAATTTCCACTCATGCTTTTGGAATATTCCGCACTTACTATCCCGGTGGGCACTGCAATGATGCCATAACCCAAAATCATGATAAAGGAGGCGAGAAGTTGGCCAACGGGCGTTGCCGGGGTTATATCCCCAAAACCCACGGTGGTTAGGGTTACAATAGACCAATATACACTTACCGGGATATTTGTAAAGCCATTTTCCTCGCCTTCGATCAAATACATCAATGTTCCCGAAATAACAGCAATAATAACTACCGCAAAAAGGAAAACAAAAATTTTGATCCGGCTATTGATCATTGCGCTTTTCAATTTATTCGCTTCGCCCACATAGCGGGTTACTTTTAAAATTCTGAAAACCCTTAATAACCTAATGGCTCTTACTGCCAATAACGCGCTGCTTCCCACAAAGAAAAATGATAAATATAGAGGAATGGTGGATAGAAAATCGATGATGCCATAAAAACTGAAAATGTACTTGGCAGGTTTATTAACGGTGACGATACGGGCGATATATTCTAATGTGAAAAAAATAGTGATTACCCATTCCCCAAAATAAAGAATGTCGTGATAGGCTTTATCAATAGAATTCACGCTTTCCAGCATTACAAAAACAATGCTGATCAAAATAAGGAAAATGAGCAGGATATCAAACATCTTCCCCATTGGGGTATCGGCTTCATAAATTATTTCATGAAGTTTTACGCGCCAGTTCCTCTTTTGTGTTGGTTTCAAATGATGTTTTTTAAGCTGTTTAAAATTAAACAACTTTATTTTAAATTGACCGTATCCGGCATCAATTTCACCATTTTCAGCATTTTGTTGCGGCGGATATAGTTTTGAATGATGTGCTGTGCGTCGCGGTTGTTCTGCATTGGGCTGATTAGCGATTTTAGGATTTCGTGATTGTTTACCTGATAATTGAGATTGTAAAACCCAAACCCTTTAAATTCGCCATTTTCAATTAATATTACCGAACGTTCGTCAACTTCCCTGCCTCGGTCTATGATGAACATGTGCTGGTTTTCGTAACTGTATTTGTCCAAAAACACTTGAACCCGTTGATTGTATTCTTCCACCGGTTCGGCATTTACACAGGCACCATTGCATTCTTTAATATTAAAGTGGAAACAGCTACCTTTTGTAACGTGCAGTCCCGTTAGTTTCTGGCAAAGAAAATGATCTTCGGTAATTTTAAACAAAGTAATTTTTGCCTGCTGAAAATTGGTAAATGTTGTAATGGCTTTTTTGCGTTTATCGGCTTTGTCTATTTTAAGGTTTATATAGCCATCAGCATCCGTAAACGATGATAGTTGGTAGGAAAACAAGGTTTTGGTGAGCGCTGTGTTATAATAAGGTTTGTTCAATTTTATTTCAGCATTTTCCTTTAAAAAAGCAATCAGCTCGTTTCCGGTTTCTTCGAAACTTACAGCCGCTACTTCGGTTTGCATGCGTTTGGATTTTCGGTTGTCGCTCGTAAAATGTTGAATAAGTCTTTTTTTAATATTCTTGCTTTTCCCGATATAAATTACGCTTCCGTCCTCCCGGTGTAAATAATAAACTCCCGTATTGCTGGGCGCGGTTTGAATAAGGTCCCACAACTTTGGCTCTAGTTGTTTTTTTGGATCTTTCCGCACAAATTGCGAAATTATTTCTTTCGAAAAATCCTTTGCCAGCAGCATTTTAAATAATGCTAAAGTTGCTTTGGCATCGCCTTGAGCGCGGTGGCGGTCGCTCAATGGGATTCCTAAAGTACGAACCAGTTTTCCCAAACTGTAGGAGGGAAGATTGGGAATCAGTTTCTTGGAAAGTTCCACTGTGCAAATTGTTTCTTTCTCAAAGGGAAATCCCAAACGGTCGAATTCGGTAACCAAAATCCGGTTGTCAAATTGGGCATTATGGGCAATGATGATACAGCCTTCGGTGATTTCCACAATACGTTTCGCGACTTCATAAAACTTTGGAGCGTTGCGAAGCATTTCGTTGTTAATGCCCGTAAGGTTTACCACAAAGGGCTGTATGGCTCGCTCCGGGTTTATCAAACTGCAAAACTGGTCCACTACTTTATGGCCGTCAAATTTGTATATCGCAATTTCTGTTATGCCTTCTTCATTATATTTCCCACCCGTGGTTTCTATGTCTAAAATTGCGTACACTGTAAAAGTTAAAAGTTAAAAGTTAGTGAGTTATTGTTTATTTTGCTGGGGTTAAGGGGTTTATCTTTCCCCAAAAATTGCACTTCCCACTCGAACTAGATTACTTCCGTTTTTAATTGCAAGTTTGTAATCTGCGCTCATTCCCATAGAAAGCAATGAAAACTGTTGATTTTCTTTCATCGAATCGAATATATTTTTCAACTTTTGAAATTCTGCCTCAACCTGTTCTTCGTTATCGGTAAAAGTAGCCATTCCCATCAAACCTTTTATTTTAACGTGAGCCAAATTTTTATATTCTTCCGAAGCCAATAAATTTAATACTTCATCTTCCGTCATTCCATATTTGCTTTCTTCTTCTGCAATTTTGATTTGCAACAAACACGATATAATCCGGCTGTTCTTTTGTGCTTCTTTATTGATTTCCTTTAAAAGTTTCAGGCTGTCCACCGCATGAATCAATGAAACAAACGGTGCCATATATTTCACTTTGTTGGTCTGCACATGGCCAATCATGTGCCACTCAATTTCTTTCGGCATTTGCTGCCATTTAGTTTCCATTTCCAATACCTTGTTTTCCCCAAAAACAAGTTGTCCCGCATCATAAGCTTCCATAAGTTCGCTCACCGTCCGGGTTTTGGAAACCGCAACAAGGGTAACGTTTTCCGGAATGGAAGTTTTAATTTTTTTTAAATTTTCTTTTATAGTCAAAGTTTTTTTTTGGTTTCTTGATTCTTGATTCTTTTTTCAAAACTCATAAATGGTTACGCCGCTCCGAAGTTTAGGTTCTATATAAGTACTTTTTGGGGGCATTTTTAAATTTTCATCCGCAATTTTTTTCATCTCATCAACATTAATTGGCACTAAGCCAAAGCCCACCGCAAAATCACCGGAGTCCACTACGGTCTTTAAAAACATTAAATCATTTTTGCCATGCGAATATTCGATGCGTTTGTCATTTCTTAAATCCTCGATGCCCAAAATAGGTTTTAATACAGTGACGTATAATATTTGGGCATCCAAAGCTTCCAATGCATTTGTGATTTTATAACTTGACTTCCGAAGGTACAATGAATAAAAATCCCCATCCAAATACATACTGAAATGATGCTTTTTTGAGGGTTTGTAATATTTGTTTCCCCTATTTTCAATCCGGAAAAAGGCATCCAATTTTATTAAAAATTCCTCCTTGCTTAGGCCATTAAGGCTTTTCACCAACCTGTTGAATTCATATATCTTCAAATCGCTTTCGGGGATTAAAAAGCTCATGAAAAAATTATAGGGTTCATTTCCGGTATGATTTTCATTGTCTTCTTTTAAATCTTTAGCAAGCAAATAGGACGAAGTTGTCCGGTGGTGGCCATCGGCAATATAAAGTTCCTTTATCCCTGAAAAAGCCCGGCTGATTTCATCAATTAGTTTTTTGTTTTCAACTATCCACAAATAATGGGTGTCCCGGTAGGTGGTCGTAAATTCGTATTCAGCCCGGGTCTGTATTACGGAATCAATAATTTCTTTCAAGACAGGATTATCGGGATAGGTCAGCAAAACAGGTTCTGCATTGAAACCAACGGTTTTGAGATATTCCTTAAAAATTTCCTCGCGGTATTCAATAGTATCTTCGTGTTTTTTAATGAGATTTTTTTCATAATCCTCCGCACTTGCAGCTGCAACAATACCGCTAAACTTTTCCCCTTCACGGTTCACGATTTTATAAACATAGTAGCAAGGGGTATTATCCTGAACAAAATAGCCTTCTTCCTTGAATTCCAAATAACGATTCCGAACTAGTTTATAACGCTCGGTCCCGGAAATTTCCTTTTGATATTTATAGCCGGGGTTCACAATATGAAGGAATGAAAATGGATTTTCCCGCATCCGGGCTTCCCTGCCTTCCGCTGAATAACTGTCATAAGAACGGGCAGCTATTAAGCTTACTTTGTCGCGGGTAGGCCGGACAGCTTTAAAGGGAATTACTTTTGCCATTTTCTTTAATGTTCAGGGTTCAGGGTTCATTGACAGGTTGACTGCCACTGAATACTGCTACTGCCAACTTTATTTAAACTGTGAAGATACCTTTTCCGCCTTACGGCTTTCGGAGTAATCATAAAAACCTTCTCCGCTTTTGATTCCCAGTTTTCCGGCCCTTACCATGTTCACCAAAAGAGGGCAGGGGGCATATTTGGGGTTTTTGAAACCATCGTGCATTACGTTTAATATTGCAAGGCAAATATCCAAGCCAATAAAATCGGCTAAAGCTAATGGCCCCATGGGGTGTGCCATCCCCAACATCATTACAGTATCAATTTCCTTTACTCCAGCAACGCCATTGTAATAGGTTTCAATAGCTTCATTGATCATAGGCATCAAAATGCGATTGGCCACAAAACCGGGATAATCGTTGACTTCAACCGGGATTTTCCCGAGTTTTTCCGAAAGGGTTTTTACGGTTTGAAAAGTTTCTTCGCTGGTGTTATAACCTTTTATAATTTCCACCAATTTCATAATGGGGACTGGGTTCATAAAATGCATCCCTATTACCATTTTCGGGCGAGAGGTCACTGCCGCTATTTGCGTAATTGAAATAGAAGAAGTATTGCTGGCCAAAATAGTGTCGTCCGGGCAAAATTTGTCGAGGTCTTTAAAAATCTTCAGTTTAAGCTCCAGGTTTTCCGTAGCCGCTTCCACAACCAAACTTGCATATTCGACACCTTGCTCCAATTTTGTAAAAGTAGTGATGTTTTTAAGTGTCCGCGTTTTATCGGCCTCGGTTATGGTTTCCTTAGCAACCATCCTCTCCAAATTTTTGGTGATAGCGGCAATGCCTTGATCCAAGGATTTCTGCGAAAGCTCAATCAATTGTACTTTATAATCACTTTGGGCAAAGGCATGGGCTATTCCGTTCCCCATGGTTCCTGCGCCTATTACTGCAACGTTTTTCATTATTTATAGTTAGTTTAAAGAATAAAGTATTAAGAATTAAGAGATGGGACAAAAGGCATTAATTTTCAGTTAACTTCTTTTTGGCCTTTAACAAAATTCTCGATTACCTGCATCGCCACCCTTAAAGCATCCGTGCCCTGTACTAAAGTTACAATGGGTTCCGTGTTGTTTTTTATGGCGTTTGCAAATGTTTCAAGCTCATCCAAAATAGCATTATTGGCATCTATTTTCGGGTATTCAAAATAAATCTGCTTTTGTATGCCTTCGGCGTTGGTCAATACCATCGCGAAATCATCCGTATCTTTTGGAGCATCTTTCATTTTCACCACTTCACATTTTTTTTCCAAAAAATCCACCGCTATGTATGCATCTTTTTGAAAAAACCGTGCTTTGCGCATGCTTTTAAGGGAAATGCGGCTGGCAGTTAAATTGGCGACGCAACCGTTTTCAAATTCAATCCGGGCGTTTGCAATATCCGGAGTATCGCTGATTACCGAAACCCCGCTTGCATGAACGCGTATAACCTTGCTTTTTACCACGCTTAAAATTGCGTCGATATCGTGAATCATTAAATCGAGAACTACCGAAACATCGGTGCCTCTAGGGTTGAACTCCGCCAACCGGTGCGACTCGATGAACATTGGGTTGGATATTTTCCTACTTACCGCCATAAAGGCCGGATTGAAACGCTCCACATGGCCCACTTGCCCTTTCACATTGTGTTTTTCCGCTAATCGAATCAATTCCTCAGCTTCTTCCACGGTTTGGGCGATGGGTTTTTCTATAAATAAATGTTTTCCGGCTTCGATGATTTTTTTTGCACACTCAAAATGAGTTTTGGTGGGCGTAACAACTACCACTAAATCACTCGCTTCAATAAGAGCTTCCATGGATGGGAAGTTTTTGTAACCCAGTTCGGTTCCAATTTTTTTTGATGCTATTTCGTCGGCATCATAAAAACCAACCAACTCGTATTCCGAAGATTGTTTCAGCAGCTTTAAATGTATTTTCCCTAAATGCCCTGCACCGAGTACTCCTGCTTTTAACATTAACGTGTGTTTTTCACAAATGTAATGGTTATTATTCAAAAAGTGCAAGCGAATTGCTTCAGCATTCAAGGGAATTAAAATGAGTTTTTTCAAAAATCCTTAAATGTTTTAAAGGCATTTTGATTACTTTGTAAAAGAAAAAATCCAACCGTGAAAGATACATTTACCCATCAGGGAATGCGTAAAAAATTAATGGAAACCCTAAAAAACAAAGGAATTGCCGATGAAAATGTTTTAAAGGCCATAGAAGCAGTACCTCGGCATTTGTTCATGGATTCCGGTTTTGTGCAGCACGCCTATGTGGACAAAGCTTTTCCAATTGCCGCGGACCAAACCATTTCGCAGCCCTATACCGTGGCGCGCCAAACGGAACTTTTAGAAGTAAAAAAAGGAGCTAAAATCCTCGAAATTGGTACAGGAAGCGGTTATCAAACAGCGGTTTTATTGGAAATGGGCGCGAACGTTTACAGTATTGAACGTCAAAACGAGCTTTTCAAAAAAGCAAAATTATTCCTTCCAAAACTGGGTTATCATCCAAAAAAAATAATATTTGGCGATGGATATGTCGGCTTGGAAAGTGAAGCTCCCTTTGACGGCATCGTTGTTACGGCAGGAGCTCCCTTTGTTCCCAAGCCATTGATGGCGCAACTAAAAGTGGGAGGGAAGTTGGTGATCCCTGTTGGTGAAAAGGTGCAAATAATGACTGTTTTCACCCGAAAGTCTGAAAAGGAGTTTGAAAAACACGAGCACGGCGAATTCCGTTTTGTGCCTTTATTGGGGGATAAAAATTAATCTTATTTCACATTGTAATTTAATTCACTAGAGAGTTCATTTATTTTCCTTTCTATAATTTCCATTTCATCTAAAGGCACTTTCAATACGGTTTCGATTATATTATTATCATTGTTTATAATTGATAAAGTTGCAACGGGTTTTTGTTCTTGAGTATCTGTGTTGATAATTACAGCAATTAAATCTGCGGTTATTTTTTTATTTGAATCCTTAAATAATCCATAATCTGCCACATAGTTTATCTCACATTTCTCAAAATTTAAGATTTCCCTTCCATAAGTATTCCAGAGAATAATTCGCAATAAATAAAAACCAATAATTCCAAAAAATATAAATGAAATGACCACGGAAATATGTGGCCCTTTTCCGTTTGAAATTGTAAAATAAATTGTTGCGCAGGGAATCAAAATACAAATGAATAATATAATAATTAAGATTATTCGAATAATCAAAGGGCTTTTTTTTCCGGTAATAATTAATTGTGAATTTATAAATTCAAAATGACCGGTTTTCATTTCAATTTTCCTTTAAAAATATCACAAGTTCCAGCATAGCGGCTTCGGCTGCTTCTTCATCATATTTCAAGAGGTATTTTTTCCCGAAAAAAGGCGGGATGCGCATCTCTTTTTCTTCTTTAAGGCCCTTGGCATCAAAGCCGTGCCAAGCGTTTTCATAAACAATAATTTCACTGTTTTCAGCAGTTAAATACTCTTTTATTTTTTCAGCTTGGGTAATATTGTCTCTTCCACCCGTCATTATCAGTACAGGAATTTTTGTGTTCAATTGAACTTCTTCCCCATTTGCGGGATAAAAAAGGGCGATGGATTTTATATTAAGGGAATCCATTTTTTGAATATTATTTACCAAAGGGATAATTCCCAAGCCCGCAAGTGACCAGCCCACCACACTTCCATCCGAGGTGTTATTTATTTTCCCATGATTCTTTGCCCATTGGAGCGATTGCTCCAAAGTCCAGATTATTTCATCACCCGTGCTTTCCATCCCTTTTCTCTTGGAAGCTTTATATGCGGGTACAAAGTCTACCAACAAAACCGAAAAGCCCTCCGTGTTCAGTTTTTTTGCAGTGTCAAAATAATGCGTAGGGTCATCGTCAGGTTTTAGCCCGCCCGTACCGGGAAGGAAGACAACCCATTTTGAAGTGTCATTTTCTACAGCAGGTTGAAAGTAAAAATAATCCTCCATTTTTGCATATTTTGGTACTTTTTGAATTGGGATACAAGAAGTTAGTAAAAGAAATAAAAGCATTGATTTTAATAGAATTTTCATATTACTTAGTTAATTATAGGCCAATAAGTCCTAAAAATTTCAACCCAAAAATAAAGGCGCCATCGCTTCCACCGTTATAAAAGGAGCGGACATAATCCAACCTCAAAAAACGGAATTTACCGAAACCAAGGTTGTCGATACCCACTGAAAGTTCGGAGTAGGGCTTGTTGTTTTCAATAGACAAAACATGGGCACCACCAACAAGATTAAAATTAAGTTGGTTTATACCGGGGATTTTCCCCAAAATCCAGCCTCGAAAATCGTGTTCTAAATGACCTTCAAAATAACTTTTATTGGTGCTTAAAGCGTAATAGGGCAAAAGGTTGAACACGTTGGTGTAATTTGGCGACGTACCCACGCGGGTTTGGTTTCCGTTGTAATGCTTGTAATCCACGAAGGAAATATCATCAGCATTGAAGAAGGTTCCTACTTTTAAATTATAAAACAATTGCCCTTTGTTCCCCAAAAAGACATCTTGATTCAACCCAGCCTCCATTTGGCTGAAATCATATTTCCTTTCCGAAATGCCCGCCCCGTTTTCAAAGGAAAGGGAAAGTGTAGGGAATTTTTGGTCCCCGATATTGAATTTCATATCGGGATTGGAATAGTATTTCTGCCTAAAATTGATTTTTGCCGAAACATTGGTTTTGATAATATTATGTTCATCAAAACCTGCACTGATAAAATCTCCGGGATTCTTTGGATTGTTGGATGAGTAGCTCACATCTTCATTGGGAATGGTCACGTAATCCGTGGTATTGAAAAGCGGTTTCCTGTTTTCAAAAGCAACGCTTGCGGTTAAATCAAAACCATTGAAAATCTCTTGACCATAAGCGAAGCGTGCAAAGTTAAGCTCATATATTTTCATATAATTTCTTTCGAAAAATAATGTTGAAATGGTGTTGATCAATGGCGAAATCGGCTCTTCTGCATTAAACTGCCGCACTTCGCCCCCGCCGGTCAATGAAAATCGCAGTCGATCCGTCCAATTAAAATTCCGGGCAATGCCGCCGCTCACACGAAGTCGGTCATCGGAAATTCCGTAATTGGCACGGACAAAAAGGGAGAGGGTGTTAGTTTGATTTTCATCGTACCATTTGTAAAAAGAAAGCCCGGCATTGCTGTTCCAGCCCTGTACGGTGTTGAAATTTATATCGGGCAAGGGGCCGTCATAGCTGAAACGCCATTTATTATAAGTGTCTTTAAAAGTATAGCCCATAATCGGGTCCAAAATCCCGAATTTATTCCCTTTTAAGTCCAATGAATCCAAATAGGTACGCGATTTCCGCAATTGTTGAATGCTATCTTTTTTTACATAATCATTCAATTCCTCGTCGCTAAGCGGGACGGGGCGGGAGCCTTTCCAAAACAAGCTGTCTTTTTTATTCGCCTGTCTTTCAAAAGACAGCACTTCATTGGTAAACGTTTTTGCGGGAAAGTTGGGCTTAAAATCATAGTTGCTGTAAACGGCAATAAATTTCCCATCGCCGTTTATTCCAAAAAGCCCAAAACCAAAATCGATGGTCTGAGATAGTTTAACCCAAAAATCCTGGGAAGCGTCGTATTTATAATTTTGTTTAAAAAGCAATTTGGACACAAAAGGCACTTGTATTGCCGCTCCGGTAGTGGAAAGTTCAACGCCATAGAGTTGCCAATCTTCTTCCACAATATAAATGTAACCTTCCCAAACCCTGTCGTTCGGGCGTTTTGGAATGACTTTTATTTTATTGATGAGTTTCGGGCCTTCGTAAAAAACGCCGTCCAGTTTATAATTATAGTATCCCAGGGCATTGTTCGCAATTGGCGAAACCAGCGCAGCGTTAATATTAATCGAATTTTCATAAAATGAAAAATTTGCACTCTGGGCACTGTTGAAGCTAAAACCATTATCATTGCCACTCACTTTGCTGGCGATTATTTTTTCCTTAAAATCATCCGGCGCGCGATACGAAATTTCCGAAATTGTTTCCGACAGATAAATGATGCCCGTACGGGTGGAGTCCAGCGCGCCATCAAAATCGCCCACTTCCTGTCCCATTATTTTTTCGGGAATGTCCTCCACCTTCCACAGCCCCCGTGAATAAAAATCGGCAGTGTAGGCGGTGATTTTTTCCAAATTTTCCTTGCGTTGTGCAATGGTGCTGCGGATAATGCGGTAGGCAGGATCCTCGGTATTGTTTATTACAACTTCGTTGAGGCTCACGGATTCTTCCAAAAGCGTAATGTTCAATATGTGTGGAAAGCTGCTTGGCGTAATGGTTTTGGTAATTGTTTTAAAACCCAAAAACTGAAAAATTACAGTGTATTCCTTTTTCTCAGAAACATTCAGTTCATAATTCCCATCATCATTGGAGGTGGTCCCGATATATGAATTTTGAAGGTAAATATTTACGAAGGACAAGGGTTGGTTTTTGGAATCTGTTATTTTCCCCACTATTTGCGCTTGCAAACCAAAGCTTGAAAAGAGGAAAAGAATGAGGATTTTATTCATAAAAGGCCTTTAATTTTTAGTAATAAATTTTAAGTTTAATTTTTATTTTTAATACTGATGCAAAACAACCCCCCTAAATTCCCTCTTCAAAGCAGAAACTTTTAATTCTGCTTTAGAATAGTATTCTCAATTATTAAAGGCCTTTTTAATCCGGCTCAAATCGCGTTTGGTATCCTTTTCCTTTATGTTCTGCCGTTTGTCAAAATCGCGTTTCCCTCGGCAGAGGGCGATTTCCAGTTTTGCCATCCCTTTTTCATTCGTGAACAAAAGCAGGGGGATGATGGTAAGCCCCGAATTCTTCACTTCTTTTTCCAGTTTTTTAAGTTCGCTGCGGTTCAGCAAAAGCTTTCGTTCGCTTTTGGGATTGTGGGAATAATGGCTGGCATGCGAATATTCCTGTATGGTCATATTAATGACGAACAACTCGTTATTATGAAACTCGCAAAAGCTTTCGGCAATGGAGGCCTTGCCTTCACGGATGGCTTTAATTTCGGTACCGCCAAGGACGATGCCCGCGCTGTACCTATCGAGGATTTCATATTCAAACCGCGCCTTACGGTTTTTTATCTGTACGTTTTTTTGAATTGCCATGGTGCAAAAATAGGATAAATACTTGGGAAGTTTTAAGTAGAGAGATCCCCAAAAACCTTATTCAAGCAGTAACACATCTACCTTCTTTTCTTCCCCGGCAAGGGTAACAATGTAAAGCCGGCCATTATCGCTGTCCTCCATATCCTGGTATTTTTCATCACCTATAATTGTATTTACCAATTTGGGATTGGTGTTGCTGTGGCCCACGATTAAAATGGTTTTCCCCAACGTTTTTTCCATAAAATCTTTTGTGTAGAGGGAATCGGGATTATAAAGTTGGAGTTCCAAATTCTTATGCGCAACAACAGGCGCAGCGGTTTGGCGGGTGCGGTCGAAATTGGTGGAATAAACAGCGTCAAAATCAATTGCCTCAAGAATGCTGGCCCAGCGTTTTACCCTTTCCTGCCCTTCTGGGGCCAAGGCTGGGTTTTGGTTTTTTGGGTTGCTGCGGTCTTTCTCAGCGTGGCGGATTAGGTAGTAAGTGGTTATTTTCATTTCTTGTTCCATTGATTTTTTTGATTTGGGGGGATCCATTTTTTCTACACAGGAAAAAAGAAAGAGGATCGTAATGAGTAGTGGGAACATAATGTATTTCATATTCAATATTTTTTTTAAGAAACCTTAACATCCTCTCGGGTTTTTTTAGGGTTTCGTTATTACAAGTACAGGTTCGGGAAATTTAAATTTACATAATTATTAATTAAACTTAAAAAAAAGAATATCATGAACGAAGATCAATTTAAAGGAAAATGGAACATCGCAAAAGGAAATTTGAAGCAACAATATGCAAAACTTACCGATGATGACCTGACATACGTTGAAGGAAAATCGGATGAATTGCTGGGTCGCCTTCAGGAAAAAACCGGTAAAACTAAAGAGGAGCTAAAAAGGGAAATAGATAATTTTTAAATTAACAACACATTTTAAATTCCTCGAGAAATCCTCTTCCATTTTTTTGGAAGGGGATTTTTTATTTCCCCTTAATGGCTAGCCGTGGGTTTTAATTGCGAGTTTATTGAACCCTTTAAGAGTTAGCTTAAAGGGCCATTTTTTTTAGTGTTTTATATAAAATATTGCCACGCTGGAGGAAGAAAACAAAACCCTAACGGGACAGTTGGAGCTGTTGAAGGGGGTGATGGGGAAGAAATAAAAATCTTTAATGGGGTAAAAGTGCTTATACAGCTATCAAGTTAGATATGTGAAAATAAATAAGTAGTTTTTAGGTACATTGCGTATATACAATAGTTGTAACAATACTAAAGAAACTCAAAAGTTGATAAATAGATTTATTAAAATATTTAATTGTTCTAAATCAAAAGAATGGAATAAAAACCATATTCACTTTTGGAAAGAATATATAGATTTAAATAATGAGGGTTTTAGTTCTTTCCAAAATGAATTATTCGGGGAAATAAAAAAGGTTCTAAATGATTACAATATTTCATTTGTTGGTGAAGTAACCGAACATCAGGATTTAAACGACAAAAATAGAGTTGTCAAGATGATAACCCTTATTTTAGATGACAATTCCAAATTTTGGATTTATCACGATATGGCGGAATTTGATTTAAGAAATGAACACGAAATTTATGAGAAATGGGGTTATTTAAAACCTCAGAATTTAATGGACAGATATTTAGAATCAATGAAAAAGTTCCTGAAATTAGATAACAACGAACTCTAATATTAAACTCGAATCACTGTTTACAACACAAATGTATAGCTCATTGCGGCTGAATTCCTAATCGGAATTAATTGCAATTTTGTTAATTTCGGGCATAGCCGTAAAGTACGTGCGACTTTTCGGCAACGAGCCATACATTAACGTTACCTATGAAAAAACCGAATATGAAAAAATTAACTCTACTGTTTTGTGTCATTCTTTTTGTTTCGTGTAAATCACAGGAAAAAAATGAAATCAATAAAATAACCCAATTTGAGAGACTAGTTGATTCTTTGCGAACAGAATATAAAATACCAGGAATTAGTGTAGGAATTTCTATTAACGATTCAATACAATTATTTAAAGGTTTTGGACTGGCTAACGTTGAGCAAAAAGTTCCAATGACAGGAAATACACCTTTTCGAATTGCTTCATTGACCAAACCGATTTTTTCAACAATCTTTATGCGCTTAACAGAAGAAGGAAAAATTGATTTAAATTGGAAAATTAAGGACTATTACCCAGACTATGTTGAAAGTTGTTCACGAATACTCGGATATTTCAACGAAGAAATGCCAGAATATTCTTATCTCTTAGATCAGTATCATCCTGAACGTGATGACATCTTATTAAAACATCATCTATCCCATACAGCTGAAAACATTCCCGGAACCGCTTATAAATATAATGGATTTCTCTATGGAATGCTCTCTGATGTTGTAGAGACAGCTACACACCAAAAATTCGACAAATGGGTTGACAGTTTGGTTATTACAAAACTGAATTTACAAAATTCAGCATCCTCGCAATTAGATGAATCAAAAAAAATTATGTTGGATAAAATTGCCTTGCCATACAAAATTGATGATAACGGAAATTTTGAAAGAGTTGATTTTCCTGACCCAGACTTAAACGCAGGAGCTGGACTTGTTTTTTCTGCCCACGATTTATTATTATTTGACAAGGCTTTTGACAATAACAAGATTATCTCAAAAGAAAGTAAAGAAAAAGTATTAAAGCCATTTGAGCTGAAAGACAAAAGTCTTTCGCCTTACGGTTATGGTTGGTTTATACAAAAATATAACGGATATACTTTGGTTTGGCACTATGGGTTACAACCAAACGCTTACTCTGGCTTGTACCTCAAAGTTCTTGAAAATGATTTGACTTTAGTGATATTAGCAAATAGCCAAAATTTAAGTGAACCTTTTAATTTAGGCAAAGGAAATGTTTTGAATTCAAAATTTGCAATGGCATTTTTAAACGAATTCTTGAAAGAAAAAAAATAAAAATACTGCCGCCAACAAAGAACTGAGTTAAAAATAACACTTTTCTTCATTAATTTTGACATTATTATTCTAGGCTTACGGATTGAAAAAATAGATCTGTAAGCTATTTTTTTTATTCTTCTCTACCGAGAATATACAACCGGTATTACTTTGACGAGTTTTGTTAAATAATGTTATTTTATCTTGCATATTCAATTGTTTAGGTACATTTAATTAAAATATAATAATTGTTTATTATGAAATATCTAATTGTACTGTCCTTTCTATTCCTTAGCCTAACAAGTTGTAATAACGATAAACAAAAAAACGAACGTTTAGACGAAGAGGAACAGATTGCCTTTGAGAAAACCGCAGACTCCCTTGCTATGGTCAATAGAGAAATGGATTCGATAGCCACAACCATTCAAGAAACAAGCGATGAGATAGATTCTCTTTTGAATGATATTGACAATAATTAAAAAAAATATACACACTATGAAACTAAAATCATCCATATACATATTCTTATTGTTGCTATTTGTGATGCCTACACAGGCACAAAACAATGACAAAAAAAATAAGAACAAAGAAGAGCTGGTTCAAGAAAATAAAAACAATAAGGATAAAAAAGCTTCAGATGCCTATAAAAAGGAAAAGGACCGAAAGGACGATGATGGTCCTTACAAGAATGATGATGGCAATTATAAAAAAGATAAGGTTAAATCCAATAACGGTAATGGCAATGCTTATGGTAAAAACAAGAACGGTTTGGAAGGTAGAGAATTTGGGCAAGAAAGAGCTAGGCAGGCCAGACTACAAAACCAGAAGCGTAAGCTAAAATTTAAAGAAACGGTAGTAATTTTCGAAAGAAGATTACCAACTTTAAGAGAACGCCTGCAAAATTCCAGGATTTTATTGGAAAAACAAAGACCTTCATTAACAGTGCAAGCTTATGAAGTGAAAAGAGTAAAATTAGTAACTGCTGAGCAAAAAATGACTGCTTTGGAAAAATCAATCCTGATTGCACAAACTATTTTATATTAATTTTTACCATAGAATTTTTCCATATCATTTCCTCGCTACTGCGCGTTTGTAACGCGTGGCCGCTTAGATAAAAAAACAAACCCCCAAGCAAATGCAAAGGGGTTTTTTAAATTTCAACCATCAACCATCAACCATCAACCATCAACCATCAACCATCAACCATCAACCATCAACCATCAACCATCAACCATTCCATCCTCTTGATTCCTAAAAACCAACTTGTCATCAAAATTATCGAGCAAAATGATACTGTCCGTCTTCACTTTCCCTGAAAGTATTTCTTTGGAAAGCTCGTTAAGCACCTCCCTCTGGATAATCCTTTTTACCGGGCGGGCGCCATACTGCGGGTCATAGCCTTTGCGCGAAAGGTAGGCAATGGCTTCATCGGTGGCATCCAGCACAATGTTCTGTTTTGCCAGCATTTTGGAAAGGCTTTTTAACTGAAGCCCCACAATTTCGCGTATCTCCTTTTCCGATAATGGCGTAAACATAATAATATCATCTATGCGGTTTAGGAATTCCGGGCGGACGGTTTGGCGTAACAGCCCAAGTACTTCAATTTTTGCACCCTCCATCGCGGTCTCCGGGTCCTTCACCGCTTCAAACCGCTCTTGAATAATACTGCTGCCCATGTTGCTTGTCATGATGATAATGGTGTTTTTAAAATCTGCAAGCCGTCCTTTGTTATCGGTCAATCGGCCTTCGTCCAAAACCTGCAACAAAATGTTGAAGGTATCGGGATGTGCCTTTTCAATTTCATCCAACAAGATCACTGAGTATGGCTTGCGCCGAACGGCTTCCGTCAACTGCCCGCCTTCTTCATAACCAATATAGCCCGGGGGCGCGCCCACCAAGCGGCTAACGCTGTGGCGTTCTTGGTATTCGCTCATGTCTATCCGGGTCATGGCGTTTTCGTCATCAAAAAGATAATCGGCCAATGCTTTGGCCAGTTCGGTTTTCCCAACCCCGGTAGTTCCCAAAAAGAGGAAGGTGCCAACGGGTTTTTTGGCGTCCTGCAACCCGGCCCGGCTACGGCGGATGGCATCGCTAACGGCGGCTATAGCTTCTTCTTGCCCCACCACGCGTTTGTGGAGCTCATCTTCCAGTTTCAAAAGTTTTTCGCGGTCGCTTTGAAGCATTTTGGTAACGGGAATTCCCGTCCATTTGGCCACCACTTCGGCAATGTCCTCGTACGTCACTTCTTCCTTTATCATGGACGAGCCTTCGGGGTTTTCGGCCAATTGGGTTTCAAGTTTGCTTAAAGCAGCTTGGGCGTCTTTAATCTTCCCGTAACGAAGTTCTGCAACTTTTCCAAAATCGCCATCGCGTTCCGCCCGCTCCGCTTCGAGTTTAAAATCCTCTATCTGGGTTTTTAAGTTTTGAATATTATCCACAACTTCTTTTTCGCTTTGCCATTTTGCGTTGAGCTCATTGCGTTCTTCTTTTAAATTTGCAATTTCAGCATTTAGGGATTTCAATTTGCTTTCGTCCTTTTCGCGTTTAATGGCTTCAATCTCAATTTCGAGTTGCATTATTTTTCGGTCCAGCACGTCCAGTTCTTCGGGTTTACTGTTTATTTCCATCCGTATTTTTGAAGCCGCCTCGTCCATCAAATCTATGGCCTTGTCCGGCAAAAAGCGGTTGGTGATGTAGCGTTGCGAAAGTTCCACTGCTGCAATAATGGCTTCGTCCTTAATCCGGACTTTATGGTGGGTTTCATATTTTTCCTTGATCCCGCGAAGGATGGAGATGGCGCTCTCGGTATCGGGTTCCTCCACCATCACCCTTTGAAAGCGGCGTTCCAAAGCTTTGTCCTTTTCAAAATATTTTTGATATTCATCCAAAGTGGTCGCCCCAATGGCACGGAGTTCACCACGGGCCAAAGCGGGTTTCAAAATATTGGCGGCATCCATCGCGCCCTGTCCGCCGCCAGCGCCCACCAAAGTATGTATCTCGTCTATGAACAAAACGATATCGCCCTCGCTTGAAATCACTTCTTTGATAACGGCTTTCAAGCGTTCCTCAAATTCCCCTTTATATTTTGCGCCTGCAATCAGCGCGCCCATGTCCAGCGAATAGACCTGTTTGCGTTTTAAGTTTTCCGGCACGTCGCCATCCACAATCCTGTGTGCCAAGCCTTCCGCAATGGCGGTTTTTCCCGTTCCCGGTTCGCCCACCAGCATGGGGTTGTTCTTGGTTCGTCTTGATAATATTTGGAGGATACGCCGGATTTCTTCGTCTCGCCCAATTACGGGGTCCAGCTTTCCGCTCTTTGCCAATTCGTTGAGATTTTTGGCGTATTTGTTCAGGGAATTATAGGTTTCTTCAGCGCTTTGAGAGGTTACCCTGTCGCCCTTACGCAATTCTTCAATTGCGGCTTTAAGGCCTTTTTCGGTTACTCCCTGATCTTTCAAAGTTTGTGAAATCCCGCTTTTTGAAGCGAATATTGCCAAAAGCAAATGTTCGATGGAAACATATTCATCGTTCATCTTTTTGGCGATAAGCCCGGCTTCGTTGAGGGTTTTTGAGCCTTCGCGGGAAAACATGATATCGCCCCCCGAAACTTTAGGGAAGCTTTCCAATTGCTTGTCCAAAATTTGTTGGAGCAAGGAAAGGTTTACGTTCAGTTTTTTAAGAAGGAAGGGGGCTACGTTTTCGTCCACTTCAAATATTGCTTTCAAAAGGTGCTCGTTCTCGATTTGCTGATGGCCGAGGCCTTGAGCCAATTGTTGAGCCTGCTGTACAGCTTCCTGAGATTTTATAGTGAAATTATTGATGTTCATAATGTTTATTTTGGAAAGGATTTTCAAATTGTAGACCACTTTAAATTTAGGACAATTCGACCGCCCAAACGTTTATTTTATTGACATTATGACGGTTTTAACGGTGGAGTTTTTATTATTTGCCTTACTTTGTGGGGAAGGTTCCTAAATTATTAGGGGCATAATTTTAAAATTATTATGAGTTTTTTTGACAAATTCAAATCACAAAGCGATATTGCCAAACAAGAAATTGTGGAAGTGCCGTGGCATGTACTAAGTACCATGGAACAAGTAGACGAACTTTTGGAAGAATCGAAATCCATACCGGTGGCCATCTTCAAGCATTCCACCCGTTGCGGGGTAAGCCGTTCGGTTTTAAAACAATGGGAAAGGGATTACAATTTAAAAGAAGAACAGCTTAAATTGTATTTTCTGGATTTACTGCAATACCGGAACATTTCCAATGCCATTTCCGAACGACTGCAAGTGCCGCACGAAAGCCCGCAACTAATTGTGGTGAAGAACGGGGCAGCGGTACATAACGATTCGCACCATTATATCAATGCTTCGCATCTGGAGCGGTTCGTATAGTCTAAAGGAAATTATGATCTTCCAAAATGCGTTTTAGATGTTGCTTAATATCTTCTCCGGCATCCAAAACCATTTGGGCATTGTTGGGGAAAGGAATGTAATTATTTCCCAACAACCGGCGGTCCTCGCCGGAGAGTGCACGTTCGTCGCCCCGATAGCTCGCAAAAATATTTTCAAAAACAAACTCGCTGGATAATGGAAAACTATCGGTCGTTTGCCGGTTTTCCAAATTGCGAAAAACCACTGTACCTCCCACAAAAACACTTTTCTGTTGGGTAGTTACCATAACCTCTGCCAATACGTTTTTGTACCTGTCTATTTTAATGGGGTTTCCGAGGCTGTCCTTTATGATATTGCCACTACGGTCCCGCTTGTAATCGTAACCATCTTTAATCCGTTGGTTTCGGCTGTACCTTTTTTCGGAAATAAGTTCAGGAGAGATCTGAATGGACTGAAAATTTAGGTCTATTCCCCAATTATAAGTAATACCATTTACCCTTTGGTGATGATATTCCGTCCACAAATCATCGAGGCCGTAAGTATTAAAGTCCAGCAATTCCTGCTCTAGTTGATAGGGAATAATCTGGCCGCTATGATTGTTGAGGGAAACATAAACAAAGTCCGTCCCTTTAAAGTGGGCTTCTTCCTTTAGTTCAAGAACATCTTTATAATTGGGCTGCAATTCATCCAATTCGCAAAGCACGTGATATGCGCTTCGGTAATCCTTTTGGGTATTCCGACGCATATATGAATTGGCTTCCGTGTAAAGGGAAGTTACATACTCATTTTTTGCTGTAATAATTTCATCAGTGAAATTGGGAAAATCGAAGTTTGCATTCCTGCCCAACTGCTTGCTGTACAAAGGCAATAAGGGCCTGATGAGTTCCTGCCTGCCGTTGAGGTCAAGATAACGGTAATAAATTTCTTTGGCCGTTTTGGGATTAATTTGTTTTTTCAGAAAGGAAATTCGCCGGATGTCATCCTCATTTGCTTTTAAATAAGCCTCTTCCAGAATGGCAATGTGTTCATCATATTCTTTGGCGCCTTTATCTTTTTGAAGTTTTTTAGCCGCCAATTCTATCGCTTGGTCATAATCCCCCCGGGTTACCAATTTCTGTGTCCGCTTTACACTATTGCAAGAGATGAGCAAAATGAAGGCGAAGAGTAGGGTAAAGGTTGCTTTCATAACGGTAATTAATTGGTTATAAAAAGCGAATCTACAATAGTGATACCAAATTTATTGTTTAATGGCCGGTAAAAGTTTTGCACGGCATTCCCCGAAACCGATACGTACGTTTTCATTCTTGCAAAAGCCTTTTAAAATCACGGTGTCATTATCATTTATGAATTTTCGCTGTGAGCCGTCTTTTAATGTAATTGGTTTTTCGCCCCGCCAGGTTAGTTCCAGCATGGAGCCGTATGAATCCAGGGTAGGACCGGAAATGGTGCCGCTGCCCATCATATCGCCACTGTTCACTTTGCAGCCGTTTATGGTGTGGTGTGCAAGTTGTTGCGCCATGTTCCAGTACATATATTTAAAATTGGAAGTGCTTATTTTGTTTTCCGCGCCATCCTCAGGTTTAATATAAACTTCTAACTGAATATCATAACTTTTCCTGCCTTTGGATTGAAGGTAAGGCAGAAGTTCTTTTTCCGGTTTTGGGCTTTCCAGTTTAAAAGGCTGAAGGGCATCCATGGTTACTATCCAAGGAGAAATGGAGGAAGCAAAATTCTTTGACAAAAATGGCCCGAGCGGCACGTATTCCCATGCTTGTATATCGCGTGCGCTCCAGTCATTGAAGAGCACCAGCCCGAAAATATAATCCTCGGCCTCGTTGACGGGGATTGGCTCCCCCAAATCATTGGCATCGGTAGTAATAAAAGCCATTTCTAGTTCAAAGTCCACCATACTGGAAGGGCCGAATACCGGCTCTGAGGCATCTTTTGGAAGGGTTTGCCCCCAAGGCCGATGTGCCGGGATCCCACTCGGGATTATGGATGAACTCCTGCCGTGGTACCCCACCGGAATGTGCAGCCAATTGGGCATTAGTGCGTTTTCTTTGCCGCGGAACATAGTGCCTACGTTAGTGGCGTGTTCCTTACTTGAATAAAA
Organism: Flavobacteriales bacterium; assembly: GCA_038326725.1. Classification (GTDB taxonomy): domain Bacteria; phylum Bacteroidota; class Bacteroidia; order Flavobacteriales; family Flavobacteriaceae; genus JBBQKI01. The sequence goes on from JBBQKI010000016.1 coordinate 28,822, forward strand.
ATCGGTATAATCGCCTATCAAGACGGGAAGTTGCATTTCCACTTCGTCCATCGTAAAAAGCACATGTTTTCGGTGTTCCTCGTTTTCGCGAAGGGAAGTATTATTGATATCGAAAATATCGGCAATGCGGTTACGGACAGAACGCCAGGTTTTCCTGCCGTCGCTTATAAAATCATTTAAAGTGTCTTGAAGGAAGATATCTTCCGTCAATTCAATTCCTTCAAAATAGCCCAGTTGGTGAAGGCCGCCGAGGTCGATGGCGTAATCGCCTATTCGGGTACCAATGGTAACAATATCATCGCGCGTAAGGAATACGCCGAAGGGAATATTTTGAATGGGGAAATCCGTGTCCGGCGAGGTTTCCAGCCAGGTTTTTCTTTGGGGGTCGTTGGCAGTAATGGGCATGATAGGTAGTTTGTTTTTCTGTAAATACTTTCCCAAATATATAATTTTCATATTAGTAACCGAATGCTTTTAGTATTTTTGGAATTAATTAACTTTTAAGAAATACATGCAACGCGACGAACAGATTTTTGAATTGATAGAAGCCGAAAAACAAAGGCAATTAAACGGATTGGAACTTATTGCTTCCGAGAATTTCGTAAGCGACCAAGTAATGGAAGCAGCGGGTTCCGTTTTAACTAATAAATATGCCGAGGGCTACCCCGGAAAACGCTATTACGGGGGCTGTGAAGTGGTGGACGAGGTAGAGCAAATAGCAATAGACCGGGCTAAAACCCTTTTTGGAGCCGAGTATGCCAACGTGCAACCTCACAGCGGTTCGCAGGCAAATACTGCGGTTTTTGCAGCCTGCCTGAAACCGGGGGATACCTTTTTAGGTTTCGACCTTTCGCATGGGGGGCACCTTACGCACGGCTCGCCCGTTAACTTTTCGGGAAGGCTATATAATCCCCTTTTCTATGGGGTTGTTGAGGAAACAGGGCTGATTGATTATGACGAGATGGAGAAAATCGCTTTGAAGGAAAAGCCCAAGATGATTATAGCGGGAGCTTCTGCTTATTCCCGGGAAATTGATTATAAACGTTTCCGCGAAATAGCTGATAAGGTTGGCGCAATTTTGTTTGCCGACATCGCGCATCCTGCCGGGCTGATTGCCAAAGGCATTATGGGCGACCCATTGCCACATTGCCACGTGGTAACCACCACCACCCACAAAACCCTTCGCGGCCCACGGGGCGGGATGATTTTGATGGGCAAGGACTTTGAAAACCCTTTCGGGATTACTTTAAAAAACGGTAGTCTTCGTACCATGTCGTCTTTGCTGGACAGCGCCATTTTCCCCGGTAACCAAGGCGGGCCGTTGGAGCATATTATTGCTGCCAAGGCTGTTTCCTTCGGGGAAGCCCTGACCGATGATTTCCTGCATTACTCAATCCGCGTGAAAAACAATGCCGCAGTGATGGCCAAGGCATTTATGGAAAAAGGGTTTAAAGTGATTTCCGGTGGTACCGACAATCACATGATGCTAATAGACCTTCGCAATAAAGACATTAGCGGGAAAGAGGCCGAAGAAGCCTTGGGCAAAGCAGATATTACGGTAAACAAGAACATGGTGCCTTTTGATGACAAATCTCCATTCGTAACCAGCGGTATCCGAATTGGCACTGCCGCCGTCACCACCCGGGGGTTGGGGGAAAAAGATGTGCGGAACATAGTGGATCTTATTGATGAGGTGATAAGGCATCCGCAAAACGAAGTTATCTTAAAGGAAATTGCCACTAAGGTTAACGGGATGATGGAGGGGCTTCCTTTGTTTAAAAGTTAGAAAGAGGCTTTATAGAGTTTAAAAAACCTTTAGCTAAATACTGAAGGTTTTTTTGTTTCTTATTACAACCCGCTTATCATTTATTTATCTTTGGTCCTAAATGTTTGGGTAAGCAAAATGAACATAGAAACCGAAAGACTTCAACTACGGCATTACACCTTAAACGACGCGCCCTTTGTCCATAAGCTGATGAACAGCGAAGGCTGGCTCAAGAACATTGGCAATAGGAATATTAATTCCGTAAAAGATGCCGAGGCGTATATTCAGAAAAATTATTTTGGGAGTTATGAAAAAAATGGTTACGGGCCCTATTTGGTTTCCTTAAAAAATACGGGGACGCCCATGGGCTCCACCGGGTTATACAAGCGGGAAAATTTGGAACACCCAGATGTCGGCTTTGCCTTTTTACCAGAATTTGCCAATAAAGGTTTTGCTTATGAATCCGCCCAAGCCGTGATGGAGTTGTCTACGGAAAAACTGGGAGTAAAAACCATAGTGGGAATCACCTTGCCCGAAAATTTACCCTCAATAAAATTGCTCAATAAGCTTGGCCTAAACGAAATCGGGACTTATAAATATGAAAATGGGGAGGAGTTGCTTTTATTTTCAAACTAGAAACTGGAAGCTATCCCCGAACCCATTGAATCAATACAACATAAAACATAATTAAAAACAATTAGCTTTTAAGCCCCCAATGCAAAAACACGATCCTTATGCCGCCTTGCGTTTCAGGGAGTTCAATATTTTTTTATCGGTACGCTTTGCCATGGTATTTGCATGGACCATGCAATTTGTGGTCATAGAATGGCAGGTGTACAGCATCACCAAAGACCCGCTATCATTGGGTATCATTGGGTTGATGGAAGTAATCCCTGCGGTTTCCATGGCCCTTTTTGCGGGTCATGTTGTGGATCAAAAAGAAAAGCGGGGGCTGCTAGTAAAATGCATCCTCGGGTTTTCTGTAGTTAGCCTTGGTCTGTTTTTATTAACCTGGCCGGAAGTAGTGGGGGATGTTTATTCAGGGTGGGTGCTTTACGCCATCTATTTTCTGGTATTCTTGGGTGGGCTTGTTCGTGCCTTTTTGGGGCCAACCACTTTTTCACTTTTTGCCCTTGTAATCCCCAAAAGGCTTTACCCGAATGCAGCTACCTGGAGTAGTTCGGTATGGCAAATGGGGGCGGTAATGGGCCCCGCGCTGGGAGGTTTTGCCATATATCTGGTTGGCGTTCACTGGGCGATGTGCTTTATTTTTGCACTTTCACTAATTGCCTTACTGCTTTTGTATCAAATCCCCAAAAAACCCATTCTTAACCCCAATATAGGCGAACCCATAATGAAAAGCTTAAAAGAGGGAATACGGTTTGTAATGGGCACCCGCATTATCCTCGGGGTACTAACCTTGGATATGATAGCCGTACTTTTCGGTGGAGCAGTGGCCTTGTTGCCCATTTTTGCACAGGATATTTTGCACGTTGGCCCCGAAGGTTTCGGTCTCTTACGTGCGGCTCCGGCGGTAGGGGCGCTCATTATTATGTTCACTTCCGCCTATTTTCCCATGAATAAAAAGGCAGGCCTAAAGTTGCTGGCTGCCATCTTCGGTTTTGGGGTAAGCATTATTATTTTCGGGCTTTCCACTTGGTTTTGGCTTTCGGTGTTTGCCTTGTTCCTGAGCGGGGTTACGGATGGCATCTCGATGATTATCCGGCAAACCATTTTGCAACTGCGCACCCCTGACGCTATGCGGGGGAGGGTAGCTTCCGTGAGTTCCATGTTCGTTGGTTCCTCAAATGAACTTGGAGCGTTTGAAAGTGGCCTCACGGCCAAACTAATGGGCACCGTTACCGCTGTGGTCTTTGGCGGGGCCATGACCATCATCACCGTAATTACCACCGGCATTATCTCTCCCGCCTTTAGGAAACTGGACCTTAGGAAGGATATGGAGGCGCATGAGAGGGAGTGAGGGTTTTTAAATTTAGGTTTTGTATATTTGGGAGTTGAAGTTAATTTAAAAAATGAACATCGAAATTAGAAACCAAATTTTACCGATTGGATTTTTGATTGTCCTTTTTGCTTTATATAATTACAATAAGGATTTAATTAGTGGTTTTATCTTTCTCTCTGTTGGCGGTGGATTTTTATATTTTGGATTTTACCTTAGGAATACAAATCGTAGAATTCAAACAAGCGGGACTAAAACAAGAGCAAAAATTATAGACTTCGTTGAAAAACCAATTATAGATGCTGATGGAGATTCTCACTTATATCATTTTCCCATTGTAAGTTTTATTGACCTAAACGGAATTGAATACACTCAAAAGCTGGACTCAAGTGAAAACCCGAAAAGGATTAATAAACAGATTGACATTATTTACCTAAAAAAGGAAGATGAATACGAAATTATCAAGGACAATGACTTGTTAGAAAAGAACCTGCCTATAATTTTCATAATCGGTGGCTTGTTGTTTTTTGGAATTGGAATTGTATGGTTAATAAATAAAGTTTGAATAAAAACTATCTACAGACAAGTTTAACGAAAATTACAATTAAAAAATCAGCTCGAAAAAATTTAAAACTACCCACAACAAAGAACTAAAACCAACACTTTTTTTCCTTAATTTTTTGACCCCCGCTACCGCGTTTGCAACTCAGGGCCACCTAGAAAAACCACAAGACACCACCCAAGCCCAGCGCATTGCCGCTCTGGAGGAGGAAAACAAACTGTTGCATGCCAAGCTGGAAACGCTGATGGCAGTGGTGCGGAAGTAAAAATGGATTGTGGTATATTTTGGGATAACACCAAGTTAAAAATTTATATGAACTTCAGCTTAGCCAAGCATATTAGCAGGGTAAACTCAATAAAATTCGGAGTATAAACAAGTTAGCACAAATATGAAAAAAATAATTTTCTTCATTTTAGGAATAATTGTCCTGACATTCAATTCTTGTTTGAATTTAGAGTGGGGAGATAAGGAACAAATTTATCCCGAAAATAATTTTGAGAAAGTAAACGAAATAAGTATTTATGAATTCAAAAATGAAAAGAAAATTCAGATTACTGACTCTTTACAAATAAAGGAAATTGTCAATGTTTTTAGAGATTCGAGTAGTTACTTTAAAAATGATAAAATAAAATTTAATGGTGTTAAACCACTTTACTCATTAAGTTTCGAAAGCGAGGAAATAATCCCTGATTTTGAAATATATCCGACTGAAAAAATGGATAAATTAGAAATGGCTTTTTTTGAACCTATTAAATTAGAATATGATCAATCGATCTGGAGAAATTACAACCGATTTTATTTAAACAAGAAATTGCTTGTAAAATTTAAAAATTCGGCTTGTGCTTATCCGAAACGGAATTTGGAGAGTATTTTATAGAGACGTATTTTTAGGCTATTTTAATGAAAATAAAATAAGAGATAAACAAGTGTCAATTAGACTAAGTCAAAATCTAGTGTAAAGCATGTGACTTTAACTTTGTAAACTATGTGCCTTAACGAACATTATACAACTGTGGGAGATAAACAATCAGAATAATGAGAAAAATAATCAAAATTTTACTGGTAATCTTCATAGGGACTTTATTGGCTTGTAATAATGATCAAAAACCAAAGGGGACATTTGAGCCTAATAAAATCGGAAATATTATGTACAGAAATATTGAGTTTAAATCACAAGGAGCTATACTTAGAGGGAGGTTATATTTACAAGAGGATAAATCGAAAAAAAGCCCGGTTGTTATAATGGCTCACGGATTTACAACTACCATCAACGGGATGACAGCAGATAAGTATGCAGAGAGATTTAGAGAAGCTGGCTTTGCTGTTTTATTATACGATCACCGAAATTTAGGGATAAGTGATGGAGAACCGCGTCAAGAATTAAATTTCTGGGTACAATCCAGAGGTTATGTTGATGCTATCGGTTTAATTTCAAACCAACCCGAAATTGATGCTGATAAAATTGCCGTTTGGGGGGCAAGTTTGAGCTCACGTGAGGCATTTCTAGTTGGAACTACTGATGATAGAGTTAAAGCTGTTATTGCTATTATTCCAGCTTTTGGGGAAGAAATTCCCAAAGAAGATAAAGATGGAAGTTTATATGCTTTTGCAAAAGAAACTATTCTACTTGAGGATATAATGAGTTTGCCACAAACAACAACTGAACAAATGCCCATAGTATCGACAGACCAAAAAGGAACACCTTCTGCATTAACAGCATTAACGGCATATAATTGGTTTATTGAATATGGTGGAAGGTTTGGCACCAATTGGAAAAATGTAGTTTCATTTTCAAACATTAAAGTTCCTGATGATTTCAACATTGGTCAATTTGCAGCTCAATTAAAGGCTCCAATACTAATGGTTGTTGCAACCAATGATGAAATGAATGGTGCTAACCCAAAAGTGACACAATTTGTATATAATAACATCATACAACCAAAAGAATGGGTTGATATTGATGGAGGGCATTTCGGACTACTATATTATCCAAGTCCCTTATTTGATAAATCGAGTAAAACACAAATCGATTTTCTAAATAAGTATTTGAAATAATAAAAATAACGTGTTACAACACCGTGTCCAATGAAAAGCAATAATCCCGCTCTTCAATAATTTTTTGACCCTCTCTACCTCCCGTTTGTAACTCACCCCCAGAACACCTGAAATTCCAAAGCCAATTGCCGTAAAATAACTGGAAAAAACCTAACATGAGTTAGCTTAACCCTAACAGGCGTTAGCACAAACCTAACCTGTGTTAGGTTAAAACATACAGAGGTTAGCACAAACCTAACCTGTGTTATGTTAAAACATACAGAGGTTAGCACAAATCTAACCTGCGTTAGGTTAAAACATACAGAAGTTAGCACAAATCTAACCTGCGTTAGGTTAAAACATACAGGGGTTAGTACAAACCTAACTTGCGTTAGGTTAAAAAATGCAGAGGTTAGAATAAACCTAACATGTGTTAGGCTAAACCATACAAATGATGGAATTTTGCATACAAAGTTTAGTAATAGAATAATAAAGCCAACAAAATGAAAACACAGAAAAAGCTAATAATGCCGCATATTGGGAGTCTGCTGAAAACCTATTATAAAGCATCAATTCTTCTGACGATTTTAATAATAAAGAATATAAAACAAAATACAGAACTGAATATTAATTTGACTGAAAAACAAAATATATAACGGAATAAAAAGCCAGTTGCACAACAAAGAACTGAGGTAAAAAACAACATTTTTCTCCATTAATTTTTGATACTATTATTCCATGCCAACCCCCAAGCAGGAATTCTATTTAGAAATAGCCCCAACCTCCTCCGGCGTTACCATTTTTTCCTGTTTGTTGCCCCAGCTGTTCATTACGTAGTTCAGCACGTCCGCTACTTCTTCATCGCTTAGGCCCATGGGGGCCATAAGCCCATTATAGGTTACGCCGTTTACTTCTATTTCGCCGCTTTGCCCAAACTTTACGGCATGGATGCTCTCTGTGCGCTTTTCCGTCAACCAGTTTGAGCCTGCAAGGGGCGGGAAATTGTTAGGGATGCCCTTGCCATTCCCTAAATGGCATTGCATACAGAAATCGGTATAGAGCAGCCCTCCGCGTTCCATGCTTTTTTGTAGGCTGTTCTGTGGGATAGCCTGTATTTGACCTGTTATAACGGTTTCCTTTTTCTTGTCCGGAGTGTTACAGGAAAGGATAAACAGCGCAAGCAGGAAGAGAATGGATTTTATTTTTTGGCTTTGGTACATTAGGGAGTTTTTGAATTAGTAATTTATAGGGTTGGGCCTATGATGGCCTTTTTTTTACCAAGATATTGAAATAAATATTGAATTGCGAATTCTTGAGTCCTTTAGAACAAAAACCTCAATAAAACCCCCGAAAACACAGAATAATAAAATCGGTTTTACGATATTTGGAGTCTTGATCCCTATGGCTTGCGAAAACAATTAGCTGCAATACTATTTATCCTTATCCTTACAGTGCCGGTAACGTTCACTTATGTATGGCTTAACTATAAAAAAGCCGCGGTGAAACGGGAAATTAAATGGCGGATGATTGACGGCCTCGACAAGGAAGAATTCGTACTTTTAAAATTCACCAAAAAAGAAACCCAAACGAAGCTGAGGTGGGAACATTCCCGCGAATTTGAGTATAACGGACAGATGTATGATATTGTGGATACCGAAATAAAGGGGGACAGCATTTTTTACAGATGTTGGTGGGACCATAAAGAAACCCAGCTTAATAAGAAGCTTGACAAGTTGGTGGTACAGGCCTTCGGGAAAGACCCCCAAAAACGCAATAAACAGGAACAGCTTTTTTCCTTTTTCAAATCCTTTTTTTCTCCGGAGCCCGTGGAGTGGCAACAAACGGCAATACATTACGAGCGGGTAGTACGGCATTTCCCTTTGTATAATGCTTTTTTTGACCCACTCATTTTTCCTCCACCCGCCCCGCCGCCCTGGCAATGCTAGCCTTCCATTATAGATATCGGCAGTCAAGCTATTGTGTGTCCAAATAGCGGCACCTAATTAAAAACATAATCTCAATGAAATATTTATTTATGTTGTGGCTGTTGTTCGGGTTTATGGGCATTACCCATTCCCAGACAATTACCATAAAAGATCAAGATACCAATATCCCAATTGAATTGGTAACCCTGATGAGCAATAGCCCCAAGGCTTTTGCAACAACCAATGCACAGGGGCAGGCGGATATTTCAGCCTTTAAGGGCGCTGAAAAAATAGAAATCCGCACCTTGGGCTATATTACTTTAATTAAAACCTATGCAGAATTGAAGTCCGCCTCTTTTGCAATCACGATGGAGGCTTCAAACCTGAACCTGGACGAAGTGGTGATTTCCGGAACCCGCTGGAGGCAGAATACCCGGGATGTGCCTTCAAAGATCGTTTCCATTTCGGCCAAGGATGCCGCCCTTCAAAACCCTCAAACCGCTGCAGACCTGTTGGGGATTTCCGGCAAGGTATTTATTCAGAAAAGCCAACAGGGTGGGGGCAGCCCCATCATACGCGGCTTTGCTACCAACCGTTTGCTTTATACTATTGACGGTGTGAGGATGAACACCGCCATTTTTCGGGCGGGGAATATACAGAACGTGATTAGTGTAGATCCTTTTGCCGTGCAGAGCACCGAGGTGCTGTTCGGACCCGGCTCGGTTATTTACGGGAGCGATGCCATTGGCGGGGTGATGAGCTTTCAAACTTTGATTCCCCAATTTTCTTTGGATGAAAAGACTTTTATTCGGGGCAAGGCACTTACACGTTATTCTTCCGCCAACAATGAAAAGACGGCACATTTAGACGTTAACGTGGGCTGGAAGGAATGGGCCTTTATAACCAGCATAAGCTCTTGGGACTATGACCATTTGCGGCAAGGAAGTCACGGGCCGGAGGATTACATAAAGCCTTTTTACGTACAACGGCAGGACAGTATAGACCGGGTGATTACGCAGGAAGATCCCCTTTTGCAAATCCCCTCCGCCTATTCCCAGCTTAACCTGATGCAAAAAATCAGGTTCCAACCCAATGAAAACTGGGATTTCCAATATGGTTTTCATTTTTCGGAATCTTCCCCTTTCGGGCGGTATGATAGGCATACCCGTTTAAGGGATGGGAAGCCACGCTATGCGGAATGGGACTATGGCCCACAGATATGGATGATGAACAACCTGAACATCACCCATAGTGCAAATAATGCCATTTATGACCAAATGACCCTTCGCTTGGCGCAACAGTTTTTTGAAGAAAGCAGGATAGACCGTACTTTGAACGATGTGCAGCGCAACACCCAGACCGAAGAGGTTGATGCTTACTCCGTAAACTTGGATTTCGTGAAGCCCCTTGGAGAAAGTAATACCCTGTTCTATGGGGTGGAGTATATATTCAACGATGTGGAGTCCACAGGCTTTTTTACAGATATTTCCACTGGCGTAGACACTGTTGGCCCTGCCCGTTACCCTCAAGCAACTTGGCAATCCATAGGCGTTTACCTTAATGATGAGTTTAAAGCCACCGAAAAGCTAACACTGCAGGCGGGGATACGCTACAACTATTTTATGCTGGATGCCGAGTTTGACACCACCTTTTATCCCTTTCCCTTTACAAAAGCCAAGCTTAACAATGGCTCCTTGACCGGGAGCATAGGCGGGGTTTTCCGACCTGATAATACTTGGGCAATAAGCAGCAACTTGGGCACCGCCTTTCGGGCGCCAAATGTGGACGATTTGGGCAAGGTGTTTGATTCGGAACCGGGGAACGTTAGCGTGCCCAATCCGGACCTGAAACCCGAATATGTCTATAATGCTGATCTGGGGATTGCCAAGGTGTTCGGGAACGCCGTAAAGGTGGATATTACAGGATACTACAGCTACCTTAAGGATGCCTTGGTGCGCCGCGATTTCCAACTTAACGGCTTGGACAGCATTGTGTACAATGGTGAACTAAGCCAAGTGCAGGCCATTCAAAATGCCGCTGTGGCCACCGTATATGGAGTGCAGGCAGGGATTGAAATCAAATTGCCACAAGGCTTTGGTTTTTCCACCGACCTTAACTTCCAAAAGGGCGAGGAAGAATTGGATAACGGCACCACCAGCCCCTCGAGGCACGCTGCCCCGTTTTTTGCCACCTCCCGTTTAACGTTTTCGGCAAGAAAGCTGAACATGGAGTTCAATGTGGTATATAACGGCAAACGCGATTTTGAGGATTTGGCGGAAGAAGAACAGGCGAAGACCGAGTTTTATGCCCTTGACGAGAACGGCAATCCATACTCCCCCGCTTGGTACACCATGAATTTGAAAGCTATGTACAAGCTAACGGATTACCTGGCGGTGAACGCTGGGGTGGAGAACCTGACGGACCAAAGGTACCGCCCATACAGTTCTGGGATTTCCGGTGCCGGACGGAACTTTGTAATGTCTTTAACGGCAAATTTTTAATCTAACCTTTAATTTAAAACCTGCGGCTTTCCTGGAATGTCGCAGGTTTATATTTTATTCCTTTACAGAAAAAACTACGCCTAATATCGCTCAAGGGCATAACGCTATCGATGTTCGACTCCACAAAGTCGGCAAAGTCTTTTTTGCTATCCTTCCTGTAAAATAAATAGAGAAGCAAATCCACAGTACAACTTCCTCACACTTAATTTCTTTTAGGCAAAAAGAAAAACTCAACGGGTCATTATAATGACTACATTTGTCCGTGTGAAAGAAAAAACCTACAATATTAATTGAAAACTTCATTAAAAATTATTTTAGTCACATATAGTAAATCACTCTTCATTTATCCATTGGAAACCATCTCCAATTCTTAAATAAAAAGAATAAAAAAAATGGATAAAAAAGAAAAATCAGACGAACTTTTTATTGCCCACAAAGAACTCGCTTTTCAAAGCCAGGAGAAAGGAAAGCGCGCTGCCGAACTTGTAATTGCCAATGAAGAACTCTTTTTTCAAAAAGAGGAAAAAGGGAAACGTGCAGCAGAACTCATAGTTGCCAACAAAGAACTCGTTCTTCAAAAAGAGGAAAAGAAAAAAAGAGCAGCCGAATTAATCGCTTCCAACAAAGAAGTTGACGAATTGGAAAAGCGAGTGAAAGAACGCACCGAAGATTTAGAATCATTTTCATATTCCGTATCGCATGATTTGCGCACACCGCTTCGTGCCATAAACGGGTACGCAAAAATACTAGGAGAAGATTACGGTGCCGTGCTTGATGACGAAGGAAAAAGAGTGTTGGGGGAAGTGACAAGCAATGCAAAAAAAATGGGTGTGCTTATAGATGACCTTCTAACCTTTTCCCGATTGGGGCGAAAAGGAATTACAAAGTCTTGCGTAGATATGAACAATTTGGTTGAAACTGTTCTTTCAGAAATCAATCAAAGTACTACTCATAATGCCGAAATAAAATTTAGCAACTTGCTTCCAGCAGTTGCAGATTATAATTTATTGCAACCTGTAATTACCAACCTTCTTCTAAACGCCATTAAATATTCATCTAAAAAAGAAAAGCCGCAGATAGAAATAAAATCAGAGCGGAAAAAAGGAGCGCTTATATATTCTATTAGCGACAATGGGGTTGGCTTCGATATGCAATATGTAGATAAATTATTCGGGGTGTTTCAGCGGCTTCATTCCGATGAAGAATTTTCGGGCACAGGTGTAGGGCTTGCTATCGTGCAGCGCATTATTCACAAACACGATGGAAAAGTTTGGGCCGAAGGGAAAGAGGGGCAAGGCGCAACCTTCTTTTTCAGCTTACCCATTATTGATAAAATAGAACTGGAGAAAACGACTAATTTTAATTACCCAAATAATGGAAAATGAAACCTTCGAAATCCTACTCATAGAAGATAACATGAACGATGCAGAGCTCGCTATTCGTGCACTTCGCAAAGGCAACATCAACAATACTCTTATCCATCTTAAAAACGGAGCCAAAGCACTTGAGTTTCTTTTTGGCACAGGAAATTTTGAAGGTAGGGACATTAGGAAAAAGCCAAAATTAATACTGCTCGATTTAAAAATGCCGAAAGTGGACGGGCTTGAAGTACTGACGCAGATAAAGGCAAACGAACTCACAAAAGCAATTCCAGTAGTGGTACTCACTTCGTCCAAAGAGCATCCGGATATTGAACGCGCCTATTCGCTTGGGGCTAACAGCTATATTGTAAAGCCGGTTGAGTTCGATGAATTTACCAAAGTGGTTACAGACCTTGGTTTTTATTGGTTGCTGAAGAATCAACCTCCTGTTTAAAAAAAAATGCTTACAAATTGAAAACAAAATTAAAAATACTTCATCTCGAAGATACTCCTGCTGATGCTGAATTAGTGGAAAGAGAATTGAAAAAAGGAAACATTCAATTTGAGAAATTAGTTGTTGACAATAAAATAGCCTTTGAAAAGGCGCTCAAAGAATTTGCTCCGGACATCATCATTTCCGACCACACCCTTCCTTCATTTGATTCTACGGAAGCAATAAAGATAATTAAGCGCCAAGGCATAAAAATTCCTTTTATCTTGGTTTCAGCAACGGTATCTGATGAATTTGCTGTGGAAGTAATGAAAGCCGGGGCTGATGATTATATCCTTAAAGACCGTTTGCATCGGTTGCCGCAAGCAGTACTGAATGCAATGGAGAAAAAAAGTGCGGAGCAGCAACTGCACGAAAGCGAAGCATTCAATATGGGAGTGATTTCTTCGCTTAGTTCGCATATTGCCGTAATAGATAAGAGCGGTAATATAATAGCCGTAAACAAAGCGTGGGACAATTTTGCAAAAACCAACGGTGTTGACTCATTGCAAGGAGTTTCTACAGGAAGCAACTATATTGAAGTTTGCCAAAGATCAATCGCTTCGGGAGATATTATAGCAGGGCAAACATTACAGGGCATCAAATCAGTATTTAATAAAGAAGTAAAAACCTTTGAGCTGGAATATCCCTGTCATTCTTTAACAGAGCAACGATGGTTCAATCTTTCCGTCACGAAATTTGGTGAAGATGATTCTAAGGTAGTGGTCTCACACCAAAATATTACCCAACGAAAAATAGCCGAACAAAAACTACAAACGAGTGAATCAAGATTAAAAGAAGCCCAGACTGTTGCTAAAGTGGGCAGTTGGGAAATAGACCTGCAAACCTTGAGTGTAATATGGTCAGAAGAACACCACCATATTTTTGAAACAGATCCAAAAACATTTCACGTTACACAAGAAGCCTTTTATGATTTCATACATCCTGAAGATCGTGATATAGTAAAGACGACTTTCGAAAATTCGTTTGAAAGTCAAACACTCAATTCTATTGAACACAGGATAATTGCAACAAATGGCGGGTTGAAGCATGTATGTGAAAGATGGAAAATTTTTCGAGATGCACAAGGACATCCTGTTCGTGCAGTTGGAACCTGCCAGGATATAACTGAGCGCAAAATAGCAGAGAATAAACTTAATGCTACTTCAAATGAGTTAGAAACAGCGGTTGCAGATCTTAATAAAATACTGGATTCTTCTTTAGATGTTATTTGTACAATTAATGCTAAGGGGGAGTTCATCAAAGTTAGCGCAGCATCACAGCAAGTTTGGGGTTATACGCCTGAGGAGCTTATTGGCAGCAAATTTATGAACCTTGTGTATGATGAAGATGCTGATATTACTTCCAAAGCGACTGAGAAAGTTGTAAGCGGTATCCAGATTCCAATATTTGAAAACAGATACGTGCATAAAAGCGGTAGAATTGTCTCAATATTTTGGTCAGTTAAGTGGGACGAGAAACTTCAATTAATGTTTTGCATCGCCAAAGATGTAACCGAGAAGAAAAGATTAGAGAAAGCAGTAGAAAATGAAAGAGATCAGTTCTTTGATATGTTTTTAAAAGCTCCATCGGCTATCGGCATGTTGAAAGGGGCAGATCATATTTTTGAAATGGCTAATCCGCTTTATTTGGAATTGATAGGCAAAAAAGATATCATAGGAAAAACAGTGGCAGAAGTGCTTCCGGAAGTAGTTGAACAAGGGTTTGTTGGCATGTTAGATCATGTTTACCAAACCGGCGAATCTTACATCGGCAAAGAGATGTTGGTTAAGGTAAATAAAGAAGGAAACGGTGAAATGACTGATTTCTATATCGACTTCATTTACCAGGCCCATAGAAATGGTGAAGGAAATATAGAAGGCACTTTCTTTTTTATAAATGACACAACAGAACAAATACTATCCCGAAAAGCAATAGAAAAAAGCGAGAAAAAATACAGGCAAATTGTTGAAACGGCACAGGAAGGAATTTGGATGGTCGATGAAAATAGCAGAACAACTTTTGTAAATAAAAAGATGTGCGAAATACTTGAATATACTGAAGAAGAAATGATGGGTAAAGTGCATTTTTCTTTTATGAATAAGGATGATAAGGAAAATGCTTTGGTTTCTTTGGAGAGAAGAAAAAAGGGAATTGCTGAAAATTACGAAATTAGTCTTATATCTAAAAATGGAAAACAAGTTCTCACTAACATATCAGCCAATCCCATTTTTGATGACATGGGAAATTTTAAAGGGTCATTGGGAATGATTTCAGATATTACCGAAAAGAAAAAAGCAGATGAAGAAAACAGGTTCAAAGCCAATTTATTAAAAACTATTGGGCAGGCGGCAATAGCAACAGATTTAAATGGCATTGTAAATTATTGGAACCGGGCAGCTGAACATATTTATGGGTGGACAAAAGAAGAAGCTTTAGGAAAACATATAATGGATCTAACAACTTCTGAGGCCACCAATGATCAAGCTATCCAGATAATGGAAAAGCTAAAAAAAGGGCAAACATGGTCGGGAGAATTTAAAGTGCGGAAAAAGGATGGGACTATTTTTCCTGCTTTGGTTGCCAATTCTCCAATTCACGATGAGAATAATATATTATCTGGTATCATTGGTATTTCCTCTGATATTACTGAAATTAAGAAATTGGAAGACCTTTTAGAGAAAACCAACCGGCTTGCACGTATAGGAAGTTGGGAAATTGATGTAGTAAAAGGAACCGTTTATTGGTCGGACATTACAAAGGAAATACGCGAAGTGGATAAAGATTATGTTCCAATATTAGGGGAGGGAATAAGTTATTTTAAAGGTATTCATAAAGAAATAATTAGCCAAAAAGTGCAGGAATGTATAGAAAATGGTACTCCATGGGATGAAGCATTGGAGATGATCACTTTTAAAGGGAATCATAAATGGGTGCGTACAATTGGTGAAGGAGAATTTTTAAACGGGAAATGTTTAAGGATATATGGGAGTTTCCAGGACATTACGGAACGTAAAAAAGCGGAAAAAGAGATTAGAGACAGCGAGGAAAAAAGAAGGTTGATAATGAGCGGAGCATTAGACGCAATCATCTGCATTGACACAAATGACATTATAACGTTCTGGAATCCTCAAGCTGAAGTTGTTTTTGGATGGAAAGAAGCAGAAGTGATGGGACAGCAGCTATCTGAACTTATTATACCTGAATCGTTCCGCAGATACCATACAGAAGGAATAAAACATTATCTTAAAACAGGAGAAGGAAAAGCCATCAATACACTATTAGAATTAGAGGCCATTAGGAAAAATGGAGAATTATTTCCAATTGAATTAACTGTAATACCAATAAACCAGGGGGAAGAAGTGTTCTTTTGTGCTTTTATTCGGGACATTACCGAGCGAAAATTTGCAGAATTTAAACTTTCTGACGCACTTGTTAAATTGAAAGCTGAACGAATACGTCTCGTTACTGCGCAATCAGTAGCCAAACTAGGCAATTGGGAAACAGATTTGCAAACGTGGCAAGTAAACTGGTCGGAAGAAATGCATCGTCTTTATGGAACGGATCCTCAAAATTTTGAACCATCCTATTTATCCATTCAAAGTTTTGTTCATCCTGAAGACAGGAAAATGATAGATAAAGCCTTTATGGATTCACTCCACAAAAGCGGTTCTAGTTCTTTGGAACACCGCATTATTACCTTGCAAGGCATCGAAAAATGGGTAGAAGAAAATTGGTCTGTTTCCAGCGATGAAAAAGGTTCGCCTATGTTTGCAGTTGGTACTTGTCAGGATATTACGGAAAGTAAAAAAGCAGCAGATAAAGTAATACGAAGCGAAGCAAAGCTAAAAGTAGCGCAGCATATTGCCCAGGTGGGTAGTTATGAAGTAGATATGTTAACCAAAGAACAAAGTTGGTCTGATGAATTTTATACAATTTTAGGGATAAATGTAGATGTAATACCCTCTCGTGAAGCCTTCGTGTCATTTATTCATCCTGAAGACAGGGCTATGGCTGTCAGCACTATGGAGAACGCTCTCTCCATATATACAGATTCATCATTTCAGTTTCGCTTTATAAGAAAAAATGGTGAAACAGGATACGCATCATCCGAATGGAGGTTTGAGTTTGACCACCATCGCAATCCTCTTTACATACACGGTATATTAAGAGATCTGACGAAAGAAAAAAAAGTAGAGAGAGATCGTGTTAAAATGAGTGCCGATTTAATTCAGCGTAATAGCGATCTTGAGCAGTTTTCTTATATTGTATCACACAACCTTCGCGCACCTGCAGCCAACATTATAGGTTTCGCAGAAATTTTACAAGATGAAACTATAACCCCGCAGGAGCAAAAAGAATTTCTGCAAGGACTTTCAGCATCCGTAACTGGACTCGATACCATTATCAAAGACATCAACACCATCTTGCAGGTAAAAAGTGAAGTCCACGAGAAAAAGGAAATGGTAATCTTTTCTAATCTTGTGAACGATATCATGTTAAGCATAGGTAATCTAATTTACAAACATCACGTAATTATCAAACGCGACTTTTCAGAAGTGGACGAAATCTATTCGCTCAAAGTTTACATATACAGCATCTTCTATAACTTAATAAGCAATAGCATTAAATACAGCAAACCAAACGAACCGCCACACATCGAAATAAAAAGCAAAGAAGAAAACGGAAAAATAATCCTTACATTTAAGGACAATGGATTGGGTATTGACATGAAAGCCAAAGGTGATAAAATTTTCGGGCTTTACAATCGGTTCCATTCACACGTAGAAGGAAAAGGCATGGGGCTATTCATGGTGAAAACTCAAGTAGAATCGCTCGGTGGTAAAATAACAATTGCCAGTGAACTCAATAAAGGAACTGAATTTACAATAGAATTTGAAATTTAATTCTGAAGAAAAATGACACAAATAACAAAACGCTTTCTATTGGTTGACGATGACCCGCTAAACAATTTCCTCACAAAAATGATACTGAAAAAATCATTTGAAGAAGTACACGTTAACGATTTTACTATTCCGGAAAATGGATTGGAATTTATGAAATCTGAACCCAGCCATAATCTTCACTATGGAAGAACAATACTTTTTCTCGACATCAACATGCCAACAATGTCAGGATGGGAGTACCTCGATGAATTTGAGCTTTTTGATCCTTCAATAAAAGAGCAATACGATATTTACATCCTCTCATCCTCCGTTGACCCCAAAGACATAAACCGTGCAAAAGAAAATCCACACGTCATAGATTTTATAGAAAAACCTCTTAACAAAGCTAAACTGCTTACCATGTTTGGCTAATAAAAAAAATATTTCTACCATTTTTTTTCATCCAAATCTCGTTACTAACGCTTAAAATGTGTTTATAAAATGGTAGTTGGGTAAAAAAAGGTGTTCTTTTGGTGAAATAAAAAGAACTTGTTTAGCCTAAGATCCAGCGAATGGTGTTCCGAAGATACCCACTGCCAGTTCTGCCCAAACAAGGAAGAGCATCCACAAAATAACTGCACAGATGGCGATGCGTTTCCCTATTTGGGGTACTTTCCTCATTACAAGTTCGCATATTATACCGGTGCCCAGCAGCAGTATTCCCCCAATTATAAAATCTGAGAGCGTCCAATTCACTTCATCAGTGAACTGCATTGCAATTAGTGGAATGGACAATAGAAATGCCACGGTGAGCACAATGCCGATAAGTCTTTTGTTTTTTTGCATGATATGGATTGGTAGGTTTTAAATTAACACGTTTGTTTGAGTAAAGTACTTTGAATTTCAAAGTTAAATAAAACTTTGATTACGCAATATATTTTTAAATATATTTTTATGTTACATCAAAACGTTTAAATGGTGTATGGTTAGTAGAAATAAGGGACATTGGGGAAAAGCAGATAGTATAATAACCAACTGTAAAGGAAAACCAAACCCATCAGTAGGGGAAGGTTTAATGCCGCAAGAGTCGAAAAATGGAAGCTTAAATCGACTTAAAAAGTATTTAAGAGAAAAAATCCAATTTCTTTTGGTTTATTAAAGTTTATAAAATAACGTAGCACTGCTTTATTCAGGCACCACCTTCACAATTCCCTTCCCTTCAATTCCGATATAAATAAATCCATCTGGGCCCATCTTTACATTGCGGACACGGCCAACGTCCACAGCCAGCTTTTCGCGGCTTGTTACCTTCGTGCCCTCCAATGTGAGCATTTCCACATAATT
Source organism: Flavobacteriales bacterium (assembly GCA_038326725.1). GTDB lineage: Bacteria > Bacteroidota > Bacteroidia > Flavobacteriales > Flavobacteriaceae > JBBQKI01. Next base: position 47,650 of record JBBQKI010000016.1, read on the forward strand.
GAATTTTAAGGAGCCGACCAAAAGGTTGCCTTTCCATTCCGGGTATTTGTCGCCCGTAACAAAGGCCATTCCACTGGGGGCTATGGAAGGTACCCAGTAATAGATTGGTTGTTCCATATCCGGCCGGGAGGTTTCATCCGTAATTTTGGTGCCGCTGTAGTTCACGCCATAGGTTATAACGGGCCAGCCGTAATTGGCCCCTTTTTTCACAATATTTATTTCATCGCCCCCTTTGGGGCCGTGTTCGTGGAGCCATATTTCCCCGGTTTCGGGATGTTTTGTCATGCCTTGCGCATTACGGTTGCCATAAGTGTATATTGCCTTTTTGGCATTAGGTCTGTCCATGAAGGGATTATCCGTAGGGATACTGCCGTCTGCATTCAGTCGGTATGTTTTGCCCCCATCCCGGGTTATGTCCTGCGGGTTTACGTTTTCTTCGCCACGTTCGCCGATGGTGAAGTATACATAACCTTCATTATCAAATTCAATACGCGAACCAAAGTGCTGGCCTTTAGTAGTATTTGGGGTGGCTTTGTATAAGGTTTCAATATTGGTGAGCGCATTATTTTCAAGCTTACAACGAATGAGGGCCGTGTTGCCGCCATCACCCTCACCTTCAGAAGATGAATAGGTAATATAAATCCAGCCATTCTTGGCATAATCGGGGTGAAGCACGATGTCCATAAGCCCGCCCTGGCCACGGGCATATACTTCGGGAACGTTTTTTATAAGTATCCTTGTGCCGTTGATAAAATGGATAAGATCTCCACTTTTCTCTGTAATAAGCAGGCTGCCGTCTGGAAGCCACGCCATTCCCCAAGGGTTTGAAATTCCTTCCACTACTGTTTGGATAGAGTAGCCTCGGGGTTCAACATTAAGGGAAACATCATTTTTCTTTTGCTGGGCGCAGGAAATGGTGAATGACAACAAAAGGAGGAGAGGCTTGTACATAGCTTTTTATTTTTTTTAAAAAGGTACGAAAAAAATGAGTATTCAGTTGGAGTTACTGTGGGCATTTCAGTAAACAGAGCTCAAAATAAATACTCTTGAAATGATTAAATAAAGGAAATCATATTTGCGGAACGTTTCAAAAAGGTTATTTTTGCACTTCAATTTTTCAGCCTTTATAAAAAGATTGGAATTTAATTTTACCATAGCGAAAGCTGTATTTTCGGGATGTAGCGCAGCCTGGTAGCGTACACGTCTGGGGGGCGTGGGGTCGCAGGTTCAAATCCTGTCATCCCGACAAAATAAAAAAGACATCTTAAAACGGTGTCTTTTTTTTTTGGGGTGTATTGATGCCACAGCTATAGGCTGTGGGAGCAATGCGCTTCGGCGCTCTGCGCAGGTTCAAATCCTGTCATCCCGACAAAATAAAAAAGACATCTTAAAACGGTGTCTTTTTTTATGGGGTGTGTTGGTACCACAGCTATAGGCTTTGGGAGCAATGCGCTTCGGCGCTGTAAGCAGGATCAAATCCTGTCATCCCGACAAAATAAAAAAGACACCTTAAAATGGTGTCTTTTTTATGGGGTGTATTGATGCCACAACTGTAAGCTACGGGAGCAATCCACTCTTATACCAATATTACATTTTTGAATTTTTTTTGATTGCCGCCATCACTTCTTCTTTGTTCAATCCTGTTGTATTCACACCTGGATCAGCAGCAGCTTTTGTTTCAACATCAAATTGTAGCTTTTTCATATAGTCTGGGTTTTTACCGGCCATTTTTTCCTTTATGATATCACCATAGGCAATCCGCGCTTCCTCAACTGTTTTTTTACCATTTATAATGTCATGGGCTAAATTCAAAGCCAAAAAATTATTCGCTTCCATATCGCATCTTGCGCTTAAATAGCCTTGAGTACGATCAAACGTCACACTGCCATCAAAAGCAACCAATTCACTCATTTTATCCACAGGCACTTTGTGGTAAATGGTCGTTTTCATAAAATCGGTATGGTCAATAGGGAAGTTGTGTGGAGTTTCGTCTTTTGAGATTCGGATCATTTCCCAAATCCCTGCATTTCTCCATACGATTTCATTGGCTGAACTGCTGGATGGCTCGCCATATGCTTTGACGGTAGTCTCTACTGCCTTTTGTGAAGCCATTGGCCAATCTTTAATATAATTGGTATACATCCCTTTTTTATCGGCAGACATATTTCCTTTAGAATGGTCCATGTCTTTTGACATAGCGTCATTTCTGCTTATTTCTTGAGAATTCATAGACCCAATTCCCAAAAAGCAACTCATTACAAATACTGTGATTAAATTTTTCATTTTTTTTTTTTGAAATTAATATCTCTCTAAGGTAGTCCAGTTGTTTTCAGAACTATTATAAAGCATTGTTAATTAATTGGTTTTCAATGCTTTTTTATGATATTAGATAATATCATATTGCTGGTATAGAGTCAATGTTTACATTGAAAAAAAACGTTCGGAAGAATTCAAAACTTAAACGACAATCTAAAAATCTATTAACCAAATAAAGTCCGAAACCAAGGTTTGGATTGTGCCTTTATGTTTTGCCCATAGCCATAGCCATAGCCATAATTGTAGCCGGTAACATTCTGTCGTGACACATCATTGATAACGTAGGCCATCTTTCTAAGTTTTTTGGTGGCATTCAGATCCTTTGAAAATTCCAACAGATGTTTTTCGGTAAAATCAGCACGTACTACAAATAAAGTGAGATCTGCATATTTGGATATTAACATTGTGTCCGCTACCAGCATGGTAGGGGCAGTGTCCACTATAACATAATCATACTGTTTCTTTGCTTTGTTAAGGAATTCCTCAAAATTATGGTTCGAAAAAAGTTCAGGAGCATTTGGAGGAATTGGGCCACCGAGGCAAACATCTAAATAATCGTTATTACCGAGACCATTTTGAATGCAACTTTGTAAATCCAAATCTGGATTGTGTAAATAATTCGAAAGCCCAACCACGTTTTTCTCCTTTTTGAAATAATGGTGTAGAGTAGGGTTTCTCAAATCGGCCCCAATAAGCAATACACGTTTTTTCAAGCTGGCAAAGGCCAAAGATAAATTAACGGACATTAGAGTTTTTCCTTCCCCTTTAACGGTCGAGGTAACATATATTACGTGACCAAAACCGTCCTCTTTTTTTTGCAATAGATAGTTAACATTGGTACTCAAAATCCTAAAGGACTCTGCCAGTACGGAATGGTCATTGGCTTCAATTAGGGTTTTGGTATCTTCTATTCTTGGTATCTCGGTGAGTATGGGTATCACCGAATTCAGTTTTTCCACATCAAGACGATTATGGATTTTGGTGTCCAAAGAAAATTTTGTGTAAAGAACTACGAACGGCAACAACAATCCTGCAAGAAGGAACATGCCTAAAGTTTTATTTCTATTGGGAGAAACAGGGGTGTTGCTGGAAAGGGCAAAATCCACAACCTTGATTGATGGTGCGGTTACCGCAAGGTTAATGGCGGCCTCTTCTCTTTTCTGCAAGAGAAGAAGAAAAAGATTTTCTTTAATGCCCTGTTGGCGCTCAATGGAACGCAATATTTGTTCCTTCCCCGGCAGGCTGGAATACTTAGCTCCTGCAATAGATCTTTCCATACCCAACTGGCCCAAAGAAACTTTCAATTGGTTTTGGTACATATTCACCGTTTGGACAACGTTCTGCTTTCCCTGTTCCAATTGCCCCGAAAGTGCTTGCAGTGTTGGATTGTTTTTACCGGCACTTGCCAAAAGTTTTTCACGTTCCTGAACTATTTTGTTGTAATCATTAACCAAATTATTTATACTGGAATTCTCCAAACCAATGTTAGCAGGCAATAAAGAGAAATCTTTTTCTTCGGTAATGGTTTGTTTTAACAATCGGGATAACGCAATTTGGGTCTGTAGTTTAAAGACCTCATCTTCTGCCACAGATTTTTTTTCGAGTGTCACCTCGGCATCGGCCTCTATATATGCTAGGTTGTTGTTTTGCTTAAAAGTCTTTTTCGATCCTTCAATGGAATCCAATTCCTGAGTTAAATAAACAAACCTGTTGTCAATAAAATTCACGGTTCGTTCAGACACCAATCGTCTGTCCAAAATACCATCTTTGTTGAATTTTTCTATTACAGTATTAAGAATTGCCTCAGAGCGTGCAATATTTTCGCCTACAATGGATAAAGTAAGAATGTCGCCAACACGATTTGTGGGCTGAACGTCAATGGCGTTAATCAATTGCATTACGGCCTGATTTTCAGACTTCAGGACAATCTCGAACGTACGGCCTATATAATCTTTTAATTTTCTCTCCCCGGTGAAATTTATAATAAACGGCAGAGTCGAAACCGTATCTTCTTCATAAAGATTCATCGTTGTTATTCTATTGGATCCATCCGTAATTTTAAGTTTTGAAGACTGAATCTCAAGATAGTAGGATCCCGTAATATCCAAACTATCTGCCATGGGCTTTTTAGTGACAACAAACGGATTGTCCCAGGTTTCATAAGTTTTTACGTTTCCTACTTTGTTTACGGCGACATCAAGATTCAGGGCTTCTACCACTTCACTTAGCAATCTATAGGATTTTAATACCTCTATTTGGTTTTCAAGATTGATGGCAGATTGATTTCCCAATAAAGCGATTGATGCTTCCGAGGCTATGTTAAGTTCGGGGGAATCGTCAATAATTTTTATTTTGGCGGTAGTTTCATAGGTAACCGGAGTATAACGAAGGTAAATATAGCCCATTACCAAAGCTATGACCGCAGCAATCACAAACCAGGGCCAATACCTAAGATATTTTAAAACCTTTACCTTTAGGTTTAACCGCTGTTGGTCTTTTTTATGAGTCAATAGATCTTTTTTGTTTTTTGCCATTATCGGGTAAGTAAAACTGTTACAGTTAAAATTAATGACAATATGGTCAAAAGAATGCCTACATTGCCCACTAGTCCAGCACTTTTAACTTTGGCCTCATTGGGATTTATTACTATAAAATCATTCGGTTTTATATAGAAATAAGGGGTATTGAACCATTCTGTGCTGGTAAGGTCCAAATGGTGTATTTTGCGTATGCCATTTTCTTCCCTTATCAATAGTACATTTTTCCGTTCTCCATTTATTGTAAGATCTCCTGCAAAGCCAAGTGCTTGGGGTAGGGTAATATTCTGCTCTGTAAAGGAATAGGTACCTGGTTTGGCCACTTCGCCTAATATGGTAACTTTCGCATTTAATATACGCACACTTACGGTAGGCTCTTTTAGGTGGCCACCATTTTCCAATAGTTCCTTTATTCCTTTCTCAAGTTCCTTTGTTGTTCTGTTCGCAACGTCAAGTGTGCCAAGGACAGGAAAGGTTATATTACCATCTTCACCTACCAAATAGCCTTGCAATTTTAGAAGATCAATATTGTTAATTCCGGCAGAGCCTCCCACCGTTGTGTTGTATGGCGCAGCGGTCTCCTGAACCAAGGCACTCACGGTGATGTTCAAAATGTCATTGGGCTGGATTTTTACAGATTCATAATAGATTTCCTGGGGGATGTAATAATCCGCATCCTGAAAATACAAAATCTCCTTTTTACTGGCACATGAACTCAATATCAATACCGATGAAACTAAAATTATCAGATTTCTGTATATCATAGCGAAAAGGCTTTTCGCGCTCAGGCGCGATTAATTTTGGGGTTATTAATTTACTGAATGAGTATAATTAAAACTATTTCAATTATGTGCCGATCGCTCGGATTTAATGGTTGCAAAATTAAATTTTCTAATTCAAAAAAATCTTAAAATTTCTTTAATCATTTAAAAAATTGGGGAATTTTTGAAAAATTTTTGATCAAAAGTACCCGAATGGGAAAAGGCATACCATTGGATTTTATTACAGTAAAATCCTCTCTAGATTTTTGGAACATGTTCTTCAGACTCCTGTTGCTGGCACCTCCAACCCGCATTTTGGTTATAACCTTCGGGAGGTAAGAAAATTTAAGAGCGGGATCCCTCAAAACCCGCAACATAAAATCGTAGTCCGCCGCTATTTTAAATTTTAAGTCAAAACTGCCATGTTTTTGATAAACCTTTTTTTTCAAAAACAAGGTGGGGTGCGCGGGCATCCAACCTTTTTTCAAAAGTTGTGGGTGGAAATTCCTGCTCTTCCAAGAGCGGATAACCCGCATGGTATCTTCCTTGTTCACATATTCCAGATCGCCATAGACGCCATCTATATGTCCTTCCTCAAATATTTTTACAATCTCTGAAATGATCTCTGGCTCAGCCAGATAATCATCTGAATGTACAAAGCCTATAATTTCGCCAGTTGCCTTTTCTATTCCTTTGTTCAAGGCGTCGTAAATACCTTTGTCCGCTTCACTTACCCATTTAATATTGAGATGTTCGGCCCGTGCTTTTATAATCTCCACCGTTTTATCCTTGGAGTTTCCATCAATAACAACATACTCAATATTTTTATACGTTTGCCCCAAGACGGAATCCATGCAATTATTGATGGTTTGCGCGCTGTTATAGGTAGCAGTAATTATTGAAACTTTCATTCAACTATCTTTCTTAGTTTTATCAATTTAGCTGGATTGCCCTGATAAATGGAATACGGCTCCAAAGTTTTAGTGGCCACTGATTTTAACGATAAAATGGAATGTTCTTTACAGACTACATTCATCGGGACAATAGCCTGTGCACCAATCCACACACCGTCTTCAATTGTTATTGGGCCTATTATCAAATCGAACGTTGATTTATTATAATTATGGCTTCCGCATATAATCATCGCTCCTTGTGAAAGACATACGTTTTTGCCTATTGTAACCTTCGCGAGATTGTCTATCCATACATCTTCCCCTATCCACGTATAATCATCAATAGTTAAAAACCAAGGATATTTAATGTTTACCCGAGGTTTTATAATCACTCCTTTGCCAATCTTTGCACCAAAGCCCCTCAATAGATTTCTCTTTAAGAATGAAAAGGGGATAAGAGGGCTTCTAAAAATAAGAACGTTTGTTATGTACCACAATGCGCATTTTAATTTGGATCCGGGATTATACCAAGAATTGTCGTACGTGGATAGGTCAGTCTTCATTCACAATAATTTTTTATTCTGCAAAAATCGCGGAGTCATTGATGAATTTCTTGGCATACCCAAACGTGGATTGCTGCCAAATATCATATTTTTTTGATCCATATTGGTTCACTTTATCAAA
>JBBQKI010000017.1:0-54216 GCA_038326725.1 Flavobacteriales bacterium
ATTATCATGTCCCGAGCCGCGCCAGTTTTCCTTGAAAAATTATTTGAACAGGAAATACCAGAAGTTTTTGATGGTTTGATAACCGTTAAAAAAGTAGTTCGGATCCCCGGCGAAAAAGCAAAAGTAGCTGTAGATTCTTATGACGACCGCATCGATCCCGTGGGGGCTTGTGTGGGAATGAAAGGCTCCCGAATCCACGGCATCGTTCGTGAACTTGGAAATGAAAATATTGACGTTATCAATTATACCAGCAACTTAAATTTATATATTACCCGTGCGCTGAGCCCTGCAAAAGTTACTTCCATTAAAATCGACGAAGTAAAAAAACGTGCAGAAGTTATTCTTCGCCCCGAAGAAGTTTCAAAAGCAATCGGCCGCGGCGGGCACAACATCCGTTTGGCTGGGCAATTAACAGGTTATGAAATAGACGTGCTTCGCGAAGGTGCTGAAGAAGATGTGGAACTTAGCGAATTTACAGATGAAATTGAAAGCTGGATTATTGAGGAATTTAAGAAAATTGGTCTCGATACAGCCAAAAGTATTTTGGAACATGACATCAATGATCTTATAAAACGCACCGACCTTGAAGAAGAAACCATCAGGGAAGTAATAAATATATTAAAAGAAGAATTTGAAGAGTAGTTGAAAGTTTAATTACTTTTATGCAAATTTTTTTAAAAAGAATACAGGACAAATCATTTTATGGCTGAAGTAACAACGAAAAGGCTTAACCAAGTATTACGCGAATTCAACATATCGCTGGAGCGAGCTGTGGATCATCTTAAAGCAAAGGGCTTTGTGGTGGACGCAAGCCCCAACACCAAGATTACTGGCGAGGAGTATGTCGTGCTTTTGGATGAATTTCAATCGGATAAAAGCAAAAAAGTAGAATCGCAAGAAGTTGGCGAAGAAAAGCGAAAGGAAAAGGAAGAATTCCGTCTTGCCCGCGAGCACGAAATCGAGGAAAAGCAAAAACGCGAAGCTTCAAAAGTGATTAAAGCTGAAGTTAAACTGGAAGGCCCAAAACATGTTGGGAAAATAGACTTGAATGCTGGAAAGGAAAAGAAACAAGAAAAAGCTGTCGAGGTTCCTAAACCTAAAATTGAGAAAGAAGAAAAAAGTTTGCCTTCAGAAAAACCCGTAGCTGAAACCGAAAAGCCTTCCGTTAAAGCCGAGAAAGAAGTTCCTGTAAAAAAATTGCCACAAACTTCAAAAGAAACAGTTTCGGAAAAAGTTGAAACTCCTGAAAAAATTGAGAGTAATAAAAAAGGGGAAGAAACTAAAACCGTTGAGAAATTAACTGAAAAGAAAACCGGTGACGAAAAACAACCAGCCGCAGAGTCGGAACTGGTTGAAACCCAATACAAAAAATTGGGTGGCCCCAACTTTACAGGGCAAACCATAGATCTATCACAGTTTAAAAAACCCGAGAAGAAAAAGGATCCGAAAGCAGACGATAAGAACAAGAAAAACAAACGTCGTCGAATAAGCAAGGAACCCGCAAAAACTCCGGGAACATCCGGCCCAAGTACGTTTAGGGATAACAGAGGAAGTGGACCTGCGGTGGGTGGTGCCCGTAAAGGCAGAACTGCAACCCCAAAAGAAGAACCGAGCGAAGAAGACGTTCAAAAACAAGTACGGGAAACTCTTGAGAAATTGCAGGGGAAATCCTCCAAAGGAAAAGGGGCAAAATACCGTCGCGAGAAAAGGGACAGCCACCGTCAAAAATCAGAAAACGTACTTGCTGAACAAGAAGCCCAAAGTAAATTCCTTAAAGTAACTGAGTTTGTTACCGCAAGCGAAATGGCTACCATGATGGACGTTCCCGTAACAAAAATTATTTCCGCCTGTATGTCCTTGGGTATGATGGTTACCATGAACCAGCGTCTTGACGCTGAAACTTTGAGTATTGTTGCGGATGAATTTGGATTTGAAGTGGAATTTGTTACCCCAGATATAAAAGAAGCAATAGATCAAGTAAAAGATTTGCCGGAAGATTTAATACACCGCGCCCCCATCGTAACCGTTATGGGTCACGTGGATCACGGAAAAACTTCATTACTAGATTATATAAGGAAAGAAAACGTAATTGCTGGCGAGTCCGGTGGAATCACACAGCACATCGGAGCCTATGGAGTGGAACTTGACGGAGGACAAAAAATTGCTTTTCTTGATACACCCGGTCACGAAGCGTTTACCGCTATGCGGGCCCGTGGGGCTCAGGTGACCGATCTTGCCATTATTGTAGTAGCAGCCGATGACGATATTATGCCACAAACAAAAGAAGCTATCAGCCATGCGCAAGCCGCGGGCGTGCCGATTGTTTTTGCCATTAATAAAATTGATAAGCCCAACGCTAATCCCGAAAAGATTAAAGAAGGCTTGGCTGCTATGAATTTATTGGTAGAAGACTGGGGGGGTAAAATCCAATCCCAAGATATTTCCGCAAAAACAGGAGAAGGCGTAAGTGAATTATTGGAAAAAGTATTACTTGAAGCCGAATTACTTGAACTAACTGCAAATCCAAATCGGAACGCAAACGGAACCGTGGTGGAAGCATTCATCGATAAGGGACGAGGTTATGTATCAACTGTTTTGGTTCAAGGGGGAACTTTAAAAATAGGAAATTACGTTCTCGCTGGACAACATAGCGGCAAAGTTAAAGCGATGCACGATGAGCGCGGTAATAGCATTAAAGAAGCCGGACCCTCAACACCTGTATCGGTGCTTGGTTTGGACGGCGCACCACAAGCGGGGGATAAGTTCACCGTTTATGGAGACGAGCGCGAAGCCAGGACCATTGCTACAAAACGCACTCAGTTGCAAAGGGAACAATCTGTTCGTACCCAACGCCACATTACCTTAGATGAAATTGGAAGGCGAATTGCCTTGGGCGATTTCAAGGAATTGAACATCATTTTAAAAGGAGATGTGGATGGTTCTGTAGAGGCCTTGACGGATTCCTTCCAAAAACTTACGACCGAAGAAATTCAAATAAACATTATCCATAAAGCCGTTGGGCCAATTACCGAAAGTGACGTATTGCTAGCTTCTGCCTCCGATGCCATTATTATCGGATTTAACGTGCGTCCTATGGGGAACGCCCGCCAATTGGCAGATAAAGAAGAAATCGATATCCGAAACTATTCCATTATTTATGATGCCATCAATGATGTAAAAGATGCGATGGAAGGTATGCTTTCGCCGGTAATGAAAGAAGAAATCACTGGTACTGCTGAGGTACGCGAAACTTTTAAAATTACAAAAGTGGGTACCATTGCAGGCTGCATGGTCCTTACAGGAAAAATATTCAGAAATTCTGGTATCCGGCTTATCCGCGAAGGCGTAGTGGTCTACACCGGCGAACTGTCCTCATTGAAAAGATTTAAGGATGATGCAAAAGAAGTCGCTAAAGGCTATGACTGTGGTATGCAGATCAAAAACTACAATGATATTTTTGAAGGTGATATCATCGAATCCTTCCAAGAAGTTGCGGTTAAGAAAAAGCTGTAGTTATTTTATGGCAAAGGAGTATAAGCGGTTCGAAAGAGCCGCTTTTTTTTATAATAAATTTTATAAAAATATCTTTTCTAAAATCGTGTAACAATAATACCTTTTGATAAGTTATTTTCTCGATTACAACCGGGTTTAAGGCAGATGAGGTTAAAAATATAGGTGCTGAAGGCTCATTTAAGACTCAAGAAGGGGAGCGGGTTTTATAATTACTTCCTTTAAAATTTAGTTTATTTCCGCCTTTCCGGCTTTAAGATAAATGCCGTCGAAAAACTCTCCTGAATTATTACAAGTGCTCTGTCTGCTTCAAGGCGAGTGGAGTAATTGCCCACCCAAACTTTATAATTTGGCGTTTCATATTCAATGGCCGCTGGCCAACTGCTGAAGGTGTTTTTATATTTCCGAATCACATCATTGGCCTTGTCCAACTCCCCATAATATAATTGGATGGTATAGCCATCGGTTAATTTGTTTTCCTTGTCCAAATCTTTTTTCAACGCTAAAAGCCGAGGAATCTTCGGGTCTTGATTAATGGTTACGGTAGCTTGTTGCGAATAGCTGTTTTGAGTAAAAAAAGCTATTAAAAAACTGACCATAAATAGCTTATATAAAAGAGATGATTTCATAAAACTTTTGCTTTGTTACAAATGTAAAACTTAATAACTTTGAAAGTGGCAGATAAATTATTTAGAACAAATATAAATTAGTTTTTAACGCTTTGTTTGCATTTCCCAAATCGACTTTATAATGTATTTTTGTGCCGGTTTATGGCAAGTAGATCGTGCTTTTTTCATCCAAAAACACCAACCCATTACGTGCCAAACTTTTGACAATATTTAACCAATAGTATGAAAAAGGTGAATTCCCGAAATCTTCCCTCTCCATTGTCAGTTCTTTTGTGGGCTTTTTTACTGAATTTTTCAATTATTGCTCACGCACAATCCGATACCGTAGCTGTAAAAGTAGATTCAACAATAGCTGCAACGCCCGCCGCGAATCTTTCGGGAGATAGTGCTGCCGGCGAAGGTTTGTTTAAAACAAATTGCGCCGCCTGCCACAAACTGGACAGTAAAGCCACGGGACCTGCACTTCGGGGGGTTGGCTCAAAATATGAAAGGGAGTGGTTGTACGATTGGATACATGACAGCCAAGCCCAAATAAAATCCGGAGATGCTTTAGCGGTCCAGCTTTTTGAGGAAAACAACAAATCTGTAATGACGGCTTTCCCGCAGTTGTCCAATGAAGATATTGATAATATTTTAGCCTATACCGATCAGCCAAAAGCTGAACCAATAATTGTAAACGGTGCAACAACAACTGCATCGGGCGGAGATTCCGGTGGATTTTCTAACACTATCATCTTAGGGGCACTAGCCTTGGTTTTTTTAGTTTTGGTCATCATGTTGTTTTTGGTAACAAATACCTTAAAGAAAATTGCTGAGGCCAATGGGGTACAATATCCCGAAAAAAAGCCGCGCACCCCAATATGGAAAACTTTCGTTCAAAACCAGTTTTTGGTTCTTGTTTCTTCCATCTTTTTGCTTTTGATTGCCGCATATTTTGCTTTTGGTTATTTTATGCAAGTTGGCGTGGACCAAGGTTATGCTCCCGTACAACCCATACATTTTTCACATAAAATACACGCGGGCGATAACCAGATTGATTGTAATTTTTGTCATAGTTCGGCACGCATCAGTAAAACTTCTGGGATTCCTTCGCTAAACGTTTGTATGAACTGCCATAAAAACATTTCCGAATATACCGGCGAGGTTGACCTTGAAGAAGGTTACACCAAGGAATTTTACGATAAAGAGATAGCCAAGCTTTATGATGCCGTTGGTTGGGATGTTGGATCCCAAACCTATACTGGTAAAGAAAAACCCGTTAAATGGAACCGAATCCACAATTTACCGGATTTTGCATATTTCAACCATTCCCAACACGTTACCGTGGCCGGGGTTGAATGTCAAAAATGCCATGGCCCAGTTCAAGAAATGGAAATTGTTGGACAATTTTCGCCATTGACAATGGGCTGGTGCATCGAATGCCACCAAGAAACTAATGTGAATTTGGAAGGAAATGAATATTACGAAAAAATACACGCGGAACTTTCAAAGAAATATGGCGTCGAACAATTGACCGTTGCACAAATGGGAGGCTTGGAATGTGGAAAATGCCACTATTAAAAAATAAGGAATTTTTTCTGTTAACAATATGACATCAAACAAGAAATACTGGAAAAGTGTTGAAGAGCTTAACGAAAACAGCTCTATTGTTCAGGCCCTGCAACAAAATGAGTTTGTAGAGGAAATTCCTACTGATGAATTTCTTGGAAATAAAGAGGCGCTGGAATCTTCTTCAACCACCCGTCGCGATTTTCTAAAATACGTTGGTTTTACCACTGCGGCAGCAACTTTTGCCGCTTGCGAAGGTCCGGTTGTAAAATCCATTCCGTATGTGGTGTTGCCCGATGAAATTGTGCCAGGCATAGCAAATTATTATGCCACAACCATTGCAGATGGTTTCGATTTCGCCAATATCCTTGTAAAAACAAGGGAGGGACGCCCCATAAAAATAGAAAAAAACAGGCTAGCCACAAATGGCGGAAGTGTTAACGCCCGCGTTCATGCTTCAGTATTGTCTTTATATGATTCCCGAAGGCTTACCACCCCATTAATCGATGATGCCGAAGCATCTTGGGAAGCATTCGACGCTAAGATGACGCAAAAAATGAATGAAATGGCAGGAAAGGATGTGGTCTTGCTTACTCAATCTTTTGCCAGTCCTTCCACTACAAAACTTATTGGAGAATTTATTGCAAAATATCCCAATGTTCGCCACGTATATTACGACACCATTTCTTCTTCGGAAGCTTTGGACGCATTCCAAAATAAATACGGCACCCGTGCCCTGGCCGATTATGATTTTTCAAAGGCCGAAGTAATTGTTTCCGTAGGGGCCGATTTTATTGGTGATTGGCAGGGGGGCGGTTGCGACTCCGGCTATTCAAAAAGCCGCGTTCCACAAAATGGAAAAATGTCGCGCCACATTCAGTTTGAAGCGAATATGACTTTGACAGGGGCGAATTCCGACAAAAGGGTTCCAGTTACTCCTTTACAACAAATGCAAGTTTTAAAAGCATTGACCGGTGGTAGTGCTTCAGGCTTGCCCGAAAATATTGCAAAAGCAGTTAATAATGCTAAGGCACAATTACAAAAAGCTGGAAGCAAAGGTGTTTTAGTAACTGGCTTGCCCGATGTTGCAGCCCAAACCCTTGTTTTAAATTATAATGAATCGATTGGTAGCCAAGTAATGGATGCCCAAAACCCCAAACTTACACTTCAAGGGAACAGCAGTGAAGTGATGGGCGTATTGAACGGCGTTATTTCAGGAAGCCTAAAAGGTTTAATTACCGTGGGTGTTGATCCGGCATATTCTTTCCCGAGGAATAATGAATTTAAGGAAGGATACCAAAAGCTGGAAATGTCCCTTGCTTTTTCAATGAAAAAAGATGCCACTGCTTCCATGGCCCAAATGGTTGCCGCCACACCGCATTATCTTGAAAGCTGGGGCGATGTACAAATTAAAAGTGGGGTTTACAGTTTGATGCAACCAACCATCAGACCCTTGTTCGATACGCGTCAATTTCAGGATTGTTTGCTAAGATGGACCGGAAATACCAATAATTATTATGATTATATAAAAGAAAACTGGTCTTCTTCAATTCTTGGGGAAACAAGTTGGAACCAAGCCTTGCACGATGGGGTGCTTGCGAGTTCATCAATAATGACCATGGCGCAACCACTTCCTGCCGAAGGGGAAGGTATTTTGGAAAGTTCTACTTCCGATGGTGCATTATCAAAAGCATTTCAAAAAGGAGGCCTTGAGCTGACCCTTTATACAAAAACAAGTATGGGCGACGGGCAGCAAGCCAATAACCCTTGGTTACAGGAAATGCCCGACCCAATTACCCGTGCATCTTGGGACAATTATCTCACGGTTTCTTCCGCCGATGCCGAAGCAATGGAATTAATTAATGAAAATGTAGCAAACGGTGGGTTGAACGGTAGTTATGTGAACGTGAAAATGGGTGATGTGGTTGTACAAAAAGTTCCCGTTTTAATTCAACCTGGACAAGCAAAAGGTTCTGTGGGACTAGCTTTGGGGTACGGAAAAAAAGCTGCTATTCAGGAAGAAATGCAAACCGGGGTAAATGCATTTGCATTTTATCAAAATTTTTCAAGCATTCAAAATGTGACCTTGGAAAAGGTGGGTGGAATTCACGAATTTGCTTGTATCCAATTGCACAATACAATGATGGGAAGGGATATAATCCGCGAAACTTCCCTTGAAATATTCAATACTAAAGATAAAAATTACTGGAACCCGGTACCCGAAGTTTCCAAAGACCACAAAATGATTCCGGTGTCTTCGCCCGAAGCAGATCTTTGGACGCCTTTTGACCATTCCATAGGACACCATTTCAACCTATCGATAGACCTCAACGCCTGTACCGGTTGCGGGGCTTGTGTAATTGCCTGCCATGCCGAGAACAATGTTCCGGTAGTAGGAAAACAGGAAATACGAAAAAGCCGCGATATGCACTGGTTGCGTATTGACAGGTATTATTCAAGCGCAGAGTCCTTCGAAGGGGACATGGATAATAAAAATGCAATTTCCGGCTTAACTAGTTCCCTTTCTCAATACGGCGAGATGGAAAGACCGGACGCCAACCCTCAGGTAGCATTCCAACCGGTAATGTGTCAACATTGCAACCATGCGCCTTGCGAAACGGTTTGTCCTGTTGCTGCAACCTCGCATGGTCGACAGGGCCAAAACCAAATGGCTTACAACCGTTGCGTGGGAACCCGCTACTGTGGAAACAACTGTCCATATAAAGTACGCCGTTTTAATTGGTTCCTTTATGCAGAGAACGATGAATTCAATTACCATATGAACAACGATTTAGGCCGTATGGTACTAAATCCAGATGTGGTTGTGCGTTCTCGAGGGGTAATGGAGAAATGTTCTATGTGTATCCAAAAAACACAAAAATCCATTTTGGATGCCAAGCGTGATGGCCGTGTGGTAAAAGACGATGAATTCCAAACCGCTTGCTCTATGGCTTGCGATAGTGGTGCCATGGTTTTTGGAGATGTAAATGACCCAGAAAGCGAAGTGCGAAAACTGAAAAACAACAATAGAATGTATTACCTGCTTGAAGCCGTGGGCACAAAACCAAATGTGTACTACCAAACCAAAATCAGGAATACCGAAGAAGTTTAAAAATATTTAAGTAACAGCAAATAAAGATATGGCGTCGCATTACGAAGCTCCTATTAGAAGGCCTTTAATCATTGGGGACAAAAACTATCACGATATTACCGTGGACGTTGCCGCCCCTGTGGAAGGAAAGGCCAATAAATCCTGGTGGATTGTGTTTACAATTGCTCTTATTGCTTTTTTATGGGGCATCGGTTGTATTATTTATACCGTTTCAACAGGAATCGGGGTTTGGGGCTTGAATAAAACTGTAGGCTGGGCTTGGGACATCACCAACTTCGTATGGTGGGTAGGTATTGGCCACGCCGGGACATTGATTTCTGCGGTGCTTTTGCTTTTCCGTCAAAAATGGAGGATGGGTGTAAACCGTTCTGCGGAAGCCATGACCATCTTTTCAGTTATACAGGCGGGTTTATTCCCGATTATCCACATGGGCCGGCCTTGGTTGGCATACTGGGTATTGCCGATTCCTAACCAGTTCGGATCTTTATGGGTAAACTTTAACTCCCCTTTGTTGTGGGACGTATTTGCAATCTCAACATATCTTTCAGTTTCACTGGTATTTTGGTGGACAGGACTTCTACCGGATTTGGCGATGATCCGCGACCGCGCGATTACTCCTTTTACCAAAAGAATTTACGGAATATTATCATTCGGCTGGAGCGGTCGGGCAAAAGACTGGCAACGTTTTGAAGAAGTTTCGTTGGTACTTGCCGGTTTAGCAACGCCACTTGTACTTTCTGTGCACACCATTGTATCCATGGACTTTGCCACTTCCGTTATTCCGGGATGGCACACCACTATTTTCCCGCCTTATTTTGTTGCGGGCGCAATCTTTTCAGGTTTTGCAATGGTGAACACACTTTTGATCATAATGCGAAAGGTTTCAAACCTTGAAAGCTATATTACGGTACAGCATATTGAATTGATGAACATCGTTATCATGGTAACCGGCTCGATCGTTGGGGTTGCCTATATTACCGAACTGTTCATTGCTTGGTATTCCGGGGTGGAGTATGAACAATATGCATTTTTGAACCGGGCCACAGGACCTTATTGGTGGGCCTATTGGGCGATGATGACCTGTAATGTATTTTCTCCACAGTTTATGTGGTTCAAAAAATTACGAACTAGCATTATGTTCTCTTTCTTTATTTCCATTGTAGTGAATATCGGAATGTGGTTTGAAAGGTTCGTGATTATCGTAACATCTTTACATCGCGATTATCTTCCTTCTTCTTGGACCATGTTTTCACCTACATTTGTTGATATTGGTATTTTTATCGGAACCATCGGCTTTTTCTTTGTATTGTTCCTTTTGTTCGCAAGGGCTTTCCCCGTAATTGCACAGGCAGAGGTAAAATCCATTCTGAAAAGTTCAGGGGAAAAATATAAAAAATTACGTGCCGAGCACGGTGATGATGTAAAACATTATGACCCTATGGTGCGCGAACCGGCAGCAAATTCAGCCCGTTTTAAAGAAGAAAATCATCAGGGAGATTCTACGGTAAATGCAGAAAGTATCATTGAACATGAATTTGAAAAAGATAAAATCGATAGTTTATTAAGCACCATCGGGACTTTTGAACCGGCTGTGGACATACAGGACGACCTTCAGAAAATTCATGAAATTGGCCCACTATTGGAACAAAAACTCCATCAGTTAGGAATTTATACATTCGAACAGATAAGCAGGATGACGGAAAGGGAATATGAAATTTTGGACAGCCTCATCGATGATTACTCCGGTAAAGCAAAACGCGAAAATTGGGCCGGACAAGCATTATTATTAAAAAACAAGAGCTAATATGGCATCTAAAGTAATCCATGCATTTTATACCGATGATGACCTGTTGATGCAAGCAGTTAAACAGGTTCGTCATGAGCGGTACCACATTGAGGAGGTCTTCACGCCCTTCCCTGTCCATGGATTGGACAAAGCTATGGGCTTGGCTCCCACCCGTATTGCCATAACATCTTTTATGTACGGTTTGGTAGGACTTTCTGTAGCCATAACCATGATGAATTATATCATGATTGAGGATTGGCCCCAAAACATTGGTGGAAAACCAAGTTTTAATTATATAGAAAACATGCCCGCATTTGTGCCCATTATGTTTGAGATGACAGTATTTTTTGCTGCGCATTTAATGGTGATTACCTTTTATATGAGAAGCAAGCTTTGGCCTTTCAAAAAAGCTGAAAACCCTGATGTGAGAACCACAGATGACCATTTTTTAATGGTGGTGGAAGTGGGCAACCACGACGTAAAAAAGCTTTCTAAATTTTTGGATGACACCGGGGCATCGGAAATCAGTTTAATCGAAAATGAAGAAAACCATTAATATGAAAAGTTTTCTATACATAAGTTTTGCCTTTATTGCTTCAGCGAGCATTGTTTCCTGTTTCAACAAGGATAAACCTAATTTTCAGTACATGCCCAATATGTACGAACCCGTGCCTTATGAGACCTATGGCGAATATGAAGTTTTCCCGGGCAATATGGAAGCAATGTTACCGGCAGAAGGAACTATCCCCCGGGGTTGGATGCCTTATGATTATGAAAATTCCACCGAAGGTTTGGAACTGGCTCGTGCCGGATTAAAGAATCCTTTGGAAGTAACCGAAGAAAACCTTGCCACCGGAAGCCAATTGTACACTATCTATTGTGCTGTTTGCCATGGTGATAAAGGTGATGGGCAAGGAATATTGGCCCAGCGCGAAAAATTCCTGGGCATTCCCAGTTACGCAGATCCGGGAAGGAACATTACCGAAGGTAGTATTTACCATGTTCAAATGTATGGCCTGAATGCCATGGGTTCATATGCTTCACAAACCAGTGAAGAAGAAAGATGGCAGATTGCACAACATGTATTGAATTTGAAAGCGGCACTTAAAGGTGAACCGGGCTTAAACCCCGAAATTGCCGATTCAACAGGGATGGTGGTTGATTCATTAACAATCGCACCTTTGAATAAGCAAAACAATACTGCTGAAACAGAAAATTCAGAAGAAGGAACCAAATAAAAGAACAAAGAGAATAGCTAAAGATATGTACACGCTACCGAGAAAATTAAAACTTTTTGCGATCATTTTTATGGTGGTTGGCGCCTTGGGCATCGTTTTCGGTTTCCTTGCCGTTCCGGGTTCCACTGACGAAGTTAAGGAAATGAATGCCGCTCACGGCGATGCCCATCACGAAGAAGCCCCGGCCCATGCAGAAAATTCTGATGTTTTGGCCGGAACCCACAGTGAAAACGCAAATTCTACGGCTGAACACCATGACAGCGAGGAAGAGCATTTGAAGCATACCTTGCTACAATTACAAAACCGCCCTTGGGCAGCAATTTATATCGCGGCCATTTTCTTTTTTATGATCTCATTGGGCGTGTTGGCATTTTATGCCATACAGCATGCCGCACAAGCCGGTTGGTCTCCTGTGCTTTTCCGCGTTATGGAAGGCATCACCGCCTATTTACCCATAGGCTCCGTGATCATGTTTATTTTACTTTTGCTTTCCGCATTTCACTTTAACCATTTGTTCCATTGGATGGATGCAGATTTGGTTGATCCTAACAGTGAGAATTACGATAGGCTTATTGCTGGAAAAAGTGGCTGGTTGAACATTCCTTTCTTTTTAATACGGGCTGCCATCTTTTTGTTGGGCTGGAATCTTTACCGCTATTTTTCACGAAGAAATTCCCTTCGCGCTGACGAAACAAATGATAATTATTGGTTCAAGAAAAACTTCAAAATGTCCGCTGCTTTCTTGGTTTTCTACATTGTTACTGAATCAATGATGGCTTGGGATTGGATCATGAGCTTTGACCCACACTGGTTCAGCACCTTGTTTGGTTGGTATGTTTTTGCAGGAATGATAACCTGCGGTATCACCGTAATAGCAATGGTTACCATAGTAATGAAATCTCAGGGCTATCTCGAATTTGTAAACAACAGCCACATCCACGATCTGGCAAAGTTCATGTTCGGCTTCAGTATTTTTTGGACCTATTTGTGGTTTTCACAATTCATGCTGATTTGGTACGCAAACATTCCCGAAGAGGTAACCTATTTCGTAACCAGGATAGAAGATTACAAGCTCCCTTTCTTTGGAATGCTGGTTATGAATTTCGTATTCCCAATACTGCTGTTGATGAACAGCGATTATAAACGGGTAAACTGGTTTGTGATTTTAGCTGGAATCGTGATTTTGGCAGGGCATTATATAGATACCTTTGTAATGATAATGCCGGCAACCGTTGGAGAATCCTGGTACATTGGCCTGCCGGAAATTGGGGCTATCATGTTTTTCTTCGGCTTGTTCGTTTTGGTGGTGTTCACGGCGCTCACAAAAGTACCATTGTTGGCAAAGAACTATCCGTTTTTGAAGGAAAGCAAGCAGTATCATTATTAATTAAAAATAGAGACAGATAACGATGACCGCATTTTTAATTGTATTAGTAATCATTCTTTTCGGGGTTGCAGTTTGGCAAATGAACAAGATATTTCAGTTGTCCAAAACCACGAAGCATTTGGATACTCACGAAATAGCTTCCGAAAAGGATAATAAGGTCAACGGCTATCTCATGCTGGGCTTTGTTATTTTTATGTACCTCCTCAGCATTATCTCTTTTTGGAAATGGAGCGATGTTCTTTTGCCAGTTTCGGCATCAGAGCACGGCGTTGAAATAGACCAATTGATGCTCGTCTCGATGATCCTCATTTTTGTGGTGGGAATTATTACTCAATGGCTTTTGCACTATTTTGCATTTGCCTATTATGGGAAAAAAGGGCAACGCGCCATTTTTTATGCAGATAATGATAAACTTGAATTTATTTGGACCATTATCCCAGTTATAGTTTTGGCAGGACTTATTATTTATGGCCTTTTTACATGGACCGATATTATGAACGTTAACGAAGATGACGATCCGATAGTGGTTGAACTGTACGCCCAACAATTTTCATGGAAAGCACGCTACAGCGGAACGGATAATACCCTAGGTGATGCCAACGTTCGTTTGATTGAAGGCGTGAACCAATTAGGGGTTGATGGTTCTGATCCAAATGCACAAGACGATATTGTGGCTACGGAACTACATCTGCCAGTAGGCAGGAAAGTATTATTCAAAATGCGTTCGCAGGACGTCTTGCATTCTGCCTATATGCCCCACTTTAGGGCTCAAATGAATGTAGTGCCGGGGATGATAACCCAATTTGCATTTATTCCAACCATCACCACAAAAGAGATGCGGGAAAACAGTGATATAGTTGCAAAAGTGAACAAGATCAATAAAATTAGAAGGGAAAACAGTTTGACCTTGACCGCAAAAGGAGAAGAAGCCTTAGAAACCTATGAATTTGATTACTTATTGCTTTGCAATAAAATTTGCGGAATAAACCACTATAACATGCAAATGAAAATTGTAGTGGAAACCGAAGAAGAGTACAATGCTTGGTTGGAAAGCCAGCCCAACTTTAAGGATGTACTTAGTACAGAAAACGTAGAATAAATAACAACAGCTTTAAAAAGACATGTCAGCACACGACCACGATAACGTAATAGAGCACCATGACGATCACGAGCATCATCATAAAGAAACATTTATAACTAAATATATCTTTAGCCAGGATCATAAAATGATCTCCAAACAATATCTAATTACAGGTTTGTTCATGGGTATCATTGGGATTTTGATGTCCCTGCTTTTTAGGTTGCAGTTGGCATGGCCTGATAAGCAGTTTGCCATTTTTGAGATTTTCTTGGGCAAGTGGGCATTAGATGGTGTTATGGACCCCAGTATTTATTTGGCATTGGTGACTATTCACGGCACCATCATGGTTTTCTTCGTACTAACAGCAGGTTTGAGCGGTACTTTCAGTAACCTTTTGATTCCCCTTCAAATTGGCGCAAGGGACATGGCTTCTGGTTTCCTAAACATGGTTTCCTATTGGTTGTTCTTTCTTTCGAGCGTGGTAATGGTGCTTTCCCTTTTTGTGGAAGCGGGGCCGGCCTCAGCAGGCTGGACTGTTTATCCGCCATTGAGCGCTTTGCCCCAGGCAATCCCTGGCTCCGGAGCAGGAATGACGTTGTGGTTGACCTCTATCGCCATATTTATCGCTTCTTCCTTAATGGGATCTTTGAATTACATTGTAACCGTAATTAATTTACGGACTAAAGGAATGTCCATGACCAGGCTTCCGTTGACCATTTGGGCATTGTTTGTTACCGCAATTATCGGCGTTGTTTCCTTTCCAGTACTTTTATCGGCAGCATTGATGCTTATCATGGACAGGGGTTTTGGAACATCCTTCTTCCTTTCCGATATATATATTGCTGGCGAAGTATTGCACAATCAAGGAGGTTCTCCCGTTTTGTTCGAGCATTTGTTTTGGTTCTTGGGTCACCCAGAAGTTTATATCGTAATCCTTCCCGCCATGGGTATTGTTTCGGAAGTAATGGCAACCAATTCCCGAAAACCCATATTTGGTTACCGGGCCATGGTGGCTTCCATTTTAGCGATTGCCTTTCTTTCTACCATCGTTTGGGGGCATCACATGTTCATTTCGGGAATGAATCCTTTCCTCGGATCGGTATTTACCTTTACCACATTATTGATCGCAATCCCTTCCGCTGTAAAATCCTTTAATTGGATTACCACCATTTGGAAAGGAAATCTACAGATGAACCCGGCCATGCTATTTTCCATTGCCTTCGTTTCCACCTTTTTAACGGGGGGACTAACGGGAATTATTTTGGGCGATAGTGCTTTGGACATAAACGTGCACGATACCTATTTCGTAGTTGCTCACTTCCATTTGGTAATGGGGATTTCCGCACTTTACGGCTTGCTTGCCGGGGTGTATCATTGGTTCCCGAAAATGTTCGAGGGCCGGATGATGAACAAAAACATGGGTTACGTCCATTTTTGGGTAACCTCCATTGGGGCCTACGGAATTTTCTTCCCCATGCACTTTGTGGGAATGGCGGGGCTGCCGAGAAGGTATTACACCAACACCAACTTCCCGTATTTTGACGATCTCGCGAATATAAACGTGGTAATGACCATTTTTGCAATATTTACCATCTCGGTTCAAGTGGTTTTCCTATATAACTTTTTCAGCTCCATTTTCTACGGAAAAAGGGGCCCAAAAAATCCCTGGAACTCTACTACTTTGGAATGGACCGCTGAGATGAAGCACATGCATGGAAACTGGGATGGTCCAATTCCCCATGTACACCGCTGGTCTTACGATTATAGCAAATTAAATAAAGACGAAACCGATTATGTAATCCCGGGACAGGATTATATCCCGCAACACATACCATTGCAAGACAATGAAGATGAACTCAACCATTGATTTGGCTCCTAGTTAGCGGTTGTCCGTTAAAAAATATGATTTAATCCTAAAAACCCTTTCATTGATTTGAAGGGGTTTTTTTAAAGACCTCGTATATTTACCCTATGAATGAACATTTGGACCCAACGGGCGAGCATCTCACCCCACAGGAAATTGAAGTTGAAAAAAAACTGCGGCCACTTACTTTTGAGGATTTCACGGGTCAATACCAAGCTTTGGAAAACCTTCGAATATTTGTGCAGGCCGCAAACCTACGTGACGAGGCTTTAGACCACACTCTTTTTCACGGCCCTCCCGGTTTGGGAAAAACCACACTTGCCTATATTCTTGCCAACGAACTCAACGTAAATATAAAAGTCACATCTGGCCCGGTGTTGGATAAGCCCGGCGATTTGGCGGGGCTGCTTACCAATCTTGACGAAAGGGACGTTTTGTTTATTGATGAAATTCACCGGCTCAGTCCCATTGTGGAGGAATATCTCTATTCCGCAATGGAGGATTTTAAGATCGATATTATGATTGAATCCGGGCCAAACGCCCGTTCAGTTCAGATCAATTTGAACCCATTTACGCTTATTGGCGCCACCACCCGTTCCGGATTATTGACCGCCCCCATGCGCGCCCGGTTTGGGATTTCATCTCGTCTGCAGTATTACACCACTGAACTGCTAACTACCATCGTACAGCGCAGCGCCAAGATTTTGCAAATGCCCATTTCCATGGAAGCGGCCATAGAAATCGCCGGTCGCAGTCGCGGCACTCCACGTATTGCAAACGCCCTGTTGCGCCGTGTTCGCGATTTTGCCCAAATTAAAGGCGATGGCACCATTGAAATAAAGATTGCGAAATTTGCTTTGGAAGCCCTGCACGTGGATGCTTTTGGCTTGGACGAAATGGATAACAAAATCCTTTCCACCATTATTGACAAGTTCAAGGGTGGGCCGGTGGGGATTACCACCTTGGCCACCGCGGTTTCAGAAAGCGCCGAAACCATTGAAGAAGTTTACGAACCTTTTTTAATCCAACAAGGATTTATTATGCGCACCCCCCGTGGTCGCGAGGTTACCGATGCAGCCTATAAACATTTGGGAAAAGTAAAAGGAAACGTGCAGGGAGGGTTATTTTAATTAATTAAACCTCACTAGTTTTAAACCCATAAGGTTTTAAAGCACCATGAACTTCAAAAAAAATCATACCACCCTCATAAAAACCGAGGCACTTCGCCTGGGGTTTATGTCCTGCGGCATAAGTAAAGCAGCATTTTTGGACAAAGAAGCCCCACGTTTGGAAAAATGGCTAAACGATAAAATGCACGGCGAAATGTCCTATATGGAAAACCATTTCGACAAAAGACTGGACCCTACCAAACTTGTTCCCGGGTCCAAAAGCGTAATATCCCTTTTACTCAATTATTTCCCTTCTGAAAACCAAATCCTTGATACCTATAAACTTTCAAAATACGCTTACGGGACCGATTATCATTTGGTAATAAAGGAAAAACTAAAGCAATTGCTGAATTTCATTCAAGAAGAAATTGGGGAAGTCCACGGCCGCGCCTTTGTTGATTCCGCTCCCGTTTTGGATAAAGCTTGGGCAGCCAAAAGCGGTCTTGGCTGGATTGGCAAAAACAGCAATTTGTTGACCAAACAAGTTGGCTCTTTCTATTTTATCGCTGAGCTTATCGTTGATCTTGATTTGGAATATGATTCCCCGGTTACCGACCATTGCGGCAGTTGCACCGCCTGCATCGATGCCTGCCCAACCCAAGCAATTACTGAACCTTATGTTGTGGACGGCAGCAAGTGCATTTCCTATCTTACTATCGAACTAAAAAACGAAATCCCCAATTCGGTAAAAAACCAATTTGATGATTGGGTTTTTGGTTGCGATGTCTGCCAAGATGTTTGTCCTTGGAATCGTTTTTCGCAATCGCACCGCGAACCATTATTTAACCCAAACGCCGATATGCTTTCCATGACAAAAAAAGATTGGGAAGAAATAACGGAAGATGTTTTTGAGAAAATTTTTAAAAATAGTGCTGTAAAGCGAACCAAATTTTCAGGCTTAAAAAGGAACATTGATTTTTTGAAGCCCAAAACCGGGTGGTCATCGATTGAAGATTAATTATTTGAAATTTTAAAATTAACCCGCACCCCGAGCACAGCCGAGGGCAACCCACAATCGTCGACTGAAAACTTTTCCCATATATTTGTAAGTCAAAATAAAACCCCACAAATGAGCAAACAAACCAGGCGCCTCGAGGCATTGTTATATCATGCAAAACCACGGCCGGGCAAGATACAAGTGGTGCCCACCAAAAAATACGCCACTAAGCGAGACCTTTCCTTGGCCTATTCCCCCGGCGTGGCGGAACCTTGCCTTGAGATTGAAAAGAACGTGGAAAACGTTTATAAATACACCAACAAGGGCAATCTTGTGGCGGTAATTTCCAACGGTACCGCGGTATTGGGCCTGGGCAATATTGGCCCGGAAGCTTCAAAACCGGTAATGGAAGGCAAGGCATTGCTTTTTAAAATTTTCGCTGATATCGATGTATTCGATATTGAAATAAATACCGAAAACATTGATGCTTTCGTGGAAACCGTAAAAAACATTTCTCCAACCTTTGGCGGCATCAACCTCGAGGACATAAAAGCCCCTGAAGCTTTTGAAATTGAAAGGCGTTTAAAGGAGGAGCTTAACATTCCCGTAATGCACGACGATCAGCATGGCACGGCCATAATTTCCGCGGCTGCTTTGTTGAACGCTTTGGAAATTGCCCAAAAAAGCATTGAAGACGTTTCCATTGTTATTAATGGGGCAGGGGCAGCGGCCGTTTCCTGCACTCGGCTTTATATGAAATTCGGGGCAAAAAGGGAAAACATCGTCATGTTGGATACTAAAGGTGTAATCCGCGACAGCCGTGAAAACCTTTCCCTTGAAAAAAGCGAGTTCGCCACTTCAAGAAAAATCAACACCTTGGAAGAAGCTATGGTAAATGCTGATGTTTTTGTTGGTCTTTCCAAGGCAGATATTTTAAGTCCGGAAATGCTGTTGCTCATGGCGCATAATCCCATCGTTTTCGCAATGGCAAACCCCGATCCGGAAATTGAATACGAACTGGCATTACGGACACGCGAAGACATTATCTTGGCCACCGGGCGCAGCGATTACCCAAACCAAGTGAACAATGTACTTGGTTTTCCCTTTATTTTCCGGGGCGCCTTGGACGTGCGCGCCACAAAGATCAACGAAGAAATGAAAATGGCAGCAGTGTACGCGCTTGCTGCCTTGGCAAAGGAAGCCGTGCCGGAGCAGGTCAATATCGCTTATGGCGAAACCAAGCTTATTTTCGGAAAAGAATATATCATCCCGAAACCGTCCGATCCACGCTTGATAGCTACCATTCCCCCCGCAGTGGCAAGGGCTGCGATGGAAAGCGGCGTGGCCACGGAACCCATTACCGATTGGCAGAAATATGAAGATGACCTTTATGAGCGTATGGGCCACGATAACAAGATAGTGCGGATGCTGGTGAACCGGGCGAAAACAAACCCCAAACGGATTGTTTTTGCGGAAGCTGATCATTTGGATGTTTTGAAGGCTGCCCAAATCGTAATGGAAGAAGGCATCGGAACCCCAATTTTATTGGGGAGAAAGGAAATTATTCTGGATTTGATGCAACAGATAGAATTTGATGATGCCGTGGAAATCATAGATACGAAAAGCGATGAGGTAACCGAAAAACTAAACACCTACGCCAGCAAATTCTGGGCAAATAGAAAACGTCGCGGCATTACCCTTTTTGATGCCCAGCGATTGATGCGCGAGCGGAACTATTTTGCCGCCATGATGGTAAACGAAGGCGATGCCGATGCTATGATATCGGGCTATTCGCGTTCCTATCCCTCCGTGGTACGCCCCGTTTTTGAAACCATCGGCAAGTTTGAGGGCGTACTGAAAGTGGCCACCACCAACTTGATGCTCACAAAACGCGGCCCGCTTTTTCTATCGGATACCGCGATAAACATAGACCCCACGTCCATGGAACTGGCCAAGATTGCGCAAATGACCAACCACACCATGAAAATGTTCGGGATGCAACCCGTTATAGCCATGATTTCCTATGCAAATTTCGGTTCTTCGCAGGACGCGCACGCATCAAAGGTGCGTGAGGCTGTGGCCATTCTTCACAAAAGCAATCCGGACATGATTGTGGATGGTGAATTGCAGGCAGATTTTGCTTTGAACCAAGAGATGCTCCAAAAGAAATTCCCTTTTTCGAAACTGGCGGGCAAAAAGGTGAACGCCCTAATTTTCCCCAACCTGGAATCTGCCAACAGTAATTACAAAATGATGAAGGAACTTAACGGAGTGGAGTCTATTGGCCCCATTATGTTGGGAATGAAAAAACCTGTCCACATCCTGCAATTGGGCGCCAGCGTGGAAGAAATAGTGAATATGGCCGCCGTGGCCGTGGTGGATGCGCAGCAAAAGGAAAAACGGTTACGGGAGCAGGGGAAGGAAATGAAAAGTTAAGTATCTTTTTAAAACAACAAATTTATAACTGAATGAAATTATTTCTGTTTGTTTTTTATCACTTTTACTATTTTCTTGTAATAAGGAATATGATGAAGACATCTACAATGTAGAATTTTTATTGGGAACTGATTTGAATGCCCAATACGAAATTGTAAATATTGAAACCCCATTTGATTTTGCAAATCACTATATATCATTTGATTTGAAGTTTAATAAAAAAGATTTTGATTCACTTCTTAGAAATATAGATTTAAATAAATTCGAAAAAGTAAATTACAATGATTTAGGTTTTAAAATAAATCTGAATATTATAGAGAGCAAATTGAAGAAGAACAAAAAATTCACTTGTTTATAGATACGGTTAATAAATCTTTGCGTTATTCTTCGGAAAAATAGTTATCCAAAACTTGAATTCTTTTAAAAATTAATTGCATTCCAAAGCCTTATTTCCCTTATAATTTCCCAAAAACCTCACTCGCAATTGCAGATAATTATGTTATATTTGCCCCCTATTAACCTTTTGTTAACACATGATTACCCATATACAGGGCAGATTGATTGAAAAAAATCCGACCGATGTGGTGATAGACTGTAATGGGGTGGGCTATTTCCTGAACATTTCATTGCATACCTTTTCGCAACTCCCCACAAGCGAAAACGTGAAGTTGTACACCCACTTGCTGGTCCGTGAAGATTCGCATACTTTGTATGGTTTTTCTGGGGTGGTGGAACGCGAAATTTTCAAGTTGTTGATTTCCGTTTCCGGAGTTGGGGCCAGTATAGCTAGGACGATGTTGTCCTACATCAGCCCCGAACAAATAAAGGAGGCAATAGCAAGCAACGATATTGCTACCATTCAATCGGTTAAAGGCATAGGTTCCAAGACCGCACAACGCGTTATTTTGGATTTAAAAGACAAGATTTTGAAAGTGTACGGAATGGAAGATGTTTCCGCATTTTCAAGCAATACTAATAAAAATGAAGCGTTATCTGCTTTGGAAACTTTGGGGTTTGCACGCAAGCAAGTGGAAAAAATTTGTGATAAGATCGTGAAAGAGGACCCCGAGGCATCGGTGGAAGATATTATTAAACAAGCTTTAAAAAATCTGTAAAAATTGAGGGCAAAAAATTACGTTTTTCAGAATGGCCTTTTAAAGGTTTTGTTCATCATAAGTTTCATTTTCATAAGCCAGAGCGGTTCTGCACAGGATTCTACCAATACCGGTAGTTCTATGGGGCAAATGGACCTTCCAACTCCTCCGAGCATTCAGGATTCATATACCTACGATCCCATTATTGATCGTTACATTTATACACGTACCCTAGGCAATTTCAACCTCGATTATCCCGTAATCCTTACCCCCCAAGAATATCAGGACCTTATCCGTAAGGAACAAATGAAGGCTTATTTTAAAGAAAAAATTGATGCAGCCGATGGTCGTAAAGAAGGTTCCGAAGAAGCTCAAAAAAACCTGTTGCCCGTATTTTATGTGAATTCAAATTTCTTTGAATCCATCTTTGGCGGAAATACCATCGAAGTAATTCCGCAAGGTTCAGTGGAAATTGATTTGGGATTATTGTATACCAAACAAGACAACCCTGCTTTTTCACCACGGAACCGTAGCAACCTTTCCTTTGATTTTGACCAAAGGATTAGTTTAAGCTTGTTGGGAAAAGTGGGCGAAAGATTACAGATTACTGCCAACTACGATACTGAAAGCACCTTCGATTTCCAAAACCAAATCAAATTGGAATATACTCCCACGGAAGACGACATCATCCAAAAAATTGAAGTGGGTAACGTAAGCATGCCGTTGAACAGCACCTTGATACAGGGTGCCCAAAGCCTTTTTGGGGTGAAGGCGCAATTGCAGTTCGGGAAGACCACCATTACCGGGGTATTTTCCGAACAAAAATCGGAAACCCGAACAGTGGTTGCCGAAGGTGGCGCGACCATCACCGATTATGAACTTTTTGCATTGGAATACGACGAAAACCGTCACTTTTTTCTGGCACATTATTTCAGAGACAACTACGATCGTTCCTTGCAGCAATATCCTTTTATAAACAGTAACGTACAGATTACCCGGATGGAGGTTTGGATCACCAACCGCACCAATCGGACTGATAACGTGAGGAACATCGTGGCCCTTCAGGACATTGGCGAATCTGACCCTACCAATATTGGTTTGAATGCCCCCACAGGGGGTTTTATCAACACTTCACGTAACGCATTTCCGGACAACGGAAATAATGATTTTAACCCATTTGGAATAAACGGTGGCGCCCAAAGCATTTTAAACCCCGCAATCCGCGATATTGCCACGGTACAGCAAGGTTTTACAGGCGTTCAAGTTAGTGAGGGAACTGATTATGTAAGTTTGGAAAACGCACGAAGGCTGGAGCCCAACGAGTATATTTTGAATTCGCAATTGGGTTATATTTCCTTAAACCAAAGATTGACAAATGATGAAGTATTGGCCGTCTCATACCAGTTTACGGTTAGCGGGCGGGTGTATCAAGTGGGGGAATTTTCTAACGACGGGGTGGAAGCCACGGGCGAAACGGGGATGGACCCAAACGGTGAAATAGAAGGTGGCCTTCCTCAAAACTTGGTGGTAAAATTATTGAAAAGCACCATTACCAATGTGAACGAACCACTATGGGATTTGATGATGAAGAATATTTATCCTTTGGGTGCTTATCAACTGGAACGGGAAGATTTTGTCCTTAATATCCTTTATACGGATCCGTCACCATTAAACTATATTAACGCAGCTGCAGGAAGCCCAGAATTTCCGGCAATTCCTTTACCCGAGGATGTTGAACAAACCACTTTGCTGCGGGTGTTCAATTTGGACCGACTGAATTTTAACAACGATCCACAACAGGGCGGCGATGGCTTTTTCGATTTCCTTCCGGGCTTGACCGTCGATCCGGTGAACGGGAACATCATCTTTACGAGTGTTGAACCTTTCGGGGAATATCTATTTGAAAAACTGGAGAATGAAGGCGGTGGCGGAGAGGTTTATGAAATTCCATCAACCTATAATGCCAACCAAAACAAATACGTTTTCAATACATTATATTCCGGAACCAAAACACAAGCCGAACAGGAGCAAAGTGAAAAGAACAAATTCCAATTAAAAGGAAGCTATAAATCTACAGGTGCCGATGGAATCCCCATCGGGGCGTTCAACATCCCGCAAGGTTCCGTAACCGTTACTGCGGGAGGAAGGGTTTTGGTTGAAGGTGTGGATTATACCGTGAACTACCAGTTGGGCCGCGTCCAGATTTTAGATCCGTCCCTTTTGAATAGCAATACGCCCATTGAAGTAACAACAGAGAACAACACATTATTTGGGCAACAGACTAAACGATTTACCGGCCTTAATGTAGAGCATAAAGTGAGCGATAAATTTTTGATTGGCGCAACCTATTTGAATTTGAACGAACGCCCATTAACACAAAAATCTTCTTACGGAGTTGAGCCCATCAATAACACAATTTTTGGGGTGAACGCCAATTTTTCAACCGAAGTGCCTTTCCTTACCCGTTTGGTGAACAAACTTCCCAACATCGATACGGATGTAGAATCCAATGTTTCGCTTCGTGGGGAATTTGCTTATTTGATGCCTGGCGCTCCCAAGGTTTCCGATTTCAATGGGAAAACTACTGTTTATGTTGATGATTTCGAAGCATCCCAAACCGCAACCGATATCAGTTCACCCATAAGTTGGTTTCTTTCCAGCACCCCAATAGGCTTGGGCGGTGAAATTATGAATGACAACTTGGCTTATAATTTTAACCGTGCTAAACTTGCTTGGTACACCATCGACCCAATTTTTTACAGCAGTCAACGCCCCGGCGGCATTGGCGATGAAGAATTGTCCAGCCCTTTTACCCGTCGTGTTTTCAGGGATGAAATTTTCCCGAACCAAGATATAATCCAAGGCCAGACACAGGCTTTATTCACTTTGGATCTTGCCTATTATCCTGGAGAGAGGGGAGAATATAATTTTAACCCCGAAGCTTCGGGTGGTAATACATTGCCAAATCCTGAAGCGCGTTTTGGTGGAATTTCCCGGCCATTGACCACTACGGATTTTGAAAGATCTAATGTTGAATATATTCAGTTTTGGGTGATGGACCCTTTCATTTATGAAGAAAATTCCGGTAATCCGGGCGGAACCATCAATTTCAACTTGGGGAACATTTCCGAAGATGTTTTAAAGGATGGCCGCAAACAATATGAAAATGGTCTTCCCGAAGATGGAGGAACGGCCAACACCACTTCCACCGAATGGGGAAAAGTCCCTACCAATCAATCCTTGGTCTATACTTTTGATACCGAAGGGCAGGAACGAACCAACCAGGATATTGGTTATGATGGTCTTAGTAATGGGGAGGAAGCAACTGAATATCCCGCGTTTGCCGGGCTGCCGGATCCGGCCCTTGATGATTATCAGTATTTTTTACAGGCCGATGGAACTATTTTGAACCGTTATCTTCAATACAATGGAACCCAAGGAAATTCACCGGTTGAGGTTACCGACACCAACCGAGGCTCCACCTCCCAACCTGATGTGGAGGACATAAACCGGGACAACACCATGAATACGGTGAACAGTTATTTTGAGTATAACGTTGAATTCCGTCCCGGGATGAACATTGACAATAACGATTACATTACGGATATAAAGGAAATTGAGGTTACTACCGAAGATAATAACGTAATCCCGGTACGCTGGGTTCAATTTAAAGTGCCGATAAGCAAACCGGACCAAGCTATCAATGGGATTTCAGATTTTAGGTCCATTCGTTTTATGCGTTTGTTTTTATCCGATTTCTCAGAGAATACCATACTTCGTTTCGGAACCATGGAATTGGTGCGGGGCGATTACAGAAGATTTCAACAAGCTCTTGAAGATGGCGGGATAATTCCTGGCGATAGCGATACAGTTTTTGAAGTGGAAGCCGTAAGCATCGAAGAAAACGAAAACCGCGAACCAATTCCGTATGTACTACCTCCGGGCGTTTTCAGGGAAGAACTGAACAATAACAACAACATTATTCGGGAGAATGAACAATCCATGGCCCTGAGGGTTTGTGGGTTGGAGCCTGGCGATGGACGATCGGTCTATAAAAATTTCAATGTGGACATGAGGCAGTACGAAAATCTGGAAATGTTCATCCATGCTGAATCATTGGTTAACCAAGCTATGCTTTCTGATGGCGAAATGGTTGCTTTTATAAGGTTGGGGAATGACCTTACCAATAACTTTTACGAAATACAATTACCACTTAATCCCACCATGTTTGGCGCTACTTCGGCCGAAGAAATATGGCCGATTGAAAATAGGTTGAACCTCCCTTTAAAATTGTTACAGGAAGTTAAAACCAGAACATTGGCACTCTTTTCCACCGATCCGAATTTGGATATAACCGAAACCCAGTTTTTTAATCAATCGGAACTTGAAGGCGGGGTTCCCGGAGGCGAAAACGAATTGCGTATCGGGATAAAGGGAAACCCAAGTTTTGGTAACGTACGTACAGTGATGATTGGGCTTCGGAATGCGGGCAGTAGTGATATTTGCGGGGAAGTCTGGTTCAACGAGCTCCGTCTCTCCGAATTGAAGAACCAAGGCGGTTGGGCTGCAGTGTTAAGCATGGACGCCAACCTTGCCGATTTTGCAACCGTAAGCGCGGCCGGAAGTATAAGCACGGTGGGTTTTGGATCAATAGAACAAGGCCCAAATCAAAGAAGTCAAGAAGACCTCCAACAATATGATGTGGTAACCAACATAAACGCAGGCCAGTTGCTCCCAAGAAAGTGGGGAATACAGTTGCCTTTTAATTACGGGCGCTCGGAAGAATTGATTACCCCGCTTTATGATCCCGAATATCAAGATATTGAACTGGATACGCGTTTGGAGAATGCTGCGAGCGATGCCGAAAGGGATGTAATAAAAGAGCAATCCGTAGATTACACCCGTCGACAAAGTGTCAATTTTATCGGAGTTCGTAAAGAACGTACGGGCGATGGGAAGCCGCAAATCTATGATGTGGAAAACCTAACGTTGTCCTATTCCTATAATCAGATAGATCATCACGATTTTGAAATTGAAGATGCAATGGAACAAAATGTTAGGGCAGGTGCTACCTATAATTACAATTTCACCCCAAAGGCATTTGAACCATTTAAAGCAAACGATTCATTGTTCACAGGTAAATATTGGCAGTTTTTAAAAGATTTAAACGTAAATTATTTGCCAACCAATATTTCGGCGAGTTCCAATATCATCCGCCAATATAATGAGCAAAAATTTAGGGAATTGAATTTGCTTCCGGGTAACATTGGCCTTCCGGTGCTTTATCAGCGGAACTTCCTTTTTGATTGGCAATACACCATCAATTATAACCTTACAAAATCCCTTCGTTTCAATTTTACTTCAACCAATAACCGAATCATTACCAATTATATAGATGATGATGGTTTTGCTGATAATTCCATCGGGGTGTGGGATGGTTTTTTTGATATTGGCGACCCCAACCAACATTTTCAATCGCTGCAGTTGAATTACGATTTGCCTTTCGCCAAGTTTCCTTTCCTTAAATTTATTAGGGCTACCTATTCCTATACGGGCGATTTCCAATGGCAGGATAATAGTGATTTGTTCAACAACATTCCCATTACAATCAGTGATGGGACCACCAATGTTTACGATTTGGGGAACTCCATCCAAAATGCGAGTACACATAGGATCAATTCCAATTTGGATATGAATGCTTTTTACAGATATATTGGGCTGACCAAGATCAAGAAAAGCAAGGCAAGCAATGAAAGGGCGGGCGGTAGTGTATTGGGTGATGGAACAAAGGGAGAAGCGGGTGCCAAAGGTGAAAAAGGAACTGAAAAAGGAGTAGAAAAAGGAGCAGAGGAAGAAAAAGGCGCATTATCTAAAAACTCCGGTGGGCGTGGCGGCGCTTTAGGTGGGGAGGGTTCAGCAGGTGCAGGAGGCTCGTTGAGTGCAGGCGACCAAGCGGCGAATACCTTTATCGGATTATTGACCACCATTAAAAAGATACAGTTCAATTATCAGGAAACCAACGGGATTTTTCTTCCCGGTTATACGCCCTCCATCGGGTTTATAGGGACGCTTAAACCCACAACGGGATTTACTTTTGGAAGCCAAGCAGAAATCCGGGATCTTGCAGCCCGCAGGGGTTGGCTTACTCTTTATCCTGAATTCAACGAGCAATATACCGAAGTGGAAACCCGCCAAATGGACATTCAGGCAAACTTGGAATTGCTTCCAAATCTTACAGTAGATGTTAATGGAAGCCGGATTTATTCAGAGAATTTTGCCGAAAATTATATTGTTGAGGATGGCCTTTATCGCTCTCTGACCCCGAACACTTTTGGTAATTTCACTATTTCCACAGTATTGGTAAAAACTGCTTTCAGCCAAAGCGGGGAGGATATTTCCGAAGCATTTAATGATTTCAAGAGTAACAGATTAGTTGTTGCAAACAGGCTAGCTACAGATTTTTATGGCACCACCGATTTCCCAAGGGACGTTGAAGGATATCCCATTGGTTTCGGCAAAACAAGTCAAGACGTATTGTTACCGTCATTTTTGGCAGCGTATAAAGGAAGTGATGCCGGCAACGAAAAAACCGGTATTTTCCGCGATATTCCACTACCTAACTGGGATATAAAATATACCGGGTTGATGAGGATTGCTTGGTTCAAGAAAAATTTTAAAAGGTTTTCGCTACAACACGGTTACAGGGCCGGCTATACCGTGAACCAGTTCCAGACCAATTTGGATTATGATACGAACAACCCTGAGGAATTTGACCAAGCCAATAATTTCAAAAGTAAAGTGTTGTTAACCAATGTGAACTTAACAGAACAGTTTTCACCTTTATTGCGGGTTGATTTTGAAATGAACAATTCAGTGAATATCTTGGCGGAAGTGCGAAAGGATCGAGCTCTTTCATTCAGCTTTGCGAACAACCTTTTAACGGAAATTAACGGTAAGGAATACATTGTTGGACTTGGCTACCGAATTAAGGACTTAAGGATTGGAACCAATTTTGGGGGCAAAAAAACCATAATGCAAAGTGACCTTAACTTTAAAGTAGACCTTTCGTTAAGGGATAATATTACCGTAATCCGTTATTTGGATATTGAAAACAACCAAACCACGGCAGGACAAACCATTTATGGAGCACAGTTGACCACGGATTATGCCCTGAGCAAAAACCTTACGGCTTTGTTCTATTTTGATTATTCGTTCTCGGAATATGCTATTTCAACGGCTTTTCCTCAAACAACTATTCGCGGAGGATTTACCCTTCGATATAATTTTGGAAACTAAATAAAAACTTTTAATTTGAATTTATCATGAACGTACCCTCAAACTTAAAATATACAAAAGAACACGAATGGGTAAGCATTGACGGCGACACCGCAACTATTGGAATTACCGATTTCGCTCAAGGCGAATTGGGCGATATAGTATATGTGGAAGTGGAAACCGTGGGCGATACTTTGGAAAAAGAAGCAATTTTCGGAACCGTGGAAGCCGTAAAAACCGTTTCCGATCTTTTCCTGCCTCTTTCAGGAAAGGTTATTGAATTCAATGAAAGCTTGGAATCCAAACCTGAAACGGTAAACACAGATCCTTTTGGCGCGGGCTGGATGATAAAAATGAAAATCTCGAACCCTGAAGAAATAGACCAATTACTGGATGAAGCTGCCTATAAAAAAATTATCGGAGGCTAAATATATAGTCTGGATATCGGTTATATATACCGTTTTTATTACGATTGTTTTTTTTCTCCCACCACAAAAAACTTCACCCATCCCTTTCTCAGGGGCAGATAAAATCATTCATGTTTTGATTCACTTTCTGTTGATAATCTTATGGTTATTCTATATTTTTTCAAAAAAAGGATTGGAACTTTCACGTAAATCAAGGGTTTTCGTTTTTATTTTAGTAGTGTTGTATGGCATAATAATTGAGATATTTCAACACCTGTTTACCCATTCCCGGCAGGCAGATTTACTGGATGTGGCAGCAAATATAATTGGCTCTTTAATTGGGTTGTTATTATTTCAAAACATCACTAAGACAATTAAAGCTTAAATTTTGAATTAAACTTTTGATTGAATGATAAATTCTATATTTTAGCAGCACTTTAAATTACCTTATTATGGAACCCAAAAAAAACCCAAAAGCTGACGTTGGAAATAAAAGTATGCTGTTCTTCCTTTTCGGGATGGTGCTGATGCTTTTCCTATCTTGGCAGGCCATTGAATGGAAATCTTACGACGATTCGGCCTTCAATGCCAATAAATTGGAATTAGGTGATGAGCTTGAAGAAGTGATTCCAATAACCCAACCCTTAGAGCCGCCACCACCACCACCACCACCACCGCCTGCCCCGGAAGTTATCGAGATTTTGGAAGATGAGGAGGAGATTGAAGAAACCGTTATAAAATCTACCGAAACTAATCAAGAAGAAGAAATTGTTGAAGTTCGGGAAATCCGGGAAGAAGTAATAGAGGAAGTAATTGCAGATGTTCCTTTCGCTGTAATTGAAAATGTGCCTATTTATCCCGGTTGCGAAAAAGAGCCAACAAATGCGGCTAAAAAGAATTGCATGTCTTCAAAAATCAGTGCCTTTGTTAACAAGGAATTTAATACCGAACTTGCCGGCGATTTAGGTTTGGAAGGAAGGCAACGAATAAATGTAGTATTCAAAATCGACAAGAACGGTAACGTTGTTGAAGTACAGGCCCGTGCTCCGCACCCCCGTTTGGAAAAAGAAGCCACTGATGTGGTTAAATCACTTCCTAAAATGATCCCGGGCAAACAACGCGGAAAAGCCGTTGGTGTTCTCTATTCATTGCCTATTATATTTGATATTCAATAAAGTATTTTAAAATATAAATTTTTTAAATCCCGTTTCCATTCTTTTGGAAACGGGATTTTTCATTTTGGCACGCGCATTGGTATTCAAGTATGTATAACTATTAAATATACCATTATGAAAACCACTGCAGACAACACCGAGAAAACCTTCAACAAAAGGGAAGAGAAAAAAAACATCAGCTTCCGCGGTAAATCACGCCTCTATTTTCAAGTTGGATTGGTCGTGGGGTTGTTAAGTATATTTTTCATAATGGAAACCTACACCCCCGTGGTTAAAAATAAAATCTCAAAAGGTGCAACACCAATTGAAGATCCGGCGATTTTCGATTATGTTATCGAGCCAGAAAAACCAAAACCCGTAAACCCGGAAAAAAAGGTAATTGAGAAAAAAACGGAAACCCGGATAATTAATAAAATAAAGGAAATTGATAATTCCGCTACAATAATTGAAACTCCTGTGGCTCCAACAGATACACCAACTCCCGTTATTAATCCTGTAATAAATATTGTGGATACCACACCCGTAGTAATTCCCACCAAAACCATGAAAACAGTTGAATTTGTCCCCGTCTTTCCAGGTTGTGAATCTGTTGGTAACAATGAGGCAAGGATAGAATGTATGTCTTCAAAAATTAATGATTTCATAAACAGGAAATTCAAGAAAGAAATTTTGGAAGGCATTGGCACAAACGAAATTCAAAGGGTTTATGTACAATTCAAAATTGATTCAAATGGAAACGTAACCGAAGTGGTAGCCCGGTCAAATGATGCAAAGCTCCAAAAAGAAGGGCAACGCGTGGTAAGTCTTTTACCAAAAATGAAACCCGGAAGGCAGGGTAATACCAATGTTGACGTAATGTACACTGTTCCTATAGTGTTGCAACTCCAGTAAAAAATAGCTAACCCCCGATGAAAATCGGGGGATTTTTTTGATTTTTGTCATTGCAAAAAAGCTGTATCTTTCACTCGTAAACAACGCTTTTCCAATGATGAAAAATCTTGCTTTATTACTGCTTCTTTTTTTCACCAACTTTCTTCAAGCGCAAATAGACCCAATTCGGTACGACAAATATCCCGTTTTCCCGGAATGTCAATCGACAATGGTGGAAATGCTCGACTCCTGTTTTAACAATGTATTGCAACAATTTATTTTTCAAAACTTTAAAGTCCCCGAAATTGTTTCAACTGAAAATTATAAAGGAAACGTAAATGTGTTTTTTGAAGTTACCAAAGAAGGGGAATTCAAGGTCTTGTATGTTGATGGAATTTATAATGAACTGAAGGATGAGGCACGTAGGGTTTTTTCCCTTCTGCCTAAAATTTCGCCGGCCACCTATAACGGTGAACCTTCATTCGTGCAGTTTACTTTTCCTATTTCCATTCCCTTAAAAAACACTTCTGAAATTGCTTTGGGCGAAAAATTGATTGTGGAAAATGCCGATGAAAAAGCCAAACAGGATATGCTTGCGAATGAATATGACAATATCGAAAAACGCAAATACGCTAATGAAGAATATATAAGCAATATAAATATTCCGCTTTCACACCATCAATACAGCCTTTTCGACCCAGCATTGAACCGTGTTGGGCTGAACAATCACACCGCCCAAAAACCTTTTATTTACAGTGAAGTAAATAAATATTATAATTTTGAAGAAAAAAACAAACCCCTCCTTTTTGATAAAAGCTCATGGTTTGGCCGAAAGTTTTGGAACGAGCATTTCATCGCTTTTTCGGGAAAGGGATATTGGCTAACCTTGGATCCGGGCGTGGATTTACAAGTTGGGAAAGATTTTGACACTGATATTGATACCTATAACAATACCCGTTTGGTATTCGTTCAAGGGGGTATCGGGACAGACTTAAGTTTCTTTGCCACCATTTTTGAAAGTCAAGGTCGGTTCGCGGATTATTTTAACCGTTATGCGGAATCCATAAAACCCGATGGCGGCAATCCGGCAATAATTCCCGGGCAGGGGATTGCCAAACAGTTTAAAGAAGATTCCTATGATTACCCTATTGCCACCGGTCATATTTCCTATACTCCTTCGCAATATTTCAATATTCAATTGGGCCACGGGAAGCACTTTATCGGTGATGGCTATCGGTCTTTGTTGATGAGTGATAATGCAAGTCCGTATCCTTTTTTTAAAATAAACACCACTTTTTGGAAAATTAAATATACCAATACTTGGATGTCCCTTCGCGACGTGCGGCCCGAAGTTACAGCGGACGGCTCGTTCAGGACCAAGTATATGGCAAACCATTATTTGAGCTATAACATCACCAAGCGCCTTAATATCGGGCTTTTTGAATCAGTGATCTGGCAAAACGACAACGACCGTGGGTTTGATTTTAATTACATGAATCCCATTATTTTTTACCGTGCCATCGAATTTTCAACCGGCTCGAGAGGGGGGAATGCTTTGATCGGCTTTAGTGCTAAATACAAATTTACCGACAGGGTAAATGGCTATGGCCAATTTATAATCGACGAATTTTCATCAAGTGATGTTTTTGGCGGGGAAGGGAGTTATAAAAATAAAACCGGTTACCAGTTGGGGCTTAAATATTACGATGCCTTCGGGTTCAAGAATTTGCTATTGCAGGCCGAGTACAATCGAGTCCGGCCATACAACTATTCGCACAACACAATTATCTTGAATTACGGGCATAACAATCAATCCATGGCGCACACGCTGGGGGCGAATTTTTCGGAATTTATAGGTATTGCCCGTTATCAACGGGGAAGGCTTTTTGGCGATTTAAAAGTAATCGTCGCCAAGCGTGGTTTTGAATTTAATACGGAAGAGGATAGTTTTTTTTACGGGGGAAACATTTATGGCACCGAGGATGACCG
Organism: Flavobacteriales bacterium; assembly: GCA_038326725.1. Classification (GTDB taxonomy): domain Bacteria; phylum Bacteroidota; class Bacteroidia; order Flavobacteriales; family Flavobacteriaceae; genus JBBQKI01. The sequence continues at coordinate 33,508 of JBBQKI010000017.1, forward strand.
CATTTCTGATCTTGGGAATGAAGTGGGGCAGGGCAATACCGTGGATTTTCTTCATGCCGAACTACAGGCAGGTTACGTAATAAACCCGGCCACAAACCTAAAGATTTACGGTAGCCTGATTTATAGGGATTTTAAACCCGAACTGGATACAGTTGATGTTTTTGAAAACCAAACCACTTGGGTAAACTTTGGGATCCGTACGGATCTTTTTAATTGGTATTACGATTTTTAGAAACTTTTATTGTTTGTTTTTTTCTTCATATTCTTTTGTCATCTGTTCTACTTTTTTGCGGGCTTCTTCATTTTTTCTTTTGCTTTCGCCAAGTTCCTTGTCCACTTCTTTATAAATGGATCGGACTATCTTTTCTGAAGTTATAAAACCTTTTCCATAACCTTTAGCATCATATTCTGCGGTAAGGTCTTTCATGGCAACAACTTGTTCCTCGGTTTTTTGATTACCATAAAAATAGCTTATCCGTTTGTAAAGGAAAGTGAGCATGTTTATGGTTTCGGTTATATTGATTTTTGTTGCCAACTTACCATGGCCCGGAATGATTTTGGTATCCTCATTTGCTACCATAAAAATTTTCTCCAGCCCAGCCAAATAACCTTTTATGCTTCCGCCATTTTCACTATCAATAAAGGGATATAGACCATTGACGAAAGCATCTCCAGTGTGTATCACATTACTGTCTGTGAAATAAATCACCGCATCGCCATCGGTATGGGCATTGTGAACATGGAAAACGAATATTTTCTCGCCATTGTAATGAAAGGTGATATCTTCGGTAAAGGTGATTATAGGAAGAATATCTGTTTCGATTTTAGTCGATGAAGTCCTGATTTTTTCTTCTAAGCGAGTGCGTACGTTTTCCTGTGAGAAAATTATGGTTCCTTCTTTGGCTAAAGTGGAATTACCGCCCGTGTGATCGTCATGAAGATGAGTATTCACCAAAAACCGGATAGGTTTTTTGCTTATTCTTCTAATTTCTTTTTGTAGGTCTTCCATGCCTTCGGCAAATTGGCTGTCTATCATTAATACGCCATCATTGCCAAAGCTGAGCCCGATATTGCCTCCATTGCTTTGAAGCATATAAATTTCATTATTGACTTTTATAAGACTAATATTATTGAGTTGGCCGGTATCGGTTTGTGAAAACCCCGAAAAAGCAATGGCGCAAAAGGCGATAACGAATGAAATTTTAAATGTCATAATTTTTATTTTTTGAAAACAGGTGGAAAGTACTAAAAAACTTGAAATACTAATGCAAGATTGTTCAATTTAAATTGTGAAAAAAAACGTGGGTACTGTATCTTTGAGGGCTTAAAAAAAAAGAACTTGTCCGTTTCCCAACCCTACGCCGTTTCTAATTCCATTTTTGGGAACTTTATTGAAATCACCAAGTTCCGACTTTCGGTAAGCGTTGTTTTTTCTTCAGTCGCGGGTTATTTGTTGGGGGCCGAAACCATCGATTTTTACATTTTACTCTTGTTGTGCATCGGCGGGTACTGTATGGTAGGGGCTTCAAATATTTACAATCAAATTATAGAAAAAGATTTGGACGCATTGATGGACCGCACCAATAATCGGCCGTTGCCATCCGAAAGAATGACGGTACAAACGGCATTTGTATTTGCGGCTATTTTGACCCTAGTTGGAATTGCGGTTTTATATGTCATCAATCCCATTACCGCAATGTTCGGGGCCATTTCGATATTTTTATACGTCAGTATTTATACCCCTTTAAAAACCCGAACGCCCTTGGCGGTTTTTGTGGGCGCTTTTCCCGGGGCCATTCCATTTATGTTGGGCTGGGTGGCCGCTACCAACAGTTTTGGTATCGAGCCGGGCACGCTTTTTTTGATACAGTTTTTTTGGCAGTTCCCACATTTTTGGGCTATTGGCTGGTTTCTCTTTGAAGATTACAAAAAGGGTGGATTCTTTATGCTGCCCACCGGAAAACAGGATAAAGGAACGGCCATTCAAATTATTTTGTATTCCATTTGGACGGTGCTCGTATCTTTAATTCCCGCAGTGGGCGTTACGGGCAGGTTTTTTATAACCCCAGTCTCAGCAATTTTGATTGCATTTTTAGGGGTTTGGCTAATTTATTATGCAATCCGCCTCTATAAAGTGAAAACAGAAAAAGCGGCTAGGCAACTCATGCTTGTGAGCGTTAGTTATATTACGTTGTTGCAGGTTATTTATGTACTCGATAAATTTTTAAGATAATGGATTATACCCAAGGAAGCGAAGAAGAAAAAATAAACCGTGCCAAAAAGAACATGCTTTGGTTTGGGATGATTAGCTTGACGATGAGTTTTGCAGGGCTTACCAGTGCTTATGTAGTAAGCAAATCGAGACCCGATTGGCTTACCGATTTCCAAATTCCCCCGGCATTTTACATGAGTTTGGCTGTAATTATTTTAAGCAGTGCAACCTTTTATTTGGCAAAAAAATCCGTTGCCAGTAATCAAAATCGATTGGGATTATTGCTTTTGATTGGCACTTTTGTTTTAGGGATTGCTTTTGTGATATTGCAATTTATGGGGTTTTCGCAAATCGTGGCCAATGGCTATTATTTTACGGGTAGCCAAAGCAGTATTACCACCTCCTTTATTTACCTAGTGGTTTTGCTCCACGTGGCCCACATTTTTGTGGCGCTTATTACATTGATTGTTGTAATTTATAATCAATATAAACTGAAGTACCAAAACGGGAAAACCCTTGGAATAGAACTCGCTGCAACTTTTTGGCATTTTGTTGACGTGGTGTGGGTTTACCTGTTTTTATTTTTATATTTCGTTAGATAAAAAATAAACGTATTTTTGAAACCTATTTAAAAACCAATTTATTTTATGGATGCTACCGTTGTTAAAACAGGTACCGAGGGCAAAACCTGGGGCGGCGGAAATGAACCGCTAAGGGCTAGTTATGGCAAGCTGATGATGTGGTTTTTCATCGTTTCCGATGCTTTGACTTTTTCCGGTTTCCTTGCCGCTTACGGATTTTCGAGGTACAAGTTTATAGATGCTTGGCCCATTGCGGACGAGGTGTTCACTCACTTTCCGTTTTTGCATGGGGTAGATGCCCCTATGTATTATGTAGCTTTCATGACCTTCATTTTGATCTTCTCTTCCGTGACCATGGTTTTGGCCGTGGACGCAGGTCACAAAATGCAGCAAAATAAAGTAATCCTTTATCTTTTCTTGACCATAATTGGCGGGGCCATTTTCGTGGGCTCACAAGCTTGGGAATGGGCAACATTCATTAAAGGGGACTATGGCGCGGTGGAAACCAAAGGAGGGCAGATTATCCAATTTTTAGATAACGATGGAGAACGTGTTGCCCTGCGGGATTTTGCAACCAACATTCCTACAACTCGTGAAACCCATGCTGAAAATGATGCAGTATGGTTTGAAGGGGAAACAGCTTCGCCCACAACTTTTTCAATAGAAGAAGTAAAGGCCGGGTTTTTGGCTAATGAAAATTTATTGATACGAACACAATTTAAGGATGAAAACGGAGACTATACCGTTTTGTCAAGAGCCGCCTCTGTCAATAAATTACAGGCAGATGGAAAACTGATAGTGGAAGGTGCCAACCTGCGCCACAATGAATATGGTCACCCTCTTTTTGCCGATTTCTTTTTCTTTATTACCGGCTTTCACGGTTTTCACGTATTTTCTGGAGTTGTTATTAATTGTATCATTTTCTTTAATGTAATAATAGGTACTTACGAACGGCGGGGTAATTATGAAATGGTCGAGAAAGTCGGACTTTATTGGCACTTTGTGGATTTGGTCTGGGTTTTTGTATTTACTTTCTTTTATCTTGTTTAAAACTCTAATAAAAAATGGCACACGGGCACGAACATAGTCTTTCAATATTCAGAGGCGCTATCACCTTTAAGAATAACATTACCAAAATTTGGGGCATTTTCCTTTTCCTTTCCATTGTAACTATAATTGAAGTTGCCTTAGGAATTATCCGTCCGGATTTTCTTGTCGAAAATGATTTCCTTGCCATGAAATTGCTAAATTGGATATTCATTTTGCTCACCCTCGTAAAAGCTTATTACATCACTTGGGACTTTATGCACATGCGTGATGAGAAAAAAGGCCTTAGACGCGCCGTGGTATGGACCCTTATTTTTCTTGTGGCATATTTGATTCTCTTGATATTGATAGAAGGAGATTATATTTATGAGGTATATGAAAATAATTATGTAAAATTCGATTTTTAATAAAACCACTTCAAATTTAAAAGCCCTAATTCGGGGCTTTTTTTATGCTTAAAAATTAACGCATAAAGGTTGTTTGCCCCCCTTTTTGAAAGTATTTTTGCAACAGTTTTTTAAATTAAAATGAAAAAGTACAGCGTCCTTGCCCTCTTGTTTTTGCTTCCCATTACAGCGTACGTCTTCTTCGCTTCGGGCAAAAATAATTTTGCGAACCTCCCGATGCTTACCCCATCAATAAATGAACTAAATTCCTTCAAAACCCTTGAAGGAGACACGGTCCAATTTAAAGACCACATCACCGTACTCGGCTTTTTTGGCAGCGACTTGGAAAAGCATCGCGCGTATGCATATAATCTGGCCCACGAAATTTATAAGAAAAATTATGAATTTGAAGATTTCCAATTCGTCATCTTGCTTCCCGAAGGCACCCAACCTCAGGCAAAAAGCATAGAAAAAAATTTGGCGCGCATCGCCAGCACCAAAAATTGGAAATTCGCTTATGGCACTCCCCAAGCCATTCGTGAAGTTTTTGCTTCACTTAAAACTGATCTTTCATTAGATGAAAACCTTTCAACCCCTTATGTTTTTTTGATCGATAAAGAAGGGGATCTCCGCGGGCGCGACGATGATGAAGATGAAGGTGTGATGTACGGGTTCGATTCCAGAGTGATTGCGGAAATAAACAATAAAATGGCCGACGATGTAAAGGTCCTTTTGGCAGAATACAGGATGGCATTAAAAAAATATAACTCCAAACGGGAAATTTAAAAATGAAAAGGAAAAACTATTCTTATATAGGAATTTCGTTTGTCATCCTAATTTTTGGGATTTGGGCCGTTCCCAAAATAGTGGAAAAACTTTCCCTCCCCGATCTGTCTATTATTGGCACAGAGCCTGTGCCCCCTTTCAGCTTTACAAACCAAAATGGGGAATCAATAACCAATGAAGATTTTAATGGGAAGGTTTATATTGTTGAATTTTTCTTTACCACTTGTACAGATATTTGTCCAATTATGACACAAAACATGGTCAAGATTCAAGATGAATTTTTTGGAAATGCCGAAGTGGCCATTGCCTCCATCAGCATCGACCCCACACACGATACACCGGATGTTTTAAAGGAATATGCAAAAAATTATAAAATCACCAAGCCGCAATGGCATCTGCTTACTGGCGATAAAGAGGAGGTGCTCAAGCTATCCAACGAAGGTTTTAAAATCTATGCTGCAGAAAATATTGAGGATGGCATTTTTGAACATTCAGGCTTTTTTGCATTGGTGGATCAAAAAGGGAATATCCGTTCCAGAAAAGATGAAAATGAAAATCCAATAGTTTACTATGATGGATTGGACGACAAAAATATTCAAATGCTGATCGAGGACATTAAAAAATTATTATGATGCAGCCGGAAATTACCGATTCCTCAAAAAAATATAACATTTGGATTTGGATATTGTCCATTGCAATTCCAGTAGTTGTGGCCATTTTGTTTTCCGTCCGCATTCCCGGGGTGGATCGGTTGGGTTTTTTACCGCCCATTTACGCTACCATTAACGGCTTCACCGCGATTATTTTAATAACAGCTGTCATCCAAATACGAAAAGGGAATAGGATATCCCATGAACGCTTAATGAAAACCGCGATCATCTTTTCAGTGCTTTTTTTGGTAATGTACATTGCTTATCACATGACCTCCGACCCAACAAAATATGGTGGTACAGGCATAAATGTATATATTTATTACTTTATTTTGATTTCACATATTTTACTTTCAATAATCGTGATTCCCTTGGTTTTGGTAACGTACGTTCGGGCCATTTCTGGCAAGTTTTATAAACATCGCAAAATAGCGCGCTACACCTTTCCCCTTTGGCTTTATGTAGCCGTAACTGGGGTTATCGTATATTTGATGATCTCGCCTTATTATTAATGCTTTAGGCTTTAAGCATTACGCTTTATGCCTTTTAAAAAAATAAGAATATTTTAAAGAAAATCTTACTGTAAATGAAGGTCAAAATATCACTGTTATTGATGCTGTTTTTTTTGGTTTCTCTTCCCGCCGAAGCACAATGCGCTATGTGCCGTGCGGTATTGGAAAGTGAGGAAACCGGCCAAACGGCAAAAGGAATTAACAACGGCATTGTTTATCTAATGATTTTCCCGTATTTGCTTATGGCGGGGATTGGGTATTTTATTTATAAAAGCAGGAAAAAAACCAGGCCTTCGAAAGAGTGATTTTGTTTATCAATTTGAAACTCATCGTTTTTTGAAATGCCACAAAAAATTAAAAAATAACCTATTCCCTGTAACAATCCTTTTTCTAAAGGGTCTTATGGTTTTAGAATTTAATTTCCCAAAAAATTTCCCTTAAAATTAGAAACGGCTTAAAATTATGATCGAAATCAAGGATTTGCACAAATCATATCATATGGGGACCAATTCGCTCCATGTGCTGAAAGGGATCAATTTTAAAGTGGCCGAGGGCGAAATGGTTTCCATAATGGGCTCTTCCGGCTCGGGAAAGTCCACGTTACTTAACATTCTCGGGATATTGGATGAAGCCGATGAAGGCAGTTATACACTAGACGGCACGCTCATTAAAAACTTGAACGAAAGGGTGGCAGCCAAATACCGAAATAAATTTTTGGGTTTCATTTTTCAATCCTTTAACCTAATCAATTATAAAACCGCGCTCGATAATGTTGCTATGCCCTTATATTATCAAGGGTTGTCGCGTGGACCAAGGATGGAAAAAGCCATGCATTATCTTGAAAAAGTGGGCTTGGCAGATTGGGCCACCCACCTTCCAAGCGAGCTTTCTGGTGGGCAAAAGCAGCGGGTCGCCATAGCGCGAGCCTTAGCTAGCGACCCCAAAGTATTGTTGGCCGATGAACCCACGGGAGCACTAGACAGCAAGACTTCCCATGAAGTTATGGAACTTATACAAGGAATAAATGATGAAGGAAAAACGATACTCATCGTTACCCATGAAGATGATATTGCACACATGACCAAGCGTATCGTGAACATAAAAGACGGGATTATTTTAGATGATTCCCCCGTTAGTCAAATCCGTGCAAAAAAACCAGCCTATGTTTAGCATTGAACGCTGGCAGGAAATTTTCGAGACCATCCGTAAAAACAAACTACGGACTTTTCTAACAGGTCTTTCAGTAGCATCGGGCATTTTTATTTTGGTAATCTTACTTGCCATTGGTCAGGGAATGCAGAATGGAATTGCAAAGCAGTTCGAAGAGGATGCCACAAACCGAATCAGCATTTGGACGGGTGTTACTTCCGAAAGTTTCAAGGGGTTAAACCCCGGCCGCCGAATTCAATTGAATAACCGGGATTATAATTTGATCGATAATAAAAACACTGAAAAGCTTGAATATAAATCGGGCGTGTTCAGCAATTGGGGTGCCCTTACCACCTATAAAAACCAAAATGGCAGTTACAGGGTGGAAGGTGTCCGGGCGGACTACCAATTTCTTGAAAACGAAACCCTCACCCACGGCCGGTACATCAATCAAAGCGATTTGGACACCTATGAAAAAGTTGCGGTAATTGGGAACAGGGTTTATTTGGACCTTTTTAAAACAGGAAATGCCATTGGGGAATTTATTGAAATAACAGGAATTAAATTTAAAGTAGTCGGCATTTATACCGATCCGGGCGGAGAGCGGGAGGAAACCCGGGTTTTTATCCCATTGAGTACAGCACAACGGGTTTATAATGCAGGGGAAAAATTACAGTCCATGGCTTTTACCCTTAAACCCGAAGATAATTTTGAAGATGCCCTTGCTGCTTCCGAAGCCTTTTCGGCACAAGTGAAGGCCGATTTAAAATCGAGGCACACCGTTTCGCCTACCGATGAAAGTGCTATTGAAATCAATAATTCCCTCGAAAACGCAAAACGTTTTTATGATTTGATGAACATGATGCGTTGGTTCTTTTGGGGCGTGGGCATTTGCACCATTATAGCCGGTGTGGTGGGTGTGAGCAATATTATGTTGATAATCGTAAAAGAGCGTACCAAGGAAATAGGCATTCGAAAAGCAATAGGCGCACAGCCTTGGTCCATCATCGGTATGATTCTTCACGAATCCATTTTCGTGACTGCCATTGCCGGATTTGTCGGTCTTATTTCAAGTCTTGCTTTATTGGAAGTGGTGGGGCCTTTTATTGAAACAGAGTTTATTTATAATCCTTCAGTAGATTTTACCATTGCCCTTACCACGGTAATTATACTCATCGTGGCTGGAGCTTTGGCAGGTTTTTTCCCCGCATACAAGGCATCCAATGTTAAACCTGTAACGGCTTTGCGAGATGAATAAATTGTTCAGCAGGGATAGTTGGGGTGAAATCATCGAAGCTTTGAGTAGCAATTGGTTCCGGACATTATTAACGGCCTTTGGCGTGTTGTGGGGGATTTTCATTTTGGTTATTTTGCTCGCTGCCGGAAATGGTTTGGAAAATGGAGTAAAACAAGGCTTTGGCGATATGGCAACCAACACTCTTTTTATGTGGAGCCAAACCGCATCACAACCCTATAAAGGCCTTCCAAAGGGAAGACGATACAATTTTAAAACTGGTGATGTGGAAGCAATAAAGCTGAACATTCCCAGCATGAAATATGTTTCTCCCCGAAACCAACTAGGCGGATTCCAAGGTGCAAATAACGTTGTTCGTGGTTTAAAAACCGGAGCTTTCAATGTTTATGGCGATTATCCAGAAATCATAAAACAAGAACCGATGGACATTACGTCGGGTAGGTTTATTAACTATTCCGATATAAATGAAAAAAGAAAGGTGGCCATTATTGGCAGCGGGGTAGTTAATACACTTTATGCGTCTAATGAAGAAGTAATAGGGTCCTATATAAAAATAAACGGAGTAAATTTTTTGGTCATTGGCACTTATAAAAAGAAAGGCAACAACAATGGCAATGCCGAAGAGGCCCAAAAACAAATATTCGTGCCCTTCACTTCTTTTTCCCAAGCCTTTAATATGGGCGATATTGTAGGGTGGATGTCCATTACTTCTGAAGACGGAACTCCCATCACTAGTTTAAAAAAGCAAATTTTCGATTTAATAAAATCCCGGCATTCCATCCATCCGGATGATGACCGTGCTGTGGGCCATTTTGACCTTTTTGAAGAATACAATAAAATTAACGGCTTGTTCACTGCCCTTAATTTTGTAGCCTATTTTGTGGGAATTTTGGTATTGCTTTCCGGAATTATCGGCATCAGCAATATTATGCTCATCGTGGTAAAAGAAAGGACAAAAGAAATCGGGATTCGACGGGCATTGGGGGCCACACCGTGGAGCATTCGCTCCCAAGTTTTGTTGGAATCCATATTTTTGACCATAATCTCCGGAATGGCAGGCATTGTACTGGCGTCTGCAATTTTGGCCTTGGTGAACTATCAATTGGACGGGATGGATACCAGCGAAATGATGTTTTTAAACCCTTCCGTGAATATTGGGGTAGTTTGCATCGCCTTGCTTATATTAATAATTTCCGGTCTTTTGGCAGGGTTAATTCCCGCCCAAAATGCCATTAAAGTCCGCCCCGTTGAAGCTTTGAGAACAGAATAAAAATATAAAAACTGAATATCACAACTGATGAGAAAATCTAAAACCATTATTATTTTAATAACTATTGTAGTTCTTTTTGCCGTGGCCATGTTTTGGCTTTATGCGAAAAACGCAGAAGATCCTGTGGTTTACACTACTCAAAAACCCGTAATTGGCACAATCGTAAAAGGAACTTTGGCCACGGGCAGCATTGTCCCAAAAGAAGAAGTGTTGATAAAGCCCAACATTTCGGGAATTATTGAGGAAATATTCGTGGAAGCAGGAGAAATTATCGAAGCTGGAGACCTTATAGCGAAAGTAAAAGTGGTACCAAATGTATCATCTTTAAACAGCGCGCAAAACAACATTAGCGGCGTTCGTACCCAGGTTGAAACCGCCCGTTTGGCTTTTGAAAATCAAAAAAACATTTATGACCGCCAAAAAGGTTTGTTTGATAAAGGGGTTATTTCTGCCAACGATTTCGACAACGCCCAACTTGCTTTTGACCAAGCCCAGCAACGTTTCAAACAAGAACAGGTTACCCTTCGTGGAGCCATTCAAAATTATGATATTGTAAAAACTGGTACCACCAGCGGTATGGGCGCATCTGCCAACACGGAAATCCGGGCGACGGTTTCGGGGATGGTTTTGGACGTACCAGTGAAAACGGGCAATCAGGTCATCGAATCCAATAATTTCAATGAAGGCACTACCATCGCTATTTTGGCCGATGTGAAAAGCATGATTTTTCAGGGAAAAGTGGATGAAAGCGAAGTGGGAAAAATAAAGGAGAATCTACCTTTGGAAATCACTGTAGGCGCTATTGAGAACAAAACCTTTGAAGCCGTATTGGATTACATCGCACCGAAAGGAATTGTTGAAAACGGTGCCATTCAATTTGAAATAAAAGGCACATTAAAGAATATAGATACTACCACTACTTTTATACGTGCAGGGTTAAGCGCAAATGCTTCCATTATTTTGGCTAAAGCTGAAAACGTGCTTACCATTAAGGAAGCTTTGGTGCAATATGACCCGAAAACCCAAAAACCTTTTGTGGAAATTAAAGTGGGCGATCAGGAATTTAAAAGAAAAGATGTGGAGCTCGGTATCAGCGACGGAATTGATGTGGAAGTTAAAAGCGGGGTTTCAAAAGATGACGAGATTAAAGTGTGGAATCAGTTGAAACCCGCCGAACCTATAATTTCCAATCAATAATAATGTAACCTTTACCTTTGTAACGTTCGTTTCAATCTTAAGACAAACAAACAATATTATTACTCATGAAAAAACTACCAATCCTTTTCATATTCCTACTTGCAGCATTTCAAGCAAATTCACAAAAAAAGTTGTGGACCTTGCAGGAGTGTGTGGAGCATGCTTTAAAGAACAATATTTCTATTAAACAAAGCGAGCTTGATTTGGAGCTCACCGAAGCAGAAAAACTGGAAGCCATTGGCAATTTTTTGCCTTCTATAAATGCGGATGCCAGCCTTGCGCGGAACACAGGTTTAAGTTTGGACCCCACTACCAATCAGCTGGTGAATACCACTTTTCTTTCCGCTAATGGCGGGGTTACTATAGGGTACACACTTTTTGATGGGCTGCGAAATGTCCGACATCTGCAACGCGCAAAGCTTTCAAAATTGGCTAGCCAATACCGTTTGGACAAAATGCAGGATGATATTTCGCTGTTCGTAGCCAATTCTTTTTTACAAGTTTTGTTGAACAAGGCGAACCTGAAAGTGGCTCAGGCTCAAAATCTGGTTACGCATGAACAGTTGGACCGAACTAATAATTTGGTGGAGGCTGGGGTACTGCCACGTGGCGATTTACTCGAAATAAAAGCTACGGATGCAAGCGAAAAACAACGAATCGCTGTTACCGAGAACGATGTAAGGATTTCGTTGATAAGTTTGGCGCAATTAATTTTGATAAAAGATTACGAAAATTTTGACATTGCCCAGGAAGAATACAATATTGTGAATGACCAAGTAGTAGATAAAAGTGTTGCCGAAATTATCGAAACCGCAAAAGAAAACCGTTCAGAAGTAAAGATTGCGGAGCAGAATGTAGCATTAGCGGAAAAAGACGTACAGTTTGCTAAAGGCGCATATTTTCCAACACTTTCAGCATTTTTTGGGTACAACACCCGCTACGCCGATAATGATTTTCTTGAAAGGGATTTTGTGGAACAGTTATATTTGAATGACGGTATTGGCTATGGATTGCAATTGAACGTTCCCATTCTAAATGGTTTTTCGGTGCGAGGCAATGTTAAGCGGAACAAGATAAATTTGGAGAGGTCTAAATATGAATTGGAACAGGCTCAACTTGATTTGGAATCCAATGTTTACCAAGCCTATGTGGATGCAAACGGCGCGCTAAAAGCTTACGAAGCTGCATTGGCTGCTTTGGAATCGCAGGAGCTGGCCTATCAATATGCAAAAGATAGATACGACGTGGGCTTGACGAATGCCTTCGATTTCAGCCAGTCCAAACTCAGGTTTGACAATGCGAGCATTGAGGTAAACCGAAGTAAATTCGATTATATTTTTAAATTAAAAGTTTTGGAACTATATTTTGGGGTGCCAACCACTGAATTAAAATTTTAAAAATGAAGAAAAAAACAGGTATTTGGATCGGGGCCATTGCAGTGTTGTTAATCGTTGTTTTGATTGGCGGCAAAAAAGCTGGCTGGTTCGGAAAATCCGGGAATTTCAAGGAAGTTGAAATCACCCAAATAAAACCGATGGACATTATTGAAACCGTGGCCGCCACGGGGAAAATCCAACCCGAGATAGAAATTAAATTATCCTCGGAAGTTTCGGGCGAAATCATTGAACTTCCCATAAAAGAAGGACAGCAAGTCCAAAAAGGCGATTTGTTAGTGCGCATTAATCCGGACCTGATTCAAGCCGCCGTTACCCAATCGCAGGCAGGTTTGCAAAACATGCGTGCGCAATTGGCACAAGCGGAGGCGAATTTAAAAAACGCAAGATCAGCTTACGACCGAAACAAATCACTATTTGAAAAAGGCGTTATATCAAAAGCCGAATGGGACGGCTCGGTTGCAGAATTTGAAGTAGCGGAGGCGAATGTAAAATCAGTTTATTACAACGTGCAAAGTGCTTCTTCTAGCGTAAAGCAATCTCAAGACAATCTTTCCCGGACCACTATTTATGCGCCCATGAGCGGTACTATTTCCATGCTTTCCGTGGAACTGGGCGAGCGGGTGGTTGGCACCGCGCAAATGGCAGGGACCGAAATTGTTCGCGTTGCGAATTTGCAAAACATGGAAGTCGAGGTGGACGTAAATGAAAACGACATAGTCAAGGTTTCGGTGGGCGATTCAACAATTGTGGAAGTGGATGCTTATCTAAAGCGCGAATTTCAGGGAATTGTAACCGAAATTTCAAATTCTGCGGAAAGCGTTTTAACTGCAGATCAGGTTACCAATTTTAAAGTAAAAGTGCGAATCCTTCCAAGTTCTTATGAAGATTTGACAGAAGGAAAGCCTGAAAATTTTTCTCCATTTCGCCCCGGAATGACTGCCACGGTTGATATAATTACTCATAAAAAGAAGAATATCATAGGAGTGCCAATAAGTGCCATCGTAATCAAAACCGATACTTTGGAAGAAAAGAAATCATTGGTCACCGAAACCATTTCAGAAAATCAAACAAAATTTGAAGCTTTATACGTAAAAGTTGGGGATGAAGCGAAATTGCGCGTGGTGAAAACCGGCATTCAGGACGACTCTAATATTGAAATACTCTCTGGGCTAAAGGAGGGCGAAACCGTTATAACGGGCCCTTATAATACCGTTACAAAATCATTGAAAAACAATGATAAAGTAGAGATTTTGGTTCCCAAAAATGAAGAACCTGAAGAAAAAGAGTAATAATGGCAACCATTTTATGCCTTGAAACGGCAACAACCAATTGTTCAGTAGCTTTATCGGTAAACGGTAGCGTTGTTGCTTTGGAGGAAGTGAACGAGGAAAAATTTGCGCATGCTGAAAAACTTCATATTTTCATTGAAAACGTTTTAAAAAAATCTGGGATACAGAAAAACCAATTGGACGCCATCGCAGTAAGCAAAGGGCCGGGTTCCTACACTGGTTTGCGGATTGGGGTTTCTGCAGCCAAGGGTTTATGTTTTGCACTAGATGTTCCTTTGATTTCAATTGCAACCTTGCAAAGTTTGGCCCAACAAATCAAAATAGTTTCAGGAATAATAATCCCGATGCTTGACGCTAGGCGGATGGAGGTTTACTCGGCCGTGTTTTCTTCAGAAAAAAAACAACTTCGGGAAACTAGGGCTGAAATACTGAATGAAAATTCTTTTTCAGAATATTCAAATGAGGAAAAAATATATTTTATAGGGGATGGTGCTGAAAAATTCAAACCACTATGTTCTCTTAAAAATGCGGTTTTCATTGATGGATTATTTCCTTCGGCCAAGGAAATGGGAGCGTTGGCAGAGGTTAAAAATAAAATAAGCGACATTGAAGATGTCGCTTATTTTGAACCTTTTTATTTAAAGGATTTTATTTCCGGATAAAATTTTTACAACAAGGAGTTGAAATACGTAACCAGTTTTTCAAGATCGGTCTCTTTATTCAAGTCCAATTTATTGTCGGAAATATATTCCTTTACTTCACTTTTCTTTTTATCCATTACCTTCAGGATTTTTGATTTGGTGTTCGGCAATTCATAAAAATCGCCCGCCTTGCTCACCAAATAATATGTATCCGTTTGGGTAAACGATGCACGCCTGTCTTTTTCATAAGTTGTTCGTGCCTTTGCAGGAGGGCTGAACAACGAGGTGGTCTTTTTGTATAGGTCAAAATGTTTGCCTTGGGTAACAATATTGAAATAGCCCCCTTTTTCCACAGAACCATCAAGAGGTACGAAAATATACATGTCATTGAAAATCTTGGCATAGATATTTGGGTCTTTTAATAGGGCGCTATAATTTTCCTCACCAGATCTGCCCATGTTTTTTATTTCAATTTCATCGGCATGCACATTATAACGTAGCTGTACGCTGGGCTGGACCACTTTGCTGTCTTGATAAAGCACACCCGGCATGAATTCCTTAGTGGCATAAGGAGAACCTTCAACATCCTTGAATTCCGCTTCGGTAAGGCCAAAAGCCAAGGATTTCTGGTTTATATCGATAGTGCGCGAATAAACATCAAAGGCGGAATTATTAGCTTGGGAAAACCCGGTGAGGCTAATTAGTCCAACGATGGTAAACAAAAATAAATTTTTCATGATTTCAATTTTTAATGATGTGTTAAAGGTAACAATATTTTATCTACTCTTTCTCTTTCGGGGTTTCATCCATATTATAATTATAGGAAACCTGTTGTGGAAAGGGAAATACGATCCCGGCAGCTTCTAACCTTAGTTTTGCTTCTTCAATAGTGTAAAAACGCACATCAAAAAAATCCTCAATAAGGATCCAATAACGGAGCGAAAGGTTTACTGAATTTTCTGCTAATTCCACCACCACCACCACGGGAATTTTATCTTCCATTTTCAATATCAATTTCTGTTCCATTGCTAGATTGAGTAGGATATCCTTAGCCACTTTTATGGAATTATCATAACTAATTCCAAAAACAAGGTTCTCACGCCTTATTCCTTCTTCGGAATAATTAATAATATTGTCATTACTCAATTTTCCGTTGGGGATTATCACCAATTGGTTGCCAAAAGTTGTTAGTTTAGTCGTAAAAATCGAGATTTCTTTCACCGTCCCCTCTACGCCTTGTGCCGCAATAAAATGTCCTACCCGGTAGGGTTTAAAAAGCATAATCAAAACCCCACCCGCAAAATTTGCCAGCGATCCCTGTAGCGCCAAACCAATGGCAAGTCCCGCCGCCCCAATAATTGCAACAAAGGATGAGGTTTGTACTCCCAGTTGCGAAATTACAGTTATGAAAAGCATAACTTTTAAAATCCAATTGATCACATCCAAAAGGAAAGTACGCAACGTAATATCTATATCTTTTTTTACGAAAATATTCCGTATGATGCGATTAATGAATTTTATGATCCACCAGCCAACAATTAATAAGATAATGGCAGCCACAAGATTAGGCAGGTAATCGATCAATTTTTTGCCATATTCCTCTATGTAAATGTCCCAGTTTTTGAATTTTTCCATAATTTTTCCTAAAAATATAATATCACTTTTTTATTAATTCCAAAGCCTTCCAACTTTCATTAACAGGCAGCTTGCAGGTGTTGTCCGTACAAACATAAATCAAGGTTTCGCCATTTACAAACCTGTGTTTAAATAAAGGCAAATCACTTTCCCCCAAACTTCCCCCAATAAATGAATTTGGCAAATATTCTTTGCTGAGTTCAGCAACTTTTTCCAAGGCATCCCCACCAACCACGATTGCCTCAAAATAATTGTTTTGATAATTCCCCAGCAAATCCAGCCAATTGGAAAATCCCGAAGGATGATTTTCCATTTCAAGTAGTATGTTTTTCAACATTTGCTCAGCCGTTTCCTCATATTTTTGGACCTCAAAAAACCGAGAAAGTTTAAATAGGTTTTTAGCCATTATTGAATTTGATGATGCGATTACGTTATCGCGGTATTCAAAATTACGGGCAATTAACGCTGTGTCAAGTTTTGAAGTAAAAAAGAACATTTGGGTTTCTTCGTCAAAAAAGTTTTCAAAAGAATAGTCCGCAAGTTCTTTTGAAATTTTCATCCAAGCTGTATCCAAAGTAATTTCATAGATTGAAATAAATGCCTCAATTACCGCGGCATAATCCTCCAAAAAACCATTGATCGTACTTTTGCCGTTTTTATAATTGTGAAACAAAGCCCCGTTTTTTTGAATTTGTTTTTCGTAAATAAATTGGGCATTTTTTAGTGCGGCATCCAAATATTCCTCTTTTTGAAAAACCTTAAATGCATCCACATATCCCTTTAACATTAAAGCATTCCACGAAGTGAGGGTTTTATCGTCGAGACTTGGCTTTGGGCGTTGGTTGCGGAAGATCAATAATTTTTCTTTCCAGATGTTTCTTTTCTTCCGAAGGTCTGCAGTGGAAATGGAGAATTTTTCGGCAATTTCTACATCATTTTTATCTCGGATCAAAACATAATTATTTTCTTCCCACCGCCCGAAATCGTTGATATTATAATAGGTTTTGAAAATTTCAAAATCTTCCTTCAACAAAAGCTGCAGTTCTTCTTTAGTAAAAACATAAAAAGCACCTTCCTCCAAAACCCCATTTCCGTTTTCGCTATCGGCATCCAAAGAGGAAAAAAAATTACCATCGGGATGCGTCATTTCATGTTTGATAAATTCTAATGTTTCTTCCACCACTTCTTTATAAAGCGGATTGTGGGTTGCAGAAAATGCGTGGCTGTAAAGGCTCACCAATTGTGCGTTGTCATAAAGCATTTTCTCGAAATGTGGGATGTGCCATTTTTCATCAACGCTGTAGCGCGAAAACCCGCCACCAACGTGGTCGTATATGCCCCCATATGCCATTTTTTCCAAAGTAAGGTTTACGTATGCCAGCAGTTTTTCATCTTTTTTTTGAACGGCATGCCGCAACAAATACCCAATATTATTGGGCATCATGAATTTTGGCACATGTTTGTTCCCTCCAAAATCATTATCAAAACCCAAGCTCCACTTTGAGATCAAATTTTCAGTGGGTAAATTTTCAAAATCGACTTCCCTTTTATTCAAATGGATTAAATCCATATTTTTTATTCCCGCTTCCAGCCGTGATGCATACTCGAGCAGTTTTTCGGGTTCACTTTTATAGAGTTCCGAAATTTTCCCTAAGGCTTCAATCCATTCATTTTTCCTGAAATAGGTGCCGCCCCAAACCGGCCTTCCGTCCGGCAAAGCAACCACATTCAATGGCCAACCGCCGCTGCCGGTCATCAGTTGCACGGCGTTCATGTAAAGCTGGTCCACGTCCGGCCTCTCTTCCCTATCCACTTTTATCGAAATATAATGGGCATTCATTACTCCTGCAACCTCGGCATTTTCAAAACTTTCGTGTTCCATCACGTGGCACCAATGGCAAGCAGCATACCCGATGCTTATAATAATGAGTTTATTTTCAGTCTTTGCGTGTTGCAAAATAGTATCGTTCCAAGGCTTCCAATTCACAGGGTTGTGGGCGTGCTGAAGCAAGTAAGGGCTGCTTTCGAGGATAAGGTCGTTTGTGTGGATTTGCATTGGGTGTTGGGTATTAAGAAATAGGAATTAGCGAAAAGCGATTGGGGATTAGCCTTGCCCGCCTAAACCCCAAAGGGGGAATTATAAAATTGAGTTTATCTTTTCTTGACTTTTGTCTTGATTCTTGGCTCTTAACCTCCATCAACCAACAACCATCAACCAACAACCATCAACTACCCATTTACCGCCTCCACCGAGGTAACTTTCCCATGCATCATTTCCGAAAGCATGGTTTCAATCCCGTTTTTTAAGGTAACTGTGGAAGATGGGCAACCGCTGCAGGCACCCTGTAAAATTACCCTTACGGTTTTGGTGTCCACATTATACGAATCAAAAGCAATATGCCCGCCATCACTTGCCACCGCTGGTTTTACGTATTCCTCAAGGATGGAAATGATTTCCTTTTCAGTATCGGTTAATTCTTTGGCTGTTTTGTCTAAAATAATTTCCTGGGTTTTTTTGGAACTAAGGATTTCATCGTTCAAAACTACCTTTCCTGTTTCAATATAATTGCGGATAAATTCCCGCAGTTCCATCGTTATATCCTGCCATTCCGCAACATTATATTTCATGACCGATACATAGTTGGCGCTGATGAAAACCTCTTTTACAAAGGGGAAAGCAAAAAGCGATGAGGCCAAGGGAGCGTGCACCGCTTCATCAATGTTCTTGAATTCAAACGTCCCGTCCGCCAAGGGTTTGTTGGCTACGAACTTCATCACCGTGGGGTTGGGCGTACTTTCGGCATAGACGGTCACCGGTATTTTCTTTTGGATCTCCTTTTCCGTGATCACCGGCTTGCCGCTGTTCAAGTATTCTTCAATGGATTCCGCTACCTCTTGTTGTACCTCTTCCCATTCAACAATATTATATTTTTCGACGGCGATAAAATTCTGTGAAACATATACCGTTTTTACAAAGGGAAGGTAAAAAAGTTGTTGTGCCAGCGGACTTGTTTTGGCCTCGTCGATATTCTTAAACTCGAAGCTTTCGGCTTGAGTTAAAAAGATATTTGCGGTGAATTTTACAATATTTTTATTTGAAGTAGGTTCTATATGGATGTTAAAGTGAAGCATTTATTTCTTTTTTCTGCAAAAATAGAAAAAGAAAACAATGGTTTCAATATATTTGGCATCTTAACAGGATTTAATATGAAGAAATTACTACTCCATCTCTTACTTCTATTCATTCCATTTATAGGTTTTTCTCAGATAACCGTTGATGGGACGCTGACAACTCAACAGTTGATAGAAGATGTATTGATAAACAACTCCTGTTCCGAGGTTTCCAATTTTATACAAAGCACTGGTACCGATTTTGGTACTGTTAATGGAATTGGCGCTTTTGATGCTAACGGATCCGATTTTCCTTTTGCCTCGGGCATTGTTCTATGTTCGGGCAATCTGCAAAATGTGCCCGGTCCTAATGTGAATTTAAATAGCGATGGAGGTTTCGGTTGGCCTGGTGATGCAGACCTTGAGGCTTTTACTTCCGCAACCAATACGGGAAATGCTTCTTTTATACAGTTTGATTTTGTACCTTCTGTTGATGAAATTAATTTTGATTTCATCATGGCTTCTGAAGAATACAATCTAAATTTTGAATGTACTTTTTCTGATGCCTTTGCCTTTATTCTCACCGACCAAGTCACTGGGGTTGCTCAAAACCTTGCTGTCTTGCCGGGTACCAATATTCCTATTGAAGTGACAAACATCCGTGAAGAAGTACCTGGACAATGTGCGGCAGTTAATGAACAATATTTTGACAAATACAATTTTGAGCCTTTTAATCCGGCGGCCTTGGCAGCTATCGACTATAATGGTCAAACAGTTTCCCTAACAGCAACAGGGCCTGTGATTCCAGGAAATTTATACACTATTAAATTAGTAGTTGCAGATGAAAGCGATACCGCTTATGATATAGCAGTATTTTTGGAAGCTGGCAGTTTCGATCTCGGAACGGTTGACCTTGGCTTGGACCTTACTACTGCCAACGGCATCGCCCGTTGTTTGGGCGAATCCTATACCATTGTCCCCGAAATTGATGCCCCTCCCGGCACCACTTATGAATGGCAATATGAAGATCCATTGGGCTCGGGCACCTTTGTGCCCTTTGTGCCTGCCGAAACGGGCGTAACCTTAACCGTTACCCAAACCGGGAACTATAAAATAATTGTCGATTTTAATGGTACCTGTACCCTGGAAGGAGATGTTTTTATTGAATTTGTTGAGCCCCCCGTAATTCCGGTACCATTGGATCCTTTAATTGTCTGCGACCCTGACAACGATGGCTTTGCGGAATTTGACCTTACCTTGGCAGACTTTTCAATTTCCGGCGGTGACCCAGATTTTACGGTTAGCTACCACGAGACCCAGTTCAATGCCGATAACAACCTGTTCCCCATTATTGGTTTTTACACCAACAACGACCCTTATAACGATGTTGTTTTCGCCAGATTGGACGGCAATAACAGTAGTTGTTTGGATACCGCCATACTTCCATTACAGGTCCGCGACACCCCTTTGGTTGCGGAACCTGCTCCTTTGCGCCTGTGCGATGACGACACCGATGGTTTTGCGATTTTCGATCTGGAAGTTGTGGAGCCCGAGGTTTTGGACGGGCTGGATCCTTTGCTTTACGACATCT
>JBBQKI010000018.1:0-53149 GCA_038326725.1 Flavobacteriales bacterium
AATTTTTTGATAGATCTCGGCTTTTTGGGAATTGACAACGTGATGGCCCTTCGGGGCGATGCCGTTAAAAGCGAAACCTATTTCACCCCAAATAAGGAGGGCCACAAATATGCCTGCGAGCTCGTATGGCAAATCAGTGAACTGAATGAAGGAAAATATTTGGACAATATATTGGAAAATCAAGCCCAAACCAGTTTTTGCGTTGGCGTGGCTGGCTATCCGGAAAAGCACATGGAGGCTCCCAATATGGATAGCGATATTCATTTTCTAAAGAAAAAAATAAAGAACGGCGCGGCATACGTGGTTACGCAAATGTTTTTTGATAATCAAAAATTCTTCGCTTTTGTTGAAAAGTGCAGGGCTCAAGGCATTACGGTGCCCATAATTCCGGGAATAAAACCGCTGTCCGTGAAAAACCATTTGAACATGATTCCCCACCGGTTTAAAGTGGATTTACCCGAAGCCTTGATAAAAGAGGTCTTGAAATGTAAGGATTCAAAAGAAATCCATCAAGTAGGCATTGAATGGTGCGTTCAACAAAGCAAGGAACTGGCTGCAGCAAATGTGCCTTTCATCCATTATTATTCGATGGGGAAAAGTGATAATATAAAAGCCATCGCTTCCCGGATATTCTAATTATTCTGCTATTTTTGGGGCAATGAAAAAACAGCTTTCACTTATCTTCCTACTTTTCACTTCCCTCATTTTTTGCCAGGAAGAAGAATTGAAACCAATTTCCGTGGAAACAGATTATTTTTACGGGACCATTCTGGAGCACAACCCCGATATTTCTCATTTGATCACGGATCACCCAACCGGTTTTATTCTTTCCCTTAACCGGAAAACGTACGGTTTCAATGAATGGGAACAGCGTTATAATTACCCGGACTGGGGCGTTACGCTTGCCTATCAAAATATGCAAAATGAATATTTAGGGGAAGTCGTTGGGCTTTATGGCCATTTCAATTGGTATTTTTTGAACCGGAACGTTGTGGTTCGTGTGGGTCAGGGCATCGCTTATGCCAATAACCCTTTTGATGCGGAAACCAATTATGAGAACAATGCTTATGGCACCCATTTACTCAGCACTACTTTTTTAAAGGCAAACTATGTTCGCGAGAATATTTGGAACGGTTTTGGTGTTCACGCCGGGATAGCCATTATCCACTATTCCAATGCCAATGTGCGCGCGCCAAATAATAGTACAAATACCTTTACTTTCAATGCAGGGGTTAGTTATCAGTTCGATCACGAAAATTTCCCGGAACAGATTCCATTGGAGGATATTAAAAGTTCCAGCCATGCTGAACCCATTAAATATAGCTTGGTTTTCCGGAGCGGATTGAATGAAAGTGATGTGGTGGGGCAAGGGCAGTATCCTTTTTATGTTGTTTCTGCTTATGCCGATAAGCGTATAAATTATAAAAGTTATTTACAGGCCGGGGTCGATGTTTTTTTTGCTGACTTTTTAAAGGAACTCATCTATTACCGTTCGGTTGCTTATCCTGAGGATGGGCTTTCCGGCGATGAAGATTATAAACGGGTGGGTGTTTTTGTGGGCCATGAACTTCGGTTCAATAAGGTTGCTTTTATTTCGCAATTGGGGTATTATGTCTATTGGCCCTATGAATTTGAAAACCGGGTTTACAACCGTTTGGGCTTGAAGCGATACTTTTTTGATGATAAAATTTTTGCCTCCGTTACAGTAAAGGCCCATTGGGCAAAAGCAGAAGCGGTGGAGTTTGGTTTAGGCGTGCGCTTGTGAATTGATTTTTTAATAAATGAAAAAAATATTATTTACCGTTATCGTGATTTTCATTTTCGGCTGTGATTCGGAGAAGGGGCTGGATTGCTTTCAATCCTCCGGGAATATTATCCAAGAAGAATTTACCTTAGATACATTCACCGAAATAATTGTTTGGGAACGGGTGCAATTGTTCATCATTCAGGGTGCAGAACAAAAAGTTGTGGTGGAAACTGGAGAGAATTTACTGAACGATATTGACCTTCAGGTAAAGGAAGGTTCGCTTTCAATCTTCAATAATAACGGATGTAATTTGGTGAGAGATTATGGGCTAACAAAGGTATACGTTACCTCGCCCAATATCACCCAAATCCGAAACAGTTCAGGCCTTGCCGTTGAAAGTGTTGGAATAATAGGTTTCCCTAGTTTGACTTTATTATCCGAAGATCAGGAAAATGAGGACAACTACCATGTGGATGGCGATTTCAAGCTGCAATTGGATGTGGAAGAACTCAGTATTGTGGCCAACGGCCTTTCAAAGTTTTTCCTTTCAGGTACTGCGGAGCGTGTTGATATTGGCTTGTTTGCGGGCGACATTCGAGTGGAAGCGGCCGATCTTATAATTCAGGATTTAACCCTTTATCATCGAAGCACCAATCATATGATTGTAAACCCTCAACAATCCATACGTGGGCAAATAGTTAGCCTTGGGGATGTGATTTCCAAGAACCGCCCGCCCATTGTTGAGGTTGAAGAATTGTACCGGGGGAGGCTTATTTTTGAATAGTTAGTTCAGTAAACATTTTTTCCAAAGTCATGTTTTTTTGGTGAAGCTGTAAAATCTTTAGGCCATTGTCGTGGGCAAAATCGAAAACCTTTCCACGCATATCTTCTTCTGTTGAAAAATGAAGTTGATAAACAAACCCAATTGAATTTTCAATTCTGTCAATATTGTCAATTTGCTTTAAGGCCACTTCTTCCACCCGATAATCAAATTCCACTTCCACAATTTGCTTTTGATCTGTTTTTAAATCTTTCAACTTTTTATCCAACACTATTTCCCCATTATTGATAATGATAACCCGGTCGCAAATTGCCTCCACTTCTTGCATAATGTGGGTAGAGAGAAGAACAGTTTTTTCCTTGCCCACTTTTTTTATCAGTTCGCGTATTTCAATTAGTTGATTCGGATCCAAGCCGGTTGTGGGTTCGTCAAGAATTAAAACTTCGGGGTTGTGCAACAGTGCATTGGCAAGGCCCACCCGCTGCCGATAACCTTTGGAAAGCTGACTTATTTTTTTCCGGGCTTCTGGGGCAAGGCCGGTTTGAATTATAACTTCTTCGACCCGGGTTTTGGGGATATTGTATATTTCCGCATTATACCGAAGGTATTCACGAACGTACATATCCAAATAGAGGGGATTATGTTCCGCCAAATAACCAATACTCTTTTGAACCTCCAAGTCTTGTTGGGTTACAGTAAAACCATTGACCACGGCAATGCCTTCGGTAGCGGGAAGGAAGGTAGTGAGGATTTTCATCATGGTGGATTTGCCCGCACCATTTGGGCCGAGGAAGCCAACGATTTCCCCTTTTTCAATGGAAAAGGAAACCTTGTTGAGGGCCCTTTGTGGGCCGTATTCCTTGGTGATGTTTTCTACGCGGATGGACATATTAATCTTATTTATTAATTTTTTGTTTCGTAAAGTTACAGTTTTTGCCCTATCCACTATTTAATATATAATGGAGGAGTCGGTATTTTATTTTTTGGGGAAAGAATATTCCTTTAAATCGTACTTTTGAAGAGGCTTGGGTTTAACTGTATTCCCAAAATATTTTTATGGAAAACAATAAAGAATTAGGAAACTGGCTGGATGCTTTTCAACTTCCCCATCCGCTGGTAATAGCGGGCCCTTGCAGTGGAGAATCTGAAATGCAGGTATTGGAACTTGCGCAACAATTAAAAAATACAGATGCCACCGTTATGCGTGCCGGGGTTTGGAAACCCCGTTCCCGTCCCGGGAATTTTGAAGGCGTTGGCGAAGAAGGCTTGAAATGGCTACAAAAAGCAAAACAGCAAACCGGCATATTAATGGCCACTGAAGTAGCCAATACCCATCACGTGGAATTGGCGTTAAAATACGAAATGGATATACTTTGGATTGGTGCCCGAAGCACGGTTTCGCCCTTTATTGTTCAGGAAATTGCCGAGGCCTTGCGGGGCACCGATAAAATTGTATTAGTAAAAAACCCTGTCAACCCCGACCTTGCCCTCTGGTTGGGGGCCATTGAACGACTGTATGAAATTGGACAAAGAAAATTGGGTGCCGTGCATCGCGGTTTTTCCACATACGAAAAAACCCGTTACCGCAATAATCCCGAATGGCAAATTCCCATCGACCTGCAAAGCCGTTTCCCGGACTTGCCATTATTGCTGGATCCCTCCCACATTGCGGGACGACGCGATATTATCTTCGATCTGTGCCAGACCGCTTTGGATTTGAATTATGACGGGTTGATGATTGAAACACACCAAGACCCGGACAATGCCTTAAGCGATCCAAAACAACAGATAACCCCGGAAACGTTGAAAAAAATAACTGCCGACTTGCGTGTCCGTAATACGGAAAGCGGGGAGAAGGAATATCAAAGCAGGTTGAAAGTATTGCGAAGCCAGATAGATGTTATTGACGACCAAATTATGGACATATTGGGCAAGCGGATGAAAATAGTGGATGGTATCGGCGAACTGAAACAGCAGAATAATGTTTCCATTTTGCAGGTAAGGCGCTGGAACGAGGTGCTGTCCCGAATGATTGCCGAAGGTGAAACAAACAAATTAAGCGAGGACTTCGTGCTTAAAATATATAAAGCCATTCATCAAGAATCAATTGAGCATCAAAAACGAGTGATTGATAAATGAGTTAAAAGTGAAGTATTGAATTTTAACTTTTGAATCTTAAAGATATAACCTATGAAACTAATCTTACCCCTTATCGTACTTTTCCTTTTGGCGTGCAACAGCAATGTTGAAAAGACAAAACCAACCGAAGTCCCAAATCTACAGGAACAGATGGTGGATTCCGTGATCCCTGAAAATAATATTGAAAAGGAGGCCTCCTCCTCTAAGAAAAGCTATTCTAATGCCCGTTTTCGGAAGGTTACCGTGGATAAAACGGGGGCACAAACTTTTACCATAAAAGGCGAAGCACAAATTTTTGAAGCCAATTTTAATTGGATAATCGAGGACGGCCACAATGAACTCCAAAAAGGTTTTCAAATGACCGATGCCGGGGCGCCGGAATGGGGAGCTTTTAACTTTACCGTGACTGCGGAAAAGCAACGCCCCAACTCAACATTGATGTTGGTCTTGTTCGAAACCAGCGGAAAGGACGGTAGCCGGCAGCATGAACTGTTGGTGGTGCTGGAGTAGGGAATGGGTTGCTGGCTTTGTAGGAATTTTGATGATAGACCTCCTTAAATCCACCATTGTCTAATAATTTAGGTTGGCACCAATTCCCCATCCCATATCGCTATCATAATGGGTGCGTAGCCCAAGGTTTTTCGTGAGGATATACCTGAATCCCGCCATATATTCCATATCGGTGTTTGCCATAAAGGCGAACCTCAACCGTTTTGAAACAGGGATATCTTCCCGCATCAACTGTACGCGCACATTACCATCTTGGTACACTTCGGCCTGCAACTTCACGAGCATTGGCAGGGTGTAGGCCACCCCCAAACTGAACTGTGCACGGCTGTCCTTAGTGTTCTCCTGCCCAAACAGGTTTTCTTCTACCTCGTTGTGACCCAGTTTCCGGTAGCGCCAATCAAAGCCAACAAAGGGCATGAGCCATTGCATTTTCCCGATATACCGCCCTAAATGCGTCTCCACTTCGTAGCCGTGGTCGTTGGTATAGCCTAGGCGCCATTCCGTTTCAAAACTCCACCGGGTGTTCTGGAGCATGGCCATCCCGTCATTTCCGTTGGTGGCAAAGTCATTTTCCGCCATAAAATGGAACTCCCGATCGTCCGAAAAGAATTTCCGTTGTGCCAATTTTGGGTCCGGAATCAAGGGGTTTGCATCCTGGCCTTCGTAAGTGAACACCCTGCCCATTCCGCTCATCATGTGGTACAGCACGTGGCAATGGAAGAACCAGTCTCCTTCCACGTTTGCGTAAAATTCTAGGGTGTCGGTTTCCATGGGCATGATGTCGATAATGTTTTTCAAGGGGGCATAATCGCCCTGTCCGTTAAGCACCCTGAAGTCGTGCCCGTGCAGGTGCATGGGGTGTCGCATCATGGAATTGTTGAACAGTACCAACCGCAAAATCTCACCTTTTTTTATTAAAATCTTGTCGCTTTCCGAAATCGTTTTGTTGTCCAGAGTCCATACATAGCGGTTCATGTTCCCGGTGAGCTCAAAAAGCAGTTCGCGTACTGGGGAGTTTTCGGGCAAGCTTGTTTCTGTGGGCGATCTCAGCATGGCGTAGTTCAAGGTGGTGATTTCCGAAAGTTCATTACTATTATACTGATCGGGATTTGAGTGATCCATCCCTTCCATATCTTTCATTTCTTCCATATCGTGCATGCCTTCCATTTTTTTGGTTTCCTTCCCGTCCATTCTGTGTTCTGTACCTTCTTTTAATTCGCCGGTGATTTCTTGGTACATCACCACGTTCATGTCCATTTGGTTCAGGCTCATGTTCATCCCCATATCGTCTAGGTCGCCGTTCATTTTCATCATGCCGTTCATCATCTCCATACCTTCAAAATATTTCAGCGTTGGCAGGGGCGAAATGAGCTGTTTGATGCCATTGCCGATATAAATGGATGCCGAATTGGTACGGTCCTCGGTGGTTGCCAAAAATTCAAAAGCGGTACCTTCAGTAGGGATTGTCACCACAATATCGTAGGTTTCGGAAACGGCAATGATCAAGCGGTCTACTTCCACCGGTTCCACGTCGTTGCCGTCCGATGCTACGACTGTTATTTTTCCACCCGCATAGCGCAGCCAGAAATAGGAAGAGGCGCCTCCGTTCGAAACGCGAAGCCTTACCTTGTCGCCTGCTTTCAATGGTTCTCCGTCAATTTCCTTTAGATCGGTAATGGAGCTGCCGTTCATCAAAATTTTATCGTAGTAAATATCGCTTACATCCATGGCCAGCATCCGCTTCCATTCGTTTTTGACTTTTGTTGTAAAATGCCCTGCCCGGATGGCTTCTGAATAGCTTTGCACGGCATCTTTCTGCAATGCGAACCAATCGGTGGCATTATGCAACATCCTGTGCACATTTTCGGGCTTATAATCCGTCCATTCGCTTAGAACAACGGGAACGGTCGGCAGATCGTCTATCCCTTCCCTAAAGGTGGGGTCGTCCGGCCTTTTGAGCATCACGAAATTGCCGTACATGCCAATTTGTTCCTGAAGGCCGGAATGGCTGTGGTACCAATGCGTGCCATGTTGGATGATGGGGAACCTGTACACATAGGTGGTGTGCGGTTCAATGGGCATCTGCGTAAGGTAGGGAACGCCGTCCTCTTCGTTGGGGAGGAACAACCCGTGCCAATGGAGGGAGGTTTGTTCGTCTAGCTCGTTGTGCACGTAAATTTCTGCAATATCGCCTTCGGTAAAGGTGAGCGTGGGCATGGGTATTTGGCCGTTGACGGCAATGGCGCGTTTTTCCTTGCCCGTAAAATTTACCAGGGTGTCCCGAACATACAAATCGTATCGGACCACGTTTTGGGCTAGGGTAAATTGGGTGATGAGTAATAGGAATGCTGATGCAGCAAGCAATTTTTTGCTTCGCCTGTTTTTATGTTTCATTTTTGGTTCGTTCATTTTTCGGGTTCATTTAATTAGGCTTTCATAAACAATGCTTTACTCCATCGTTTCCTGCACACTTCCGCAGGACAGCATTTGAGCGCCATAATAGGGGTTTTTGATCGCCTTTTCCTTACTCAGCCAATTAGCGCCTCTTCCATTGTTTGCCATTGGGCAAAACTGGTAATAGGTTGGAGTTTCGGTTTTTGAAACCTTTATCAAAGCATACATATTTTGTGACAGCGTCATAAAATATTCGCGTTGCAGCTCCACATCACTGATCCCTGCAATGCGTTCGGTATCTTGTCTTAAACCGCTCATAACCTTCATCCAAACGTTATGGGGTTCTGTTTCTAAGGTTTCCATTTTTACAGCATTTATGGAAGCCAGCAATTCTTTTGCCTTTGCGGATGCTACGCTGCCATCGGTTTTCACCAACGCATCCTTAACCGCAAAATAAGCCTTGAAAACGGGCTCCAACCCTTTGGTTTCTTGGCTTGTTTCCATTGGTACCGTTTGGGTGGAATGGCCGCTGTGGTACATTTCCATTTTTGGGGCTGCTGTATTTGAAGCTGTTTTGTTCACCCTTTCATATTTGCAACATCCTGGCAACGAGGCGTAAGCGTCGTCTGGAGCCAGAAATTCATCACTGTCGTAACCCGCTAGGGCAATTCGCTTCAGAATTTCTTCCTGATTTGTGTTTGCTGAATTGTAGGTTAGGGTAGCCATTTTGGTGTCTTTGTCCCAATTTACATTGGCTTCTTTTTTAATGTTTCCTGCTTTTTCGATGGCGGTTTTGCAAATGGTGCACTTGCCGTAAATTCTTACGGTCTCGGTCGTTTCGTTTTTGATTTGTGCTTCTGAGACTGTAAACGATAGCAAAACTATGATTGCCACCACTATTTTTGATGTTGTTTTCATTTTTGTTGTTTTTTTAAGTATGAAATTACACATTATGCCCGGGGCATACTTATGGTATTCCGGGAACGATTTATGGATTTTGGGGAAAAGCCTGAGCTAATCCCCTGCAAAAAGCAATTTTTAAAAAGACTCGGTTATTTAAAATCGTTAAAGATTTTTGGAAAAAAAAATATTCCTATCCAATTAAGGAATACTGCTTCCTTTTCATGTTATTTTTTTTGAAATCTTATAATTACTAATAAGCCGCACATGCCTCAGCACATTTTCTGCAGGCTTCTGCACAACCTTTGCAATGTTCGGCTTCATGTTTTGCACATTCATCAGCACATTTCCCACATATTTCCTGACAAGCTTTTACTAAGCCTTTGAACTCTGCAGAAGAATTGGTGGACAAAGCAATCGCAGTAGCCTGGCACACGGCGGCGCAAACACGGTCCAGCCTTATGCATTCCAACATCATTTGAACGTTTGTTTCGTCCAAACAAGCATCGGCACAATTATTACATTTCGAAATACAATCCTGCAATGTCTTAATCAAATCTTCATTTTTCATAATATCTTGTTTTTTATTTTTTTAGAAACCAAAGTTACCCCTTACCGAAATGAAAGGTTTTTAATATCATGTTAAATTGTTTATTTATAGGGAAGTTTATATACTTCCCGCCGCGACCGTCATCGTTATTGTTTTTTTGCTAATGGCTTTTTCCGCCACAGTCCTTGTTTTAAAATCATCGAAAGACATTGCATAATTTCTCCTGATCGTAATCTGGTCGAACAATTGAAAAATAATTCATTTCAGTTCCAGGCTCCGCAACCTTAATGCGTTCACTATCACTGATACCGAGCTGAAGCTCATGGCAAGGGCAGCAATCATAGGGGAAAGTAACAGACCGAAAAAGGGATAAAGCACGCCCGCAGCAATGGGCACGCCCAGCACATTATAGAAAAAGGCAAAAAAGAGGTTTTGCCTGATGTTCTTCATAACGGCATGGCTAAGGGCTTTTGCTTTTACGATGCCCTGAAGGTCGCCTTTTACGAGGGTAATCTTGGCGCTTTCGATGGCAACATCGGTACCGGTGCCCATAGCGATGCCTATATCCGCTTGTGCAAGGGCTGGGGCATCGTTTATGCCGTCGCCTGCCATGGCAACAATCTTGCCTTGAGATTGCAACACTTTTATTTCTTTAAGCTTATCTTCAGGAAGAACCCCGGCCTTAAAAGAGCTTAGCCCCAGCTCGTCCGCCACAGCTTTTGCGGTGTTCACGTTGTCGCCGGTTAGCATGATTACTTCCACGCCCTGTCGCATCAATTCTTTTATGGCTTTTTTGCTGGTCTTTTTTATGGCATCGGTAATCGTTACAAAACCAACTACATTGCCCTCAACTGCGATATAGGAAACGGTTTTTCCCAATTTTTGTTCGGCAAGAATCTCGTTTTCGAGGTCTGCCGGGATTTTGACATCCCACAGTTCCATCAATTTTTTGTTCCCCAGCAACACTTTATTATTAGTTACCGTTCCCGTAACTCCTTTCCCCGTAACTGCTTCAAAATCTTTCGCTTCGGAAATGGAAACATTTTTTGCCTTTGCAAAATTCACGACTGCTTGAGCCAAGGGGTGCTCACTATATTGGTTCAACGAAGCTATAAGTCTTAACAGTTCGTCCTCATTATTTTCCGAAGCATAAATTTTCCCTACGGTGGGCTTGCCCTCAGTGATGGTCCCCGTTTTGTCCGATATTAATACGTTCACTTTATTCATATTTTCCAAGGCTTCTGCGTTCTTTATCAGCACACCCGATTGTGCCCCCTTTCCCACCCCCACCATAACGGACATGGGGGTGGCAAGCCCAAGCGCACAGGGACAGGCAATAATAAGTACCGCGACCGCATTGATAAAACCATAGATCACGGCAGGTTCTGGGCCGAACTGTGCCCAAACAAAAAAAGTAATTACGGAAATGACAACTACGGCGGGGACAAAATAGCGGGAAACAGTATCGGCCAACTTTTGGATGGGTGCTTTGGAACGGCTGGCGGTATTCACCATTTGTATAATCTGGGAAAGTAGGGTTTCAGAACCTACCTTTTCCGCCCGCATCACAAAGGTTTTGTTGCCGTTGATGGTTCCGGAAGTCACTGTATCGCCGGTTTTTTTATCCACGGGAATGGGCTCGCCGGTAATCATGGCTTCGTCGATGCTGCTTTCTCCCTCAGTAATATTTCCGTCCACCGGAATCTTGTCTCCGGGTTTCACGCGAAGCAAATCCCCTTTTTTAATATCATGGATGGAGATTGTTTTGTCTCCGCCTTCTGCCACAAGAATGGCCTCTGTGGGTGCGAGTTTCAGCAATTCCTTTATTGCACCGCTTGTTCGGCTGTGGGCCCTTGCCTCTAACAATTGCCCGAGTAGGACCAAGGTCAGGATTACGGTAGCCGCTTCAAAATAAAGATGGATTGTGCCGTGTTCGCTCTTAAATTCTGAAGGAAAGATATTCGGGAAGAAGAGACCTACTATACTGAATAAAAAAGCTACCCCTGTGCCGATACCAATCAGGGTGAACATGTTGAGGTTCCAGGTGATTATGGATTTCCAAGCGCGTTCAAAGAACATCCAGCCAGCGTAAAACACTACTGGTAAAGACAGGAGCAATTGTATCCAGTTCCATTTTTGAGCATCCATCAGGTGCAGTAGGGGGTTCTTTTCCACCATCTCCATCATGGCGATGATGAAAATGGGGATTGTGCACAACAGCGCTACCTTCATTTTCCGCCAAAGCTGCTCATAGGCCTCATTTTCTTCGGAATCACTGGGTTCCATGGGAATAAGATCCATGCCGCAAATGGGGCAGGAGCCGGGGCCATCCTGAACGATTTCGGGGTGCATTGGGCAGGTGTATGAGGTGGAGCCCCGGGAAAGTTCCACTGCTTTTTCTAGGTTCATGCCACATACGGGGCAGGAACCGGGCTTGTCATAGGTTTTGTTGCCCTCGCAGTGCATGGGGCAGTAGTATGTGCTAGGGCCGTTTTGTTTTGTACTTCCTGCTTCTTTTTCAACGGTGCGTTTATGGTCGGCATTTTTATCTGTGGGATGAGAAATACCATAACGGCCGCCCTCATCTTTCAATACTTTTTGAAAAGTTTCCAGGGGAATGTGTTCATTCATTTCAATTATGGCTTCGGCCTTTTCAAGGTTTACCGAAACTTGGGATACTCCTTTAATTGCGCTCAAAGTCTTCTCAACATGGCTTCGGCAACCGTTGCAGCTCATCCCGCTAATGTGATAGGTATGGTTCATCATGGAATGTTTAAAGTTTACTGGAACAAAATTCTAAAGAAAAATCAGCTCTTGCCTTACTTAATTCCGCTTATGATTTGTAAGATTTATATATCCTCAAGCTGTTTGCGTTTTTTACCCTTCAGTTTCTTGAAATGGGTAGGTGTAAACCCGGTGATTTTCTTGAACTGGTTGCTTAGATAGCCCACGCTAGAATAGTTTAGCTGAAAGGCTATCTCGCTTAAGGAAAGCTCATCGTATACCAAAAGCTCCTTTACCTTTTCAATTTTCTGAGCGATGAAATATTTTTCAATGGTGCTGGCTTCAACTTCTGAAAACAGATGGCTAAGCATGCTATAATCTTTATTCAAACGTTCAGACAAATATTCCGATAGGTTTACGGAGAGGGAATTGTTTTGGTCATGAACAAGTTCTACGATGAGGGTTTTTATCTTTTCTATAGTCCGGCTTTTCTGGTCATTGATAATATCAAAACCCATCAATTGCAGGGCCTTTGTAACTTTTGCTTTTTGCCCCCCAGTTAACGCCTTTGTTAATTCCACTTCCCCCAGTTCAACGGAAACCGGATTAAGCCCGGCACTTTCAAAAAGTTGTTTCACAACCATTTTGCAACGGCCGCACACCATATTCTTGATATAAAGTTTCATAAATTATTAATGTTAATTGAAAACCGGTTACCCAATATTGATGCAAACCACCTCAAAGGTAGTATTTATTGGAGTAAACTTCCACGAAAAGCTAGCGAGAGCATATTTGGCGCTGGGAATTTGAAATTGTGTTTTTATATTTCATTTTCCCTTAAATCCTTCGCCAAGCTCCCATATTTAAGTTTTCCATTTTTGAAAATATACTTTAAATCTGCAAAAGTATCAACCATTAATTGTTTGTAATAATAATTAATGTGCTCTAATGCCCCAAAAAGCCCTGCCATTCCTCCCCAAATAAGTAATTTGTAATTTATATCACTATCGTACATTATATATATCTGAATTATAAATATTATGGGCAATAAGCTAATAAAAGCATGCAGCCGTTCAAGTGGGTAATACCATTTCAGTCTTTTGATAAGGGCTTTTCTGCTCATTTTTTTATTGAATCCTTGTAATCCTTAAAGTTAAATTTAATGTATTTTCCCTATCCAATTCCCCCAATACTACCAATAATTTCCTGAATTTTGCAACCTATGAACGGAACGGTATATAAATCTACGGGAAGCTGGTACACGGTAAAGGCCGAGAATGGCAGATTTTATGAATGCCGCATCAAGGGGAAGTTTCGCATCGGGAATATAAAAAGCACTAATCCGGTTGCGGTGGGAGACCATGTGTTCTTTGAATTGGAAGAGCAGGAAAACAAAGCCCAAGGTATTATTTCAAGAATTGAAGAAAGGGAAAATTACATAATCCGCAAATCCGTCAACCTTTCCAAACAAACCCATATTATAGCTGCTAATATTGACATCGCTTTCCTTTTGATAACGTTGAACAATCCGCCAACATTCACCACTTTTATAGACCGCTTCCTTGTAACAGCAGAGGCATATCATATTAAAGCTGTGTTGCTTTTCAATAAAATAGATACATATTCTGAAGATGAATTGCTTGAAATTAAATTTCTTGCCGCGCTTTATCGCAAAATTGGGTATGAGTGCGTTGGTATTTCCGCTATTTCCGGAAAGAATATTGATCAGGTAAAAGCTTTGATGAAAGATAAGGTTACCATGTTTACGGGCCACAGCGGGGTTGGAAAATCTACTTTGGTTAATGCTTTAGAACCAAAGCTTAACTTGAAAACCAAGCAAATTTCCGAACAGCACCTGCAGGGACAGCACACCACTACTTTCGCTGAAATGTTTGACCTCTCCTTTGACGCACAAATAATAGACACTCCAGGCATCAAAGGTTTTGGGATTGTAGAAATGGACAAGGAAGAAATAGGGAATTATTTCCCTGAATTTTTCAAAATTAAGGGAAATTGTAAGTTCCATAATTGCCTTCATCTTGAAGAACCCAACTGTGCCATTAAAGATGCAGTTGAAAAGGAAGAAATAGCTTGGTCCCGATATAAAAGCTACCTCCAACTTATGGAGGGCGATGACGAAAACTACCGAAGGGCAAATCATGAATCCAATGAATAATTTGAAAAATTGTATTTGTCATCAGTTCCTCAACGAAGTGGAAGGATGAGGGTCGTAATTCAAAGGGTAAAAGAAGCCTCTGTTTCGGTGGAAGGGAAGTCTATTTCTAAAATAGGGCAAGGGTTCCTAATTTTACTGGGAATTGAATCCGAAGATACTTCCGAAGACATTCAATGGTTAATAGGGAAAATTGTGCGTCTTCGCATTTTCGGTGATGAAAACGGGGCGATGAACCTTGATATTAAAGAGATAGGGGGAAACTGTTTAGTCGTGAGCCAGTTTACACTTCACGCGTCCATAAAAAAAGGCAACCGCCCTTCTTTCATAAAAGCAGCGCGGCCGGAAATTGCCATTCCCCTTTACGAAACCTTTATTAATAGCCTTGAAGGCGAAATGGAAAAACCAGTTTCAAAAGGCGTTTTTGGTTCGATGATGGAAGTGGACTTGATAAATGACGGTCCGGTTACCCTTTGGATGGATTCAAAAAACAGGGAATAGCTTCATTACAACCAATTTAATTCAATCCTTCTCCGAACCTTTAACACAAAATTAAGAAATGGCCTTTTTTACTTGGTCAAAACATAAGGTTTATATACATTGCCCCCTTTTAAAACACCATAATGAAAAGGTTTATTACGCTTCTATTATTTACGGTTTGTGCCACGGGTATTTCCCAAAACGAATTTTCGATTACATCGCTTTCAAAAGAATTGACAACGGGCGCCAACAGTGTTTTGGTGGACGAGTTTATTGAAATTGACTTAACTTCCAAATCCAAAATGCATTATAAAACCCGCAGGGTGGTTGCGGTTTTAAATGATTTGGGTAACGACCATTTGCGTACAAGTATTGGCTATGATGCAGAAACCCGTGTTAAAAATATTGAGGCCTTTGTATATGATGCATTTGGGAATGAAATTGAGCATTACAGAAAGAAGGATTTTAAAGATGTGAGTGCGGCAGACGGCATAAGCCTTTATAGTGATGATAGGATGCTTTTTTTACATCATACCCCGACCACATATCCCTATTTCCTTGTTTTTGAAAGCGAAGTAGAAAGCACGGATTCTGCATTTCTTCCCTTCTGGTATCCGCTGGGCGGCTATGGAAGGAGTACCCAAAAAAGTGTAGTCAAAGTAAAATATGACCCAACGAATAAACCAAAATACTATTCCTTAAACTTAGAAGGTCACGAAATCGAAATTTCGGACAGAGAAAATGAACTTGTTTTTTCAGCCAAAAACCTAAAGGCCATCCGCTATGAAGACCATTCCCCTTCTTTTTATCTTCTTGCCCCCAATGTTAGTTTCGCGCTTGATAATTTTCAGTTAAAAGGAGTGCCGGGAAACGGGAAAAACTGGGAACAATTCGGGAAGTGGATGGACGATGCGCTGCTTTCGGATGTTAATGAACTTTCCCCTGCAACCGTTGCCACTATTAAAAGTTTGGTGGCCAATGAAACCACCAACGAAGGAAAAGCAAGAAAAATATATCAATACGTACAGGATAAAGTGCGGTACATCAGTGTACAGATTGGCATTGGCGGTTGGAAACCCATGCCGGCCATGGATGTTGATAAACTGGCTTATGGCGATTGTAAGGCGCTAACCAATTATACTAAAACGCTTTTGGAAGTCGCAGGGATTCCTTCCTATTATACCGTGTTGTACGCCGGGGATGATAAAAGGAACATCAAATCAGATTTTACCTCCATGCAGGGCAACCACGCCATTTTGGCCATTCCCAACGGCGATGATATAACATGGCTTGAATGCACAAGTCAGGACACCCCTTTCGGATATATTGGAGATTTTACCGATGACCGCGAAGTTTTAATGATAACCCCCGAGGGTGGAAAAATAGCCCGTACCAAGGCTTATTCCACTTCCGAAAACCGACAGGAAAACACCGCAAAAATATTTTTGGACACAAATGGAAATATAACTGCAACTTTTAACAGTATTTCCGGAGGATTGAAGTATGACGAAAAATACCTTTTGCCAAAAAGGAAACAGGAGGAAGTGGAAAAATATTATAAAAATAAATGGAGCTACATAAATGGTTTAAATATAGGGAACATTCAATTTCAAAATAACCGAGAAGAGGTTGTTTTTACTGAAAACGCAAGTGTTCAAATCCCGGGCTACGCTAATGCAGTGGGGAATGATTTCCTTTTTTGTGTAAATATTTTCAATCAATCACAATACGTTCCGCCGAGGTTTTTGGATCGTAAGCAAGATTTGCACATCCATCAAGGTTACACGGATATTGATACTTTGGAAATAAACATCCCAGAAGGATTTAGTTTAGAAGGGTTACCTGAAAATGAAAAGCTGGAAACCAAGTTCGGGAGTTATAATATTACTTTTGAAAAAATTTCTGATCATAAATTGGTTTACCAACGTGAACTTATTATTAATAAAGGTAATCACCTTAAAGAGGAATATGAAAACTACCGTGATTTCCGAAGGGCAATTACAAAAGGTGACAAAGCAAAAATTTTAATTAAAAACACCATTCAGTAAAAAACAAATTTCAAATGAAAACAAGATTACTCAGCATCACCATCCTTTTTTTCACCCTGCAAACTGCGGTGGCGCAAAACTTTAAATACGGAAAAGTTTCAGAAGCAGAATTGCTCCAAAAACAGCACCCCACAGATGCCACGGCCAATGCAGCCATATTGTTCCGGGAGGTGAAAACCAATTTTGAATACACTAGCGATTCTGGTTTTTATATGGTAACCGACGTTTTTGAACGGGTTAAAATTTATACCAAAGAAGGTTTTGATTGGGCCACCCGCGAAGTGGACCTATACCAAGGCTCTGGTGGCAAGGATGATGAAATCTCTGGGCTTAAGGGTGTTACCTATTCTCTGGGGGCCGATGGAAAAATACAAGAGGCCAAGCTTAAAAGCGAAGGCATTTTTGATGTTGAAACCAGCAAATACCTCAACCAAACAAAGTTTACCATGCCCAACCTTTCCGAGGGATGCGTCATAGAATACAGATATTCGATAAAGTCGCCGTTTATCAGCAATATAGACGAATTTAAGTTTCAGGAAAGAATCCCCGTCAACCGGGTAGAAGTGCGTTTTGTTTCCCCAGAATATTTTGTTTTCCAGACCCACCAAAAAGGGTGGTTACCTTATAAAATTGGAAAAGACCGTCGCGACCGTAATTTAAGTTTTAGCCAGACTACTCAAGATATCGGCGATATTGGTGGGTCATTACCAAAAACGGAAACACGGAATATTACGTTTAAGGAAGATATTTACGAAATAAACATGGATAATGTTCCCGCAATGAAAGAAGAAGCCTATGCCGGGAACATTGAAAACTATGCCACTTCGCTAAAATTCGAATTGAGCTATACAGATTTTCCAGGCTCTACGATGCAGACCTATTCCACTACGTGGGAAGCTGCCACCCGGACTATTTACAATACCGATTCTTTTGGTGCCGAATTGGAACGCAGTAACTATTTTGAAAAAGATATTGATGCTCTATTAAAAGGAGTTAGTAATCCCGATGAAAAAATTGCGAGGGTTTTTGAATTCGTTAAAAGTAAAATGAACTGGAATTCATTTAATGGTTATTTCACCAACGAAGGGGTAAAGGAAGCCTATAAAAAAGGAACAGGTAACGTGGCAGATATCAATTTGATGTTCGTGGCCATGCTTCGTCATGCCGGGGTTTCCGCAAATCCGGTATTGATAAGTACCAAAACTAACGGTATCCCACTTTTTCCAACCATAAATGGATTCAATTATGTGGTGGCCGGGGTAGAAATGGGGAGTAACGTAATTTTGCTGGACGCCACGCATAAAGATTCCGAAATGGGGATACTACAACCTAAAATATTGAATTGGCAGGGAAGGATTATCAGGAAAGATCTTTCTTCAGACTGGGTTTCTTTATCACCAACTAGTCCCGCAATCCGAGATGCGATGGTAACTATTAATCTTGCCGAGGACCTCTCCCTTTCGGGGGAAACAAAAAACAGGTTTACCGGGCATTACGCTTTGATGTACCGTGATGATTATAAAAACCTGGGCGAACTGGATATACAAAAAGAACTGGAAAAGGACCTCGGCCAAACAGAGCTTTCCAATGTAAAATTTGAAAACCTGAAAGTCTCGAATCAACCCGTTTCCCTACATTATAATTTTGAGACCATTGATGGTTTGGAAAACGTGGGCGGAAAACTTTATTTCTCACCCATGGCTTTTTTGGCATTAAAAGAGAATCCCTTTAAACTTGAAAAACGCGATTATCCCATAGATTACGGCTATCCAATTAAGGATCGGTATTTGGTTACCATCAACCTGCCGGAAGGTTATAAATTAGAAAGCACCCCCGAAAACGCCATTTTTAGTTTGGGCGAAAACATGGGGGGTTTTAAATATATGATTTCACAAGTTGGCAACAAACTGCAACTCTCGGTGGAACTTTCCATCAACGATTCTTTCATTTCGGCAGAAGATTACGGCAACTTGAAAAAATTCTATGAAATGATTATTGCCAAAGAAGCTGAAAAAGTAGTCCTCATAAAAGCCTAACCTATGAACCTCCCCAACGCCCAATTGGAAGTAGATAAATGGATAAAAGCACACGGCGTCCGTTATTTTAATGAATTGACAAACATGGCACAACTCACTGAGGAAGTGGGTGAAGTAGCACGTATCATTGCCCGCCGCTATGGTGAACAGAGCGAAAAGGAAAGCGACAAAAACAAAGATTTGGGGGAAGAATTGGCAGATGTGGTCTTTGTTGTGCTTTGTTTGGCAAACCAAACCGGCGTCAACCTTCAAGAAGCTTTTGATAAAAAATTAGAACTCAAAATCCATCGCGATCACGATCGGCATCACGGTAACGAAAAACTAAAGGGCGATGTTTAAAAGGGTAATTTCTTATAAAGGGTTTTGGAAATCAGTACTAATTTTAGGCATAATTTATATGCTCGTGTTATTTTTCATACAATGGGCAATGGTTGGGTTTTCTTCTGAATTGTTCTTTGCGGAAAACCTATTTCTCTTTATTGCCTCATTCCTTTTTGCTGGATTTATATGCGGGTTTACGGTGAGTTACGGGAAATTTTGGGGGAAGCTGAAACAAGAAGATTTTAAGAAATGAAAGTTTTCCTTTCTTATAAAGAAGGAAATGAAAAAGTTTCCCTTTCCATAAACGGGTCAAAAAGCGAATCGAACCGACTACTTTTGTTACAGGCCATTTACCCCAACCTTTCCATAAAAAACATTTCGGACAGTGAGGATACCTTCGTTTTGTGTGAAGGTTTGAAAATCACAAAAGGAAAGGTAAATGTAAACCATGCAGGCACCGCGATGCGTTTTCTCACTGCCCATTTCGCAACTTTGGAAGGAACGGATATTTTACTTACGGGCAGCAACCGAATGCAACAACGGCCCATAAAAATTTTGGTGGATGCCCTGCTCCAACTTGGAGCGGACATAAAATATGTAAATGAAGAAGGCTTTCCCCCACTTCGGATCATGGGAAAAAAATTAACCGGAAATCAAGTGAGCCTTAAAGCCAATGTGAGCAGTCAATATATTTCGGCTTTGATGCTAATTGCACCTTCATTAAAAACAGGTTTAAATATTCACTTGGAGGGAAAAACCACCTCTCTCCCTTATTTGAAAATGACGGCTTCATTGCTTAAAAAGATTGGGGTTTCGTGTATGTTTTCAAACAATGAAATTTCAATAAAACCTTTAAGAAAAATTGAGGAAACCACAATTG
This sequence comes from Flavobacteriales bacterium, assembly GCA_038326725.1. Classification (GTDB taxonomy): domain Bacteria; phylum Bacteroidota; class Bacteroidia; order Flavobacteriales; family Flavobacteriaceae; genus JBBQKI01. The sequence goes on from JBBQKI010000018.1 coordinate 19,684, forward strand.
AGGTAGAATCCGACTGGAGTTCCGCTTCCTATTTCTACAGTTTGGTGGCCTTGTCGGAAAATAGTTCACTTACCCTTCAGCATTATACAAAAGAAACACTTCAGGGAGATGCGGAATTGGTTACCATTTATCAAAAACTGGGCGTGAAAACGGTTTTTGATGAAGTGGAAAAATCAATAAGCCTTTCAAAATCGGGAAAACGTTTGCCGAAAAAACTTTCACTGGATTTGGCAAATACACCGGATTTGGCGCAAACAATTGCTGTAAGCTGTTTAGGTCTCGGGATCGGGTGTGCGTTGACAGGGCTTCAAACCTTAAAAATAAAGGAAACCGATAGGCTTTCCGCATTAAAAGCGGAACTGGAAAAACTTGGCGCGATTGTAACTGTTACCGAAGATTCTTTAAAATTACTTCCTTCAAAATTGAAAATTGAAAACGCAATTATCGAAACTTATAACGATCACCGCATGGCCATGGCCTTTGCCCCTTTGTCCCTGCTTTTTCCCATAACGATTAATGACCCTATGGTGGTTGAAAAATCTTTTCCAACATTTTGGAAATGCCTTGAAAAGACAGGCGTTTCGGTGAATTTCCAATAATAAACCCCCATTTGCTTGACAACCCCTATTTTGAGGTTGTATATTTGCACCCTTTCAATATAAAAATCACGCGCACTTATGGGAATGAAACTTTCAAATTTCAACTTTAACCTTCCGGAGGAATTATTGGCCGAATACCCTGCAACCAATAGGGATGAATCCCGGTTGATGGTCTTGGACAGAAAAACCAAAACCATTGAACATAAAACCTTCAAAGACCTTATTGATTATTTCAATGAAGACGATGTTTTGGTTACCAATAATACAAAAGTTTTCCCCGCACGTTTGTTTGGGAACAAAGAAAAAACAGGCGCAAGGATCGAGGTTTTTTTGTTAAGGGAATTAAATTCCGAAACTCGTCTTTGGGATGTTTTGGTGGATCCTGCCCGAAAGATTAGAATTGGTAATAAACTATATTTCGGCGATGACGAAACCTTGGTGGCAGAAGTGATTGACAATACAACTTCCCGCGGAAGGACACTTCGATTCCTTTTTGACGGATCTTATCAAGAATTCCGAAACAAGCTTACCGAACTTGGGGAAACCCCATTGCCAAAATATATTAAAAGGGAAGTTGAGCCCGAGGACGCAGAACGTTACCAAACAATTTTTGCAAAAAATGAAGGTGCGGTAGCAGCCCCAACTGCTGGATTGCACTTTTCAAAGCATCTTCTAAAAAGGCTTGAAATTAAAGGCGTACATATTGCTGAAGTTACCTTGCACGTTGGCTTGGGAACTTTCAGCCCCGTTGAGGTTGAAGACCTTTCAAAACATAAAATGGATTCAGAGGAAATGATGGTTACCGAAGAAGCCGTAAAAATTATTAATGCCGGCATTCAAAGAAAGCAACGAATTTGTGCCGTTGGCACTACCGCGATGCGCGCGCTGGAAAGCTCGGTTTCATCAAACCATACTTTAAATGCATATTCCGGCTGGACCAATAAATTCATTTTCCCGCCTTACGATTTCAGCATTGCCAATGCAATGGTAACAAATTTCCATACCCCAAAATCTACGTTGTTGATGATGGTTGCTGCCTTTGCGGGGCATGATTTCATAAAGGAAGCTTATGTAGAGGCTATCAAGGAAAAGTATAATTTCTATACTTATGGTGATGCGATGCTAATCATATAAAAATAAAAAATCCCTCACGTCCGAGGGATTTTTTATTTTAAGTTATTGTTTTTTCAAATGTCAAAATAAAAATTTATATTAGTAGGCCTTTTTAAAGGCTTAAGGCACCTGTGCATGGGAAAAATTACTTACATCTTTATTTTCTTCTTCATCAAAACTACCTCCTTCTCTCAGGAGGTGCCACTATTGCCCGTAAGTTGGGAAATGGATATTTCAAACACAACAACCCCAATTATATTACCCCCATTAAACCTTGAAAATGTTCATCGAGAAGACAGTATAAACGATTTGGACAAAAGCCTTCCTTGGCGGTATGGCATCACCCGCCCTATTCAATTAAACATTCATGACCACGGAACTTGGACCGAATTGCCAAACGGCGATAAAATATGGCAAGTGGCCATTCAATCCTCCTGGGCATTGAATTTAAGTTTGAACTTCAACGAATTTTACTTGCCGAAAGGCTCCCGGTTGCAACTTTATAACGATTCCCGCACCGATATTTCACGAACTTATACCCATTCAGAGAATACTACCAACCAACTTTTGGGTTCTTGGTTCGTGGAAGGCGATATTATTTGGGTGGAATATTTTCAGCCTGCTTCGGCACAGGGACAGCTAAGGTTGGAAATAGGCAGTGTAATTCACGGCTACCGCATGGGGCAGGTAACTATGTTTGCAGACGGCATGAGGGGTTTGAACGATTCGGGGGATTGCAATTATGATGTGAATTGCAACTTGGGAGAAGATTTTGACGATAAAAAGGATTTACTCAAAAAAGCCGTGGCATTGCTCAATTTGGGGAATGGCTATTTGTGCTCCGCGGTTTTAATGAACAATACCCAAAATGACAAAACCCCATACCTTTTGACCGCAAACCATTGTCTTGAAAATAGCAATCCTGCTTTTTGGTCCTTGCGTTTCAACTGGATGAGCCCCAATCCTGTTTGTGGCACAGGCGATGATAGCACGGATATTGAAACGAATTTTACCGTTAGTGGGGCGACTGTTAAAGCCAACAATGCGTTGAGCGATTTTGCATTAGTAGAACTTACAAATCCTATCCCAAGTTCTTGGGATATTGCTTTTGCCGGCTGGGACAATTCCGATACCAATCCGCTTTTTGCAGTGGGCATTCACCACCCAAATGGCGACATCATGAAAATTTGCAGAGATGATTCCGGGGCAGTGAAGGAAAATGCCGAGGGGGTGGAAGTTTGGCTTATTGAAGGAATTTCCGCAGGCAATGGCAACGGTTGGGAAATGGGGACCACCGAAAGCGGTTCTTCCGGCTCGCCTTTGTTTGATCATAATGGAAGGATCATTGGTCAATTGTACGCTGGGCAATCTTTTTGTGATGGAACTCAAAACAATGGCGATTATGATATTTACGGTAGGTTTGGCGTTTCGTGGAATTCCGGAAACTCCCCCCAAACCCGTTTGATGGATTGGCTGGACCCAGCGCAAACGGGCCAGACCACCATGGAAACCCTTCAGAATATATTGAACGCCCCGGACTTTCAATTTTTGGGCGAATTGGAAATTTATCCCAACCCCGCAACTACCGAAATCACTGTGATGAACAACCGCTATCCCAACCTTACCTATAATTTTTACAATATGATTGGCCAACGATTGTCCTCCGGTTCCTTGTCCAATACCATGAACACCATCAGTATTGAAAATCTTTCGGAAGGGGTTTATTTCCTTCACCTTACCGATGAGGACAGCGATGATACAGTTACCAAAAAAATTATTGTTGATAGGTTTTAAGGTTTCCTGACTTTCGTCTCACATCTCACATCTCACATCTCACATCTCACGTCTCACTTCTTACTAAAATGAGTATTTTTGCAACCTATGATTTCAGGAAAAAAAGATATTCGCGCCCTTTCAAAAGATGAACTCAAATCTTTTTTTGAAAGCATTGGCGATAAAACCTTTCGCGGGAGCCAGGTTTATGAGTGGCTTTGGAGCAAAGGTATTCACACCTTTGATGGGATGACCAATCTTTCAAAAGAAACCCGTGCGCATTTGCAGGAAAATTTCACCATTAACCATATTGAGGTAGACCATATTCAAAAAAGCAGTGACGGTACAATCAAAAATGCTGTAAAACTGCATGACGGGCTCATCGTGGAATCCGTTTTAATCCCCACCAAGAAAAGGACAACGGCTTGTGTTTCTTCGCAAGTGGGCTGCAGTTTGGACTGTAAATTCTGTGCCACGGCACAATTGAAAAGAATGCGCAATTTGAATCCTGACGAGATTTATGATCAAGTGGTTTCCATTGACCGAGAAAGCAGGCTGTATCATAATAAACCTTTGACCAACATTGTTTTTATGGGAATGGGCGAACCGCTGATGAATTATAAAAATGTATTGGAGGCTATTGAAAAAATCACTTCAAAAGAAGGCTTGGGGATGTCCGCCAAACGGATCACGCTTTCCACTTCGGGCGTGCCGAAAATGATCAAAAAACTGGCAGATGATGAGGTAAAATTCCATCTTGCGGTCTCATTGCACTCTGCCATTCAAGAAACCCGGGAGAAAATAATGCCTTTTGCCAAAAGCTTTTCTTTGGATGACTTGAGAGAAGCACTGGAATATTGGTTTGTAAAAACGAAACGGCCTATTACATACGAATATGTGGTTTGGGAAGGAATAAATGACAACCAAGAAGCCATTGAAGCTTTGGTGAGGTTTTGCAAATATGTTCCCTGTAAGGTGAACTTAATTGAATACAATTCCATAGGCGATGATCAATTTAAGCAAGCATCGCCCGCGAATATCCAGAATTATATCACCGTTTTGGAAAGGAACCGGATTCCCGTTACGGTTCGCCGGAGCCGCGGAAAAGATATTGATGCGGCCTGTGGGCAGTTGGCAAACAAGAGTTAAAAACTTCTCCCTTAAATCCCCTGATTTGACTACGCTCAGCACTTGCTTCAAAGAGGGGACTTTTTGCTTTTAACCACAACAAGCACCATCCCTTTGGAGTCCCGAGGTATCGGTAGGGAGGGATGTTCTTAATTTGAATACCCCGATTTTCTTGACTATTATAGGGCAATATATTATAAAAAAAACGGCCCCGAATTTCGGGGCCGCTATTATCAACACTTAAAAATGTAAAATTATTTTTTTACGATTTTAAAGGTTTTGCTGTTTCCATCAATGGTAACTGTAGCAATGTAAACCCCTGTTTTCAAACTTGAAAGGTTTACGGTTTCAGAAGTATTCGAAAGTTTTTGAGAAAGTACTTGTTGGCCAAGAATATTGAACAATACAACTTTTTCCATTGAATTAGTGGCAGAAAGGTTCAAAAGATTGTTGGCATCAACAAAATATTCAAAGTCATTAAAAGTATTGTCATTAACTCCTAACCCGCCATCATCGCCGGCTTCTATACCAACACCGGGGGAAGATTCATAAGCAAAATCTTTAACGGTTATTAAGTTTGAACCATTTACATCAGTATTCAAACGAGCCCAACCGTAATGAGTATTACCATTAAAAACGAATCTTACACCTATGTAACCATCGGTGACTGCACCACACCATTGGCTGTTTGAGTATGCGCAACCATAATAGTTTAAATCGCCCCGAATTCCATTTGCAGTATAACCAGCAGCCCCATCAATAACGTCTCCTTCATTAAGGAGAGCTGGATATTCAAAACCACCGGCAGTAATTCCTAAAAAAGCACCTCCAGAACTAGGAAATACAATTGCGGCATTTCCGCCAGCAAGACCATCAGGATTAGTTACTGTAAATTCTGTCAATGCTGCTGTAAAATCGATAATATAATCTTCACCCACATTAAGAACTGCATCAGGATCTACATCTGTGTAAACAACTTGCCCACTCGCATCTGCAACACCAAGTGCAGCCGCAGACAGCGCACCATATTGCAATAATCTTTCAGATAATTTTTTTCGTGTAATTTTTTTCATTTTGAATAGGATTTAATGCAAAACTTTTTGCAGTTTTACTTCGTTAATAAGAGCAAATATAAATAAAGTTCCACAAAAAAACTCATAAATGTAAATAATGAAAAAAAATATCATACAAAGAGAGCTTTTTAAACCCGATAAAATACCATTGTTAGGCTCATTGGGAATATTGGCTTTGGGGGATATTGGTTTCGAAGCGTGGAGAAATGTAAAAAAAAATAGCAACAACGGTGAATTTGATGAAAAAGAATAAATTATTGTTAATTGGTTGGGATGCTGCTGATTGGAATATAATATGGCCGCTTATCGCACAAGGCAAAATGCCAGCATTAAAAAAAATAATTGAAAATGGAGTATATGGTAATATGAGTACAATGAGTCCGCCATATTCACCAATGTTATGGACATCTGTGGCAACTGGAAAGACACCAGATAAACATGGCATTTTGGGCTTTATTGAGGTAACACCAGACGCCAAGACGGTTAGGCCTGTAACAACAACCTCCCGAAAAACAAGAGCTTTATGGAATATTTTTCATAATCAAGGTTTAAAAAGTAATCTTGTAGGATGGTGGCCAAGTTTCCCCGTAGAGCCCATCAATGGGACAATCGTGTCCGATCGTTTCCCAAAAACGCATAGAGATCCAAAGAAACAAACGCCTATGAGTGAGTTTGTCATCCATCCATGGGAGAAAAAAGATGAATTTAAAAATTTACGTATGTTTCCTTTCGAAATTACCGAGGCACATCTTTATCCCTTTGTGCCTCGCGCTCATGATGTGGACCAGGAAAATCATAAAGGCCTTGCGGCAATTGCAAAAATTGTTTCTGAAAATACCTCTGTTCACAATGCGGCTACTAAATTGTTACGTACATCCGAATGGGATTTCATGGCAGTTTATTATGATATGATAGATCATTTTTGTCATAGTTTTATGAAATATCATCCCCCAAAATTGTCAGCCGTTGATCAAAATAATTATGACATTTTCAAAGATGCCGTAACAGGCGCATATATCTTTCAAGATATGATGTTAGAAAGAAAAATGCAATTAATTGATAAAGATACAACGGTAATAATAATGTCTGATCATGGTTTCGAATCAGGCCCTAAGAGAATACTTAAAATGCCTAAAGTACAGGCAGCTCCCTCCTTAGAGCACAGGCAATTCGGGATTTTTATTGCTTCAGGACCCAATATTAAGAAAAACCAAAAAGTTTTCGGTATGGGCCTAATAGATGTCGCGCCTACAATCCTACATCATTTTGGGCTGCCCGTGGGCAAGGATATGGACGGGAAGGTAATACTTGATATATTCCAAGAAACAGAAACTCCAACTTATATAGAAAGTTGGGATAATGAGCCTGGCGATTTTGCCGAACTGGATAAAAGCCAGCAGGCAGATGCCCTCTCTGATGAGGAAACAATGCAGCAGTTAATCGATCTGGGATATGTTGAAAAACTTGATGAGAAATATGAAGTAGCCATAAAGAAGACGCGCATAGACCTAAAACATAATCTTGCAAGGGTTTTTATGGGAAAAAAAGATTTCTTTTTAGCCAAACAACATTTAATTGAACTTCTGAACGAAGAAGCCCCGGTAGATTTAGCCCCATTTTATATGGATTTAATAAGCATTGCACTATTTCAAAAGGAATTTGAGCAAGCAAAATTATATTTGGATCTAGTAAAATCATCAAAAACCGAAATAGAATACAATTTAGAACTTACTGAAGCTCAAATATTAACTGAGATGGGCAGGCCACGCCAAGCATTAAAAATATTAGAAAAAGAAAGGGAGCGCCACGAATCTGGAGAGGTTTTATTTCTTATAGGAAAGTTGAAATACCAATTAGGAGAATATACCCAGGCCCGGGAATTATTGGAAGCAGCTATTGAAAAGGAACCTCAAAAAGCAAACTTTCACGCTACTATTGCTGAGATATTGTTGCAATTAGATGAATATGAAGAAGCCGCAGATTATGCGCTCACCAGTATAGAATTGGTAAAATATTATCCTAAAGCCCATTTTTTATTGGGCCAGGCACTGGAGAAAATGGGAGACCTCGAAAACGCAAAATTGGCTTTTGAAATGGCAACAAAGCTAAAGCCCAAAGAATTTCACCAAGCTGAGATGTCACTAGAAAATATTAACAAAAAAATAGAACTGAATTTAAAATTTGATAATAAGGCAACAAACATTTACAGGGAAAACCAGATTACAATTGTTTCGGGCTTACCAAGATCAGGCACGTCACTTATGATGCAAATGCTAGACAACGGAGGCATGAATACACTAAAGGATTATAAGCGGGAAGCAGATATTTCCAATCCTAAAGGATATTTTGAATATCAACCCGTAATGTCATTGTACAAAGACAATTCATGGCTGGGGGAAGGGCAAGATAAAGCGGTGAAAATCGTTGCCCCGCTATTAAAATATTTAGACCCAAAGTTCAGGTATAAAATCATTTTCATGAACCGTGATTTAAACGAAATCATGCAATCACAACAAAAAATGTTAGGGAGGAATGAAGATGTTTTTCCTGTAAAACTTTATAACGAATTCCAAAAATTGCTAATGAATATTGATGCATGGAACAAAAAAGAACCTGGCGTAGAAATTTTATATATAGATTACAAAGAATTACTAAATAACCCTAAAGAAAATATTGATATGATAGAAAACTTTTTAGGTGTAAAACTTGAAAAGGACAGAATGGTTCAGGCTATTGATAAATCATTGTATCGGAATAAATCTGGCAAAAAAGAAGAAACCACATAAAAAGCGGTGTTTACCTTTTTTTTGCTTTGCAGGGCTCACTAAAGATTCTATTATCTTTGAAATGATAAATGAAAATCGTCTCCCAAATAAAACTGCCCATCGATACCGAAATGGAGCTTTTCGAAAAAAAGTTCTCCCTTTCCATGGCCTCCAAGGTTTCGCTGCTCAACAAGATTACCCACTACGTGGTGAACCGCAAAGGCAAGCAAATGCGGCCCATGTTCGTCTTCCTCATTGCCAAAATGACTAATAACGGCTTGTTGAATGAACGCACCTACCGCGGCGCCTCCGTTATAGAACTTATACATACCGCCACCCTGGTACATGACGACGTGGTGGACGACAGCAACCGCCGAAGGGGTTTTTTCTCCATCAATGCGCTTTGGAAAAACAAGATTGCCGTTTTGGTGGGCGATTACCTTCTCTCCAAAGGCCTATTGCTCTCCATAGATAATGGCGATTTTGACCTACTCCAAATCATTTCCGTAGCAGTTCGGGAAATGAGCGAAGGGGAATTGCTCCAAATAGAAAAAGCTCGCAAACTGGATATTACTGAAGCAGTTTATTTTGAAATAATCCGTCAAAAAACCGCCACTTTAATCGCTGCTTGCTGTGCCATGGGCGCCCAATCTGTCAACGCCCCCAAAGAAGAAGTGGAAACCATGCGCGCTTTTGGGGAACTTATCGGGATGGCTTTTCAAATCAAGGACGACCTTTTTGATTATGGGAATGAGCACATCGGCAAGCCCACGGGCATCGATATTAAAGAAAAAAAAATGACTTTACCGCTTATCTTTGCGCTGAACCAAGCTTCGGAAAAAGATAAAAAGTGGTTGTTGAATTCCATCAAAAACCACAATAGGGACAAAGAAAGGGTAAGGGAAGTAATCAATTTCGTAAAAAACACCGGCGGGCTGGATTATGCCGTTTCAAAAATGAAGGAATATCAACAGCAAGCCTTGTTACTCTTAAAACCTTACCCTAATTCCCCCTATAAAGAATCACTTGAATTGATGGTAAATTATGTGATTGACAGAAAAAAGTAAATAATTGAGACGCGAAGAGTGAGAGGCAAATTAAAGAAACACTTTCAAGGACTGTTCATAAATAAGTCTCCGTTTAAACCATTTTTTTTCGGTGTAATTTTTCATCTTTGAAAATAATACCATCAATCATCAACCATCAACCATCAACCATCAACCATTAACCAACAACCAACATCCCATTGATCTCCAAAACCACCATAGACACTGTTTTTGAAACCGCCCGGGTAGAGGAGGTGATAGGCGATTTCGTGCAATTGAAAAAATCCGGAAGCAACTTTAAAGGCCTTAGCCCTTTCACCGATGAGAGATCGCCAAGTTTCATGGTCTCGCCCGTAAAACAGATTTGGAAGGATTTTTCTAGCGGAAAAGGTGGTAATGTGGTGGCGTTTTTGATGGAGCATGAACATTTCACATATCCGGAAGCCATAAAATATTTGGCAAAAAAATACGGAATCGAAATTGAGGAAACCGAACAGACCAACGAGCAAAAAGAGGAAGCAAACGAGAGGGAAAGTCTGTATTTGGTTAGCGAATTCGCCAAGGATTATTTTCACAACACTTTGCTGAAAACCGAGGAGGGAAAAGCCATCGGTCTTTCCTATTTCAAGGAACGCGGCTTTACTGATGAAACCATCCATAAATTTGAGCTCGGTTATTCCCCCGATTCTTGGGATGCCTTTACCAACGAGGCTATAAAAAAAGGCTATAAATTGGAGTTCCTTGAAAAAACAGGTCTGAGCATTGTTAAGGAAGAAAAACAGTTCGACCGTTTTAAAGGCCGGGTAATGTTCCCCATTTTGAGCATGAGCGGCCGTACATTGGGCTTTGGAGGCAGGGTATTAAAAATTGATAAAAAGGCCGCTAAATACCTTAATTCCCCCGAAAGTGATATTTACCATAAAAGCAAGGTGCTTTACGGGATTTTCCAAGCCAAGCAAAGCATCGCCAAACAGGACAATTGCTATTTGGTGGAAGGCTATACCGATGTGATCCAATTTCACCAAAGCGGGATATACAACGTGGTTTCTTCATCTGGTACGGCTTTGACCTCGGAACAAATCCGTTTGGTGAATCGGTTAACCAAAAACATCACCTTGCTTTTTGACGGAGACGAGGCAGGATTGAGGGCTTCGTTGCGTGGTGTCGACCTAATTTTGGAACAGGGGATGAATGTGAAAATCTGCACTTTCCCGGAAGGCGAGGATCCGGACAGTTTTGCAAAAAGCAATTCGTTGGAGGAACTCACCCTTTACCTCGAAGAAAACGCTAAGGATTTTATCAGTTTCAAAGCATCCCTTTTGGCTTCGGAAGCCAAGGCCGACCCTATCAAAAAAGCCGATACCATCCGCGATATGGTAGCAAGTATTTCCAAGATTCCCGATGTGATCAAGCAAGAAGTTTATTTGAAGGAATGCTCGCGCATCATGGACATAAGTGAAGAGGTGCTGTTCAGTACACTCGCCCAAATGCTTCGTAAAGAAAGAAAGGATGCTTCCGAAAAAGCTGAAACTGCCACACAACCATTCGAGGTAATTTCTTCCAAAATCGAAGCCTTGGAAAAGGTTGATGTGCAATTTCAATTGGAACAAAAAATTATCGAACTTTTGTTGCTTTATGGAAATTTGGAAGAAGATTTTGAAGAATTTCTTTTGGAAACCGATGAAAAGGGAACTATTGCTATTAAAACTTCAGTAATAAAAGCAAAGGTTTTTGAAAAAATATATTTGGACTTGCAGGAAGATGAAATTGAATTTGCCAACAATGAGTTCAAAGAACTTTATTTTGAAATCATAAACCGTTTAAATCTTGAACCCGAGCTGCAATGGGATTCTTTTTTGAATGAAATTTCCCCGGAAAATGCTTCAACTATTTCCCATATTTTAATGGATGATGAAAAATATTCCCTTCACCAATGGGAGCGGAAGGATATTTACGTAAAAGAAAAAAAAAGCAATGTATCCCAAATGGTCACCGAAACCATTCTTAATCTTCGTAGGTATTTGGTGGCGCAAAAAATAGACGAACTATCAAAAGGAATACAAAATCTTGATGCTGGGGAACCGGAAAATCTTCTCCAAGAGATTGTGGATTACATCACGCTTAAAAAAATCCTTTCGGACAAGCTGAACCGGGTTTTATAACATCCTTAATTGGAAAATCCGGGTTTGATGGATTAGTTCAGCAAGGTTGGTTACTTTCAGTTTTTTTAGCAAACGGGTTTTGTACGTGCTTATCGTTTTCTCGTTGAGGTCCAGCACAGAGGCTATTTCCTTGTTCTTTTTTCCGCCCGAAAGCAAATTCAATACTTCGATTTCCCGTGCCGACAATTTTTTGTAACGGTTCAGTACATTGGTTTCGCCCACCACGGGGTTTGAAAAGGATTGAGTAATTCCTTCATTTAGGAAAATACCGCCTTTCGCTACTTTTTTCAAAGCTTTAAGGAATATTTTGGTGGAAGAGGTTTTCGGAATGTATCCCGCGGCTCCGGATTTTATGGAGCGGAGGGCATAAATTTCTTCCAAATGACAAGAAAAAATAACAATGCGCATTTCAGGAAATTCTTCCTTAAAAGTACGCAAGGCATTGAAACCGTTGACTCCCGGCAAATCTATTTCCAAAATTAAAATGTCGGGATTTTTTTCTTGGAGCACTTGGCGCAATTTTTTTCCAGAAGAGGCCTTGCCCACGATATCGAACTCTTGGTCTTTTCTTAAAATGGTTGTAATTCCTTTTCGGGTAACTGGGTGATGATCTGCAATAACTACTTTTTTCATTGAGGTTTTTAAATTTCGTTCCGGCAGTGGTTTACAGGAAATGATTAGTTAGTCCTGTAATAATAAGATATGTTAACGGAATTTAAAAAATTAAAAAGGTAGTAATAGATGAACGGTTTTAAATATTCGTTCAAAAACGTTTATCTTAAATTTTCCGGAATCATGCAGAGGGGAATTGGGTTCATTTTATGTTGGTTTGCAGTATTCATTTTCGTGAAAATTTTATAAACCACTTGCTCCCTTCCTGAAAAATCTTCGGGGGTTTTACCTTTCGTTTTCATTTGCATTGCCCATTCCAATTCGTCATAACTTGCGCCAATTTGGTCTTCGTCCGTCCGGCTATCGCCAAACAAACCATCGGTGGGTGCTGCGTTTATAATGGAATCCGTGATATTCAAATAACTGCCAATTTGGTAAACTTCGCTTTTCATTAAATCTGCTAAAGGGCTGAGGTCCACTCCGCCATCGCCGTATTTGGTGTAAAAACCTATACCAAAATCCTCCACTTTGTTGCCCGTTCCGGCTACCAATAACTGGTGAAGCCCGGCCTGAAAATATAAAGTGGTCATCCGTAAACGCGCGCGGGTATTAGCGAGCGACAATTCCATAAGAGAATTTTCATCAGAAAGTGAAATTTTTTTTTTGAATTCCTCAAAAACAGAAGTGAGGTTTATATTTTGACTTTCCACATTTTCAAATTCCATTTTAAGATTTGAAATATGCTCCTGCGCTCTGTTCACTTGGCTTTCGGCTTGATGAATCGGCATTTCCAAACACAGCGTCTGCAAACCGGTTCTCGCACAGAGTGAAGCCGTTACCGCCGAATCGATACCCCCGCTAACGCCCACCACAAAACCTTTCATTTGGGCATTCTGGGCATAATCTTTTAACCATTTTACAATATGAACAGTTACTTTTTCGACCTGCATTTTCCGTTTATTTATTGCATTATAATAATACCTTTGCAAAACAAAAGTAGGTTAAAATTAAAATTTAAAAATGGGAAAGGCGTTTATCGGTTTTAAGTATTTGAATATGAAATTTTATGTGTTTACTTTTATTTCAATCCTTTTTTTGAGTTGTAATCCTAAAAGCAATGTTGAAAAGGAAATCGAGGCCATCCCAATGGATTTTGAATTGATCCGTTTCGACAAGGAATTTGCAAATGCTTCCGAAGCCAATCTTTCAGAAATTAAAGCGAAATATCCCATTTTTTTCCCGCAACAATTCCCCGATAGCGTTTGGGTTGAAAAAATGAACGACACCCTTCAAAATGAACTGGAAGTGGAAGTTTTGAAACAATTCCCTTCCGAAGAAAAAATGGAAGAAGGCCTGCTTTCCCTTTTTCAGCATATCAAATATTATTTCCCACAATTCAATCCCCCGAAAGTTTACACTGTGATTTCCGATGTGGATTATCAAAACAAAGTAATACTTGCGGATAGCTTGTTGGTAATAGCGCTGGATACTTATTTGGGTAGCGAGCATCCATTTTATGAAGGCATCCAAAAATATATTTCGAAAGGAATGAACGATTCGCAACTATTGCCAGACATAGCGGCAGCCTATTCCTATCAACTTATTGCGCAGCCCCGCCAACGCTCGCTTTTGGCGCAAATGGTGTATTACGGGAAAGAGCTTTATTTGAAGGATTTGTGGTTGCCGGAAATTTCTGATGGAGATAAAATAGGTTTCACTGAAGAAGAAATAAAATGGGCAAATGATAACGAAATCGAAATGTGGCGGTATTTTGTGGAGAACGAAATCCTTTTCAGCACAGACCCAAAACTACCGCCACGCTTTATAAACCCTGCTCCCTTTTCAAAATTTTATTTGGAAATTGACAACGAATCCCCGGGAATGATGGGGCGTTATTTGGGATGGCAAATCGTGAGGGCTTTTATGGAAAACAATTCGGTTACCGTACAGCAATTGATGACAATGGAGGCGCGGGAAATTTTTAATGAATCAAAATACAAACCAAAAAAATAATGGCGGCACATACTTCCGAAATAAAAATAAACGTCAGTCTAGACGAGAACAAAATTCCCGAAAAAATGAAATGGACTGCCGAAGATGGCGGTGTTGATAACGAGGAAACAAAGGCCGTTATGCTTTCCGTTTGGGACCATAAAAATAAGGAATCGTTACGAATCGATCTTTGGACCAAGGAAATGCCGGTGGACGAGATGAAAGTTTTTTTTCATCAATCTTTGACCGCCATGGCCGACACTTTTGAACGCGCCACTGGCGATGAGAAAATGAGTGCCTCCATGCGCGATTTTTGTGAGTTTTTTGCTGAAAAGCTGGAGTTAAAAAGGGGGTGAAAATTCTTTGGAAATGGTAATTCTTAAATAAACCTATCCAAAAATTTCATCATTCAGTTTTCCAATAAAAGCAAGTAATTCCTCCCGTCCCGTGGTATTGCTTGCCGAGGTTACAAAATACTGGGGCATTTCATCCCAGGTTTCATGCATTTTTTCGGCATAGGCTGCAAGGTTCCTTTTTAAGGCCATGGGTTTTAGCTTATCCGCTTTAGTAAAAATAATCGAAAAAGGCACCTGGCTTTCGCCCATCCATTCCATGAATTCCAAGTCTATTTTTTGTGGTTCATGCCTGCAATCCACCAACACAAAGGCAAGCACCAGTTGCTCCCTTTTTTCAAAATAATTGGTAATGAATTTCTGGAAAACCTTTTTGCTGCTTTTTGATACACGCGCATAACCATAGCCGGGAAGATCCACCAAATACCAGTTTTTGTTGATTAAAAAATGGTTGATGAGCTGGGTTTTTCCAGGTCTTCCGGAGGTTTTTGCCAAATTTTTGCGTTGCATCAGCATATTGATGAGCGATGATTTGCCCACGTTGGAACGGCCAATAAAAGCGTATTCCGGCAACCGCTCTTTGGGGCATTTGGCAACATCGGTATTGCTGACGGTAAATTCCGCCGATTTAATCAACATAAATTTATACTTGAATTATAAACCTTTTTTCTGCAACCAATTGTAAAGCACATGGTTGAATTCCTCGGGGCGTTCCATCATAGCGGCATGTCCGCATTTATCGATCCAAAAAAGATCGGAATTTGGCAACAGTTCGTCAAATTCAATGGCAACTTCCGGTGGGGTAACAGTGTCGTTCTTTCCCCAAATGATGCAGGTTTGAGTGATCATTTTTGGCAAATCCTTGGACATATTGTGACGGATAGCACTTTTGGCAATAGCCAAAGTGCGAATCAGTTTGTGCCGATCGTTCACCGTGGCATATACTTCATCCACAAGTTCCTTAGTGGCAGTGGCCGGATCGTAAAAAACCATTTCCGCCTTTTGGCGGATGTATTCATAATCACCTCGTTTTGGGTACGATTCGCCCATAGCGCTTTCATAAAGGCCGGAACTTCCAGTAATTATTAATGCTTTCACTTTTTGCGGGTACAATTTAGTACAAAGTAAGCCGATGTGTCCGCCCAAAGAATTTCCCAATAAAATAACCTCTTTATACCCTTTATGGTCGATAAAAGCGGAAACGTACTTTGCGAAATTTTTTACGTTGGTTTTTAGAAGGGACAAACTGTATAAAGGCAATTCAGGGATAAGGATTTTGTAGCCTTTCGGGGGGAAGAAATCCGCAACGCCGTCAAAGTTGCTCAACCCGCCCATAAGTCCGTGAAGGATAATAATTGGAGTGCCTTCACCTATCTCCAAATATGTAAACTTTCCTTCTTTTTGTAAGTTTTTCGCCATTGAGGTTGATGCAGATAAGAAAAACAAAAGTAAACAAAATTACTTCATAAGGATAGTTTAAAACTGGGGTTTGTTTTTCCGCGCAGTATTGGCAAGTGGCGCAGCTTGGACAGAATTTATTAACAAAGTGGGAAATTGTGGTAAATTGTGGGAAAAGTTATATATATTTGAAACTATAATTTCCAAACCAATTTTAGCCCTAATGCTCAATTTAATAGGTACATACGAGTGCAAGGCAGATGCAAAAGGTAGGGTGATGGTTCCCTCACCTTTAAAAAAACAGCTTGCGCCGGCAATGCCAGAGGGCTTTGTTATAAAGCGCGCCGTTTTTCAACCCTGCTTGGAAATGTACCCAATGACCGAATGGCAATTGCTGATGAACAAAATGGGCGAGCTAAACCGTTTCAGCCGTAAGAACAATGATTTTATACGAAGGTTCACCGCAGGTGTAAAAACCGTGGAGCTCGACACCACTGGACGGTTGTTGATCCCAAAAGACCTGCTTTCGTTTGCAGGCATCACCAAAGATTTAGTCATCTCTTCGGCAATAAACATTGTTGAAATATGGGATAAGGATAAATATGAACAGGCCATTAATGATGCCGCCAATGATTTCGCGGATTTGGCCGAAGAAGTAATGGCAAATCCAAGCAAAAATGGTGATGGAATATCATAAACCTGTACTGCTTTTGGAAAGCGTTGATGGGCTTAATATTAGGCCCGGAGGCATCTACGTTGATGCCACTTTTGGCGGCGGGGGCCATTCACAAGAAATCTTGAACCGTTTGGGACCCAATGGAAAATTGATTGCTTTTGACCAAGACAAAGATGCCTTGGAAAACCTGATCAAT
Source organism: Flavobacteriales bacterium (assembly GCA_038326725.1). Classification (GTDB taxonomy): domain Bacteria; phylum Bacteroidota; class Bacteroidia; order Flavobacteriales; family Flavobacteriaceae; genus JBBQKI01. The sequence goes on from JBBQKI010000018.1 coordinate 36,570, forward strand.
GACCCCAGGTTTTTATTCATCCAGCAGAATTTCAGGTTTTTGAAACGCTTTTTGCGTTTTCACAAAATAACAAAAGTGGACGGAATTCTAGCAGATTTCGGGGTTTCTTCGCATCAATTCGATGTTGCGGAACGTGGTTTTTCCACCCGGTTTGATGCCAATTTGGATATGCGGATGGATCAAAGTAGTTCCTTTTCGGCTTTTAATGTGGTCAATAACTATGAAGAACAGCAACTTAAAAACGTGCTTTCAGAGTATGGTGAAGTCCGTGTTGCCTCCGGGATGGCAAGTAAAATCATTGAAGCTCGAAAAACTTCCCCCATAAAAACTGGGGATCAATTAAAAAAAGTGTTGGGTAAATTTTTACCCCCGCACAAAGAAAATAAAATATTGGCACAGGTGTATCAGGCCATCCGTATTGAAGTGAACCAAGAACTCGAAGCCTTGAAAGAATTTTTAACCCAATCCCTTGAAGTTCTAAAACCCGGCGGCAGATTGAGCCTTATAAGCTATCATTCATTGGAGGATCGTTTGGTAAAACGCTTTATGCGAAGCGGCTTGTTCGAAGGAGAGCCGGAAAAGGATATGTTCGGAAGGGTGGAAGTGCCATTCAAAACCGTGGGAAAATTCATAATTCCTTCAGAAAAAGAAATTAAAGAGAATAGCAGGGCACGAAGCGCAAAGCTCCGTATTGCTGAAAAACTATAATGAAAGATAATTTTTACAACATTATTAAAGGCAAATTTTTGGTTAGTGATGACGCGCTTAAAAATTGGCGGTTCATTATTTTCCTTTCTGTGTTGGCTCTAATGATGATTGCCAGTTCACACAGTGCGGACAGGAAAGTACATTACATATCAAAACTCAACAATGAAGTAAAAGAGTTGAAAAGCGAATATGTTGACGTGCGGATGCGGCTGATGCAAACCAAAATGGAAAGTAAAATTATTACGGCAATGGAAAAAAGAGGGCTGTTGCCCTCAGTAACGCCGCCACAAAAAATCAAAATTATTAAAGAAAAATAAGTAAAGTGGGCACTGAAAAAAACATATTGAACCGCTTGTACATCGTCGCTGGATTTATGTTCCTCATCGCGGTTGGCATTTGTTTTAAATTGATCAACATCCAATTTGTGGATGGAGAGGTGTACAGGGAAATGGCCGAAAAGAATACAACCAAAAACTTTGTGATTCCTGCCAATCGTGGAAATATTTATGCAGATGAAGGTAGTCTTTTGGCTACTTCAGTTCCAAAATATGACATTCGTTTTGATGCTGTAACGGTATCTTCCGAAGATTTCAAGGAAAATTTGACCCTGCTTTCCGAAGGTTTGAGCAAAATGTTTGGTAAGCCTGTTTCCCACTACCAAGATATGTTACGAAAAGCGCGGGCAGATAAAAATCGTTATTTGTTCATTGTAAAAAACTTGGGATATTCCGATTATATCGAAGTAAAAAATCTACCACTTTTCAATCTTGGGCCTTACAAAGGCGGTATTATAGTTGAGCAGCGTACCGTCCGCGAACACCCTTTCGGAAAAATTGCCCAGCGTACCGTTGGTGATGAAGCTTTTGACAGGCCGGGTTATTATGCCGTGGGTTTGGAAGGTGCTTTCAATGATTTGCTGCAGGGCAAGGAAGGCCACCGTTTGAAACAAAAAATAGCCAAGGGCCAATGGAAGCCCGTTTATGACAACAACGAAATAGAGCCACAGGATGGTTACGACATTGTTTCAACATTGAACGTGAACATTCAAGACATTGCGCACCACGCGCTTTTAAAGCAATTGGAATATTACGAAGCGGAACACGGCACCGTAATCGTAATGGAAGTGGCCACGGGCGAGATAAAAGCAGTTTCCAATTTGGGACGCACTTCCGATGGCATCTACTTTGAAAAACTGAATTATGCCGTAGGCGAATCGCACGAGCCGGGATCCACTTTTAAGGTTATGGCACTTATGGCAGCCTTGGAAGACAAGGTTATAGATACTAGTACCGTCGTGGATACCGGCAAGGGAATGAAAGTTTTTTATAGGAGAAAAATTTTCGATTCAAAAAGGGGAGGTTTCGGTAAAATATCCGCAGCACGTGCCTTAGAAGTTTCTTCAAATATTGGGTTGGCTACCATTATCGATGAACATTATGCTAAAAATCCACAAAAACTTATAAATAGGTTTAAAAAATGGCACTTAACAGAAAAAACAGGAGTGGCCATCAAAGGCGAAGGAATGCCATTCATCCCAGAACCGGGCCACAGCAAATGGAGCAAGAACGCCTTGCCGTCCATGGCGTATGGCTATAATTTAAGGTTAACCCCGTTGCAAACCCTCACTTTTTACAACGCCATTGCCAATAATGGGGTGATGGTTCAACCCAGATTCATTAGGGAAATAAGGGCGTGGAATGAGAACATGGAAAATTACGGCACTAAAATCTTAAACCCTAAAATATGCTCCGACCAAACGTTGGAAGAGATTCGGGAAATCCTTAAAAATGCCGTAAAGCGTGGTACAGGGTCATCACTTTATTCCCCCTATTTTTCTATGGCGGGCAAAACCGGAACGGCACAGACAGAATATTGGATGCCGGATTGGGTGCAAAATAAGCGGTACGTTTCATCATTTGCCGGTTACTTTCCTGCCGAAAACCCAAAGTATTCTTGCATTGTTGTCATTCATAAACCCAGCACTAAAAAGGGTTATTACGGGGCAGATGTTTCCGGGCCGGTGTTTAAAAGAATAGCCCAAAAGATATTTACTGATGCGCCTTCCATGGCTTCAGTTTCAAATATAAAAGATGCAGACCCCACTATTAAAAGGGATTTTCAATCTTATTATTCAAAAGTTCAAAAAAATCATGGGAATATACCCGATGTAAAAGGAATGGCGGGAATGGACGCAGTTTCCCTGCTTGAAAATCTTGGGTTAAAAGTAAAAGTGGTGGGCAACGGCACCGTTTTTAATCAATCCTTAAAAGTGGGGGAAAAAATTCAAAAAGGGCAACAAATTATACTGAATTTATCTTGAGCCAGCTTAAAGACATATTATATAAAGTAACCTTGGAGAAAGTTGTGGGCAGCACCTCTGTGGCCATCAACAAACTGGAATTCGATTCTCGAAATGTAAGCTTAAACGATGTTTTTATTGCGATAAAAGGAACCCTTTCCGATGGGCATGATTTTATAAAAACGGCAGCCGATAACGGTGCCTTGGCAATTATTTGCGAAAATCTTCCGAAGCAAATTGTAAATGGAATCACATATATCCAAGTGCCCGATTCTCAAAAAGCCCTTGCGATAATAGCGTCCAATTATTACGAGAATCCTTCCGAAGCATTAAAGTTGGTAGGCGTAACGGGAACAAACGGAAAAACAACGGTTTCTACTTTATTGTACAAACTTTTTTTTGCAGCAGGATATAAGACAGGTTTATTTTCCACCGTAAAAATAATGGTAGGGAATAAAGAATATAAAGCTACCCACACCACGCCCGATTCCATAACCCTCAACAAATATTTACGGGAAATGGTAGATGCGGGAGTAACCCACTGTTTTATGGAGGTAAGTTCCCACGGCATTCACCAAAAAAGAACTGAAGGCCTTTATTTTTGCGGTGGAATTTTCACCAATCTTTCCCACGACCATTTGGATTACCACAAAGATTTTGCGGAATACCGTGATGTGAAAAAATTATTTTTTGACCAGTTGCCAAAAACGGGTTTTGCATTGGTGAACGTGGACGATAAAAATGGTTTAGTAATGCTTCAGAATACAGCCGCTAAAAAAATTACCTACGCCTTAAAAACCTACGCCGACCACAAAGCCCAAATCCTCGAAAACCAATTTACTGGACTTTTGCTTAAAATAAATAACAATGAAGTTTGGGTAAAACTCATAGGGAATTTCAACGCCTATAATGTGCTCGCCATTTATGCTACCGCCGAATTATTGGGGTTGGAACATTTGCAAATCCTTCAACTGCTCAGCACCTTGGAAAGCGTGGATGGTAGGTTCCAATATGTTGTTTCCGAAAAAAAAATCACCGCCATCGTAGATTATGCCCACACGCCGGACGCTTTAAAAAACGTGTTGGAAACCATCAACAGTATCCGCACCGGCAATGAAGAACTGATAACCGTGGTGGGTTGCGGCGGCGACCGCGATGCTCAAAAACGCCCGATTATGGGCAATTTTGCCGCAACCTTAAGTTCAAAAGTAATTTTCACCAGCGATAACCCACGAAGTGAAAATCCCGAAACCATTATCAATGAAATGGAAGCTGGGGTACAACCGCAACATTTTAAAAAAACACTTTCAATTACAGACAGGAAACAGGCCATAAAAACCGCCTGCCAAATGGCGAACGAAAACGATATTATTTTGATAGCCGGCAAAGGTCACGAAACCTATCAGGAAATCAAGGGCGAACGATTTGATTTTGATGATTTTAAAACAGTCAACGAACTTTTAAGCGCATTAAATAAATAGGATATGTTGTATTACCTGTTCAATTATTTAGATGAAAATTATCAACTGCCCGGCGCGGGGCTTTTCGAGTTCATAACGTTTCGGGCTTCGATGTCGGTTATTCTCTCGCTTTTTATTGCAACGGTTTACGGAAAAAAAATCATAAACTATTTACGCAAAAAACAGATTGGCGAATCTGTACGGGATCTTGGTTTGGTAGGCCAAAACGAGAAGGCAGGAACGCCAACAATGGGCGGGATTATTATTATTCTAGCAACGCTGATTCCCGTTTTGCTTTTCGCCAAGCTAGAAAATATTTACGTCATCCTTTTGATTGTCACCACCGTTTGGATGGGAACCATCGGATTTATTGACGATTACATAAAAAAATTCAAAAATGACAAACAAGGTCTTCCCGGAAAGTTTAAAATTATCGGACAGGTAGGATTAGGAATTTTCGTGGGAGCCACGATGTTCTTTCACCCCGATATTACCATAAAAAGGGAAAAAGCGCATCCAGAAAATGCTTCCCAACTAATCACTCAAACCATCCCGGAATATTATCCCGCAGAAAAAGCCTTGCTTACAACCATTCCTTTTGTTAAGGAAAATGAATTCAATTACGAACGCTTGATTGGTTGGGCGGGCGAGGGTTACCAAAACTTTGCCTGGCTCATTTTTATTCCTATTGTAATTTTCATAATCGCAGCTGTATCAAACGGAGCAAACCTTACCGATGGAATTGACGGGCTGGCAGCGGGCACATCGGCAATTATTGGGGTCACTTTGGCTTTATTTGCATGGGTTTCGGGAAACCTTATATTTTCGGACTACCTCAATATTATGTACATCCCCAACACTGGCGAAATGACCATTTTTATTATGGCATTTGTTGGTGCTTTAATAGGGTTTTTATGGTATAACACTTATCCGGCACAAGTTTTTATGGGCGATACAGGAAGTTTGACCATAGGCGGAATCATCGCTGTTATTGCTATTGCGGTGCGCAAAGAACTTTTGATACCCATCCTTTGTGGAGTTTTTTTAATGGAAAACCTCTCAGTAATAATGCAGGTAAGCTGGTTCAAATACACTCGGAAAAGATTTGGCGAAGGCCGCAGGATTTTTAGGATGTCGCCCCTACACCATCATTACCAAATAAAAGGATTTCACGAAAGCAAGATTGTTACGCGCTTTTGGATCATCGGGATTTTCTTGGCGGTAATGACGATTGTTACTTTAAAAATTAGATAAGAGCGATAAGCGATAAGCTAAAAGTAAAGAAATATATCGATTACAGAAAGAGGGAAATGAATTGATTTCAATTTTTGTTGCCTCCATTAAAACAATGAGAAATAAGAAAATTGAATAAATCTTACGTCGTAAATCGTACATCGTAAATCAAAAATATGAAGAGGCTGGTAATCTTGGGAGGGGGAGAAAGTGGTGTGGGCACTTCGATTTTGGGTAAAAAGAAGGGGTTTGAAATTTTTGTTTCGGACTTCGGGAAGATTAAGGAAGATTATAAGCAAGTTCTTTTACATCACGGGATTGATTGGGAAGAAGAAGGGCATACCGAGGCTAAGATATTTTCTGCTGATTTGGTAATGAAAAGCCCGGGAATCCCGGACAACGCACCCATTGTTATAAAGCTGAAAGGAAAAGGGATAAAAGTGGTTTCGGAAATCGAATTCGCATCCGGATATACCAAAGCTTTAATAATTGGGATTACAGGGAGCAACGGAAAAACAACAACGGCAACGCTTACCCACGAAATTTTAAAGCAAGGCGGAATGAACGTTGCACTGGGCGGCAACATCGGAAAAAGTTTTGCACAGTTGGTGGCGGAGGGCGATTTTGAAAATTTTGTGCTGGAATTAAGCAGTTTTCAATTGGACGGGATTGAAAATTTTGCCCCGCACATTGCGGTGCTTACGAATTTGAGCCCAGATCATTTGGACCGATATGATTATGAATATGATAATTACATCGCTTCAAAATTCCAGATCGCGATGAACCAAACAAAAGATGATTATTTCATTTATGATGCGGACGATGTGGAAATAAATAAATGGCTTGAAAGAAACCCAATCAAGCCACAATTGCTTCCTTTTTCAGTAAAAAAAGAATTGAAGAAAGGGGCTTATAAAAAAAACAACGAATTAATAATAACTATTGATAACAACAAATTTACCATGCCAATCGCAACATTAGGATTAGAAGGGGAACACAATTTAAAAAATGCAATGGCGGCAGCCACCATCGCCACCTTGCTTAAAATCAGGAAAATAACCATCCGCGAAAGCTTGGAAGGTTTTCAGGGCGTTGAGCACCGTTTGGAAAAAGTGCTGAAGATCAACAACGTTTTCTATATAAACGATTCCAAGGCCACTAACGTGAACGCCACTTTTTATGCGCTAGACAGCATGGAAAATCCCACGGTCTGGATTGTGGGCGGGGTGGACAAGGGAAATGATTATAACGAGTTATTGCCCTTGGTGAACGAAAAAGTGAAGGCCATAATTTGTTTGGGAATTGATAACCATAAAATCATCAACGCTTTTGGGAACATTGTGGACACCATAGTTGAAACGCAATCCATGAAGGAAGCGGTTCAAATGGCATACCGTTTGGCCGACCGTGGAAATACCGTGCTGCTTTCCCCCGCTTGTGCCAGCTTCGATTTGTTTGAAAATTACGAAGACCGAGGCAGACAGTTTAAGGATGCGGTGAGGCATTTGTAGAAAAAGTGGTAAGAATTAAGTAGTAAGTATTACTGATAACCGTAAACCGAAAAAGTAACCCATCGGACAACGAATAAACAAATAAACGAACAACAAAACACAATGCGCAACATCTTTCAATACATACAGGGCGATAGGACCATTTGGGCGATTGTGGCTTTATTGGCTGTGTTTTCGTTTTCTCCGGTTTACAGCGCGAGCAGCAACTTGGCCTATTTGTATGGCGATGGTAGTACGTTTCAATATTTGTTGAAACATTTTGCGCATCTTTTATTGGGCTTTGCAATTTTATATGGGGTGCATAAAATCCCGTATCATTATTTCCGCGGCTTGTCAATAATAGCCTTGCCCATAATAGCAATACTTTTGACGATTACCCTTTTTGAGGGCACCACCATTGAAGGTTCCAATGCTAGCCGTTGGATTCGTGTTCCCTGGGTGGGTGTTACTTTTCAGACTTCCACACTTGCCGGGGTGGTGTTGTTGGTTTATGTGGCGCGTTACCTTTCCAAAATAAAGGATAAAACCATAACTTTTAAAGAAACTTTGCTGCCACTCTGGGTTCCGGTTTTTATTGTCTTGGCGCTCATCCTTCCCGCAAATTTTTCAACCACCGCCATCATATTTGCGATGGTAGTTATGCTCGTTTTTGTGGGCGGTTATCCCTTGAAATATTTAGGAATCATCTTGCTTTCCGGAATTATAATGTTAACCCTATTCGTGCTTACTGCTAAAGCCCTTCCGGGAGTATTTCCAAACAGGGTAGACACGTGGATGAACAGGGTTGAAAATTTTACCGACAATAAAGATACTGAGGCCGATTATCAAATTGAAAAAGCTAAAATCGCAATTGCCTCGGGTGGGGTGGCCGGTTTGGGGCCAGGAAAAAGCGTGCAAAAAAACTTTTTGCCACAGTCTTCCTCCGATTTTATTTATGCCATTATTGTTGAAGAATATGGTATCATCGGCGGGTTTTTGCTAATGTTCCTTTATTTATTGTTGCTTTTTCGTTTGGTGATAGTTGCCTATAAAGCTACTTCTGTTTTCGGGAAATTGGTGGTTATAGGCGTCGGGTTTCCCATCGTGTTCCAAGCTTTGATAAACATGGCCGTGGCGGTGGAACTTTTTCCGGTAACGGGACAAACCCTGCCCTTAATAAGCAGCGGGGGAACCTCCATTTGGATGACCTGCCTTGCCTTGGGAATGGTATTGAGCGTAAGCGCAAAAAGGGAAGTTGAGCTAACGGAAGAAAAGGAAGTAAATCCTTTGGATATCTTGAGTGAAACCATTTAGATATGTGATGTACGATTTACGATGTACGATTTTGGAAATGCAATTTATGATTGGTGAATGAAAGAAGAATTGAAAAAAAGAACTCGAAACTTTGTCGTGGATTGTTGGCGGCTGTGTTCCAAATTTCTGGTGTCGAGAGAATATAATTCTTTTTGTAATCAATTGATTCGATCGTCAAGTTCAATTGGTGCAAATTGCAGGACAGCATGGACAGCTAAATCAAATGCGGATTTTATAAACAAGTTGAAAATTGTAGAAGAAGAAACCGATGAGAGCATGTATTTTTTTGGAACTGCTTTTGGAAGTAAATGATAAGGAACATGCGGAATTGAACCGGTTGCACAAAGAAGCAAACCAACTGCTATCAATTGTGGTGGCAACAATAAAAACAATGAGAAGTAAAAACAAGTGAAAACATCGAACAAAAAACATCGTATATCGTACATCGTAAATCGTAAATCTTGAAAACGGATTATAAATTCATATTGAGCGGGGGCGGCACTGGAGGACATATTTTCCCGGCCATCGCCATTGCGAACGAACTAAAGGTTCGTTTCCCCAATGCTCAATTTTTGTTTGTAGGCGCCATTGGCAGAATGGAAATGGAAAAAGTGCCTCAAGCTGGTTTCGTTATTGAAGGTCTTTCAATTTCGGGCTTGCAGCGCAGTTTGAGTTTGAAGAACCTTTCGGTTCCATTAAAACTAATTTCCAGTTTACTGCGCTCAAAGAGTATTTTAAAAAAATTCAGGCCGGACGTTGCTATCGGCACGGGCGGCTATGCAAGCGCGCCCTTATTGCGGATGGCTTCTTCACAAAATATACCCTGCTTAATACAGGAGCAGAACAGCCACGCCGGCATTACCAACAAGTGGCTGGGCGGGAAAGTTAATACTATTTGTGTGGCTTATGAAGGTATGGAAAGGTTCTTCCCTTCAAAAAAAATTAGGTTTACAGGCAATCCGGTACGTAGCGATTTGTTGGAAATCAATTCAAAAAGGGACGAAGCTGTTTCATTTTTCAAATTGCATAAAAACAGGAAAACCCTTTTGGTTTTAGGAGGAAGTTTGGGTGCGCGGAAAATCAACGAGCTTATTGAAAAATCAATTCCTTTTTTTGAAAAAAGCCAGTTACAGCTAATTTGGCAATGCGGGAATATTTATTTTGAAACGTATAGAAATTCCGCATCCGAGAATGTACAAATCCACCCTTTTTTGAACCGGATGGACTTGGCTTTTGCCGCGGCAGATTTTGTGATTTCACGCTCCGGGGCCCTTTCTGTTTCCGAACTGTGTTTGGTGGGCAAGCCGGTTATTTTTATTCCGTCCCCCAATGTTGCGGAAGATCACCAAACCAAAAACGCGATGGCCGTTTCCGGAAAAAAAGCAGCATTGTTAATTAAAGAAAGTGAACTGGAATCCTGTTTTGAAAATGAATTTTCAGCACTTTTAAGTTCTGTGGAAATGCAGAAAACCTTTTCGGAAAATATAAGAAAAATGGCTAAACCAAATGCCACAAAAGACATTGTTGAAGAAATAGAAAAACTGTTAGCCCCCTAACCCCCGAAGGGGGAATTATAAACCCGAAACCTAAAAACTTGAATTTTTTAAATTTTGAATAGCCTTAAAAACATACAAACTTTCTACTTCGTCGGCATCGGCGGCATTGGGATGAGCGCCCTTGCACGCTACTTCAAAATGCAGGGTTTTGCTGTTTTTGGTTACGATAAAACTCCATCGGACATTACTGATGCATTGATTGGTGAAGGCATTCCGGTTATTTTTGAGGACTTGGTTTCCGAACTTCCGGAAGAAATACTTCAAAAAGAAAAAGCCCTAATTGTGTACACCCCGGCAATTCCAAAAAGCAATGTGATATTAAATTATTTCATTTCCCACAATTATACTCTAATAAAACGCGCCGCACTTTTGGGCGAAATCACAAAAAATACATTATGCCTTGCCGTAGCAGGCACCCATGGCAAGACAACAACTTCCGCTATTTTAGGTCATTTGTTGGCGGAATGCAACATGCCCGTTACTGCATTTTTGGGCGGTATTGCTGAGAACTACAATTCCAATTTTATTTATAAAGGCACCGAAATCACGGTGGTGGAAGCCGATGAATTCGATCGATCCTTCCTACAATTACGTCCCGATATTGCCTGCATCACTTCCATGGATGCCGATCATTTGGATATTTACGGCGATGCTTCAACTTTTGAAAAAACTTTTCTCGAGTTTTCACAATTGATTGAAAAAAACGAAAACCTCTTATTTAAAAAAGGCCTTTCCCTAAAAGGAAAAACAGTTGCAGTGGAAGCCTCCGCGGATTATGAAGCGCAAAACGTACGTATCGAAAACGGTAATTATATTTTCGATTTAAAAACCCCCCATTTGAAATTGGAAAACTTAACCTTCCAACTTCCGGGGCATCACAACCTTAATAATGCCATTATGGCTTTGGGCATGGCAATTCTGGCAGGCTCCCCAACCGATTGCCTGCCTGGGGCTTTGGCAAATTTTAAGGGTGTAAAAAGACGTTTTACCTATAAAATTAAAACGGAAAATTTAGTGCTTATCGATGACTATGCGCACCATCCCACAGAGATTGATGCTCTCTTTCAGGCCGTGGACGAGATGTATCCACGAGATGAAAAACTGATTGTTTTCCAACCTCATTTGTTCAGCCGCACCCGCGATTTTGCGGTAGGTTTCGCAAAAAGCCTGTCCGCTTTTGACGAAGTGCTGTTGTTGGACATTTATCCCGCCCGCGAAGAACCGTTGGAAGGGATTACCTCAGAATGGCTTTTAAGTCAAATTGATTCAAAAATGAAAAAATTTGTTTCTAAAAATGAATTGGCAGAAGCCATGTTACGGTCCAAATGCAAGGTAAAATTGCTCGTGGGTGCCGGGGATATTGGGGTAGAAGTGGAACGTATAACAAAATATTTAAGGCCATGAAGCGTAGTTTATTGATATTGAAATTTTTGTTGCTCGCCGGTTTGCTGGCCTTTCTTTTCAGCTTTAGCAACAAGCGGAACGAAAATCGGAAACTTTCTAAAATCGATATTGCCTTTACGGACGAAAATGACCCATTTCTTACTGTTCATACAGTTAATAAATTGTTGATACAAAATGATGCTAAGGTTACGGGCATAGGTAAAGAAACTTTAGTTTTGAAGGAGATGGAGCATAGGCTCTTTGAAAATCCCATGGTCCGTGAGGCTCAGGTTTATGTAACAATTGACGGGGTTTTAGGGGCAAAAATTACACAACGGAATCCAGTGGGCAGGGTGGTTTCTGCCCCGGATTATTATTTGGACGACGAAGGAAAAAAAATGCCCCTTTCGGTGGAGTATAGCGCAAGGGTCCCGTTAATAACCGGGTTTTCCAAAACCAATTTTTCGGAGCTGACCCCATTGCTTTTAAAAATTAACCAAGACGCTTTTATGAAGAGCAGCGTGGTGGGTTTGCACCAAAACATGGATGGAGACATTGAATTGCAAATGCGGAAACAAGTATTTAAAGTGCTTTTTGGAAAACCGCTGTTTATCGAAAAAAAGTTTCAAAATTTTAAGGCATTTTATAAAAAAACAAAACAGGACAGTACGCTTTATGGCTATGACAGGATAAACCTGGAATTTGAAGGCCAGGTAATCGCCACAAAAAAAGAAGGCTATGGAAAATGATAATATCGCGGTAGGGTTGGACATTGGAACCACCAAGATCGTGGCCATGATTGGTAGGAAGAATGAATATGGCAAAATGGAAATCTTGGGGATAGGAAAGGCCAAAAGCCTTGGCGTCCACAGGGGTGTAGTGAATAACATTACCCAAACTATCCAATCCATCCAACAAGCGGTACAGGATGCCGAAACAGCTTCGGGTTTTAAAATTAAGGAAGTGGTAGTGGGCATTGCAGGTCAGCACATTCGAAGTCTACAGCACAGCGATTATATCACGCGCAATAAAGGAGATGAGGTTATCAATGAAGAAGATATTGACCGTTTATGCAATCAAGTACATAAACTAGTGATGCTTCCGGGTGAAGAAATACTACACGTTTTGCCTCAAGACTATAAAGTGGATGGGCAGGCCGAAGTAAAGGAACCCATTGGTATGTACGGAGCTAGACTTGAAGCTAATTTTCACGTGGTAGTGGGGCAGGTTTCTTCCATCCGAAACGTGGGGCGATGCATAAAAAGTGCAGGACTTGAACTTTCCGCCATAACCTTGGAACCCTTGGCTTCCGCAAAAGCGGTGTTGAGTCAAGAAGAAAAAGAAGCGGGAGTAGCCTTAATCGATATTGGAGGTGGCACTACCGATCTTGCCATTTTTAAAAACGACATTATTCGGCACACGGCTGTAATCCCTTTCGGAGGCAATGTGATCACGGAAGACATCAAAGAGGGCTGTTCCATTATTGAAAAACAAGCGGAACTGTTGAAAATAAAATTCGGTTCTGCATGGCCGGGGGAAAACAAAGAGAATGAAATAGTCTCCATCCCCGGGTTGAGAGGAAGGGAACCCAAGGAAATCACTTTGAAAAACCTTTCAAAAATAATACATGCGCGAGTGATCGAGATTATTGAGCAAGTGTATTTGGAAATTAAAAATTACGGCCACGAAGATCCAAAAAAGAAACTCATTGCCGGGATCGTGCTTACTGGGGGCGGAGCCCAACTGCAACATATAAAGCAATTGGTGGAATACATTACCGGAATGGACACTCGTATTGGGTATCCCAATGAGCATTTAGCAGGCGAGAGCGATTCCGAAACCACTAGTCCCATGTATGCCACCGCTGTTGGCTTGGTCCTTAACTGTTTGGAAAGCAAGGAAAAATCTTCATTGATGAAACGGTTTACCCATGAAGATGAAGAAGAGGAAGTGGCACAGGATAACAAGCAAACCACTTACATCAATAAAAACAAGCAACAAAAAACACAAACTGACGAGGAACCCCCCAAAGAACGCCGGCGATTCTTTGATAAATGGGCAGAAAAATTCAAGGAATTCCTTGATAACGCAGAATAAAAAAAATTGAGAAACCCCACAAAAAGTTAATGTTATGAGCAACAAAACGGAATTTAACAACATCTCCTTCGACCTCCCAAAAAACCAATCCAACGTCATCAAAGTGATCGGGGTTGGCGGTGGCGGCAGTAACGCAATCAACCATATGTTCAGCCAAGGAATAAAAGGGGTGGATTTCGTGATCTGCAATACCGATTCGCAAGCCTTGGAAAACAGCCCGGTACCAAACAAGATACAATTGGGGGTTTCCCTTACCGAAGGTTTGGGTGCGGGCGCCAACCCCATGATAGGCGAACAATCTGCAGTGGAGAGCATGGAAGAAATAAAGAACATGCTCAATGCCAATACCAAAATGATCTTCATCACTGCCGGAATGGGGGGTGGTACGGGCACAGGTGCTGCCCCAATCATTGCGAAAATGGCCAAGGATTTGGACATACTTACAGTGGGAATCGTTACCATTCCCTTTCAGTTTGAAGGAAAAACGAGAAATGACCAAGCGCAGTTAGGGGTTGAAAAACTGCGCCAAAATGTGGATTCCTTAGTTGTTATCAATAACAATAAATTGCGCGAGGTATATGGAAACCTTGGATTTAAGGCCGGGTTTTCAAAGGCCGATGAGGTTTTGGCCACTGCTGCTCGTGGTATTGCGGAAGTAATTACCCATCACTACACCCAAAATATTGACCTTCGCGATGCAAAAACAGTATTGGCGAACAGCGGCACCGCTATAATGGGTAGCGCCACTTCCACTGGGACAAATCGCGCCCATGAAGCCATTACCAAAGCTTTGGATTCGCCATTGCTGAATGACAATAAAATTAAAGGCGCCAAAAATGTTTTGTTGCTAATTGTTTCCGGGGTGGATGAAATTACCATTGACGAAATTGGCGAAATAAGCGATCATATCCAAGAAGAAGCGGGCCATAGTGCAAACATCATAATGGGAGTGGGCGAGGATGAAAGCTTGGAAGGGGCCATCGCCATTACGGTAATTGCTACCGGCTTCAACGTGGAGCAACAAAATGAAATAGTAAATACAGAAACAAAAAAGATAATTCACACCTTGGAGGATGAGCAGCGCGCAGAGCAAATGCTGCACCCGAAATCTACCGGAGCTCCTATTGTTTTGCCGAAATCCCCTGCGCAGAAAACCGATACAAAAGAAGAACCTTCCATTGTAAAACACAACCTTTTTGACATAGCTGAAGCGCCAAAAACGGAACTCCGTTTTGAGGGTTTTGTTGAAACTTCCGAATTGCTTAAAAATATTGATATAGCTTACGAAGAAATCGATATTTACACCTTGGCGGAATACGATCAAGTAATGATAAATGAAATAGACGTCAACGAATTCATCATTTTGGAACCAGCCAAAGAGGCGCAAAAATCGGTAGCCCCTCCTGTAAAACTTATGGCAGAAGAAGATCAAATGCTTATGTTCGATCTGCCGGTAAACCCTGTTTCCGAGAAACCTGCATTTATAAAAAAGGAAGAAAAAGCGCAGCCCTCATTTTCAAATCCCAAAGAAATTGAAGTAAAAGACCATGTGGAAATAATCCCAATCACCGAAATTTCCGGCGATGGGGTAAAAAGATACAGTTTGGATGATTATCAGGAAATGGAATCTTTTTTAAACTCCGCCAAACCAATTAAAAAAGTGGTCGAAGAAATAACGGATGAAGAGATTGTTTTTGAGAAAAAGACAATAGCCCCTTCCGCGCCAAAGGAAGATTCGCTAAATGAGCCTGCGGATCCTCTTAATTCACCCATTTCAAAACTCTTGAGCGATCGTACGGAGGAACGCAAAAAGAAGATGAAGGAGTTTAATTATAAATTCCGAAACAGCCCTTCGCACATTGATGAAATCGAAAAACAGCCCGCTTACAAACGTATGGGCATTACCCTTGATGATTCAAAAGACAACGGGACAAACCTTTCCCGAACATCCGTAAACGATGACGACAACACTATTGAATTAAGGAAGAATAATTCCTTTTTGCACGATAACGTAGATTAATCCCCGATTTTTTTAAAGACCCGGCTTTCCCAAAGTGAAGTCGGGTTTTTTTATCCCTTGTCTTTTCCCAATAGCGGTTTATTGATTATCTTCGCACCCAAATTAAAAGGAAATGAGCTTACAGGACCAAATAATGGAAGCGATGAAAACCGCAATGAAGGCCAAGGACACCCAGTCTTTGGAAGCCCTTCGCGCTGTTAAAGCGGCCATATTATTGGCTCAGACCGAAACTGGCTCCAAGGCCGAACTTACCGAAGCCGATGAAATTAAAATCCTGCAAAAGCAGGTAAAGCAACGGAAGGACAGTGCTACTATTTATACCGAACAAAAGCGGGAAGACCTTGCAAAACCGGAATTGGAACAGGCCAAAATAATAGAGAAGTTTTTACCGCAGCAAATGAGCGAAGCCGAAGTGGCCAAAGTGGTGGACGAAATTATAGCTGAAACCGGCGCCAATACTATGAAGGATATGGGTAAAATTATGGGACTAGCCAATGCTAAACTTGCAGGAAAAGCCGATGGCCAAACCATTTCCAATGTAGTGAAGAATAGGCTTTCTTAGTTAATGGTTGATGGTTGTTGGTTGTTGGTTGATGGTTAATAAGAATACTGAATACTGAATACTGAATAAGGCCGCGTGGCGCAACTGAATAGCGCATCAGATTTCGGCTCTGAGGGTTGGGGGTTTGAATCCCTCCGCGGTCACGAATAAATACAAAACCCGAGTGTAAAATCAAGCTTGCTTGAATTTTTAAGCTCGGGTTTTGTATTTTCAAAGCGGAACGCTTTGGGATATGTAATCCTTCCGCGAAACCTGAAATATAAAGCTTGCTTGAATTTTTAAGCTCGGGTTTTGTATTTTCAAAGCGGAACGCTTTGGGATATGTAATCCTTCCGCGAAACCTGAAATATCAAGCTTGCTTGAATTTTTAAGCTCGGGTTTTGTGTTTTCAAAGCGGAACGCTTTGGGATATGTAATCCTTCCGCGAAACCTGAAATATAAAGCTTGCTTGAATTTTT
>JBBQKI010000019.1:0-50848 GCA_038326725.1 Flavobacteriales bacterium
CACGATATTGTGCAAAACACCGATTTTAAAGGAACTGTTCTCGTGGGTGTCACACCTGGCCTCTTTTTTTCTACCACTTTTCCAGAGGCTAGCCCTTGGAAAAGACCACAATCTCGGGTCGATTATTTTGAAGACAGAACGCATGCCCAACGCTTGAATCATTGGCTATCGCTTCCACTTCAGAAAAATTTGGCCTTTGTTTCCACCAGTGAAGAGGGTTGGTCTGACGATATTGATTTGAAATCTTTATTGAATACGATAGATATGGGCAATAGGACAGGGAAACCCAAAGACCCACCATTCAACGCATTTCAATATATCGATGAAGACAGAAACAATCCAATGAGTGAAAGGACAGCGACGGATACCGCTTTTGCAAATTCGATTCAAAGAGTGTGGAAATTTTTTATCATGAGCAATAAAATCCCTCCAGATAAAGAATCCACAACTAACTTTTTTACGGCGGATGCGAAAAAATTTGAGGAAAGGGGTGGTACTCTAATTTTGTTGCGATGCCCTTCAAGCGGTTGGTTGAAACAAGGTGAAGATAAATTTCTTCCTCGAGCCGAATTTTGGGACCCGTTGGTGAAAGCTTCCAATGCAAAAGCCTATTACTATGAAGACTATGAACAGCTAAAGCATTTGGAGTGTCCTGAATGGTCTCATTTGTCAGCTCCCGATGCGAGGTATTTCACGACTGAATTGGTAAAAATCATGAAGGCCGATGGCGTTTTGTCTAATCCTAAAACCAACTAATCATGCTGTTCAATTCATTAAGTTTCGTTGTGTTTTTGGTCATTGTTTTGGTATTGTATTATGCAAAATTGTTCAATTGGACCAACAAAAAAAGAATGTTGCTCTTCGCCAGTTATATTTTTTATGGCCTTTGGAACCCGCCTTTGGTGATATTGCTTTGGATTTCCACGATGGTCGATTGGGTGGCGGGTAATAAATTATCAATAGAAGAAAATAAACACAAACGCAAAATGTGGTTGTTATTGAGCATGGTCGTAAATCTTGGATTTTTGGCATTTTTCAAATACAGGGATTTTATGCTTGAAAATTTTACTACGGTCGTAAATAGCTATGGTTACGGCTATCAGGCGCAACCTATGGACATTATTTTACCAATGGGAATTTCGTTTTATACATTCCAGACAATGTCCTATACAATTGATATGTACTTAAAGCGCACGGAACGAGCCAAAACCTTCCTAGATTTTGCGCTGTATGTAACATTTTTTCCACAATTGGTTGCGGGGCCAATTGTGAGAGCACAAGAGTTGATTTCCCAATTTTATGAAGAAAAGAAAGCGACAGTGAATCAATTTATTTGGGGATTATTTCTATTAACTATTGGATTGTTCCAAAAAGTGGTGTTGGCAGATACTTTGCTATCTGATACTGCTGATAATGTGTTTGGCACCAAAGGAGTTTTAAACGGCTTGGATGCTTGGACAGGTACATTGGCATTTTCCGGACAGATATTTTTTGATTTTGCGGGTTATTCCACTTGCGCCATTGGTATTGCCCTGATGCTGGGCATTATTTTGCCCGACAACTTTAGGTATCCGTATGCGGCAATTGGTTTTTCAGCTTTTTGGAGACGTTGGCATATCACCTTATCCACTTGGCTGCGTGACTATTTATATATCCCATTAGGTGGCAACAAACATGGCGTTGTTCGAATGTATTCGGCCCTCATGATTACGATGTTGCTAGGTGGTTTATGGCATGGAGCAGCATGGACCTTTGTGGTTTGGGGGGCGTTGCATGGTATATATCTAGTAATCGAACGCATGTTGAGAAGTAAAATCCGTATTAAAATTAATGCTTTCAACGGAATATTACTAGCACTCTTCACCTATGCCTTGGTCAATATTACATGGGTGTTTTTTAGAGCAAGAGAATTTTCTGCTGCGAAAAATATGATTTCATCAATGTTGTTTATAAATGGTGAAGGCGAAAAAATTCTTTACTCGTTTGATATTATTAAAGTGTTTAGTTTAATCACCTTATTATTTATTTGCCATTGGGTTATGCGAAATACCTCAATGAAACAGGTTTCATTAAAAACACCGTCATGGGTTTTAGGCGTTGCTTGGGCTGTTATGCTTTTTCTTATAGCCATATCCCAAGGTAGTGGTGAACAGTTTATATACTTTCAATTCTAAAAAACGAAAACTTTATAATTTTTGCGACCTCTGCGCCTTTGTGGTAGATTATTTTAAACTCAAAGTCGCAGAGAACGCAGAAAAAAAAGCTCAACTTTATAAAACTAACCAATGATAAAAAAAGACGAAGGATTAATCAGGACCATTGGCGTATACGGCCTTTCTGCCAATATTATAAACATTATTATTGGATCTGGTATTTTTGTGCTGCCTGCAATTATCGCAGGAATTATGGGCGCCTCTAGCATTTTTGCATATCTATTTTGCGGAATTTTGATTGCGCTGATCACTCTTTGTTTTGCGGAAGCTGGCAGTAAAGTAACAAATACTGGCGGACCTTACACCTACATTGAAACCGCTTTCGGCGATTATGCTGGCTTTATTGCGGGTGTTTTTGCCGTAGTGAGCGCATTTCTTTCAGATGCTGCCGTTTCCAATGCGCTTGTAAATGTTTTGGCATCTGTTTATCCAGCCTTTGGAACTGGATGGATGCGCTTATGTTTTTTATTCATCATCTTTTCTGGGTTGGCTTTTATTAATGTTTTAGGTATAAAACAAGGAATAGGTCTTGTTAAATTAAATACTGTAATAAAACTTATACCCTTGCTTTTATTGGTATTTTTTGGATGGAAGGAAGTTTCAATTTCAAACTTGCAAATTGAATCTATACCAAGCCTAAAAGATTTGGGATAAACCTCCTTGATTCTGTTTTTTGCATTTGTGGGTGTAGAATCTGGCTTAATTGTGGGTGGCGAGGTAACAAATCCCAAACGCACTGTTCCAAGGGCAATTTTAATTAGCATTACTACAGTAGTGGTTTTGTATGTTCTTGTTCAAATGGTGTCACAAGGTGTTTTGGGAAGTGATTTGGTCAATTTTAAAGCCGCTCCCCTAGCCGAAACTGCCAAAGCTGTCTTTGGTCCCGTTGGCTATATCGTTTTAATTGTTGGCGCCAGCATTTCTATGTTCGGTTTTTTAAGTGGTGAAATTCTAAACGTTCCAAGAGTAGTTTATGCACTTGCACGTGATAAAGTTATTCCCATTAACGCATTGACAAAAATCCATAAAAAATATGCCACACCTCACGTTGCAATAATCGCATACGCTTTCTGTGGATTCATCATTGCTGCCACTGCTTCTTTTGAACAATTGGTAGTGATTGCCACAAGTTCCATTCTCATCCTATATTTTGGAGTAGCAATGTCCGTCATAAAATTACGCCGCACCCATAAATCGGAAAAAAAGGAGTTTAAAATTCCGGGCGGTTGGACCGTGCCGATCTTGAGCATGATTATTATTCTGTATTTTCTATCGAACCTTTCCAAAAATGAAATGATTGGAACGCTTGTTTTCATTGGAATTCTGACCCTAATTTTTGGAATTATTAAATTTTTGAAAAAGAAAAAATTACAATAAAAATATTTCGTGAAGATCAATAGCAGTTCTTCAATAATAAATGAACTATAAAATTATTTGATTTTTTAATCCGTAGTCATTTTTTAAACTTTCCCTATCTTTAAAATCTTAAAAAAAACAGTAAAAAGTAAAAAAATGAACATTGACCAGATTTTTAAGAACAACGAACAATGGGTAAATGAAAAACTTGGTGTGGACCCCGATTATTTTAAAAACCTTGGTCAAGGCCAAACCCCGGAAGTACTTTACATTGGTTGCAGCGACAGCCGCGTAACGGCCGAAGAAATTATGGGAGCTCAACCCGGCGAGGTATTTATATTACGGAATATAGCAAACATGGTTTCCAATTTGGATTTAAGTGCCATGTGTGTTATCAATTATGCGGTAAACTTTTTGAACGTAAACCATATTATTGTTTGTGGGCATTATGGGTGCGGCGGTGTGAAGGCTGCAATGCAGTCACAAGACTTGGGAATTTTGAATCCGTGGCTCCGCAGTATCCGCGATGTATATAGATTACACCGTCATGAACTCAATGCTATTGAAGATGAAGATGAAAAATACAAGCGGCTGGTAGAACTTAATGTACAGGAACAGTGCGTCAATGTGCTAAAAACTGCCGATGTACAAATTGCTTACCGGAAACGACATATCACCATTCACGGATGGGTAATGGATATACATTCCGGAAAACTGATTGATCTAAAAATAGATTTTGAAAAAGTGCTGGAAAGCATTATGGAAATTTATCATTTGGATAAATGAGAGGGAGACTAGAGACGGAACACTGTTGACTGAATTCGGAAATTTGATGTCGGGAAGTGGATGAAGGATGAAAAACAACCAGTTCTATGAAGTCAATAGGAAAAAGTTGTATGGGAATTAAGGAGTATTTATTTAATTCAAGGAATATTTTTATTTTGACATTGCTCTATTTTTAATTCCAAATTCTTTAGACTAGACTGGAGTTCTGGAATAGTATCATAAAATTGTTTGGCCCTTTTATAGTAAATTTTTGCCTTTTCACATTTCTCTTGATATATATAAATGTGGGAATATAAAAAATTAGAAACAGACTGAAATTCGGCTTCTTTAAATTTATATAAAACGATGTTCAACATTTTCTCACATTCTTGATACTTTCCCATTTTACAATAGACTCTTGCTAAATTATACATAGGAAGAAAATAAGATGAATCTGTCGCGACTATGGCTTGAGAATAATAATCCAACGCTTCTTTTTTATATGCCATATAATCCATATAATTTCCTAAATTATTCAAGATAACAGGATTATCAGGTTCATATGATAACGCTTCTTTAAACTTTTCTTCAGCCCTTACGTATTTACCTCTTTTAATTAGTAAGGTTCCTTCAGTATTTAATTTATTTGCTTTTGGATTATCAAAATTATAATTACTAAGAAATATATTAGCTTTTTCGCTACCATCTGGTATAATCACCTCTAGTTGTATTGTGTCAACTTTTTGTTGATTCTCTTCTTGGTTACTTTTGCAAAAAAGTAAAATATAAATGATAATAATATAAGCAATGCCTCTAAACATAAAATTATAATTTTATATTTTTTACATCCTCTCCGGCACCTCAATCCCCATTAACCCAAATGCAGTTTTGATAACTTGGGCTGTAGCTTTGGAAAGCTGAATTCGGAAGTTTTTTTCTGTTTGGTTTTCAGTGGCCAAAATGGGCACGTTTTGATAAAAAGAATTGAATTCCTTCACCAATTCATAGGTATAGTTGGCTATCAAAGCAGGGCTATATTGTGCCGCCGCAAGTTGTACGGTTTCAGGAAATTGTTGAATTATTTTTATAAGCTCCTTTTCTTTGGGGTGCATTTCGACTTCGCTCAATGACCGGTCGCTGAGCGGAGTAGAAGCGGCTTTTCTCAAAATACTTTGAATCCGCGCATAGGTATATTGAATGAAAGGCCCTGTATTCCCCTGAAAATCCACGCTTTCCTCGGGGTTGAAGAGAATCCGTTTTTTAGGATCCACTTTCAAAATATAATATTTCAAAGCGCCCAGCCCGATGGTGTGGTACAAACTTGCCTTTTCTTCTTCAGAAAAACCAACAATTTTACCCAATTCCTCACTTATTTTTTTGGAGGTTTTTACCATTTCCGTCATCAGTTCATCGGCATCAACCACCGTGCCCTCACGGCTTTTCATTTTCCCGGAAGGTAAATCCACCATTCCGTAACTTAAATGAAACAGGTTTTGTGCCCAACTATAGCCCAATTTTTTCAGGATAAGAAATAAAACCTTAAAATGATAATCCTGCTCGTTGCCAACGGTATAAATCATTCCGCCCACATCTGGGTGATCCTTTACCCGCTGTATGGCAGTACCTATATCCTGCGTCATATATACCGAAGTGCCATCGCTTCGCAATACCAGTTTTTCGTCCAAACCATCCTCGGTAAGGTCGCACCAAACGGAACCATCATCTTTTTGAATGAAAACTCCTTTTTTAAGGCCTTCTTCAATAATATCCTTTCCCAATAAATAGGTGTTGCTTTCGTAATAGTAAAAATCAAAATCCACACCTAGGTTTTTATAAGTTTCCTCAAAACCTTTGTAAACCCAACCGTTCATTTTTTTCCAAAGGGCAACGGTATCTTCGTCGCCGGCTTCCCATTTTCGGAGCATTTCCTGCGCCTCCACCAAAATGGGGGCCTGGGCTTTTGCTTCTTCCTCGGTTTTTCCTTCCGTTTTTAAGATTTCGATTTCCCTTTTGTATTGTTTGTCAAATTCCACATAATATTTCCCAACCAAATGATCGCCCTTCATCTTCGTACTTTCGGGGGTTTCGCAATTACCGAATTTTTCCCAAGCCAACATGCTTTTGCAAATATGGATTCCCCGGTCGTTGATAATTTGGGTTTTATACACTTTTTTCCCAGCAGCTTTTAAAATTTCGGCCACCGAATAGCCCAAAACATTATTGCGGACGTGGCCCAAATGCAAAGGTTTGTTGGTGTTGGGCGAAGAATATTCCACCATTACGGCATCACCGGTTTCAGGGGTTTTTCCAAAAGCGGAAAAATCCGCCACGCTATGGAAAAAATCGAGAAAATAATCATCGGACAAAACAAGGTTCAAAAATCCGGAAACCATATTATACTTTGAAACTTCACTAACGTTTTCAACTAAATACGTCCCTATTACCTCCCCAATTTGCTGTGGGCTTCCCTTTATTTTTTTAAGCATCGGGAAAACTACCACGGTAATATCGCCTTCAAAATCCTTTCGGGTTGGCTGAAATTCGATGGTTTCCAAAACAACGCCAAAGCTGTTTTGGATGGCTTTCTTAATTTCGGTGTCCAGTTTTTCCTGAAAGTTCATAATTGAAATTTAAGCCGTAAAGATACTTTTTTCAAACTTTCCCAAGAAGTTCTTGTTCCTTGATTCTTGCACTTTGGTAACATAGATTTAAAATGTTGTTAATGTTGTTAAGAAGGTTACAAGCGTCCTTTGCCGAAAAAAAATGGACTTGTTCTTATATGTTTTTGCTGCCTTGTTTTCAATCATAAATCCATTGGGCACCGTACCGATATTTGTTGGCCTCACCAGTGACGATGAGGTTTCTGAAAGAAAAAAAACCGCCCTGCTCACTACGGTGAACGTAATCGTGATTCTGCTGATTTCATTTTTCGCTGGAACCTATCTGCTGAAATTTTTTGGAATAAGTTTGAACGCCCTTCGCATTGCCGGCGGAATGATAATTGTTACTTCGGGCTTTGCGCTTCTTACCGGCACTTTTTCCAAACATAAAGGGATGAAGAATAAACGCGTTCAGAACGACCTCGACACCCGGGAACGGTTTTCGTTGACACCGCTTGCCATCCCCATGTTAGCTGGGCCGGGCTCCATTTCGTTACTTATAACATTTAAACAGGAATATGCAAAAACCCAAGAAATCCTGCTGATTATTTTGGCTGTATTGGCCGTTGGACTTGCAACGTTCATCATCCTGCGCTGTTCCCATTTTATCAGTAATTTATTGGGAGCTTCCGGCATTAACGCTATTTCCCGAATCGTAGGGTTTATCGTGATTGCCATCGGCGTGGAATATGTTAGTGCCGCGGTGATTTCAATTATTAATAGCTTGGGTTAATCAGTTATCTCCGGTTTTTTAAAAAAACTCCGGCGAGCAAGGCAAGCACCCCCAAACCAATCATTCCCAGGGTTTGGTTGCTTAATCCCTGTTTCGCATTTACTTCCAAGGGACCAATATCCAAAACTTGCTGGGGCACAAAAGCGTTGTACAATCCGAATATAATTAAAACTACGCCAACAATGAGCAGAACTATTCTCAATATCTTCATAAAAAAATATTTGGTTTAAGAATTAAAGATACCGCATTGCAAAATAACCAATGCCATAACTTAACGGGTTTTTAACGACTGTTTATTTATTAGGGATTATCTTTAAACAAAACCAAAAAATTTGAAAATTCTACTCACTGGCGCCAATGGATATATTGGCATGAGATTACTACCCGAACTTTTGGAAAATGGGCATGATATAATTTGTGCTGTACGCGATAAAAACAGACTTCCGCTCGATCCTGATACAACAAAAAGAGTAACGGTATTTGAGGTTGATTTTGCCGAAGATGTAAACACTGAATTTTTTCCGAAAGATATAGACGCCGCGTATTATTTAATACATTCCATGAGCGGTGCTGACAAAAATTTTGACGAAATTGAAGCGAAATCTGCAGAAAATTTCAATAAATATATGGCGGTAACTTCCGTGAAGCAGGTTATTTATTTAAGCGGAATTATAAACGAAAAACAGCTTTCAAAACATCTTTCTTCTCGAAAAAAAGTGGAAGAAATTTTATATAAAGGCAACTATCATTTAACTGTTTTACGTGCCGGAATTGTTGTGGGCAGCGGAAGTTCTTCTTTTGAAATTATCAGGGATTTATGCGAAAAACTACCAGTGATGGTCGCCCCAAAATGGTTGAAAACAAAAATACAACCCATTGCCATTCGGGATGTCATCGCTTTTCTTTATGGAGTTTTGAACAACGATAAATGTTTCGGTCAATCATTTGATATTGGCGGTCCCGACGTTTTGACCTATAAAGAAATGTTGCTTAAATATTCCAAAATTCGCGATTTGAAGCTTTGGATAATTTCTGTTCCTGTTATGTCTCCGCGGCTGTCTTCTTATTGGCTTTATTTTGTTACTTCAACTTCCTATAAACTTGCGGTAAATCTTGTGGAAAGTATGAAGATGGAAGTTGTTGCGCGGGATAATAAATTGCAGAAAATTTTAAACATTCAACCCATTTCTTATGAAGAAGCCATCAAAAAAGCTTTCATAAAAATTGAACAAAATCTTGTAATTTCCAGCTGGAAGGATTCGTTGGTAGCTGGGAGGATTTCGAGTTTAAAAGAATATATTCAAGTGCCAACATTCGGATGTTTGAAAGACACAAAAGTATTGCAGATAGACAATCCCGAAATAGTTTTGGATAATATTTGGGCCATTGGAGGTGCACGTGGATGGTATTATGGAAATTCCCTTTGGAAAATGCGCGGCTTTATTGATAAGTTGGTGGGCGGTGTTGGCTTAAGAAGAGGCCGTACCCATGCCACCCAAATTTATACTGGCGATGCCTTGGATTTTTGGCGCGTACTATATGCGGATAGAGAAAGCAAACGCCTACTGCTCTTCGCCGAAATGAAATTACCCGGCGAAGCTTGGCTTGAATTCTGTATAAATGATAAAAATGAATTGATACAAACCGCAACATTCAGACCTAAAGGATTGTGGGGAAGATTTTACTGGTATTTAATGCTTCCATTTCATTATTTTATTTTTGGCGGAATGATTCGAAATATTACCAAAAAAGAAGTGTTGGCTTAAATTATTCCTTCGGAAGGAACACTTCGGCCATCATACAACGTGCGCTTCCACCGCCATTGGTTTCTATGGTATGGAGATCGCTGCTTAATATTTCGCAGTGCTTTTCAATGGCTTTAATTTGTTCCGAATTTAGACTTTTGTGGGCCGCACTGCTCATCACCAAATATTTTTTTCCTTCAGCGCCCAGCACTTGCAGCATGTTCCCGGCAAATTGGTGCATCTGTGCCTCGGTGATTTTTATAATTTCCCTTCCGTCTTGGGTCAAATGACCAAGGACGTTTTTTTGTTCTTTTTTATCATCAATACTATCAAGGCAAATTACGCAAAACCCTTCCGCCAAACACATCATTACATTGGTGTGGTAAATGGGAAGACGTTGTCCGTTCACTTCTTGATTGGCGGTAAATATAACGGGGGTATATTCAAAATCTTCACAAAACTCTATAAACAATTCCTCATCGGCTCGGGGCGAAAGCGCACAATATGCAATTTCGTTTTTGCGGTCCAACAGCAAACTGCCGGTGCCTTCTAAAAATACTCCTTCATTTTCAGCCGAGGTATAATCCACAATACTTTCAATGTGGAAACCTTCTTTTTCCAAGCGCTCTATTATTTCTTCGCGACGCTCTCGCCTTCTATTTTCTGCAAACATGGGATATAAAGCCACATCGCCATTCTCGTGAAAGCTTACCCAATTGTTTGGGAAAATGGAATCTGGGGTGTCCATTTTTAAATCATCATTTTCAACAATAACGTTTACCCCAACGGAACGAAGTTTTTCGACCAAGGCATCAAATTCCATCTGGGCTTTTGAATTGACATCATCGTTTTTGGAACTACCTGTTTCCTGAAAATAATTGTTGACGGCCGTTTGCTCATTGCTTCGAAATGCAACGGGGCGTATCATTAAAATGTTGTTTGTGATTTGCTTCATTTTTCTGTGAAAGATTTAAGCAAAAGTAAAGAAAAAGGAAGGTTGAAATTAAATAAATTACAACCAAAGACTAATCTCGAATCAACGGCATAGTAGTGCACCTAAGCAAGCCTTCCTGTTTTGAAATTTCGGCGTATGGAACTTCTTCAACTGTAAAACCTTCTGCCCTTAACCACGCATTTAATCTTAAAAAGTTTTTTTCGGAAACCACCACGTCCGGCGAAATAGAAAGAATGTTGCTGTTCATATCGTACATTTCCTCTTTGTCGATATGGAAAAGGTTTTCTTTTCCGAAAAAATCAACAAGCCACTGATATTCTTCTTCAACTAAAAAACCTTCCCGGTGTATAATGGCTTTCCCTTTTCCCAAAGGCTGGAAGCAACAATCTAAATGCAGGGCATTGTCCTTGGCAACGGTATTGGATTTTCTAAGATCGAAGGATTTAACGATTTTATGGGGAAACAATTTCTGTAAATGCGCAACCGCGTTCATATTGGTGCGTGCCGTAATAAAGTCCGTATATCCTGAGCCTCGATAAGTTCCAACGAAAATATAATCGCCCCACGGCATAACATCACCACCCTCGATATGGGCGTTTTCGGGGAATTCGTAAATCTTTGAAGGATCTATTTGTTTTATGACGTGTTCAATGGCCTCAATTTCCATCGACCTGTCCTCAAGAATATTTGCTTTTATAAATTTGTCCTCGATAACAAAAGCAATATCCCTGGAAAAAATCTGGTTGTAATCTTCAATCAATTTTGGGCGATAAACCGTAATATCATATTTTTTAAATACAGTGTTCAAAGCCTCCATTTCCCGAACCATATCTTTATCTTTTGGATACGTTCCGGCAGCAATATGCTCTGCGGATTTTGGATCGTAGGCATTTTCAAGTTCGGGCACGGGGCCGCTGCTGTCGGCCAAGCCCAATATTACCGACCTTAATCGTGAAATCTCGTTATTGATATTTAAGTTTATCATACTGACAAATATAAAAAAGCACCTCGAAACGGAAGTGCTTTCAAAAGTATAAAATGAAGCCTTTAACGGTTTTCGATGGCTTTGAAAGAACGCAGGTTTTCACCAATGTAAACCTGTCGAGGCCTACCAATGGGTTCTTTTTTCAAGCGCATTTCCCTCCATTGTGCAATCCAGCCCGGAAGTCGGCCCAGAGCGAACATGGGGGTAAACATTTCCACAGGAATGCCCAAGGCACGGTATATAATCCCGGAATAGAAATCCACGTTCGGGTATAATTTTCGATCCACAAAATAGGAATCTTCCAAAGCTTCTTTTTCTAAGGACTTTGCAATATCCAAAATGGGGTCTTCCAAACCAAGTTCCTCCATAATTTCGTCCGCAGCTTTTTTGATGATCGTGGCGCGGGGGTCAAAATTTTTATAAACCCTGTGTCCAAAACCGCTCAAGCGGAAAGGATCGTCCGGATCTTTGGCCTTGGCCATGAATTTTTTAGTGTCGCCACCGTCAAGTTTTATTGCTTCAAGCATTTCAATTACTGCCTGATTTGCTCCGCCGTGCAAAGGTCCCCAAAGTGCGGCGATACCTGCTGAAAGGGAAACGAACAATCCGGCATGCGATGAGCCCACCATCCGAACCGTGGAAGTGGAGCAGTTTTGCTCGTGATCTGCATGAAGGATTAAAAGCTTGTCCAGCGCATTGACAACAACCTTTTTGGAGTTGTACTCGCCACTAGGTTTTTTGAACATCATTTTTATGAAATTGTCCACAAACCCCAAATTGTCATCGCCATAATCCAAAGGCAATCCGGCCCGTTTGCGGTATGCCCAAGCAGTTAGCACTGGGAATTTAGCCAATATTTTTACGATTGCGGTGTACATTTCCTCATCGCTGTCCACATTTACCGAAGAAGGATTGAATGCAACAAGTGCCGATGTTAAAGAAGATAGAACCCCCATTGGGTGGGCGGATTTTGGGAAACCGTCCAAAATTTTCTTTACATCTTCATCAACGTGTGATTGGGCCTTTATATCGGTATGAAATTTTTCAAGTTCCTTTTGAGTGGGCAGTTCGCCGAAGATCAACAAGTAGCAAACCTCAAGAAAATTTGCTTTTTCAGCCAATTCCTCTATGGCATATCCACGATAGCGCAGAATTCCCTTTTCACCGTCCAAAAAAGTAATGGCACTTTCGCAGGCACCAGTGTTTTTATATCCGGGATCTAAGGTGGTAACGCCATTGGTAAGGCCGCGCAATTTTTTGATATCGATGGCAACCTCTCCTTCGGTGCCTTCAATTAAAGGGAATTCATATTTTTTACCATCGATCTCGAGAGTGGCTATCCTGGACATAAACTTGTATTATTTAAAATTGATTTTGATTGCTAAAGTACAAAATATTGCCCGGTTTTAAAAGCAATGACGGGTGTTGTTATGGTTAATTAAACTTTAAATCGGGATTATTTATTTAAAAAGAATAAAGGTTAAAGACAAAGAATAAGGTCTTAAAATTTATTACTTGATAAAACACATTTTTCTCAATTTGAAAATGAAGAAATTCCTCGATATAAATCTAAAATTCAGCCAATTTTAAAAGCTTTTCGTTGCGGAAAATAAGCTGTTTCACCCAATTGTTCTTCTATTCGAAGAAGCTGGTTGTACTTCGCCATCCGGTCGCTGCGGGAAAGGGAGCCGGTTTTTATTTGTCCACAATTCAAGGCCACTGCCAAATCTGCGATAGTAGTATCCTCAGTTTCGCCACTGCGGTGGGACATTACAGAAGTGTATCCTGCGTTGTGGGCCATATTTACGGCTGCAATGGTTTCGGTCAAAGTACCTATCTGGTTTACTTTTATAAGAATGGAATTTGCAATTTGCCGTTCAATTCCCTTTGAAAGCATTTCTACATTGGTAACAAAAAGGTCGTCGCCCACCAATTGAACCTTGCTTCCAACTCTTTCGGTAAGATATTTCCAACCTTCCCAATCGTTTTCATCCATGCCATCTTCAATTGAAATTATTGGAAATTTTTTGCATAGTTCCGCCAAATAATCGGCTTGTTCTTTTGAAGTCCGTAGGCTGCCTTTTTTGCCTTCAAATTTTGAATAATCATATATGCCGTCGATAAAAAATTCCGAAGCCGCACAATCAAGAGCTATCATTATTTCACTTCCCATTTTATAACCTGCATTTTCAACGGCATTCGAAATGGTTTCCAAAGCATCCTCTGTACCCTTAAGTGTTGGTGCAAAACCGCCTTCGTCACCCACAGTGGTGCTTAATCCACGGTCGTGCAAGAGTTTTTTAAGGTGATGGAAAATCTCGGTTCCCATTTGCATTGCGTGGGTAAAATTCTTCGCCAAAACAGGAACTATCATAAATTCCTGAAAAGCGATCGGCGCATCACTATGTGACCCCCCATTAATAATGTTCATCATCGGGACCGGCAAAGTGTTCGCGCTAACCCCGCCAATATACCGGTAAAGAGGTAGTCCCAATTCGTTGGCGGCGGCCTTGGCAGCGGCAAGGGAAACGCCCAAAATAGCATTAGCTCCCAAAGTCGATTTTATTTTTGTATTGTCGAGTTCTATCAGGGTTTTATCAATCAAGCCTTGCTCAAAAACGGAAATCCCAAGTAAATGTTCAGCAATTTTGTTGTTTACGTTATGCACTGCTTTCAGAATTCCTTTTCCCATATAGCTTTTTCCGCCATCGCGAAGTTCCACTGCTTCATGCTCTCCTGTGGAAGCACCGGAAGGTACAGCGGCACGCCCCATAAAACCGTTTTCGGTAATCACGTCCACCTCGATGGTTGGATTTCCTCGGGAATCAAAAATCTGGCGGGCGTGGATGTCGATGATGATGCTCATTATAATTGGTTAAAAAGTTATTATGTTATTGGTTTTTTTAAAAATTATGCTGTTTGCAATTTATGTTTCTCAATATATTCAATAAACTCATCAAAAAGATAGGACGCATCCTTTGGCCCTGGGCTGGCTTCGGGATGGTATTGTACAGAAAAAACGGGTTTGCCCTTCATTTTTATCCCGGCCGCAGTATGATCGTTTAAATGAAGATGGGTAATTTCTATATCAGGGTGCGTTTCAGCTTCTTCACGGTTTATTGAAAAACCGTGGTTTTGGGAAGTAATTTCCCCTTTTCCGGTGTTTAAGTTTTTGATGGGATGGTTTATCCCCCTGTGGCCGTGGTGCATTTTGTAGGTGGAAATTCCGTTTGCCAGCGCAAGTATTTGTTGGCCCAAACATATACCGAAAAACGGCGTTCCCCTTTCGATCACCTTTTTTGTAACTTCAATGGCATTGGCCAAGGGTTGCGGGTCGCCGGGTCCATTTGCCATAAAATAACCATCTGGGCTAAAGGCTTCCATTTCGCTGAAACTAGCATTGTAAGGGAATATTTTTATGTAGCAATCGCGGGCAGCAAGGTTGCGGAGAATGTTGGTTTTGATGCCCACATCCAAAGCGGAGATTTTATATTTTGCGGAAGCATCACCATAAAAATATGGTTCTTTGGTGGAGACTTTTGAAGCGAGTTCCAATCCTTTCATATTTGGCACTTCCGCCAATTGCTTTTTTAATCCTTCAATATTATCCACTTCAGTAGAAATAATCCCATTCATCGCGCCGTTGTCGCGGATGTAATTCACCAAAGCGCGAGTATCTACATCGCTAATGGCGAAGAGGTTGTTTTTTTCCAAATAAGATTCCAATGATTCATCAGCTGCCGGGCGGGAATAATGATAACTGAAATTGCGGCAAATGAGCCCTGCTATTTTAACGCCGTTGGATTCTGCTTCTTCAACCTGTGTCCCGTAATTGCCGATATGGGCATTGGTGGTAACCATGAGCTGGCCAAAATATGAAGGGTCTGTAAATATTTCTTGATATCCGGTCATTCCCGTATTAAAGCATACTTCCCCGAAGGCGGAGCCTTCTTTGTTGCCCACCGCCTTACCATAAAAAATGGTGCCATCGGCAAGTAAAATAAGGGCTTTTTTTCTGTTTTGGTATTTCATCTTTTTTGGGTTCGGGGTTTCGGGTTTAAAAAAACTTTCGACTTCTGTCTTTTTAAATTCGTTGCAAAAATAACATAAAAAAAGGGATAAACTTTAAAAGCTTATCCCTTCGGTTATTTCTGAATAAAAGTCATTTATTCTTCTTCTTTTGATGCCTCTTTTTCTTTAGATGCTTCTTTCTTTTTTGGGGTAGCGGCTACAGTTGCAGCTGCACCTGTGGTTACTGCAGAAGCGGTTCCGGCTTCAGCGGTTGTGCCTTTCTTTCCACGACGGGTCGATTTCTTTTTAACGGCTTTGCCCGCATTGTAGATTTCATTGAAATCCACCAATTCAATCATTGCCATATCTGCATTATCGCCCAAACGGTTACCCAATTTGATGATACGTGTGTAACCCCCGGGGCGGTCTCCCACCTTTGGGGCAACATCCCTGAAAAGTTCGGCAACTGCTTCTTTTTGGCGCAATCTGCTGAAAACGATACGACGGTTATGCGTGGTATCTTCCTTGGATTTAGTAACCAAAGGCTCCACAAATTGCTTTAAGGCTTTCGCTTTTGCAACGGTGGTGTTTATCCTTTTATGCTCGATTAGAGAACAGGCCATATTGGCAAGCATCGATTTTCGGTGCGCTGTTTTTCTTCCTAGGTGGTTTATTTTTTTTCCGTGTCTCATGACATTTTTTTTTAATCATCATCTTGCATCAACCCGCTTTGGGGAGCAAAATATGACGTATTAATCTTTATCCAATTTATATTTTGAAAGGTCCATCCCGAAGTTCAGGCCTTTTACGTTTACGAGTTCTTCAAGTTCGGTAAGCGATTTTTTTCCGAAGTTGCGGAATTTCATCAAATCGTTCTTGTTGAAGGAAACCAAGTCGCCCAAAGTATCCACTTCGGCAGCTTTCAAACAATTCAGCGCGCGGACGGAAAGGTCCATATCGATGAGTTTTGTTTTAAGCAATTGACGCATGTGAAGGGATTCTTCATCATAGGTTTCAGTTTGCGCAATCTCGTCCGCTTCCAAAGTAATGCGCTCATCACTGAACAACATAAAATGGTGGATCAAGGTTTTTGCGGCTTCGGTCAAGGCATCTTTAGGATGAATGGAACCGTCCGTTACAATTTCGAAAACCAATTTTTCATAATCGGTTTTTTGCTCTACACGGAAATTCTCAATGCTGTACTTCACGTTTTTAATGGGCGTGTAGATAGAGTCCGTGAAAATGGTTCCCAAAGGTGCGTTAGCTTTTTTGTTCTCTTCTGCAGGAACATAACCACGGCCTTTTTCGATAGTGATCTCCATGTTAAGGTTCACTTTGGGTTCCATGTTGCAAATCACCAATTCTGGGTTTAAAACTTGGAATCCGGAAATGAATTTCTGGAAATCTCCGGCTTTCAATTGTTCGTTGCCGGAAACCGAAATGGTGACGGTTTCGTTGTCAATTTCATCTATCTGCCTTTTGAAACGAACTTGTTTCAGGTTCAAAATGATTTCGGTTACATCTTCTACTACGCCCGCAATGGTTGAGAATTCGTGGTCAACTCCTTCGATGCGAACCGAAGTGATTGCAAATCCTTCCAATGAAGAAAGTAATACTCGTCTTAATGCGTTACCAACGGTAAGTCCGTAACCCGGTTCCAAAGGACGAAATTCAAATTTCCCTTCGAAATCGGTGGAATTCACCATTATAACTTTATCAGGCTTCTGAAAATTAAATACTGCCATAATGCGACTGCTATATTATTTATTATTTTGAATATAATTCGACGATAAACTGCTCGTTGATGTTTTCTGGGATTTGGAGACGTTGCGGCGCAGAAAGGAATGTTCCTTCTTTCTTTTCACCGTTGAATGTAATCCACTCATAAACACTGCTTGAGTTTGCCAACGAATTTTGAATTGCCTCAAGGGATTTTGATTTTTCCCTTACGCCCACTACATCCCCAGGTTTAAGCTGGTAGGATGGAATGTTTACTTTTTCGCCATTTACTGTAATGTGACGGTGCGAAACCAATTGTCTCGCGCCGGAACGGCTGGGTGAAATACCCATACGGTAAACCACATTGTCCAAACGGGATTCGCACAATTGCAATAAAACTACCCCTGTAATGCCGGGAGCAGCAGTTGCCCTTTTGAACATATTACGGAACTGACGCTCCAAGATACCATAGGTATATTTCGCTTTTTGCTTTTCAGCAAGTTGGATTGCGTATTCAGATTTTTTCCCTTTCCTTCGGTTGTTACCGTGTTGGCCGGGAGGATAGTTGCGCTTTTCGAAGGATTTGTCTTCCCCGAAGATTGCTTCGCCGAACTTACGGGCGATTTTAGTTTTTGGACCTGTATATCTTGCCATTTTTTTGGTTTTTATGGAAGGAAAACTAAATTAAGGTCTTACGTTAATCCTTTAGTTCTTTATTCCTTCAGATTGATATTCACTATTAATTTTTGATTTGCGATGTTATGATATAAATCCAAAATTGTACATCGTAAATCGTACTTCGTTAAACCCTTCTCCTTTTCGGGGGCCTACAACCGTTGTGTGGCATTGGGGTAACATCAATGATTTCCGATACCTCTATACCAGCATTATGAAGTGAACGGATGGCAGATTCCCTGCCATTTCCTGGACCTTTCACATATACTTTCACCTTGCGCAAACCTGCTTCGTGGGCGGTTTTTGCACAATCTTCAGATGCCAATTGGGCTGCGTAAGGGGTGTTTTTCTTAGAACCCCTAAAGCCCATTTTTCCTGCCGAGGACCAAGAGATTACATCTCCGGCCTTGTTGGTCAACGAAATGATAATGTTGTTGAAAGATGCATTGATGTGCGCCTCTCCTATAGATTCAACATTAACCTTGCGTTTCTTTGTTGTTTTCGTTGTTTTTGTGGTCGTCTTTGCCATATCTCCTAGGTTTTATTTAGTTACCTTTTTCTTGTTGGCAACAGTTTTACGTTTTCCTTTTCTGGTCCTGGAGTTGTTCTTGGTTCGTTGCCCCCTTAACGGAAGCCCCGACCTGTGACGAATACCCCTGTAACAACCAATGTCCATCAAGCGTTTGATGCTCAATTGAACTTCGCTGCGCAATTCACCTTCGATCTTGAAAGATCCTACAGCCTCACGAATGTTCCCGATTTCATCATCGTTCCATTCGTTTACTTTTTTGTCCTCGTTAACCCCGGCTTTTTTTAAAATATCAGAGGCTCGGCTTTTGCCGATGCCAAAGATATACGTTAACGCGATTACACCCCTTTTGTGCTTCGGGATATCTACACCTGCGATTCTTGCCATAACTTATCCTTGTCTTTGTTTGAACTTTGGGTTCTTTTTGTTAATTACATACAATCTGCCCTTTCTGCGAACAATCTTGCAGTCGGCACTTCTTTTCTTTACTGATGCTCTAACTTTCATTGTTTAATATCTATACGTTATTCTGGCCTTACTCAGATCGTAAGGGCTCATTTCCAATTTTACTTTATCTCCTGGCAACAATTTGATATAATGCATCCTCATTTTGCCCGAAATATGTGCCGTAACTACATGGCCGTTCTCCAACTCCACCCGGAACATTGCATTGGACAACGCCTCTACAATACTTCCATCCTGTTCAATCGCACTTTGTTTTGCCATTCTTTAGTTTTTAGTTTTTAGTTGGTAGTCGGTAGTATTCATTCTTCTTACAAAATCTTTTTAACTGACCTCTACCTTCTAACTACTATACTTCTTTAAATTTCAATTATTAATAAATATCCGTTTTACTGAATACTGAACACTGCATACTGATTACTGAAATCAGGCTACTGCTTTTCTATTTTTACCACTTTTCATTAAACCATCATAATGACGGTTCAATAAATAGGAATTCACTTGTTGCATGGTATCGATGGCAACCCCCACCATAATCAATAAAGATGTGCCCCCGTAAAATAGTGCCCAACCTTGTTGTATTCCCAATAGTTTTACCGCGAATGCGGGGAATATCGCTATCAACGCCAAAAATATGGAACCGGGAAGCGTTATCTGCGACATTATTTTATCTAAATATTCGCCGGTCTGTGTTCCAGGTTTAACACCGGGAATAAAACCACCGCTGCGTTTTAAATCGTCCGCCATTTTATTGGTGGGAACGGTGATTGCTGTATAAAAATAGGTGAATATGATAATCAAAGCGGCAAATACCAAATTATAATATAATCCGAAAATATCGCCGAAATTTGCTTGTATCGTTTGGGCAAACTCGTTGTCCCAAAGGCTTGCCACGGCTGAAGGAACGAACATGATTGCCTGTGCAAAAATGATTGGCATTACCCCGGAGGCATTCAATTTCAAAGGAATAAATTGCCTTGCACCGAAAATGTTCTTTTCGTACTCCCCGCTCGCGGTCCTTCTTGCATATTGCACCGGTATTTTCCGAACTGCCATCACCAGCATGATACAGAGCAGGATAATCACAAACCAAATAACTAGTTCAATAAGGATCATAATTAATCCTCCGTTTGATTCCATAACCCTTGAAGCAAATTCTTGCGCAAAAGATTGTGGAAGTGTGGCGATGATACCCACCATAATAAGTAGTGAAATTCCATTGCCAATTCCTTTATCAGTGATTTTTTCACCCAGCCACATTGCGAATATCGTTCCGGTCACCAAAATAACTACTGATGAAATATAGAACATTGGCGTTAGCCCAAAAACAAAAGCTTCAGGGGGAACACCCATTGCCGGAAGCCCTGCAAGATAACTTGGTGCCTGAACCAAACAAATACCGATGGTTAGCCAGCGGGTAATTTGATTTATTTTTTTCCGGCCACTTTCTCCTTCTTTTTGTAATTTTTGAAGATATGGAACCGCAATCTGCATTAACTGTACTACAATGGAAGCAGAAATGTATGGCATAATACCCAATGCAAAAACAGAAGCATTGGCAAAAGCCCCTCCCGTAAATGCATTTAAAAGACCTCCAATTCCGCCGGTATCAAACTTACCTGCAAATTCGGCCAGTTTAGAGGCGTCAATACCGGGCAATACTACTTGTGCGCCAAAACGGTACACCAAAAGCAGGCCCAACGTAAGCAGGATGCGGTTACGCAGTTCTTCTATTTTCCAAACATTTTTTAAGGTATCGATAAATTTCATCCTGATCCTGAGCTTACAATGTTATTGCTTCACCACCGGCAGCTTCAATTGCTTGTTTTGCTGAAGCGGTAAATTTATGTGCAGTTACTTTTAATTTTGCTTTGATTTCGCCTCTTCCCAAAATCTTCACCATTTCATTTTTCCCTACCAAGCCAAGACCTATTAGGGTATCAAAATCTGCAGCATCTTTAATTTTTTTGTCTTCAACCAATTGTTGAAGGGTATCAATATTTATCCCTTGATATTCTTTTCGGTTGATGTTGGTAAAACCAAACTTTGGCACACGGCGTTGCAATGGCATTTGTCCTCCTTCAAATCCAATTTTCTTAGAATACCCAGAGCGTGACTTTGCACCTTTGTGGCCTCGTGCGGAAGTTCCGCCTTTACCTGAACCTTGTCCGCGACCTACTCGCTTGCCTTTATTCTTCGCTGAACCTTCAGCGGGTTGTAAGTTACTTAATTCCATTTTATTTCTTTATTTGGTTTCAACCGAAACCAGGTGGTTAACTTTTCTAATCATTCCCATTATACTTGGGGTATCATCATGCTCAACGGTTTGTCCCATTTTGGTAAGGCCCAATGATTCCATAGTTTGTTTTTGGGTCTTTGGGCGTTTGATCATACTACGCACATAGGTTACTTTTATCTTTGCCATCTTGCTGTTTTTTATCCTTTATACAATTTCTCTAATGAGATGCCACGTTGTTTTGCAACAGTTTGTGCGCTCCTCATTTGCAAAAGCGCATCAAAAGTAGCTTTCACCACGTTGTGGGGGTTTGAAGATCCTTGTGATTTCGACAAAACGTCGTGAACCCCAACGGCTTCAAGTACCGCACGTACAGCACCACCGGCAATTACTCCTGTACCCGCTGCGGCAGGTAGAAGGTTTACTCGAGCTCCGCCATATTTTCCTTTTTGCTCATGTGGAAGGGTTACTTTGCTCAAAGGTATCCGGACCAAATTTTTCTTGGCATCTTCAATAGCTTTCGCGATCGCGCTGGCTACATCCTTAGATTTTCCAAGGCCGTGACCCACTACCCCTTTTTCATCACCAACCACAACAATAGCTGAAAATCCGAAGGCCCTACCTCCTTTTGTTACTTTGGTAACACGTTGTACTCCTACCAAACGGTCTTTCAATTCAAGGCCTCCCGGTTTTACCAATTCTACATTTTTATAATCTTGATACATAATTTCCTAGAATTTAAGGCCACCCTCGCGGGCTCCGTCAGCTAATGATTTTACTCTTCCGTGATATAGGTAACCGCCCCTGTCAAAAGACACGGTTTCAACACCGGCTTTCACCGCTTTTTCAGCAATTGCTTTTCCTACCAATTTTGCAGCTTCTGTTTTATTCAATTTTGAAGCGTCAATATCTTTGTCTCTGGATGATGCGGCGGTAATGGTTTTGCCACTCACATCGTCAATAAGTTGCGCATAAATTTCTTTATTGCTTCTGAAAACGGCCAAACGTGGGCGTAGTTCAGTTCCGTCAATGGTTTTTCTGATCCTATAACGGATGCGTTCCCTTCTATCGGTTTTTGATAATGCCATAACTTTATGTCTTATGCAGATTTACCTGCTTTTCTTCTTAATTGTTCCCCTACGAATTTAACCCCTTTTCCTTTGTACGGTTCCGGTTTGCGGAAGCCGCGTATTTTGGCGGCCACTTGACCAACCAATTGTTTGTCGAAGGAAGTAAGCTTGATAATTGGGTTTTTCCCTTTTTCGGCAATTGCTTCCACTTTCACTTCTGGGGCAATGTCCAACACGATGTTGTGCGAATATCCCAAAGCCAAATCAAGTTTTTGTCCTTGGCTGGTAGCGCGGTAACCCACCCCTACCAATTCAAGTTGTTTTGTCCAACCGTTCGTTACACCTTCAATCATATTGTTGACCAAAGATCTGTACAAACCGTGTTTGGCCCTTTGGTCCTTGGTGTCCGATGACCGTTCAACAAAAACGTTTCCGTCCTCAATTTTTACATTAACATCGGAATATTCCTGTGTTAACGTGCCCAATTTTCCTTTTACGGTAATTAGGTTGTCTTTTATTTCTACAGTAACTCCTTGTGGGATAGCTACCGGGTTTTTACCTATTCTTGACATTTCTATCCTATTTTTAGTAAACGTAACATAATACTTCGCCGCCAACGTTTTGCTCTTTGGCTTGCTTTCCGGTCATCACACCATGCGAAGTGGAAATAATTGCAATGCCCAAACCGTTCAAAACACGGGGAAGTTCTGTTGAACCTACATATTTACGCAAACCGGGTTTGCTTATTCGTTGTATTTTTTTGATTACGGGGTCTTTGGTAAGCCTGTCATATTTTAAGGCGATTTTGATGTTACCCTGTGGGGCATCGTCACCTTCAAATTTGTAGCTTAAAATATATCCCTGCTCAAATAAGATTTTCGTGATTTCCTTTTTCAGGTTCGAAGCTGGTATCTCTACCACTCGGTGTCCTGCATTTGTTGCATTTCTAATCCTGGTTAGAAAATCTGCTATTGGATCTGTGTTCATATTTATTGATTGCGGTAATGGTTTTCAGTTTTTCAGAACCTTTTACCTGTTAATTTTATTTTAGATGCGATTATAGTCGCGTCTTTACCACGATGCTTTTCTAACCCCAGGAATCAAACCTGAATTGGCCATTTCTCTAAAAATTACACGTGATAGGCCGAAGGTCCTCATATATCCTCTTGGCCTTCCAGTTAGCTTACAACGATTGTGCAAACGAACGGGGGAAGCATTTTTAGGTAGTTTTTGTAAACCTTCCCAATCGCCGGCTTCTTTCAAAGCTTTGCGTTTGGCGGCATATTTTGCTACCATTTTTTCCCTTTTGACCTCGCGGGCCTTCATTGATTCTTTAGCCATCCTTAGTTCTTTTTAAAGGGTAAACCCAATTCTGTTAATAATGATTGTGCTTCTTTATCCGTTGCGGCCGAAGTAATAAAGGTGATGTTCATCCCCTCGATTTTCTTAACCTTATCGATATCGATTTCCGGGAAAATAATTTGTTCAGTAATTCCCAAAGAATAATTTCCCCTTCCGTCAAAACCGGTTGCTTTTATACCGTTGAAATCGCGTACCCTTGGCAATGCCGAGGTAACCAGTCTATCCAAAAATTCGTACATTCTTTCGCCGCGCAACGTAACTTTTGTGCCAATGGGCATCCCTTTACGAAGTTTGAAGTTGGCAACGTCTTTTTTGGAAATGGTGGCCACTGCTTTTTGACCGGTTATTTTGGTAAATTCATCTACCGAATAATCTATCAGCTTTTTGTCGGCAACCGCAGCGCCAACGCCACGAGAAATTACAATGCGCTCCAACTTGGGAACCTGCATCACATTCTTATAGCCAAATTCTTCTTTAAGGGCATTGATAACCCGGCCCCTATATTCTTCTTTAAGTCTTGGTGTATATCCCATCACTATATTGCTTTATCCGATTTTTTTGAAAACCGTATTTTTTTTCCATCTTCCATTCTGTAACCTACCCGTGTTGGTTTCCCGTTTTTGGGATCCAATAAAGAAAGGTTTGAAACGTGTATTGCAGCTTCCATTTTTGCAATTCCCCCTTGAGGGTTTTTCGCACTTGGTTTCTGATGTTTTGAAACCATGTTCACTCCTTCCACGATTGCTTTGTTCTTTTCAATGAACACTTTCATTACTTTGCCTTCGGAACCTTTGTGTTCCCCGGCAGTAACCACTACTGTATCGCCCGTTTTTATTTTTAGTTTTGCCATTTTGGTTTCCTATTTATAGCACCTCGGGCGCCAATGATACTATTTTCATAAATTGCTTGTCGCGAAGTTCCCTTGCAACAGGACCAAAAACACGGGTTCCCCTCATTTCGCCCTGAGCATTCAAAAGAACGCAAGCGTTATCGTCAAAACGGATATAGGAACCATCCGGCCTTCTCACTTCTTTAACGGTACGGACAACCACTGCTGTGGAAACCGCTCCTTTTTTTATTGCCCCATTTGGGGTAGCGTCCTTTACGGAAACAACGATTTTGTCTCCAATGGAAGCATATCTTCTTTTGGTACCGCCCAATACTCGTATGGTTAATACTTCCTTGGCACCGGTATTGTCCGCGACTTTAAGTCTTGATTCTTGTTGTATCATGATTACTTAGCTCTTTCTAATATTTCAACTAACCTCCAGCATTTTGTTTTGCTCAATGGTCGTGTTTCCATGATACGTACTGTATCACCTTCGTTACAGTTGTTTGTTTCGTCGTGCGCAACGTATTTTTTGGTTTTCGTTACGTACTTTCCGTACATGGGGTGTTTCACTTTTTTAACCTCGGCAACCACGATGGATTTTTCCATTTTGTTGCTGGTTACAACGCCGATGCGTTCTTTTCTTAAATTTCTTTTTTCTTCCATCTTGAAGCTTAGTACTATTGTTGTACTTCTCTATTAGTTAGTTCTGTCTCAATCCTTGCGATCACTTTTCGACGTGTTCTTAGTTGAACAGGATTTTCCAACGGCGATATGGCATGGGCCATTTTAAGGTCTGTATATGCTTTTCTGGAATCGACAAGTTTTTCCTGAAGGTCCGCTGTTGATGTTTCTTTTATTTCAGATTGTTTCATAATTTCTAAAAATTAAGCTTGATAATCCCTGGACATGATGAACTTCGTTTTCACGGGAAGTTTTTGGGCCGCAAGACGCAAAGCTTCTTTTGCAGTTTCTAGGGGAACTCCCGCAATTTCGAACAACATTTTGCCCGGTTTTACAACAGCTGCCCAATATTCAACAGCTCCTTTTCCTTTACCCATACGTACTTCGAGGGGTTTTTTGGTAATCGGTTTGTCCGGAAAGATCATGATCCAAAGCGCACCCTCCCTTTTCATAAAACGGGTAGCGGCAATACGCGCAGCTTCAATTTGACGCGCTGTAAGGAAATTTGAATCCAAGGATTTTATGCCAAAAGTTCCGTAGGCCAATTGGTTACCGCGACCGGCAACACCTTTCATTCGGCCTTTCATTTGCTTACGGTATTTTGTTCTCTTAGGTTGTAACATTTTCTTCTATTTAAAAAATTACTTTCTGCGACGAGGTTTGTTCGCTCCCCGACCATTCGCTGGGGCTGGTTTTCCGCCGCCCGTGCCTTTTTTGTTGGTTGTCATTCCAACCAATGGAGAAAGTTCCCTTTTTCCATAAACTTCACCTTTCATGATCCAAACTTTTATTCCAAGTCTGCCATAAGTGGTGTGCGATTCTGCCAAAGCATAATCAATATCTGCCCTGAAAGTTGATAAAGGGATACGCCCTTCTTTATAAGACTCCGAACGTGCCATTTCAGCTCCATTCAAACGTCCTGATATCATCACTTTTATCCCTTCTGCATTCATCCGGATTGTGGCCGCAATTGCCATTTTAATGGCACGACGGTATGAAATCCTGTTTTCTATTTGGCGTGCAATGCTCACGGCTACCAAATAGGCATCCAATTCGGGCCTTTTAATTTCGTGAATATTGATCTGGACCTCTTTATCGGTAATTTTCTTAAGCTCTTCTTTCAACTTGTCCACTTCCTGGCCACCTTTCCCGATAATAATGCCGGGGCGGGCGGTAGTAATGGTAACGGTTACAAGTTTCAAAGTACGCTCAATGATTACCCTTGACACACTGGCTTTATTCAAACGAGCGTGAACATATTTCCTGATCTTGTCGTCCTCGGCAAGTTTATCGCCGTAATCGTTTCCTCCGTACCAGTTGGATTCCCAACCTCTGATGATGCCCAGACGGTTCCCGATTGGATTTGTTTTCTGTCCCATTTAATTACTTGCTTTGTGTGTTATCGTTAGCACCAAGCACGAGTGTTACGTGGTTGGAGCGTTTTCTGATTCTGTGCGCGCGGCCTTGTGGTGCTGGCCGAAGCCTTTTTAGCATTGTACCGCAGTCCACGCGTATTTCCTTTACAAAAAGGTCTGCATCTTCCAATGAAGCATCTTCATTTTTAGCTTGCCAGTTTGCTATTGCGGACAATAACAATTTCTCCAAACGGCGTGATGACTCTTTTGAACTGAACTTTAAAATGTTCAGTGCCTTGTTGATTTTTTCACCGCGAACCAAATCTGCCATTAAGCGCATTTTTCTTGGTGATGTAGGGCAATTGTTCAATTTGGCAAGATAGATTGTCTTCTTTGCTTCCTTGATCTGCTCTGCTCTTTCTCTTTTACGAACTCCCATGGCTTATTATTTTTTTCCTTTGTTTTTTGCACCTGCATGACCACGGAAGGATCGGGTGGGTGAAAATTCTCCTAATTTATGTCCTACCATATTTTCAGTTACATATACCGGAACAAATTGGCGTCCGTTGTGTACTGCGATGGTTT
The DNA here is from genome assembly GCA_038326725.1 of Flavobacteriales bacterium. Classification (GTDB taxonomy): domain Bacteria; phylum Bacteroidota; class Bacteroidia; order Flavobacteriales; family Flavobacteriaceae; genus JBBQKI01. The sequence continues at coordinate 26,930 of JBBQKI010000019.1, forward strand.
GCCCAACAAAGTCTGGAGTAATCATAGAAGCTCGTGACCAGGTTTTGATTACGGTTTTCTTGTTATCCTCAACATTTTGCTGAACTTTCTTGTCTAATTTAAAATGAACGTAAGGTCCTTTTTTTAACGATCTTGCCATGACTTATTTCTTTCTACGTTCTAAGATATATTTATTACTTGCTTTCGTTTTAGAACGGGTTCTGTAACCTTTTGCAGGGATACCTTTTCTAGAACGTGGGTGACCTCCAGAAGCTTTACCTTCACCACCACCCATGGGGTGATCCACAGGGTTCATAACTACCGGTCTTGTTCTTGGCCTTCTTCCCAACCAACGTGACCTTCCTGCTTTTCCGCTAACCAACAATTGGTGGTCGCTGTTTGAAACAGCACCAATGGTGGCCATACATGTAACAAGGATCAAACGGGTTTCGCCTGATGGCATTTTTACGGTTGCAAATTTACCATCTCTCGCCATGAGTTGTGAAAACGCGCCTGCGCTTCGCGCCATAACGGCACCTTGCCCGGGGCGAAGTTCAATACAAGAAATGATGGTTCCCAAAGGGATTGCTGAAAGAGGCATTGCGTTTCCAATTTCCGGGGCTACTTGCACACCGGATAGTAGGTTCTGCCCAACCTGAAGACCATTCTGCGCGATAATGTACCGCTTTTCACCATCTTGATAATTCAAAAGGGCTATGAAGGCCGTCCGGTTTGGATCGTATTCAATGGAGGCAACTGTAGCAGGAACTCCTGACTTATCGCGTTTAAAATCGATTATACGATATTTCTTTTTGTGCCCACCGCCTATATAGCGCATGGTCATTTTTCCTTGACTGTTTCTACCACCAGATCTTTTGTTCGGAGCTAATAAACTTTTCTCCGGCTTATCGGTTGTTATGGCGTCAAAACCATTTACAACCCTAAAACGCTGACCTGGGGTGATAGGTTTTAATTTTCTTACTGACATTTTTTTGTCTAATTAAATCTAAATTCCTCTAGATGTTGTTGTAAAAATCTATTGTATCACCTTCCGCCACCTGTACGATTGCTTTTTTATATGCACTCGTTTTACCAGTTTGGACACCCGTTTTTGTAAATTTGGTTTTCCTATCGGGGCGGACATTCATTGTGCGAACTGCTGTAACAGAAACTCCGTAGGCAGCTTGCACCGCTTTCTTGATTTCTATCTTATTCGCCTTGGGGTTTACTACAAAACCATAACGGTTTTTTGCTTCTGCTTCCGCAGTTGCTTTTTCTGTAATAATAGGTTTTATTAAGATACTCATCTCGTTTCTATTTACTTAAGTTTGTTTCAATTCCTTCCAAAGAACCTTCAAACAGCACAATGCTATTTGCATTCATTATTTTGTAAGTGCTTAAATTTGAGTTAGTTATAACCTCGGAAGATTTCAAATTGCGCGAGGACAAATATACATTATTATTTAAGTCACCCAACACAAATAAAGATTTTTTGTCCTCAATGCCCAATGATTTTAAAACAGCGGTAAAATTCTTTGTTTTAGGGGCATCAAAATTCAAATCTTCTATCACAAAAATGGCGTTCTTTTTTGCTTTCATGCTCAAGGCAGATTTACGTGCCAAGCGTTTAAGGTTTTTGTTCAGTTTAAAAGAGTAACTTCTTGGCCGTGGCCCGAACATTCTTCCCCCACCTTTAAAAACACCAGATTTGATACTTCCCGCACGGGCGGTACCTGTTCCTTTTTGTTTCTTAATCTTCCGGGTGGAACCTGAAATTTCCGCTCGTTCTTTTGACTTGTGCGTTCCCTGCCTTTGATTGGCCAAGTATTGCTTCACATCAAGATAAACTGCATGGTTGTTTGGTTCTATCCCGAACACATCCTGGGAAAGTTCAACCTTCCTGCCCGTGTCTTTTCCGTTAATATCTAATACAGCTACCTTCATTATTTCTGAATGATTACATAAGCGTTTTTATGGCCCGGAACACATCCTTTAACCACAAGCAGATTCTTTTCGGATACTACTTTCAACACTTTTAGGTTTTCAACTTTCACTTTGGCATTTCCCATTTGACCAGCCATGCGCATTCCTTTGAATACTCGAGCTGGATAGGATGCAGCACCCACGGAACCCGGGGCCCTTAAACGGTTGTGCTGTCCGTGGGTGGCTTGACCAACCCCGGCAAAACCGTGTCTTTTCACAACACCTTGGAATCCTTTACCTTTGGAAGTCCCGGAAATATCCACAAACTCACCTTCAATAAACTGATCCACCGTAATGGTGTCGCCTAATTTATACTTTTCTTCAAATCCTTGGAATTCAATGACTTTTCGTTTTGCAACGGTTCCTGCTTTTTTAGCGTGGCCTTCGGCGGCTTTTATTACAGTCTTTTTGTCATCGAAACCAAGTTGAAGAGCTTCATACCCGTCAACCTCTTTGGTTCTGACTTGGGTGACAATACAAGGGCCGGCTTCTATAACGGTGCACGGAATGTTTTTCCCGTTTGCGTCAAAGATGCTGGTCATCCCTATCTTTCTTCCAATTAACCCAGACATATTTATTAGTTATTAATTATTAATTTATTGTTATTCAATTCTTTTCAAAAAAAACAGGGTCAAAATAAATTCAGCCCTGAATGTTATTTTGTTTCCGTTTTTCCTTCGCCAAAGGCTCCGGACATGTCTTCTCAATTTTGAATTCTGAATTCAGAATTCAAAAACTAAACCTTAATCTCCACTTCTACCCCACTTGGCAATTCGAGCTTCATTAAAGCATCAATTGTTTTGGAGGAAGAACTGTAGATGTCCAAAAGTCTTTTGTATGAACTTAATTGGAACTGTTCGCGGCTCTTTTTGTTTACGTGGGGAGAACGCAGTACGGTAAAAATCTTTTTATGCGTTGGCAAAGGGATGGGTCCCGTTACGATTGCTCCTGTACTTTTTACGGTTTTAACAATTTTTTCAGCAGATTTGTCCACTAAATTGTGATCGTAAGATTTTAGTTTTATTCTTATTTTCTGACTCATTGCTGAAATATTATGTGTTAGTTCCTTTTGCGGCTGCAATTACCTCTTCTGAAATATTGGAAGGGGTCTCAGCGTAATGTGAAAACTCCATGGTTGATGTTGCTCTACCGGAGGAAAGGGTTCTTAAAGTGGTTACATAACCAAACATTGCGGAAAGCGGTACGGTGGCCTTCACAACTTTTGCCCCAGCGCGGTCGCTCATATCATTTACTTGGCCCCGACGACGGTTAAGATCCCCAACTATATCACCCATGTTTTCTTCAGGAGTAATAACTTCAAGTTTCATTATCGGTTCAAGGATTACGGCCCCGGCAGCTTTAGCGGCAGTCCTAAATCCTATCTTAGCGGCAAGTTCAAAAGAAAGTGCATCGGAATCCACTGCGTGGAAGGAACCATCTTTTATGGTAACTTTCATGCTGTCAATTTCAAAACCAGCCAAAGGTCCATTGGACATCGCCTGTTTGAAACCTTTTTCAATGGAAGGAACAAATTCTTTCGGAATATTTCCTCCTTTAATTACGTTTACGAATTCAAGACCTGGCTTGCCTTCATCTGCCGGCTCAAGTGTAAAAATGATATCCGCATATTTACCGCGACCCCCGGATTGTTTTTTATAAACTTCCCTGTGATTGGCAGCTTTGGTAATAGCTTCTTTATATTCAACTTGTGGTTGACCTTGATTTACTTCTACTTTAAATTCGCGTCGCAAACGGTCCACGATAATATCCAAATGCAACTCTCCCATTCCGGAAATAATGGTTTGACCGGAAGCTTCATCAGTACGTACTTGGAAGGTTGGGTCTTCTTCGGCAAGTTTTGCCAAAGCCATTCCCAACTTATCCACATCAACTTTGGTTTTGGGCTCCACCGCGATTCCGATAACGGGATCGGGGAAGTTCATGCTTTCCAAAACAATGGGATGTTTTTCAGCGGAAAGTGTATCGCCTGTTTTTATGTCCTTAAATCCTACAGCAGCTCCAATATCGCCAGCCTCGATAAAATCGATGGCATTTTGTTTATTGGCATGCATTTGATAGATTCGAGAAATACGTTCCTTGTTACCTGTTCGATTGTTCAAAACATATGAACCCGCGTCCAAATGTCCAGAATACACACGGAAGAATGCCAAACGGCCAACAAAAGGATCGGTAGCAATTTTGAAGGCAAGTGCGGAAAACGGTTCTTTTACATCCGGTTTACGTCTTTCTTCTTTATCTGTATCAGGGTTTGTACCTATAATTGCCTCTTTATCCATTGGAGAGGGCAAGTAACGGCAAACGGCATCCAAAAGAAATTGAACCCCTTTGTTTTTAAACGATGATCCGCAAATCATTGGAATGATGCTCATATCCATTACAGCAGCACGAAGTGCGGCATGCACTTCATCTTCGGTGATGGAATCTTCATCCTCCATATATTTTCCAAGAAGGTCTTCATCGTATGCAGCAACTTCTTCGATAAGTTTGCCGCGATACATTTTCGCTTCTTCTTTTAAATCTTCGGGAATATCAACAATATCAAAAGTTGCTCCATAAGAATCTTCATGCCAAATGATGGCACGGTTCTTCACCAAGTCAACTACGCCTTTAAAATCTCCTTCATCACCAATGGGAAGTACAATAGGCACCGCATTGGAGCCCAACATATCTTTCACTTGCTGGCAAACCATAAGGAAATTAGACCCTTGACGATCCATTTTGTTTACAAAGCCCATACGCGGCACTTTGTAATTATCGGCAAGCCTCCAGTTGGTTTCAGATTGTGGTTCAACCCCGTCAACGGCACTGAACAAAAACACCAATCCGTCCAAAACACGAAGGGAGCGGTTTACCTCAACGGTAAAGTCCACGTGGCCTGGAGTATCAATAATATTAAAATGGTATGCTTTGGTATTGTCAACGGGGTTGCCGTTTTCCATAGGAAATTTCCATGTACATGTGGTAGCAGCGGAAGTAATGGTGATCCCACGTTCCTGCTCCTGCTCCATCCAGTCCATAGTGGCGGCCCCATCGTGAACTTCTCCAATTTTATGGCTTACGCCAGTATAAAAGAGGATCCTTTCGGTGGTGGTGGTTTTACCGGCATCAATGTGAGCGGCAATCCCTATATTTCTTGTATATTTTAAATCTCTTTGGCCCATTTTTTAGAATCTGAAATGTGAGAAGGCTTTGTTAGCTTCTGCCATTTTATGAGTATCCATTCGTTTTTTAACGGCAGCACCTTCTTCTTTGGAAGCGGCAAGAATTTCTCCGGCAAGTTTTTGTGCCATAGATTTTTCGTTACGCTTTCTTGAATAGGTAATCATCCATTTCATTGCAGTTGCAATTTTACGATCCGGACGAATCTGCATTGGGATTTGGAAAGTAGCTCCCCCTACCCTTCGGCTTCGTACCTCAACGTGCGGCATGATGTTGGAAAGTGCATCTTTCCATAGCTCCAAGGATGTTTTCTCCTCAGTTTGTTTTTTCTCTTCCACGATATCGATAGCATCGTAGAATACTTTAAAGGCTACCGATTTTTTACCATCCCACATTAGGTTGTTCACAAAACGTGTAACCAACTGGTCGTTAAACCTTGGATCTGGTAAAAGGGGTCTTTTTTTTGCCTGTCTTTTTCTCATTTCTTCATTGTTAAGTTATGCATTATTGATTATAAGGGCTTGCTGATTTATCTATCTCAAACCAATTAAACCAATAACATTATTTACTTTTTGGGCGTTTTGCCCCGTACTTAGATCTACGTTGCGTGCGGCCTTCAACACCAGCGGTGTCTAAAGCTCCACGAACAATGTGGTATCTAACGCCTGGCAAATCCTTCACCCTTCCACCTCTAACCAATACTATCGAGTGCTCTTGGAGATTGTGCCCTTCGCCGGGAATGTATGCGTTTACTTCCTTTCCGTTGGTCAACCTTACCCTTGCTACTTTACGCATAGCAGAGTTTGGTTTCTTGGGAGTGGTAGTATATACACGCGTACAAACACCTCTACGTTGTGGGCACGAATCCAAAGCAACCGATTTACTCTTCTTGGTTATTTTGGTCCTTCCTATTCGTACTAATTGTGAAATTGTTGGCATATAATATTCGTATTTTCTTGTTTAAAAATAAAACACCCCTATTTTTAGGGGTTGCAAATGTAGAAATAAATTTTACATATTCAAACCTTGAGCGATGAATTTTCACTTCATTTTTAATAATTTTTGTTTAAATATTAAAAGGCAACTTGAAGCGTTAGTTTTACACATTAGATTCCTAGAGTTTTTGAAAAAAATATTTTTTGCCTTTTTATACCTTAATATATACACTTGTTTTTTTATGCAAATGAAAGGACAGGGGCTACACCTTTCGTTTAAAACCGAGAAGGAAATGACCCAAGGTTTTCGGGATTCGCTGCAAATAGAAACTCTTTTCAAAGATTATATTTCGCTGGAGCGGGAAGTGGATACAATTCAAATGAGGTTGCAACATTTGGGATATATTGAAAGCGAACTGAAAGAATTTCTAAAAGAGAGCGACAGCAGTTATGTCGCGAATTTCTTTTTAGGGGAAAAGTACGAATATATAAAGGTGTATTATTCCGAAAACGATTTTAGCGAAAAAGAACTGCAAACAGTGGCTGAAACCATTTCAGAAAATTATTTCATTCTTCGCTTTGAAACTATACCAATTGCAATGAGGAAATTGACCGATTTGAAAACGACCTCCGGAAATGCTTTCGCCAAACTAAATTTATCAACCATTTCAAAAGGACCGGACAATCAATTGTCGGCATATTTACAATTAGAAAGTGGCTTTGTAAGAACCATTGATTCTTTGGTTATAAAAGGTTATGAAAAATTCCCATTTTCCTTTTTGAAATATTATGCCGGAATAAAAAAAGGGAAACCCTTCAACCAAAAAAAACTCGTGGAGCAAAACGAAATAGTAAACAGTTTGGGATTTGTTAGCACCATCAAACCGCCGGAAGCCCTTTTCAGAAAAGAAAAAACTACGGTTTATTTTTATTTAGAAAAACAAAGTGATAACCTTTTTGACGGCATTCTCGGTTTCGCAACCAATGAAGACAAACAAAAACTGGAATTCAATGGCTACTTAAATTTGGAACTGAACAATAATCTAAACTTTGGCGAACAGCTTTTGCTCAACTATAAAGCAGATGGGGAAGAGCAGGTAAACTTTAGAGTGAAAACCAATCTTCCCTATTTGTTTAAATCTCCTTTTGGAGTGGGATTGGAACTTAAAATATTTAAACGGGACAGCACCTTCATTACCACGGAGCAGCAAGCACGCATAACCTATCAAATAGATCCAAGATCAAATTCATATATAGGATATAAAGGCTATGAGTCCAGCAATTTGCTCAACGAGGTGGTGGCCGGGGCACCACTGGAGGATTTTATTTCACGTTTTCTGATTGCTGGAGCAGCATATAATAGACCTCAAAACAAGAAATTATTCCCTATTAAAACATTTATTTCTTTGGATACAGAAGTCGGAACTAGGGAAATAAAAAGTACCAAAGAGCCTCAAACAAGGATTTTGGCCACGCTTTACAATATTTTCAACCTCAACATGAAAAATTCTTTTTATGTTCAAAACAGCACCAGTGTTCTTTTTAGCGATACTTATTTGGTGAATGAATTGTTCCGTTTTGGCGGTATAAACAGCATCCGGGGCTTTAATGAAAACAGTATTGATGCTTCACTGTTTTCAGTCTTAAACACAGAATACCGCTACCAGTTTAACGAAGGAGTTTATCTCCATAGCATTATAGATGTAGCTTATTTTGAGAATGCTACCCTTTCCCTAAAACAAAATTTGTATGGGTTTGGAATTGGATTAGGGCTGGAAACCAAGGCGGGGATATTGAAATTCAATATTGCCAACGGGAACCTTGAAAACCAGAATTTTAATTTTTCGAACACAAAAATTCATCTTAGCCTCTCGTCCAGATTTTGACTTATCCTAACGATAGCTTAACGTTCCCTTAAAATAATTATAATTTTTATGTTCAAATACTTGTGTAATTAAGTTTTTATTAAGATTTTTGGCGTTGGCTAATTCAAATAAATAACAAAAATGAGAACAAAGTTTAGTGGAATTTTAACGCTTATATTAGCGTTGGTTGTGCAGCTTACCTTTGCACAGCAAAAAACTATTACAGGTACGGTGACGGACGATACAGGTCTGCCATTGCCAGGTGCAAACGTTATAATCAAAGGAACAAGTACTGGAACACAGTCGGATTTTGATGGAAATTATTCCATTTCAGCTGCTGTAGGCCAAGTATTGACCTTTAGTTATGTAGGTTTTGATACTAAGGAAGTAACGGTTGGCGCGGCAAATACCATTAGTGTTACCTTAAATCCAGGATCAGTCCTAGAGGAAGTTGTGGTAACAGGGTATTCAACCCGAAACCAAACTGTGCAAACCTCTGCCGTCGTTTCCATATCGGCATCAGAAATTGCACAACTTGCACCAACCACCAGTATAGACAACCTTTTACAAGGTAAAGCCGCTGGGGTACAAGTAACTGCCGCCAACGGGAAACCTGGACAGGGTGCCTTCGTAAGAATACGCGGACAGGGATCTTTGGTAGCAGGAGCATCATCTCCTTTATATATAGTGGATAATACCCCTATTAGAGAAGAAGATCTAGGGAATATTGCGAATGAAGATATTGAAAACATTACGATTTTAAAAGATGCAGCTACCACAGCTCGTTACGGTTCTCGTGGCGCAAATGGAGTAGTTGTAATCACTACAAAAAGCGGAAACCGTAATAAGGATGCCATAATTCGATATAGTTCGCGTTATGGGGTTACTTCCAGAATAGAACCTAATTATACCATGATGAATGCTGCGCAAAAATTTCAATATGAAGCTGAGCTTTTTGCACTAGGTGTTAGCGCCGCCTCCACCCTTCCAGGTGTTACCACGGAGCCAGGTTCTCCCGAACGCCAATTCTTGCTAGACAATGAAGTGGATTGGGCAGATTTGATTTTAAAGGAAGGTGTAATTCAAAATAACAATGTTTCCATTTCAGGTGGGGCAGAGAAAATGGATTATTTCTTCTCAGTGGGTAACGACCGGAATACTGGTATTATAGATAATATAGACGGTTTTGAGAGATTAAATACGCGTTTGAATGTAAATGTTGATGCCAAAGAATGGTTATCACTTGGGGTAAACGTAGGGTATACGCGCTCTATGAGTGACGAGCCCAGGGATAGGAACAATACCCAAAACCCATTCCGTGGCGTATTGGACTATAATGCTTATGAAACTGAATTTTTGTTGAATGATGACGGGACTTTGGTTTTGGATGAAAACGGAGACCCTATCTATAACCCTACCCATACAGGATTTCCAATTAGAGGGGCCTTATTATCTGAGCCCAGTGAAGTTATTGAAAACACAACTTTAGGCAATATTGATGCAGTTGTAAAATTTTCAAAAAATTGGAGCTATGGCTTTAATGCCGCTGTAAGCTATGTGGCTCTAAGGCAAGAAAGCTATTCAAAACCAGGAGGTATCCTTGATGATCTAATTGGGAATGCTGATTTTCCAGGTAACAAGTTTGATGCCCAGTCACACCGTTTAGATTTAACCTTAAGTAATCGTTTAAATTATAATTTGAATTCTAATAATCATAACTTAAATGTATTGGGTTTATATGAATACAATATGAACGAATTTAACCGGGCTTTCGTAAGGAGCATTGGTTTTCCATCAGCTTTGTTGACAACTCAAGTCAATGCCGGCCAGGTAACAGTGGGCGAAACAAACAGAAACAGGTTGACCTTGGTATCTTTTGGTTTATTCGCGGATTACGATTATAAAGAGAAATATCTAGCTTCTGCATCTATCAGAAGGGATGGCTCCTCAAATTTTGGGGAAGACAACCAATATGGTAATTTCTATAGCGGAAGTGTTGGTTGGAATATTGCCAAAGAAGATTTCTTTGCAGTTGATGCCATCGATCTTTTAAAAATCAGGGTTGCTTATGGTTCTGTAGGTAACCGATTGGGTATCTCAAGATATGCATCTCAAGGAACGGTTGGTTTTGGTCAATATCCTGGGGGTTCAAGTACGTTGCCTGCTAACATAGCCAGCCCAACTGTACAATGGGAAACCACTACTACAGGAAATATTGGTTTGGAATTTAACCTTTTTAATAACCGTGTTCGTGGTGTTGCGGATTATTTTATCCGTGATACTGAAGATTTATTATTTGCCATTCCAAAAGCCGATGAATCAGGAGTGGGATCTGTAGCCGGAAATTTAGGCGAAATTCAAAACAAAGGATTGGAATTATCCCTACAAGCTGATGTATTCAGAAGCCCAGATTTTACTTGGACTTTGGGAGGAAATATACTTTTCTTGGAGCATGAAATCATATCATTGCCTGACGGCGAAGATGTTACTCCCTTTGCATTTAATATTCTTTACAGGGAAGGCCAAATGATTAACGAACACTATTTGGTTCCTTATTTGGGCGTTGATCCAGCAACAGGGAAATCATTGTTCCTTGGTGAGGATGGAGGAACATATTTTGCTGAAGATTTACCAGAAGAAGGTGAACACAGAAGGTTTCAAGGTAAATCAACCATAGCTGATAAAGAAGGTGGATTTTTCTCGAATTTCAATTACAAAGGATTTGGACTTCGAACTGATTTCGTCTTCAAATACGGAAACTGGATCAATAACTTTGTAAGGTCCGACCGTACCACGGATGGGCTTTCCATTGCAGATAATCAAGCAGTCGAAGCTTTTAATTACTGGCAAGAACCTGGCGATACCGGAGTATTGCCAAGCCCTATATATAGGGATGCTGATTCACAAATCAATTCAGACAGGTATTTGGAAAGAGGGGATTATATCCGGATGAGGAACGTAACTTTATCGTATACTTTCCCTAGCAAAACCTTGGAAGGTACACCTATCAGCACCTTAAGAATCTATGGTCAAGGCCAAAATCTGTTGACCTTTACCAAATTCTGGGGTGATCCTGAAGTTGGGCTTTCCTCCGGTGAAACAATTTCGTTTGCCAATGCAGTGGCTCCTGGTGAAGCCACCCTATACAGTTATCCAAATACCAAATCCTTCCAGATTGGTCTGGATGTAAGTTTCTAATTTTAAAAAAAGAAAAAAATGAAAAATATAATTTATAAAATAGCAATTTTAGTTCTTGTTGTTGGAGTCTTTGCTTCTTGTGAAGATGAACTCGAACAGATTCCTTTTGATGAATTTGGGACCGAAAATGCATACGTTACGGCAGCAGATTATGAAAATGCTGTCCGTGGTATATATTCCGGCTTAACTGCAGGAGGCCTTTATGGTGGAAGTGATGCTGGAGGAATGTTAGATGCGCCAGATGTATTATCGGATAATGTTACCTTTTCACAGTATGGCCGTCTCACAAGAAGGGTATTGCATAACTGGAATTATACCGCGGCTAGTGAAAACATGCGTGGGCTATACTCCTCTGCATATACTTTAATTTACAGGGCCAACCTGTTATTAGAAAATAGCGAAACCTTTGAAGGAGAAAACAAGGCGAATGTTGTAGCAGAAGCAAAAGCCCTGAGAGCTTTGGCACATTTTGATATAGTAAGCTTTTTTGGCAAAATACCTACCCAATCAGGAGATGCCAACGGCAGCTTGGGTGTTGCGTATGTAACTGTAGCAGATTCCGAAATCCAGCCTGCGAGGGAAACAGTGGCTGCCACCTATGATAAAATTGTACAGGATTTAACAGAAGCAGCTGCAGGGATAAACGAAACCAATCCTGATGGAAGGATGGGGAGGGATGCCGTGAATATTTTGTTATCTAGGGTATATCTTTATATGGGCCAATGGCAAAATTCCATAAATGCAGCGGAAGCAGTTTCAATCGCTGTAGCTCCTCGTGAAGATGTTGTAGGAGTTTGGGAAGACACCAATCAATCTGGGGTGGCATTTTACATACCAAACGCATTACCAACTCTGGGCATTAGCGTAGGGGTAACCTGGAGTCAGGGTGGCTTAAATAATTTAATCCCAGAATATGTTGCGTCCAAAGAATTAAATGACCTTTATGCAAGCGATGACATCCGTAAAGAGGCATATATTTTTGATGGGGCAAATACACAGGAAGGCGTGGAATTTAATGCCATCAAAAAATTGTTCGGAAGACCTGGCCAATCAAATGGACAGGTGGATATAAAGATTTTCCGGGCTGCCGAGGCATATCTTAACAAAGCAGAAGCCTACTTTAATTTAGGAAATGAAGCTGCGGCCAGAACAGCATTGGACGAAGTTAGGACAAATAGGTACATTACCCCCCCAAGTGGCGAAACCGGAACTGCACTTCGCGATGCCATCCGTTTGGAAAGAAGGTTGGAGTTCGCTTTTGAATATCAAAGATTTTTTGATTTAAAAAGAATGGGATTACCAGTTGAAAGGGCGAACTTTGGAGACCTAGCCGATGGAAGTGGTACTCCCTCTGAGCAATTAACTTTACCTGCTGGAAGTATAAAATTTCAACTTCCGATCGCACAAGGTTCAATAGATTTAAATCCTAACCTTGTTCAAAACCCTGGTTATTAATAATATTAAAATATAGAAAATGAAAAAATTAAATTTATTATTTGTACTAATAGGTCTTTCTATAACCATCATTTCCTGTGAAACTTATGATGATTATGATACTAACCGCAGGACAGTGGCTGGCTTTACCGTGGCAACAAAAAGTATAAGCAGTGTTCCCGAAGGGGGCACCAAGGATACCAGCCTTGACCTTTTTGTATCCGATGTTTCAAGTGTGGCAAGGACGTTCAACGTAGTGGTGGTAAACATACCAAGCGACACTACCGCTTCCCCACCGGAGAATTATACTTTCAACCCAACCCTAACAATCCCTGGAAACACAAGGAGAGCTACAATGACTTTTACTGCTGTGGATGTTTCTTTAAACAATGTATCTCAAACTGTTACCTTGGCAATTGAAGGGCAAGAAGATGTAGTATCTGGTGGAAGGGTTAAAATTTCCATGAAAAATTAAACAATTTTAATTATTTATTAGTACTGCCCAAAAAATAAATTTTTGGGCAGTTTTTTTTATATAAAAAACCCATCATTTACATTTTCATGCATACCATTATATTCAGAAATCTGATTTTTCAAAACTTTCATCTTTTTTGCTGATTATGTTTAAAAATATATTGTTTTATTAACATTAAATTAGCATTTTTGTATCCAATTAACTTTAAGCCAAATAGTATATGAAAACAAGACTACTCGCATTTTTTTGTATTTTTTTTATTGCCTCGATTAATCTGGCGCTGGCACAGGAAAGAACTCTTTCAGGTACAGTTCAGGACATTAATAACATGCCCATTCCAGGTGTGAACATTATTGTAAAAAATACATCAACAGGAACACAGTCTGATCTTGACGGAAAATTTTCGATCAATGTGGGCCAAGGGGAAACCCTTGTATTCTCTTTTATTGGTTTCGCGCCACAAGAAATTACGATAACAGATCAGGCCAACGTGAACGTAACCTTGACCGAAGACGCTGCCACACTGGATGAAGTGGTGGTCACGGCCCTAGGTATCAAAAAGGAGAAAAAAGCCTTGGGATATGCAGTTACTACCATTACTTCTGACGATTTGGAACAAAAAGCCAATGGAGACCTTACCCAAATTTTAAGGGGAAAAGCTGCAGGTGTTGACATTATTTCAGCAAGCGGATTATCGGGTGCTGGTTCCAGTGTTGTCATCAGGGGAATAACCTCCACAGGAAACAATCAAGTTCTTTACGTGGTGGATGGTGTTCGGTTTAACTCATCCACCAATGGATCTGGTTTTTCTGGAACAAGCCGGTCGTTGGATTTGGACCCAAATAATATCGAATCCATAAATGTTCTAAAAGGGCTAAGTGCCACTACCCTTTATGGTGCCGATGGTAAAAATGGTGTTATCTTAATCACCACCAAAGCGGGGAGCCAAGCTGGCAATTTTAACAAAAAAATGGAGGTTACCGTAAGTGCCTCAACCTTTATAAACGAATTGGCTTCTTTGCCAGATTACACAGATGAAAGGGGTCAAGGATATTATGATGCCTTTTACAATTTCTTCGGTAACTGGGGCGCCACCTTCGGAAGATGGGATTACGGAAACGTAGATGCAAATGGTCAAGTTCCACATCCCTATGGTTTGAACAGTGCGGTCTTCAATGATGCTTTCCCCGATCAGACCGGTTCAAAAGTGGATTACAAGAATTATGAATCCCAAGAAAACTTTTTTAGGACTGGCGTCGTAAAAAACTTTAATGTAAACGTGAACGGTGGTTCAGAAAACACAGCCTATAACGTGTCTGTAGGTAATTTGGATGATGAAGGCTTCATGCCTGGTAATACGTTGCGTAGGAGAACGCTTTCTGTGGGAGGAAATGCCAAGTTGAGCAATAAATTTACTGTAAATGCCACCCTCAACTATTCAGGGACTTCATTTAAATCGCCCTTTACTGGTCCCATCTTCAACGCTCTCTACCAGTTGCCGAGAAGCATTGACCTAGCAGGTTTCCCTAACCAACACCCCATTACAGGGCAGGAAATATCATTCCAGAACACGGTTTCAAACCCGTACTGGCAAGTGAACAATACCAAGATCACTGAAGAAGTAACCCGTGTTTACGGACAGTTGAGCGCATCCTATGAATTCAACAGCTGGCTGTCTGCAAATTACCGTTATGGAAAAGACGTGGGCATAGAACAAAGAAAATTATACGAAAACGCCGGAAGCGTAGCCGGGGGCTTAGGTGCCCTTGACACTAGCACGCGTAGGCAAGAACTTACGAACCATTCATTTATATTTACAGCTGATGGCCGTTTTGCTGATGATTTGGTTGGCGTTTCCATAAATGCAGGAGCAGATATTACAAGAACCGAAGAAACTTTTGAAATCACTTCCAGCGAGGGTCAAACCATATTTGGCCAGACCGAACATAACTTTTTTAACAGTCAGTCTGCATTTTCCGGAAATTATGAGCTCAACAGGCCGGGTATTTTTGCACAAGCCACTATTGATTTTGACAATTTTGTTTACATCACCGGTAGTGCCCGTAACGATTGGACTTCAAACTTTGTGAACAATTCCCAGTTCTATCCCGGGGTTGGGATTTCCTTTATCCCCACAGCGGCTTTTGATGGAATACGGGGCGATGCATTAAACTTTCTTAAATTAAGGGCCAATTTTGGAAGTTCAGCAGATTTCAACATTCCAGGGGGTTCTTTATTCGGTGGTTTCACCCCTTACCCCACTTTCCAATCCGCACTTACCAATTCCAATGCCTTTTTGACTGCTGATGGTGATGCCATTGCCATAAATACCATTTCGGATCAATTAGCGAACCGCGAGCTGGGCCCTGCCCTGATCCAGGAATATGAGGTGGGTTTTGAATCCAAATTTTGGAAGAACAGGTTTTCCCTTGATGCCAGTTATTATAAAAGGGTAACAACGGATCTTATCTTTGACCGTCAATTGGATCCTTCAACAGGTTTTGGAAATACCCCACGTAACGTAAACGAATTTGAAGTATCCGGTTTCGAAATCGAAACAAATCTTACTGTACTTCAAAGCGATAATTTCTCTTGGGATATTGGAGGAAACTTCACCACTAACGATTCTGAAGTAACTGAACTTGAAGAAGACAGGTTTGCTGTTGCCACTTTCGGGACTGTTGGAAATTACCTTGTTGAAGGTGAGCCCGTAAACGTAATCATGGGTGAGGTCATCGAAACAGATGATGATGGCAATTTATTACTGGTGAACAGTAATTATATTATTGCCGAAGATATCGCCATCCTCGGAGATCCTAACCCAGACTATGTGGCTTCCTTGTTTACTGCCATTAACTATGCGAATTTCTCCTTAACTGCAAACCTTCAATACCGTAAAGGAGGTGATATATATTCGCACCAAGCAAGGAGTTTGTTGGGTCGTGGGCTAACTTCCGATACAGATGGCATTCAAAACGTGGGTTTTGTGCTTCCAGGAATTGACACCGATACCGGCGAGCCTAACGAAGTAGTGATAAGTGCCGGGGATGCCTATTTTAATCTTTACAACAACGGCTCGGACCAGTTCGCAATTTTTGACGGAACAACCATACGCCTTCAGGAAGTTGCCCTAAGCTATAAATTCAGTTCACAGCTTTTGGACAACACCCCCCTTGGAAGCCTTTCCATAACTTTAACTGGAGAGAACCTGTATTTCAACGCGGTAAATATCCCCGATGGTTTAAATGTTGACACAAACTCCATTGGAACAGGCGTCAACAGCAATGGTGCGGGAATTGAAACCGCCATCAGCCCTTCATCAAGACGATATGGGTTTAGCATAAAAGCTTCTTTTTAATGAACACAATAATATACAAAGTCATGAGAAAACAATTTAAATCAATATATGGCCTACTTGCAATGTCGCTCCTTTTTGTAACTGTTTCCTGTGAAACGCTCGAAACGGACCTGATAGATGATCCTAGCAATCTTGGGCCTGAAGAGGCTTCCATTGAATTTTTGTTCAATTCAACCCAAATTCAATTGGCAGATTTTTTTGAAGATATTCAATTCAGTGGGGCCCAGGTTACACGTATGGAATTGATGGGTACCTCCCCCATTTACGAAAGCCAATTTAGTGCTGGCGACTTCGACGCCTCATGGATAAGCGCATATTCCGGGTTTTTGAATGATTCAAAAGCATTGAAAGCTTTAGCCGCGGACCTTGAAACAGAAGAGATTAACGGGAACAATATTATTGCGGCCGCCCAGATCATGGAAGCTTATGTAATCGTAACCTTGGCAGATTATTTTGGCCCGGTTCCTTACAGTGAAGCTTTACAAGGCAGCGATAATTTTAATCCAAAACAGGATGATGACCGTGCCATTTATGATGCGGCAAGGCTATTGCTTGAAAATTCAATTCAAATAATCGACGAAGGCGGCAGTGTTGCACTTCCTAGCGATTTGTACTACGATGGGAACATGGAAAGATGGAAAGCTCTCGCAAATTCATTTTTGATAAAGCTTGCGGTATCTTCCCGTTTGAATGATCCGGAAGCAACAGCAAGGGTAAATGCCGTTATCACTGGGAATTCCTTTATCGACAACAACAACGAAGATTTTCAGTTCAACTATTCCAGCGCAACTGCCCCTGAAAGCAGGCACCCAACATTTCCTGCTCAGTATGTGGGCACGGCCGGTATTTATATGGCAGCCCCTTTTATCAGGAGAATGGTGGACGATCCTCGTTTTAACTACTATTTCTACCTTCAAAATGGCGAAATATTCGGCAGGGAACACGGTGACAATGGCCCATTCGTGGCAAGTGAGCTTAATAGGATTACCGTGCACGGGCTTTATCCGGTCGGTGGTAAATATAATGATGGTACCACGGGCGCAACTAACCCTGGAATGGGTGCCATGGGCGAAGGAGCTTCCATTATAATGACCAATTCTTTCACCCAGTTTTTGATCGCCGAAGCCCAACTTATGATGAACAATAATATTGTTGCTGCAAGGGCTGCTTTTGAAAATGGCATCGAGGCTTCAATGGACAAGGTTACGAGTTTTAGGTCTTTCGCTATTCCTTCGGGCGCACCAGAGCCAACTCAAGCCGAGATTAATGCATACATCGCCGGAGCAATGGCTTCATTTGACGCTGCCTCAGGAAATGAGGCTAAATTGAACATTATTATATCGGAATACTACAAAGCACTTTGGGGCAACGGTATTGAGCCTTATAATAATTTCAGGAGGACAAGCTATCCAGCAGACCTTCCTCCTTCAATTTCCCCCAATCCGGGTACTTTCACCAACAGTATGTTCTATCCTGCGGTATATGTTAACTTTAACAATAACGAAGACGCCGTGCAAAAAGCAACGGTTGCCGAAAAAGTATGGTGGGCAGAAGGAACTTCATTTAATTTAGACTATTAAAATATATAGACATGAAAAACATAAAACTTATTTTATCGATTGCTTTTGTAGCAATCCTATTGCAAAGTTGTAATGATGATGAAGTTTTTTTCGGGGATACTATTTTCAATGACCAGACAAATTATCCGTATGTTGCCATTCAGGACAGGAACGAGGACCTGGACAGCATAACAGGTAATAATTTCTGGAGTTTCGAATTAATTTCTGAAAACAACGGGAACCAAGTACGTATTGATTATAGGTCGCAAGACCCGAACATCGTTTCCCATGATATTATTGTTGGTTTTGACGACACAGTAAGTCCCCCCGAAGATGGCGTGGTATTACGAACCTTGACCGAATTCCCTACGGAGATTATCATTACCAAACAAGATATCGCTACAGCTCTGAACGTGCCCTTGGGAGATTTGGAAACCGGGAGCGTCTTTTTCGGTGGTCTCAGCATAGATGAAGATGGCCACATAGTTTCCGATCCTGAAAAATTTGAAGCCTTCCTTATTGCAGAAAGGCATGCCTATTTTTATGAATGGGAATTGGACCAATAAACATTTCAAACCCTATCTTTGTATCGCTGTTTTAAACTAGGTTTAAAACAGCGATATTTTTTTGACTATGAGCGATAAAGAAAATACTATTTTTGGGATATACCCGGTAAAAGAAGCACTGTCTTCCAAAGTAATCTTTGACAAGGTTTTTATCCAAAAAGGGATTCAAAGCGATAAAATTGATGCCATTGTCAAAGCTTTGGAAAAAGGAAATACGACGGTAACTTTTGTCCCAATAGAAAAACTCAATAGGCTTACACGAGGAAACCATCAAGGAATCGTGGCCTTAACCTCGCCCATCGCGTTCCATCCCCTTGAAGAAACCATTGAAAACATCCTTTCCGCAAACGAAAAACCACTTTTCCTGATATTGGATCAAATCACGGATGTGCGCAACTTCGGCGCAATTCTTCGTACTGCCGAATGTACCGGTGTAAATGCCGTGATCATCCAAAAATCCGGCGGTGCGCCAATAACGGGCGATACTGTAAAAGCTTCAGCCGGGGCAATTTTTAAAATCCCCATTTGCAAGGTGGACCATATCAAAGACGCCATTTTCTATTTAAAAGGCTCCGGAATCAATACGATTGCAGCAACAGAAAAATCGAGAAGTAAAATATATGATTTGGATTTCAATAAACCCCTTGCCATTATTATGGGTTCTGAAGGTAAGGGAATTTCAACTTCGGTATTAGCCTTGGTGGACGAAAAAGCTTCCCTCCCACTCCTGGGGGAAATAAATTCCTTAAACGTTTCGGTGGCTTGCGGCGCTTTTTTATATGAAGTGGTACGTCAACGGGGATTATAATTATTTACTTCCTTCGGATTTTTTAATTGTGTAAACAATCTTTATTTCATTTCCTTTTTCTTCTGAAATAGGTTCGGGAAGTTTTTCGATAAAATTCCCATCTTCGTCAAATTGCTTTAAAAAAGGATCTTCATCCGGATTGAAATCATCTTTTTGCCAATCATATTTTTTGTTTTCAATGGGATTCTCCTTAAAAAAAATCGCGAACAGAAATCCCACCAAAAAACCTGAAAGATGCCCTTCCCACGATATTTTTGGATCAATCGGGAAAAGGTACCACAATAAACTGCCGTAAAGAAAAACAACCACCAACGCAAGTGCGGTAAGTTGGAACTGCTTTGAAAAAATTCCCTTAAAAAAAAGAAAGGCAGCTAGCAAATAAACTACCCCGCTCGCCCCAATATGCAGTGATGGTCTTCCAATGAACCAAGTGAGCAAGCCCGTCAACAAAAGGCCGTAAATGAAAACCTTCCAACGGATATTACGGTAAAAATAAAAAAGGGCAGAACCCAATACAAAAACCGGAACCGAATTATTAAAAATATGCTTTAAACTTCCATGGATAAATGGGCCAAAAATGATGCCCCGAAGACCTTCCCATTTTTGGGGATAAATGCCGTAGGAATTAAAATTCCAGTTAAAGCGTGATTCCAGGCCAAACACCATCCACATAACCATCAAAAAAAACAGCGGATATGCAATAACTCCAGTGGTGAAAATAAGTTCTTTCGATTTTGACATACTTTTCCCCATTCAAAAAACAAACCTAAAAGAAATTTTATGATAAATTGTCAGGGAAAAGGATTTTATAAAATTGTAATTTTATAACCTATGAACGCACCCCTTGCAGAGCGCATCCGTCCCAAAACCCTGGAAGATTATTTGAGTCAGCAACATTTAATTGGGCCAAAGGGAGCGCTTTCATCCCAAATGAAAAGCGGGCTATTGCCCTCCATGATTTTTTGGGGACCCCCGGGAACGGGAAAAACCACCCTTGCCACCATCATTGCCACTCAATCGAACCGCCCATTTTATACGATGAGTGCGGTGGACAGTGGCGTGGCTGCTGTTCGTGAAATAATAGAAAAAGCTAAAAAATCCGATACCCTTTTTTCAACAAAGAACCCCATTCTTTTTATTGATGAAATCCATCGATTCAGCAAATCGCAACAGGATTCGCTTTTGGGCGCTGTTGAAAAAGGTTGGATCACCCTTTTTGGGGCCACTACCGAAAACCCGAGTTTTGAAGTAATTCCGGCACTTCTGTCACGATGCCAAGTATATGTTTTGGAAGCCTTCAGCCGGAAAGATTTGGAAACCCTTTTAAAACGTGCGATCAAAAAAGATGAAATCCTATCAAAAAAAGAAGTATCCTTAAAAGAAACCGAGGCCTTAATTCGTCTTTCAGGTGGCGATGCGAGGAAATTATTAAACATTCTTGAACTAGTAGTGCTTTCGGAAAAAGATAGTAAAGTAATTATCACCAACGCACTCGTGTTGCAAAAGGCCCAAAAAAACACGGTGCTTTATGATAAAACTGGGGAGCAACATTATGATATTATTTCTGCCTTTATAAAATCCATTCGCGGCAGCGACCCGAACGCAGCTGTTTATTGGCTGGCACGAATGATAGAAGGTGGCGAGGATTTGAAATTCATTGCAAGGCGATTGGTCATTTTGGCTTCAGAAGATATCGGTAACGCAAACCCAACGGCTTTGGTGCTTGCCAATAGTACTTTCCAAGCAGTAAACACAATAGGATACCCAGAATCACGCATCATTTTAAGCCAATGCGCTATTTATCTCGCGACTTCCCATAAAAGCAATGCTTCTTATCTGGCTATTGGAGAAGCTCAGAAAACCGTACGCCAAACTGGTGATCTGTCCGTGCCACTATCCATTCGTAACGCCCCCACCAAACTTATGAAAGAACTTGGCTACGGGAAAGAATATGAATATGCCCACAATTACGAAGGAAATTTTGTCCCCCATGAATTTTTACCGGAAGAAATAAAGGGTACCGCTTTTTACAAACCCGGAAACAACCCGAAAGAAGCGGCACTGCGTAATTATTTAAAAAGCCTTTGGAAAGAAAAATACGGTTTTTAATTTTCGATCTTGAAAATCATGACCATCTCATTGTTTTGAACTGTAAGGTTTTTTGAAGTATCAAAAGAAGCATCGAAAACATTGCCGGAAGTATCCATATATTTTACTACAGTACCCATTTGCACAATTTTACCTTTTAAAACCAAAGCATTTTCAGCACTTTCGGTTTCTTGGTATAATGAATAACCATCAGCGGTCTTTTGAAGCATAAAGCTGTTACCATTGTAACTGTAAGTGGAATATTTGGAAGTTAGATTCCCATTTCCGGATAAAACCTCCGCTTCGGTTATTGTATTTTTTTCCAATCCCATTAAAGTCCTTTCCATGTTTTGGCCATTTTCAAACAATACTAAATCCTTTTGCTTAACGCCCATCCTTTCAATACTTTTAAAGGCTTTGCGTAACGCATCTTGATAGGTTTTATCGTATTCTTTAAACTTGCTTTTTCCTATTTCGCTTTCGAGGACGGTGTTGCCATTGCAGTCCTGCAACACGATTTTAAGCTGTGTGCCTAAAATTGCTTTTTCTTTCACCACATTTGCATAAAGGCCGTCGCAGCGGTTGGCGTTCGGGATTTCATTAGAAAGGAAAGCATTGAAACCATGCTTGTTGAAAAGGAATTCGGTGAGGGAATTTAGCTGGTATTTATCTATTTCATTCAAAAATTCAAATTGATCCGGCACAATTACAAAACTGTAATCATTTAATTTAGTCTGGGAAAATGCCGAAACTGAAACAAATAAAACCATTAAATAAAAACAATATTTTTTCATTCTTCGTCAATTATGATGTTGAAACCTAATTGTAAAGATACACTTTTTGCCTTGGCGATATTTCCGTACTTCAGCAAATTGTCCGCCGCGATATAAAAATTGAAAGTGCCAATATCCACCACAGCTCCCAGCCCCACGTTGGAATTTGAGTAAGGATCCACCGTATAAGTTGCTTTCGCAGCAAGAAAATCGGAGATCCGGCGGTAGTAAAAAAACGTTCCCGCCATTTGCATTCCTTTAGGCCGAGAAACGCTGAAATATTGCAGCCCAACGGCTTGGCTGTAGCTAATGCCTTTGTCCATGTTCCTGCAATCGCAATCGCCCCGGCCATCAATGGGATTTCCGAAACCATATTTCAGGCTTGCGTTCATTTTTAACGGACGAAATTGTGAATAGGAATTGTTCAAGGTATCGATGGGGAGTTCCCGTTCAATTTCATCGCCCAAGTCGTCATAATAGGGAAAAGTGTTTTCACCGTCCGCCAAAGGCGGGAATATCAATTCAATTCCATCCAATGTGTAAGTGCCGTGTGCCCTGTAGGTTTCCACATCCTTCGAATGAAAGATCGCGCCCAAGTCTAAAGCACTGGCCGAAACTTCCCAATGTTTATTTATTTGATAAGTTGCACCAACATCAACACCCACTCCTAAATTTCCACCAAAAAAAACCCGGCCCAAGATTTCGCTCGCCACTTGTCCGCCGCCGTCCATTTCCCGCAAAGAAGCATAGCCGGAAGTTTCAACACTAACATCTGCATTTTGAACAGTGTGCTCATAAATATTTGGGGAATCTTCACCCCCCAAAGTGGTAGTGAAGGTTCCACGATTGTTGATGCTTCGGAAGTTGAACATGCTTGAATACACTTTTGCCCGAAGACCAACGGTCAGTTTGTCCGTAAGCTGTTTATTCAGACCAAAATGATAGGCCGTCAACAAATCTCCAGTGGTGCTTATCTCTCCCAAATCAAATTCATAATCCAAATAATCCCGGTTCCCTTTCCAAGCCAAGATTGCCAAATCTCTTGGAAAATAAGTGATGAAATCCAATTCCTGATAAATTCCTCCTGAAAAATAAATTCCATTTTTAGCTCGCCAACCAAAGTTGATGAGCTCTAACTGTTGGGTAGCAGTAAAGAAATCGGTATTTTCCATTTCAAAAATCTTGTTTTCGATTCTTGTATTAATATCAACCGTTGATTCTCCAAAAATATCATAAACTGAAACCCCGGATGCCCCGCCATTTATATGGATTTGGGAGAAGAAAGGAATGCCGTAATGTTTTTTCTGTGGTGCTTTCCCGCCCGGGTTCAGCATAAGCGATTGCGGGATTTCTTCAAACCCGTAAAGGATTTGTTTGTTTTGCGCAATAACAGATATTCCCCAAAGGGAAAAAAGAAAAAAGAGTAGGTTTCGCATTGTAATTATTGGACTTCCAGGTAGTAGGTGGTTTTAGATTTGAGGTTAAGAGCACCTTCCAAATTTTCATCAGAAGAAGGGATGGTGACGGAAACCACAACCTTAGAGGCTTGGGTTAGTTGCAGTATTTCTTCACTTTCCACATTTTCAATAAATTCCGTTATCACGGGGTTTTGTACCGAACCAATATTTACCTGTGTTTGGGTAACGTAAGTAGTATCATTCTGTTCGCTAAGGAATTGGAAGTCCACCAAAAAATCGCGCGGGATGCTGTTGGTAAAT
>JBBQKI010000020.1:0-45923 GCA_038326725.1 Flavobacteriales bacterium
CATTGAGAATTTCAGTTTCAATACTTCGGTTTCGTCTTTTATGATTGCGGTGAATGAGCTTACGGCACAAAAATGTAACTCACGGGAAGTTTTGGAACCGTTGGCAATTCTTATTTCGCCCTATGCACCGCACATTGCAGAGGAACTTTGGCAGAAATTGGGGCATTCGGAAAGTATTTCCACAGCACCTTTCCCAAAATTTGATCAGAAATTTTTGGTGGAGAGCAATAAAGAATATCCAATCTCCTTCAACGGAAAAATGCGTTTTACGCTAGAACTTCCCTTGGATTTAACGAAAGAAGAAATAGAATCTGCCGTAATGGCACACGAGAAAACTGTCCAGTATTTGGAGGGCCGCATTCCAAAAAACGTGATAATAGTGCCGGGGAAAATCGTTAATATTGTGGGTTAATTTCTGCGGAAGCAGGAGTTTTTTGAAATTGCATAGTTTTTGTTGTGAACATAAAAATTTAACCTTAAAAAGATACCCGCCTTCGCGGGCATAAAAAAATGATAGGATATTATATAATTGCAGGTGCTATTTTTTTGGTTAGCATGTACGTTAGCAACCGATTGAAAAGCAAGTTCAAGAAATACTCCGAAGTGCATTTAAAGAACGGCATGAGCGGAAAAGAAATTGCCGAAAAAATGTTGGCAGACCATGGCATCACCGATGTTCAGGTAATCTCCACCCCCGGGATGCTTTCGGACCATTACAATCCCGCAAAGAAAACGGTGAATTTGAGCGAAGGCGTTTATATGCAGCGCAATGCAGCCGCCGCCGCCGTGGCCGCCCACGAATGTGGCCATGCGGTACAGCACGCCCAGGCTTACGGCTGGTTGAAAATGCGAAGCACCTTGGTGCCCGTGGTAACAGTGGCTTCCAAACTATCTCAATGGGTAATTATGGGAGGGCTGATTTTGCTCGCCACTTCAACCTTGGGGCAAACCATATTTTTGATTGGTATCATCCTTTTTGGAATGGGGACTTTGTTCAGTTTTATAACGCTTCCAGTAGAGTACGATGCCAGCAAACGTGCTTTGGTTTGGCTTGAAAATAAAAGGATGCTAACACCCACCGAGCATGATGGCGCAAAAGATGCCCTGAAATGGGCGGCAAGAACTTACGTTGTGGCGGCCATTGGCTCCTTAGCTACCTTGCTATATTTCGTTTCCATTTTCTTGGGAAGAAGATAAAAGGATTTACGATTTTAGATTGACGATTGTCGATTTTTGAATTTAAAAACCCGCAAACTTGCGGGTTTTTAATTTTCTATCAACTATCAACTATCAACTATCAAACTAAATTAGTGCACATTATCCGGGTTATAACCGGCATATTTCACTTCTTTTTCTTGAAAAACAATTCCGTATTGTTCGAGCTCTTTTAAAATGGGTTCATAAACTTCCTTGGTTATCGGCAGTTGCACGCCCGGGGTGGTTATTTTCCCGTTCAAAATGGCAAGAGCTGCAATGGCCACCGGAAGCCCCACGGTTTTTGCCATAGCGGTAAAGTTTTGATCTTCGCCCGTCAGCACCATGCTGCTATCTATTTGGTGTTTTTTGCCATCAAGTTCGTAACCGAATTTATGGTACATCACTATCATGTCCTTATCATCCTGCCCCAATGTCCATTTATCTTCCAATATTTTTTGAAGGGCCATGGCCGGCGTGGCATCCTTGATTCCTATCTTTTTTTCCGAAGAAAAAATATCCAGTTCCTCCAGTTTTTCCCACATCAAATCATCTTGGTCGATGCGCAAATTATGCCGAAGTTTTAGTTCCACGGAATCTGAAGGGGAATAGGGTAAAAATAAATTCACAAAATCACGATATGATAGATTTTCAGAATCGGGGATGGTATATTCATCATCGGTCATTCCCAATTGCACGAACATGTTCCAGGCCTTGCTGAACCCCACCCGCCGGATGGTTCCCCGATAAAGGGTCAAAATATTTTCCAGCCCATAAATTGATTGATATTTGAGCGAATTTCGGTTGGCATAAACCTCGAATTTCCCGTAACCTTCAATGTTCAAAAATTCCGTCCTTCGGAACAAACGGTGATAGGGGATATACTTGAATTTTCCTTCCTGCACAAATTCCGCAGCCCCCCCCTGTCCTGCTAAAATAACGTTTCGGGGATTCCAAGTAAATTTGTAGTTCCATAAATTATTATCACTTTCAGGGGCAATGAGACCTCCGGTAAAAGATTCAAAAAGTATCATTTTTCCGCCTTTTTTGCGGATTCGGTCTATCACCTGCATTGCGCTCATGTGGTCAATGCCCGGATCAAGGCCAATCTCGTTCATAAAAACAAGTCTTTTCAATTTTGCCTGTGCATTGAGTTGCTGCATTTGATCACTAACATAGGAAGCGGTAACCAAATGTTTCCCGAATTCAATGCAATCCTTAGCAACTTCAATATGGTAACGGGCCGGTAACATGGAAATCACCAAATCGCTTTTTTCCACCGCCTGTTTTCTTTGGAAATCCTTGAAAACGTCAAGCATAATTCCTATGGCATTCGGATGGCCCGCGGTGAATTTTTGTGCGGCCTGTATCGAAATATCGCCTATGGTTATAAAAAGTTCCTCCGCTTCGGATTTGTCTAGCAAATACCGTATTAAGCTTGTGGCCGAACGCCCGGCACCAATGATTAAAATATTTCTCATGGGAAGGTTTTTCGTTAACTTTGAAAGGTTGTTTCAGAGGCCGTGAAATTACCAAATTGAAAATTAACTATGAGAAATTTCGATAAAAAAATAGTAATTACTGCATCTTTTTTGGCAGGAATTTCCATTGCCATCGGGGCTTTTGGAGCGCACGGGTTAAAAGAAATAGTTTCCGCGGAAGCTGTACAATCTTTTGAAACCGGGGTCCGTTACCAAATGTACCACGTTCTTGCACTTTTCGTTATTGGGTTTGCGAATGCAATTCCGTCAAAAATCCGAAATCAAGTTTTTTGGTTTTTTATTAGTGGCATAATTTGCTTTTCGGGATCCATTTACCTTTTGTCATTAAAAGAAATTTCGCCTTTCAGTCTCACTGCAATTGCATTTGTTACCCCCATAGGCGGGTTGTTGTTCATCATCGGGTGGTTTCGGTTGGCGTTAGGGGTGCTTGCGTTAAAGTAGGTATAAATGTCACTTTTTACTTCCGCATTACGTTCAAGATTTGTTATTTTTGTACCCTACAATTTTTAAAAAATCAAAGGTGCTGAAATACCAAGATAAAATTTCGTTGGATCAATACGGGATTAAAAATGCAACAGTAAAATACCAACTTTCTTCAACTGAATTGCATAGCGAAACCTTAAAAAAGGGCCAGGGAAAAGAGGCCGATAACGGTGCATTGGCAGTAAATACAGGGGAGTTCACCGGCCGTTCTCCCAAGGATCGTTTTATAGTAAAGGACGATATTACACGGGATAAAGTTTGGTGGGGAAATATCAACATCCCCTTTCCTGTTAATATGTTTGATGCGCTTTATGATAAAGTTGCTGCTTACCTTTCCGAAAAGGAAGTTTACGTCCGCGATAGTTTTGCCTGTGCCGATGAAAATTATAGATTGAATATCCGAGTAATCACCGAAACACCTTGGGCAAATCTTTTTGCCAAAAATATGTTCCTTCGCCCTGAGGAAAAGGAACTTGAAAATTTTAGCCCCGATTGGCTTATCGTAAATGCGCCCGGCTTTAGGGCAAACCCGGAAACCGACGGCACAAGGCTTAGCAATTTTGCAATTCTAAATTTTACAAAAAAAATAGCCCTGATTGGTGGCACGGGATATACCGGGGAAATCAAAAAAGGGATTTTTTCTTCCCTGAATTTTCTTTTACCAGTTTTTGAAAATACCCTTCCCATGCATTGTTCAGCAAATGTTGGGAAAAATGGAGAAACCGCTATTTTCTTTGGCCTTTCCGGGACAGGAAAGACCACATTGTCCGCAGATCCGGATCGTAAATTGATCGGCGATGACGAACATGGCTGGACGGCAGAAAACACCATTTTTAACTTTGAGGGGGGATGCTACGCCAAAGTAATAAATCTTACCAAAGAGAACGAACCAGAAATATACAATGCCATAAAACCGGGTGCATTGTTGGAAAATGTGGTGATGGATGAAAGTGGTAAAGTAGATTATGAAGATACTTCCATTACCCAAAATACGCGGGTAAGCTATCCTATTAATCATATTGACAACATTCAAATACCTTCAGTTGGTAAAAACCCGAAGAATATTTTCTTTTTAACTGCGGATGCTTTTGGGGTTTTGCCTCCTATTTCAAAACTTACTCCCGGACAGGCGGCCTATCATTTTATAAGCGGTTATACTGCAAAAGTAGCTGGTACCGAGGAAGGCATTAACGAACCGACACCCAATTTTTCCACCTGTTTTGGAGCGCCTTTTATGCCCCTTCACCCCACAGTTTATGCCGAAATGTTGAGTAAAAAAATACAGGATTCCCAAGTTGATGTCTGGCTAATAAATACGGGTTGGACCGGCGGGCCTTACGGCGTGGGTAGCCGGATGAAGCTGAAATACACCCGTGCCATGATAACCGCTGCGCTTGAAGGCGGATTGAAAAATGTTTCGTTTAAAAAGCACCCCATTTTTGGATTGGAAATGCCAACTACTTGCCCCAATGTGCCTTCGGAAATACTGAACCCAAAAGAAACTTGGAAGAACAAAAAGTCCTACGACATACAAGCCAGCGAACTCGCTGCTTCATTTAAGGAAAATTTCAAAAAATTCGAGGAATTTGCTAATGAAGAAATTATAGCTGGAGCTCCACTTTGAATCTTTAAGGGATATTATAAATAAAAAAGCCTACCGCGAGGTAAGCTTTTTTTTTATCTAAGATTTTTGAAAATATTTTTTTTGTCTCTTTGAAAATGAGGTTCTTCTATTTTTTGTTGTTCGCTTCGCGAATATATTTCTCCAAGGCCATGGTCATGGATGGAGTTTCGGGGGTGGGTGCTACTATGTCCACACGAAGTCCTCTTTCAGTTGCGGCTTTTACAGTAGTATTTCCGAAAACTGCAATTCGGGTATCTTTTTGTTCAAAGTTTGGGAAATTTTCAAGTAATGATTCAATGCCACTTGGGCTGAAAAACACCAAAATATCGTAATAAACATTTCGAAGATCGGAAAGATCGCTGATTACGGTTTTGTAAAATGTGGCCTGCTTCCATTCCACTTTAAGTTCGTCCAAAATATCCGGGATTTCAGGGGTTAACTTATCGGAAGTGGGCAGCAAAAACTTTTCAGTTTTATATTTTTTCAGAACGGGCATAAGCTCCGTAAAGGTTTTTTTGCCCACATAAATTTTCCTTTTCCGGTAAACCACATAGGTTTGCAGATATAAGGCAACGGGTTCGCTCAAACAGAAATATTTCATGGTGTCGGGAACTTTAAAGCGAAGCTCTTCGGCAATCCTAAAATAATGATCCACGGAATTGCGACTCGTTAAAATGACAGCACTATATAGGTTTAGATCCACCTTTTGAGAGCGAACGTCTTTTCCGGAAACGCCTTCCACATGAATGAAAGGCCTGAAGTCTATTTTTACTTTTTGTTTTTCTATTAAATCAAAATAAGGGGAGTTTTCAACCGTAGGTTCTAGTTGGGAAACCAAAATAGTTTTCACTTTCATATTTATTCAGATTTAAAATTACCCGAGGTTAAACCAAGGTTTTGTACAGGATAATATAAGGTGAAATTTCAAGTGCGCAAAGATACAAAATAAAATAAGGGAAATTGCCCAATAGGATAGTAGCGTTTTTTTTATAACTATAAAATAACGCAATAGTGTTAAAAATTATGAGGGTTACGACAAAAATCCACAATATAATTTTTCCCGGCGTCACGTAATAGTAGAAAAAAAGATTGGCCAAAAAGATTACAATTGCCATATAATTGCGGTAACTCAATTTGTGGTACAAATAATTATTAATAAGCGAATCAATGGAAAACAAGTTGCCCATAATTTTTTCAATGTAAAATTTAATGCTCACAAAAACAGTATATGCGGTACAGATTTGAAGGAAGAGCCACTCATTTTGAATTGTTTCAGGAATAAAAATCAGGAAAAAAAGGTAAATGAAAAGGCTCATTGAGAAAACCTGGGCTGCAAAAAGTAATAGGTTGAAGGGATGGTTAATCTCATCAATTTTTCCTTGGACCAAAAAATATTTGTCGGTCAGCGGAAGTTGTATAAATTCATCAAAACGTTTGGGGTAAAGCAATTTGGCAACGGTGAACAACACAAAACAAACAACCAAAAAAAGGGTTATCCAATCCAAGGATTCGGGATGCCTTTCCAAGTACCTCACCATTGTTTTTTTGGTAAAGATAAGTTAAAATTAAAACCGTGAAGCAAGCATCAATTAGATTTTCCTTCACACTTATTTAGGCAAAAAAAAGTACATTTGCCCCAAAAAAAGAGGATGTTCAAAGCGGTGGTGGTTATTCCCACGTTTAATGAAATAGAGAACATAGAGCGTTTGTTACGCAATATATTTTCATTGCAAAGGGATTTCCATATTTTGGTGGTGGACGACAATTCTCCCGATGGAACTGCGCAGAAAGTCCAAACGCTGATGGAAGCATTTCCAGACAAGCTTTTTTTAATTCAACGCCTCGGAAAAATGGGATTGGGAACCGCATACATTGCCGGGTTCAAGTGGGCCCTGTCGCAAGGTTACGATTTTGTTTTCGAAATGGATGCCGATTTTTCACATAACCCAAATGATTTGATTCGTCTTTACAATGCGTGTTCACGAGATGGTTTTGACATGGCCATTGGCTCACGATATGTCAACGGGGTAAATGTGGTAAACTGGCCGATGAGCCGTGTACTGCTTTCGTGGCTGGCTTCCAAATATGTCCGTTTTGTAACTGCGATAAATATTTACGATACCACTGCAGGTTTTATCTGTTATAGCCGAAGGGTTTTGGAAAAAATAAACCTTGACGGAATTGAATTTGTTGGCTATGCCTTTCAAATTGAAATGAAATATAAAGCACATCTCGGTAATTTTAAAATCATCGAAGTCCCCGTGATTTTTACTGATAGGACGAGGGGCGAATCAAAAATGAGTTCGGGCATTATTTCCGAAGCAGTTCTGGGAGTAATAAGTATGAAATTCCGGAGTTTGTTCAATAGAAAAAAATTCAATGAAAGCAGTTTTAATTAAGAACGCGAACATCGTTAACGAAGGTATCATCACAAAAGGTGATGTCTTAATACAGAACGGACTAATCGCTGAAATTTCTGAAAGCATCAGTATGAAATCCGCTGACACCAAGGTTATTGATGCAGATGGTTCTTATCTGCTTCCGGGAATGATTGATGATCAAGTACATTTTCGGGAACCCGGATTGACCCATAAGGCTACCATTGAAAGCGAATCAAGGGCAGCTATTGCGGGCGGCATTACTTCTTTTATAGAAATGCCGAACACCATACCGCAAGCCACAACTATTGATTTATTGGAAGAAAAATTCGCCATTGCCGAAAAAACTTCCTGGGCCAATTACTCTTTTATGTTTGGTGGCACCAATAATAATATTGAAGAAATTTTGAAGGTGGACGAAACCAAAGTGGCAGGGCTGAAATTGTTTTTGGGTTCCTCCACGGGTAATATGTTGGTGGACGATCCGAAAGTTTTGGAGGAAATTTTCAGCAAAACCAAGTTGCTCATTTCTGCCCATTGCGAAGACGAAACCATTATAAATAATAATCTCAATAAATTTAAAGCGCAATATGGCGATGATATCCCCATAGCGCTGCACCCTGAGATTCGGAGCGAGGAAGCTTGTTATGTTTCTTCTTCAAGGGCCATCGCTTTGGCAAAAAAAACCGGGGCTCGCCTGCATGTTTTTCATGTTTCCACTGAAAAGGAAACCCATCTTTTCAGTAATAAAACTCCCCTTTCGGAGAAAAAAATAACAGCCGAAGTTTGCTTGCACCATTTGTGGTTTTCGGAGGAAGACTATAAATCTTTAGGCACCAAAATAAAATGGAACCCAGCCATTAAAACAAAAAAAGATCGTGTAGGTTTATTAAAAGCTGTCCTTGAAGACCGTATTGATATTATCGCCACAGATCACGCCCCCCATACTTTAAAAGAAAAATCCAATGTTTACACCAGTGTTCCTTCCGGAGGGCCTTTGGTGCAACATGCCCTTATTGCCCTTTTGGAAATGGCACACAAAAAACTGATTTCAATTGAAAAAATAGTTGAAAAAACCGCACATAACCCCGCCATTTTGTTCCAAATAAAAGATAGGGGTTTTATTCGAAGGGGCTATAAAGCCGATTTGGTGTTGGTGGATATGAATTCGCCTTGGACGGTGAACAAAGAAAATATCCTTTATAAGTGCGGATGGTCCCCCTTTGAAGGCACCGTTTTTAAATCGCGGGTAACACATACTTTTGTGAACGGTTCGCTGATATATGAAAACCGGAAATTCGCGAATCAAAGTTCTGCCGAGCGTCTAATTTTTAATAGGTAAAATGAGGATAATCGCTATCATATTGATGTTCGGATTTATGGGTTGTCAAAATGTAAAACACCCAGAAAAGCCCGAAAACCTTATTGCTGAAGACAAAATGGTGGAGGTTTTAGCAGATGCCTATTTGGTTAACGCTGCCCGTAGCGTTGATTATAAAACAGTGCGCACCAAGGGCCTGCGGTTGGATTCGTTAATCTACAAAAAATACGATATCGACAGTCTTCAGTTTGCCCAAAGCAATGCCTATTATGCCGACAATTTGGATACTTATATTGAAATGTTCAAAAAAGTGGAGTTAAAACTGCAAACCATGAGCGATGCGCTTAACCCAAAAAAAGACAGCATTCCCGAAACGCCAAAGGTTATTGACAGTTTGATTTAAAAGATTACGCTTTTTTAGTATGGTTTGCCGCCACCCTTTTCAAAGTTTCCCTGTACGGTGTAAATTCAAACCCCAATGCTTTTTTAATCTTGGAAGCTTCATAATTGGAGACGGAAAACATCGAGCGCACCGTAGCTTTTACCAATTTCCTTTGGGTTTTAAAAAGTAAATTCACCGCCCAATCTATATTGCTGAAGAATAACAAAACCCATTTTGGAAGCGGTTGGGTTGGCGGTTTTTTATTAAACAAAGGGGCAAATTCCGAAAGCAGTTTTTTATAGCTGATATTTTCGCCCGAAAGGATAAATTGTTCGTTTTTGATTGAACTATTCATCAACAAAATCATCCCTTTAACTACATCTTCAACATCCACAATTCCCATACTTCCTAATGGATAAAACGGGATTCCTTTGGATGCTAAAATGGTGATAACCCCGCTTCCCGAATCTCCGGGGCCGTTTCCCAAAATCACTGCAGGGTTTACAATAACGGCATCTAGGCCTTCCTGTGTGCCACGCCACACCTCGATTTCAGCTCCGTATTTGGAAATGGAATATACGCTGTTCTTCGCCACCGGGTCCCAAGGGGTTTCTTCGGAAATCAATCCATTTTCCAAAGCCTTCCCAAAAGTAGCCACGGAACTTACATAACACAATTTTTGAACTTTATATGCAAGGCAGAGGTTTACGATGTTGGCGGTGCCCTCTTCGTTTATTTTTTTGAGTTTGGTATTTTCGCGGGGGTCAAAACTTATGAAAGCTGCACAATGATAAACGTGGGTGATACCTTCGAAAGCAACAGAGAGCGCGGGAATATCGGTTACATCTGCCTCGGCCCATTCAATTTTCTGAAAAAGCGTTTCGGCCTCATCCGTATAAAGAGCAAACACTTTTTTGATGGCTTGAAGATTGCTCGCTTCCCTATAAATAGCACGGACTGCCTCGTTATTTTTCAAAAGGAAATACAACAAATGCGACCCTACCAAACCCGTACCACCGGTTACTAATATCATGAGGCGAAAATAGGTTTTTTTGGGAAGAGTTGGGTTTAAGCTATTTTATCACCCTTTTTCCCTCCTGTCTTTCAATCTTTCTATCTTTGCTGAAATTTAAAAAAATGAACCCAAAAAATTTCGTTGAAGAGCTAAAATGGCGCGGGATGGTGCATGACGTAATGCCGGACACAGAAGCCCACCTTTTGGAAAACATGCGCGCTGCTTACATCGGCTTTGACCCTACGGCAGATTCGTTGCATATCGGCAACCTCGTGCCAATAATGATGTTGGCATTCTATCAACGTTCCGGCCACAAGCCCTATGCATTGGTGGGTGGTGCCACGGGGATGATTGGCGACCCATCGGGAAAAACTGGGGAGCGGAATTTGCTGGATGAAGCCACGCTCCGCCAAAATCAGGAATGCGTTAGGCAACAACTTTCACAGTTTTTGGATTTTAATTCCGGGGCCGAAAACGAGGCCGTAATGGTGAACAACTACGATTGGATGAAGGATTTTTCATTTCTTGATTTTATCCGGAACGTGGGGAAAAATATTACGGTGAATTATATGATGTCCAAAGATTCGGTAAAAAACCGCTTGACGGGCGAGGGCGAGGGGATGTCCTTTACCGAATTTACCTATCAATTGATTCAAGGCTACGATTTTCTTCACCTTTATAAAACCAATAACTGTACCCTGCAAATGGGCGGCAGCGACCAGTGGGGGAACATCACCACGGGCACCGAGCTTATCCGCCGTATTGAGGGCGGAAAAGGATATGCTCTTACCTGCCCGCTGATTACCAAAAGCGACGGAAGCAAGTTCGGGAAAAGCGAAGGTGGGAATATTTGGCTGGACGCAAAGCGGACCTCACCCTATAAATTTTATCAATATTGGTTGAACACTAGAGATGAAGATGCCGAAAAATATATCAAAATATTTACTTTTTTGGATAAGGAAACCATTTCATCCATAGTGGAAAACCATAAAGAAACACCGCATTTGCGGTTGCTTCAAAAAAGTTTGGCGGAAGAAGTAACCACAACGGTCCACAGTTCGGCAGAACTTGAAAAAGCAGTAAAAGCTTCCGAAATCCTTTTTGGGAATTCAACTTCCGGCGATTTAAAAACCTTGGATGAACAAACCTTTTTGGACGTTTTTGAAGGTGTGCCGCAAGCGGAAATATCAAAAGATGAATTTATGAACGGCTTGGAGATTGTGAACGCCTTGGCCACGAATACGCAATTTTTAAAATCAAATAGCGAGGCCCGGCGGGCTTTGGCCGAAAATTCGATTTCGGTAAATAAAGAAAAAGTTTCCGAGGGCTATTCAATTTCAGAAGTGGATTTGATCAACGAAAAATTCGTGCTGCTGCAACGGGGGAAGAAGAATTATTTTATATTGAAAGTAGTCTAAAAACGAAAATCCCCAAGCAAAGCTGCTTGAGGATTTTCCACTTAACTAACCAACCAATTATGAAAAACTTTCATTCCTCATAAAGCATTGGTCGGAAAAAATGTAGAACCTTACAACGGTTTTCACTTTTTTTTGAATAAGTGAATGAGTGAATAAGTGAGTTTGTGAATTAAAAATTTAGAAAATTTACTTTGCCTACCGCCTACCGCCTACAGCCTTCAGCTCTCACAAAACCATCAAATTACAGCCCCGAACATCGCTACTGTCAAACCTTCCCAATATTTCGAAAGTACCATCTTTCTTTAGTTTCCCCAAATCATCTGTGGCGATAAAGGAGCAGGAATAAAGGTTTGCGAGATCGATCACATTGATGCCGCCGGTTTTTTCTTTATTAAAAGCAAGCGAATCCTCCGGTTCCCGGGTCAGGATTTTCATCCAAGGCGGGCAGGTGAAAATGCCATCGCCCTTTGAATATGCTTGCGAGAGCAGTTCTGTCATCCCATATTCGCTGTGGATTTCCGACACGCCAAAGCCTTTTTTCAGGATTTCGTGCAGTTCTTCCCTCACCATTTCCTTTCGGCGGCCCTTCATTCCGCCGGTTTCCATAACAATGGTATTTTTCAATTGGAACTTATTGATCTCAATCAAATCCAAAAGCGCGTAGGAAACACCAATCAATAGGGTTTTGGAATTTTTCTTCTCTAAAACTTCCAATTTCTGGATGAGTTCCGATGTAGTATTCAAATAGAAACCACTGTTGGGGTTTTCGGTTTTCTTAATGAGGAAATCCACCATATATATCAGGGAAGACCCTTCGCGCTCCAAATAGGATGGCAGCAGGGCGAGGATGGTAAGCTCGCTGCTTTTGCCGTAGCGGTTTTCAAAAGTTTTAAAAAAACTGGTTTCGTAGAGATTTAGCTTGGCGACCGTATGTTTACTGTGTTCAGTTCCCGTGGTACCGCTGCTGCTGAAAATAATTTCCGGGGAAATACCTTGGGCGATAACCGTATGGCTTTTAAAAAACCGTATAGGCAAGAATGGGATTTTTTCTATCTTTTTTACCGCCTTGGGATTAATTTTTAAGAAATCACAAAATCGCCTGTAAACATTGATGTTTTCGTATTGAAATTTAAAAATCTTCAACGCGATATTTTCAAAATCTTCAGGGGTATTAATTGTAAAAATTTCCTTTTCAAGCATTTTCTGAAATCAATTTTCAAATTTAGGCAAATAAAAAAGCTTCCGAAGGAACGGAAGCTTTTAAAATAAACAGTTTGATAGCTTATAACACGATCAATTTTTTATTGGTTATTATTCCGCCTTGCACGATTTTGACGATGTAAACCCCACTTTTCAATTTGGAAATGTTCAATAATTCGCCTTCCAAAGAAGTATTTAAAATTTGTTTACCGGAAATGTCGAAAATGGAGATTTCTTTATTTTCACGATTCTCAGAAGCAATAGTTACAAATCCGTTTGATGCCGGGTTGGGGTAGAGGGAAAAATTATTTTTCTCAAAATTTGAAGCGTTCAATACACCTTCAAAATAAATATTATCAAAAAAGAAACCTTCCACGGCTGCATTATTCCGCGCTTCTATCACCAATTGAACATTGGTGTTTGGCAATAGGATGGCAAAGCCAGAAATCCAACTTCCTTCAATGCCCAAATCGTTGATGTCGCTGCCCGTTGTATCAAGAATGTCAATCTCATTACTATTGGTCAAATCCTTTACGTATATCCGCAACCTGTCCGAACCCGTTGCGTTGACTGTGCCGTCGCCCTCATAGCCGGTTTCTGAAATAAAGTATTGAATTCCCGCCTCGCCGGGACCTCCGCCCATCATAACGGGATCAAATTCAAGAATGAAATTGCCATCCACATCGCTGATTTCGTAACCCTGCTCCCCACTGGGAAAAGGGAAACCGCTGGGTTCGGAACCTGTTACCCCCACATCGTCCCCATCAGTGAGGCCAACATCGGGCGTGTCGTAGGGTTCATAACGGGCGCTAAAGCCCATTTCGTCCCCGGTGGGCATAAAGTCTACCAAAGGTTCATCGGGGTTGTTAACTAGATCGTGAGGCACGGAAGAATCGCCGGAGTCGGTATAGGTACCGGTGAAATCTTGAGGTTCTTCAAAATCGGTAAAGGCAATTTGTGAAAAGGCTGCCGTTGAAATGAACAGGACAACCCAAAGGGTAACTTTTTTCATGATTAAGTGTTTAAATTAATATTCGATCAACACTAAATTATGGGGAGTATATTGGGGAGCTTTATTAGGAGGGGAGAAAACCGTGGGTTTTTTAAAACCTGTAATAAAGATAATTAATGAAAATAAATTTGCCAAAAAAATAATTGCAATTTTTTAAAAGTCGCTATATTATTTAATAGTTAACATTTGATCGTCAAATAGCTGTAAGGTTAAATAATGGTATCTTTAACTTTTCAAAAAAATGAACAACTACCATGAAAAAGAAAGATATAAAAATCCTTTTGGTTGATGATGAACCGGATATTTTGGAGATTGTCGGGTATAATCTTTCGTCTGAAGGCTACCAAATAATTACCGCTGAAAACGGGATAGAAGCTATTTCCCAAGCAAAAAAGCACAAGCCACACCTTATAATTTTGGATGTAATGATGCCAGAAATGGATGGAATCGAGGCGTGCGAAAAAATAAGGAACATCCCCGAACTTTCAGAAACTGTAATCGTTTTTTTGACCGCACGCGGAGAAGATTATTCTCAAATGGCTGGTTTTGATGCGGGTGCTGACGATTATATTACGAAACCCATTAAACCCAAAGTACTTGTAAGTAAAGTAAAATCTCTTTTGCGACGATTCAAAGAGCCCGTTGAAGAAGAGAATTACGTAAAGTTGGGCAATCTTGTCATAAATCGGGAAGAATATAAAATCATTAACGGGAAGCAGGAAATCATCCTCCCCCGGAAAGAGTTTGAACTGCTGTCATTATTGGCTTCAAAACCCGGAAAAGTTTTTAAACGCGAAGATATTTTAGACCGCGTTTGGGGAAATGAAGTAGTGGTTGGCGGTCGTACCATTGATGTGCATATCCGCAAGCTCCGGGAAAAAATTGGTGACGAAAAGTTCAAAACCGTTAAAGGGGTAGGATACAAGTTTGTGATTTAATGGCCAAAAAGCTAAGGAATACCTATAAATTTTCGGCGTTGACAGCAACGTACATCACGCTTTTTTTGACAATTGCAATAGGTGTTCTTTTATATTCCACTCAAGATTTAAATCTATGGAAGCTGCTGTTTTTTGCGATTGGGACTTACCTTGTTTCTTTTTTTACAGTACAGTACCGAACCGAACAATTCATTTACAAAAGCGTAAAAAAAATATACGATGATGTAAGTTTATTGGATGCTTCCACCATTTCCCGCCCGCAGATAACCACCGACATGAAAACGTTGACCCGCGAAGTGGAACGTTTTGCACAGGATAAAAAACTGGAAATAGAAACATTAATAATCCGCGAAAACTATCGGAAGGAATTTATTGGCAATGTTTCACACGAACTTAAAACGCCTTTGTTTACGGTTCAAGGTTATATTTTAACGCTTTTGGACGGCGCGATGAAGGACAAAAAAGTCCGAAAAAAATACTTGCAGCGAGCCAACAAAGGGGTGGAAAGACTTATTTACATTATCAAAGATTTGGATATGATCACCAAGCTTGAGGTTGGCGATTTGAACCTAAATCGTGAGGATTTCAATATAATCGAATTGGTGCAGAATATTTTCGATATGTTAGAAATGAAGGCAGGAAAGAAAAATATAACACTCACTTTTGATAAGATTTATACAGACAGTATCATTGTAAATGCCGACAAAGAAAGAATTGAACAGGTTATTTCCAACTTAATTGTAAACTCCATTAAATATGGAAAAACAGACGGCACTACCGAAATAAGCATTGAAGGATTGATAAAAAACAAGGTTATCATCCGCGTAACCGATAATGGCGAAGGAATAGAAATGAAACACGTTCCCCGAATTTTTGAACGTTTTTACAGGGTCGATAAAAGCGGTTCAAGAAAGGAAGGTGGCAGCGGTTTGGGCCTATCCATAGTCAAACATATAGTGGA
The DNA here is from genome assembly GCA_038326725.1 of Flavobacteriales bacterium. Lineage (GTDB taxonomy): Bacteria > Bacteroidota > Bacteroidia > Flavobacteriales > Flavobacteriaceae > JBBQKI01. The sequence continues at coordinate 15,429 of JBBQKI010000020.1, forward strand.
AGCGCACAATGAAAAAATATTCGTTGAAAGCCAGTTAGGGATTGGCTCAGAATTTTCTTTTACCATGGAAAAGGCCAAATAATCCCTCAAAATCCTGTTCATTTTTAAAAGATTTCAAGCCTTTGTAAAATTTGATTTTTTCCAATTTATCAATTGAAAAATTTTCTTGTTTGCAACTTGGCACGATGCCCAAATTTTTAAGCCTTTTCGCCAAATATTCCTGCTCATATTGCCCAGGAGTAGCGATGAAAAATGCCTTTTTTTCCATCATCGCCAAATCCATTATCGTGGTATAGCCCGAACGGGAAATCACGATTTCACTTTCATTGATCGCTTTTTCCAGTTCCGAAGTTTGCATAAAATTTACCATGGAAATATTTTCAATTATTTCGGTTTTCTGCTGCTCTTCCACAATGCCTTTTACCAATAAAACTTTGATATTTTTTCCTTTCAGTTCAGTAATCAATTTCTCTTCCAATAGTGTCCGCTGGGGCTCCGGGCCCGAAAGTAATGCCAACACATCATATATTACCGGCACTGTTTTTCCTTCCATCCGGCTTAGGAGCCCGATATATTTTACAGGGAAATCTAAATGTTTTGGGTGGCCCAGTTTTCCGCTTAAATTAATAGCATCGTCCACATCGGGAACCCAGCATTCGTTGAATTTTTTAATCACCTTTTGGTGCATTTTGCTACTGAAGTAGGAAGTGTTTCCCGTCAATACATTCAATTGATGGGTAATGAAAACCGAAGGGATATGTTTGTTGTGCACTCCCAAACGGTTGTCGCTGATGATACCATCTATTTTTTCATCGGACATCCATTTTTTTACTATTTTTTTTTCTTCAGCAATGGTTTTTATAATGTGCGGCAGTTTTAATAAAAGTTTCCATTTAAAAAAGCTTTTATTTTTAGAATAGGTAATATTGTAGGCAGGCAGTTCGTGGGCTTCCAGTTCGGGGAATTCTTTTTTTAGCAAAGTCAAAGCGCCGCCGTCTGAAGCTAAAATTACCTTGAAATTCTGCTCCAATAAGGCCCTAATTATTGGAATACAACGCGTGGCGTGGCCCAAGCCCCAATGCAAAGGTGCCACCAAAATTGTTTTTGAGCTTGGTTTTGTAAAGGTATAATTGAGTTCCTTCATTAAAACAAAAGTAATGATAATAGCCACCGTTCAATATTTCCTTAGTTTTACCGAAAAATTAAGTTTGTGGGCAGTAAAAACAAATTAAAGCGTTTCCAAGAAAATGAAACTTTTGCAAATGTAATTCAGCCTTCGCGTGAAGAAGTGCTTCAAAATACGTTGGGTTTAAAAGGCAATTGGCGTAAAAATTTTTTTAAGAATGAAAACCCCATAGTGCTGGAACTTGGCTGCGGCAAGGGCGAATATACCGTAAACCTGGCCAAGGCTTTTCCGAGCAAGAATTTTTTGGGAATCGACATTAAGGGTGCCCGTTTTTGGCGCGGCGCAAAAACTGCTTTGGATGAAAACCTTAGCAATGTTGGATTCCTGCGAACACAGATTGAGCTTGTGGATCATATTTTTGAAGAAAACGAAATCGATGAAATATGGATCACTTTTCCAGACCCGCAAATAAAATATAAGCGCACCAAACACCGGATGACGAATATTGATTTTTTAAAAAAATACAAGAAAATATTAAAGCCAGAGGGTGTGGTCCATCTTAAGACCGACAGCGAGTTTATGCACGGTTACACTTTGGGATTGCTTCATGGGCTTGATGAAGAAATCATTTATGCGCACCACGACGTTTACGGGAACCACGAGGCGCCAAAAGAAGTTACGGCAATTCAAACTTTTTATGAACAGCAATATTTGGTTCAAAACAAAAAGATAACCTATATCCGGTTTCGGTTCCGGTATGAATGATTTTCGTTATATTCACGACACTAACCCCATTTAAATGTCATTGATTTCTAACTTCCTTATTGCTTTTATCGCGGCATTGATCGGTGTAATCCCTCCCGGGTTGCTCAATATGTACGCTGCGAAAATTAGCATGAAAGAAGGCCGGAAGAATGGCTTACTATTTTCGGTTGGGGTTGGCGTTACGGTGATGCTGCAAACCTATATTGCCCTCCTTTTTGCCCGTTACATCGAAATGCACCCCGAGATTGTGGACATGCTCCAAAAAGTGGCGTTGGGTATTTTCATTTGCCTTACCATATTTTTCTTTTTTATAGCCAAGGACACACGGCGCGAACTGCCCGAAAATGTAAACCATTCCAAAACAAACCGATTTTTTTTAGGGATTTTTTTGGCAGTGCTTAATTTGATGCCTTTGCCCTATTGGGTTTATGTGAGTATTACTTTTTCTTCCTTCAATTGGTTCGAATTTACACAGCCTGCGCTCTGGGCGGCCGTTACGGCTTCTGGGTTGGGGACTTTTGCGATGCTTGCCATTTATGTTCAATTTTTCCGTCCGAAAGACGAACAACCGAAACTTAAGGTTAACATGAATTACATCATAGGAGCGATGACCGCTACTATTTCGATGATTACGTTTTTTAAGATTTTAAAGGATATGTAATGGAAACTTCCAAAGGCTTTTTTGAAAAAGTTTACGAAGTTGCCGTGCAAATCCCTTATGGCCGGGTAACTTCCTATGGCGCCATCGCAAAATATTTGGGGGCTACGGGCAGTGCGCGTATGGTGGGCTGGGCCATGAACGCTTCGGAGAAAAATGCGAATGTTCCCGCACACCGGGTAGTAAACCGAACCGGGTTGCTAACAGGGAAGCACCATTTTGACGGGACAAACTTAATGCAACAATTACTGGAAAACGAAGGGATAAAAGTTAAAAAAAACCAAGTTCAGGATTTTGAAAAACTGTTTTGGGATCCGGAGAAAGAAATATAAATTCTAAATTACAATTTTTGGAATCTCGATTGAGTTTCTATGATTTGGATTTTCTATTTTAAAATTTAAATTCCCCTATCTTTGCCCTTTAGAATCAATCAAAATAAGGTTCAGAAAAAAATGAAGGTAGGCAAACAAGATATATTAAATATCCTTGAAACCATTACCCTTGCGGGGGAAGGAAGAAATATGGTGGAAGCTGGAGCAGTACAAAATGTTATCACTTTTGCAGATGAAGTGGTGGTGGACCTTGTGATTTCAACCCCTGCCATGCACATTAAAAAAAGGGCTGAAACCGACGTGATTGCTGCCATAAAAAATAAGTTTCCCGAGGCAAAAGTTCAAGTGCATATAAAAGTGGAGACACCACCAAAACAATCCCCCGCTGTAAACCCAAATCTTATAAAAGGAAAGCCTATTGCGGGTATCAAAAATATTGTGGCCGTCGCTTCTGGTAAAGGAGGCGTTGGGAAATCCACAGTCACGGCAAACCTCGCGGTAACCCTTTCAAAAATGGGCTTTAAAGTGGGTATTTTGGATGCCGATATTTACGGGCCTTCAATACCAATAATGTTTGATGTTGCTTTGGAAAAACCACTTTCAATAAACGTGGATGGAAAAAGCAAAATGAAACCCATTGAAAATTATGGGGTAAAAATCCTTTCCATCGGCTTTTTCACCCAACCAAACCAAGCAGTTATTTGGCGTGGACCCATGGCCGCCAAGGCCTTGAACCAACTCATTTTTGACGCGGCTTGGGGCGAACTTGATTTTATGTTGATTGACCTGCCCCCCGGTACGGGCGATATTCATTTAAGCATCATGCAATCGCTGCCCATTACAGGGGCCGTAATAGTGAGTACCCCACAAAACGTAGCTTTGGCAGATGCCAGAAAAGGGGTGGCGATGTTTCAACAGGAAAACATAAGCGTTCCCGTTTTGGGAATTATTGAAAATATGGCGTATTTCACACCTGAGGAATTGCCAAATAATAAATATTATATATTTGGGAAAGAAGGTGCAAAGCATCTTGCGGAAGACCTCGACGTCCCTTTTTTAGGAGAAATTCCCTTGGTGCAAAGCATCCGCGAAGCCGGGGATTATGGGCGGCCCGCAGCATTGCAGACCGCTACGCCCCTTGAAGAAGCTTTTGAGGAAATTACACGAAACGTAGTTCAGGAAACGGTTAACCGAAATGAAGCCCTTCCACCCACAGAAGCAATAAAAATAACCACCATGGCAGGTTGCAGTGCAATAAAAAAACAATTATGACAGAAGAAGAATTAACACTAAAAGTTGAGGAGGCATTGGATGAGATCCGCCCTTTTTTACAAAGTGACGGGGGGGATATCTCCCTTTTATCGATTGAAGAAGGAAAAATTGTACGGGTACAATTGCAAGGTTCCTGCGTAGGGTGTTCCATAAATAGGATGACTATGAAGGCCGGTGTGGAAATGACAATAAAAAAACATGCGCCCCAAGTTGAAAGTGTGGTTAATGTTGAATAAAAAAAATTCCCTTCTTTTGGGGTTTTAGTGGCCTTATGATAAAAACCGACATACTTATTATTGGTGCTGGGCCCACGGGCCTTTTCGCTGTTTTTGAAGCAGGATTATTGAAATTGAAATGCCATTTAATTGATGCCCTTCCTCAGGCCGGCGGCCAATGTTCCGAGATTTATCCCAAGAAACCCATTTATGATATTCCTGCATTTCCTGAAATTCTTGCTGGCGATCTGGTGTCTAATTTAATGAATCAGATTGAGCCTTTTCAGCCCGGCTTCACTTTGGGCGAACGGGCAGAAACCATCGAAAAACTTGATGACGGTTCCTTTATCGTGACAACGGAAAAAGGCACAAAGCACCATTCCAAAATAATTGCCATTGCCGGCGGACTTGGAAGTTTTGAACCCAGAAAACCACCCATCCCGAACCTTTCCAATTTTGAGGATAGAGGGGTGGAATACATCATTCGTGATCCTGAATTTTATCGAAACAAAAAAGTTGTTATTTCAGGTGGCGGGGATTCCGCTTTGGACTGGTGCATTTATTTGACCAATATTGCTGAAAGTGTAACCCTTGTTCATCGAAGAAATGAATTTCGCGGGGCTTTGGACAGCGTTGAAAAGGTGCAGGAATTGAAAAATTCCGGAAAAATAGAACTTATTACCCCAGCTGAAGTTGTGGGTTTATTCGGCGAAAATAAAGTGGAAGGTGTTTCCATTCAAATTGAAAATGAAATAGTTCAAAAAGAATGCGACCATTTCATTCCGCTTTTTGGCTTGGCGCCGAAGTTAGGCCCTATTGCAGATTGGGGTTTGGAGATTGAAAAAAATGCGATTAAAGTTAACAATGCCTTGGATTATCAAACTAACATTCCCGGTATTTATGCAATTGGAGACGTGAACACTTACCCCGGTAAACTAAAGTTGATTCTTTGCGGTTTTCACGAAGCCACTTTAATGTGCCAAAGTGCCTATCAACGCATATTCCCCGACAAGCGTTACGTGATGAAATATACTACCGTTGGCGGCGTCGAAGGTTTTGATGGCAGTAAAAAAGAAGCTCCTAAGGCTGTAGTGAAATCAATTGATTAGAAAATTATGTCCGACATCCATATCAATATTATTGACAGGGAAGGGGTTATTCATAAAATAATGGCCCCTACCGATATGAACATGAACTTGATGGAAGTAATCCGGTCCTTTGAACTTGCCCCCGAAGGCACCATTGGGATTTGTGGAGGAATGGCCATGTGCGCTTCTTGCCAATGCTATATTTTAAGCAATCACGAACTCCCGGAAATGGGGGACGAGGAAGAAGCAATGTTGGCAGAAGCCTTTTTTGTAAAGGAAAACAGCAGGCTGGGCTGTCAAATATTTATTGCCTCGGACTTGGAAGGACTTGAGTTGGAAATAGCCCCTGAGTCTTAAATTAATCTTTTCCTTCTTTATCAGTACTTAGCAGATACCCTAAAGGTTCTAACTGTTTTATATTGTTGAACAAAACATTTAGTATACCCAGTATGGGTACAGCCAGCGCCATCCCGATAATCCCCCACAACAGATTACCTAAAATAATGGCAAGAATTACAAAAAACGGGTGCAAATCTACTTTATCGCCCACAATATAAGGTTCCAGCACATAGCTTTCAATGAACTGGGCCACTGTAAAGGTTATGATGATGCCAACCAAAATCCCTATTTCGCCTTCCACCACATACCCAAAAGCAATGGCGATAATCAGCCCGATAAGGTTTCCCAAAAATGGTATCAATGTTAAAAATGCCGCTATAATACTTACCAGTATGAAATTATTGACACCTGAGATTCCCAAACCAATACTATAGCAAACACTTAATAAGGAAATAAGGATCAATTTTCCCCGTAAATATTCCTGTGCCACGTTAGAAGTTTTTGAAATGACCTCTTTCACTTTAGCCTGTTTTTCTTTTGAAAAAAGTTTTAAAATAAATTTATTAAACCGACTCCTGTACCGAATTAAAAAGAAAACATAAATCATCACCAATAAAAATGTGCCTATAAAACCCACCAAGGAACTAGCAAAAACAAGGGCTTGGCTACCCGATTCCTTACTGATGATCAAAGAAGTCATGCTGTTATCTTCTTTGTATTTTTCCAGTTCCTCTTTTTTTACCGAGGTGTTTTCAATAACGTAATCTTCGATTTGTTCAATTTTGGGTGCCAATGTTTCTTGGATTTTGTCCCAATCGTCCACAAATCCTTTTATTTGAAATGAAATCAAAGCAATAAACCCGGAAAAAATGAGGATTAAAAATACAGTACTGAGAAGGGCGGCAACGGTTTTATTTATCTTCCAAACCTCCATTTTTTTAGCTACTGGGATCATCAATAAGGCCAAAATGACCGCAGTTGCAAGGGGAGCGAGAAATACACTGGCTTCCATCAATCCCAAAATCAAAAAGTAAATACCTAAAACAAATGCGGTAGCTGTGAACAAGTATTTTTTTCCAAGGCTCATAGGATTTTTTTATGGAATAAAAGATACGATGTTTCCGTAAACGGACAGGGAATTTTTGAAATTTTTAATAATCCCTAAGGATTTGCTTATTTAAGAATGGTCAAAGCTTTTTCAAAAATAAGCCCGACAAAGCCTTTATATGCCGATACAGAAGGATGCAGACCGTCCCAGGCTACCAAGTTTTTATTGATAAGTCCTTTGCGTGTCAATTCAGTTATGTCTTCAAAACGTACCCCTTTTTGGACTGCAATTTTTTTCGCAAAAGCATTGTATTGATCCAGTTCCTTCGAAATTTTTTCCGGGTCTTTTTTCTGCCCGAATGGCGTAAAGGCATAATCGGGGATGGAAAGGATGATCACGTTTTCTTTTTTTCCCTTTGCGAAAGAGATGGCCATATCAACCAATCTCGGGAAATCCTCTTCGTAAATTGAAAATGGTTTGTTTTGATATTGGTTGTTTACGCCAATAAGTAACGTGACAAAATCATAATCTTTTGGTGGATTTTCAGAAGCAATTGCACCAAGAAGATCCGTTGTTGTCCAGCCGGTTTTGGCTATTATATTTACTGAAATTTTCTCTTTTAAAATAGTGTTCAAACTGTCGGTCAATTGTTGCGGAAAATTGCAGGTTTCGCAAACGCTTTCGCCAATGGTGTAACTATCGCCCAGGGCGAGGTAGCTGTAAGTGCTATCCTTTTCAATATCCACTGGGGTTTTGGTGGCCGAACAGCCCATCAAAAAAAGAAGTAAGATTGAAAAGTAACGCATAAAATTTATTTTACTGAAAAGCGCTAAGCCCAGTAATATCCATGCCTGTTATCAGCAAATGTATATCGTGGGTGCCCTCGTACGTAATTACACTTTCTAAATTCATGGAATGGCGCATAATACTGTATTCCCCGGTTATTCCCATCCCGCCCAGGATTTGTCTGGCTTCGCGGGCAATGTTTATTGCCATGTCCACATTGTTCCGTTTCGCCATTGAAATTTGTGCGGAAGTTGCTCTTCCTTCGTTTCGCAAAACCCCCAAACGCCAAGTGAGCAATTGCGCTTTGGTGATTTCGGTGATCATTTCCGCCAGTTTTTTTTGCTGTAGTTGAAACGCGCCGATGGGTTTCCCGAATTGGATTCGTTCTTTTGCGTAACGCAACGCCGTGTCGTAACAGTCCATTGCCGCACCGATAGCGCCCCATGCAATGCCGTAGCGCGCGGAATCTAAACAGCCCAACGGGGCTCCCAATCCGGATTTGTTGGGCAAAAGGTTTTCTTTGGGAACTTTTACATTATCAAATATAAGTTCGCCGGTGGCCGAGGCTCGTAAAGACCATTTGTTATGCGTTTCCGGGGTAGAAAAACCTTCCATCCCGCGTTCAACTATGAGGCCGTGTATTCGACCGCTTTCATCTTTTGCCCAAACGATTGCAATGTCCGCAAATGGGGCATTGGAAATCCACATTTTGGCACCGTTCAAAAGCAAGTGGTCACTTTTATCCTTAAAATTGGTGGTCATCCCCCCGGGATTGGAACCGTGGTCGGGTTCTGTCAAACCGAAACAGCCCATGAATTCGCCCGAAGCTAGTTTTGGCAAATATTTTTTTCGTTGTTCTTCATTTCCGTATTTCCAAATGGGGTACATCACTAATGAAGATTGTACCGAAGCCGTACTGCGAACTCCACTATCGCCGCGTTCAATTTCCTGCATAATCAGGCCATAGGCAATTTGATCCAAACCTGCGCCACCGTATTCTTCGGGAATGTAAGGGCCAAAGGCGCCAATTCCGGCCAAGCCTTCAATAATTTGGGATGGGAATTCTGCTTTTTGGGCATATTCTTCGATGATGGGGGAAACGTCGCGCTTTACCCATTCCCTAGCGGCATCGCGTACCAGTTTGTGCTCTTCGGTCAGTAAATCGTCAAGTTGGTAATAATCGGGGGCTTCAAAAAGATCGGGCTTCATTTTAGTATTTTTAAGGAATGCAAATGTAGAAATAGTGGATGAGTTTTTTAGTGTTTTCGTGGATAAGTGTTAAAAAAGATGAGTAAATATTTTTTTAAAATTTTACATCTTCAAATAAAAATCCTCCACTAACCTTTTGTATTCTTTGGTGTATTGGTGCCTTGAAATCTCCAAGGTTAGAAACTCCATTTCGATGGTGGTTTTATTGAAGGAAAATTCTATCAAACTTCTTTTTTCTTCGGAAACCGGCGTGCCGCGAACCCTGCAGATTTTGTTCGGAAATAATCCGGCTTTGAAAGCTAGTTCAATAAAATTTTCTTCTTCATTACGGGGAAGGATAAGCGCAAAAATTCCATTTTTTGAAAGCAATTTTTGAACAACTCCCACCAAATGCTCAAAGGGAAGCGCATCATTGAAACGAGCCATATCCCTTGCTTCGTTTTTTGATTTATAATCTTCGGAATAGAAAGGTGGATTTGAAATAATTAAATCATATTTTTCATCCATTTCTAATGCAAATTCTTGGGCTGAGGCGTGATAGCAAAACAGGCGGTCCGCCCAAGGGGAATTTTCAAAATTATCAATGCACTGCTCAAAGGCATTTTCATCAATTTCAATGGCATCAAGGGTTTGTGCATTGTTTCTTTGAGCCAATTGAAGGGAAAGTATACCTGTGCCCGCACCGATATCCAAAATAGAATTGGGGTTTGTTCTTAAAGAAACCCACGCGCCGAGCAAAACGCCATCGGTCCCAATTTTCATAGCGCAACGATCCTGTTGAACCGTGAATTGCTTGAAATGAAAGGGCTGTAACATTAGGGGTTAGTGGTTTTTGCTTGAGGGGACCGAGTGTGTTGAAGGTTAAAAACAGTCTTCTGAAACCTTTGTTCAGTTTTCGGCTTTACAAATAAATTTCTATCAATCCTTGAGGGACGTCAAGGAGAATGGTTTTCTTTTCCCGGTCAAATTTTTTAATGATGGCATCATTTATCGGGATAAGGATTTGCTTGCCATCCCGGTCAATTTCAAAAAGGGCTTGTGCAGTGGTTTCGTTCACTCCGGTTACAATTCCAACGTGACCAAAAGAAAGGTCTTCAATACTAAACCCCGTGATTTCATGATAGTAAAATTGATCGCCCGAAAGTTTGGGCAATTGGTCCAAAGGCAGGTAAACCGCTGAACCAAGCAACAGGTCAGCTTCAGCCTCGTTAGTTACATCTTCAAATTTAACTCGCAGCAATTCCGATTTGTGAAGGGAACTTTCTTTAATAAAAAATGGAATCAAATTTTTGTGTTGTTCCACAAAAACTGATTCCATTTCGGTATATATTTCGGGATCGTCCGTATCTAATTTGATAAGCAATTCCCCTTTAAAGCTATACTTTTTAACGATTTTGCCCAAGTAGAAGCAGTTCTCCTTTTGCATCGTTTTAATTGTTACGCTTCTTTTTTCCCTTCTTCCGTAGTTTGAGTTTCTGCAACGGGGGTTTCTTCTTTGGCGGGAGCCTCTTCGGCTTCAGCGGTTTCGGTTTCTTCGGTTGCGGTTTCAGCAACTTCGGTTTCAGTTTCAGCAACTTCGGCAGTTTCCGTTGCTTCAGTAGTAGTATCAGCTACATCAGCGGTTTCGTTTTCTTCAGCAGCAGTTTCAGCGGTTTCATCTGCGGGAGCTTCTGTTTTTCCTTTAGAAGCTGCGGCAGCGGAACGTTTTTCGTTTACTGCTTTTTCAGCAGCTAAAGCATCAGCTTTTGATTTGTCCTTGGCAGAAGAAAGATTGGTTTTTTTATGGTCAATGGATTCTCTTTTGCCTTCCAACCAAGTATTGAATTTTTCTTCAGCTTGTTCTTCGGTCATTGCTCCTTTACGAACCCCACCCGCAAGGTGATTTTTCATTAAAGCTCCTTTGTAAGAAAGGATGGCCCGAGCGGTATCCGTGGGTTGAGCCCCATTTTGAAGCCATTTTACCGTCTCATCAACATTAAGGTCTATTTGTGCAGGATTGGTAGTTGGGTTGTAAGTTCCCAATTTTTCAAGGAATTTACCATCCCTTTTTGAACGGCCATCGGCCGCGATAATCCAGAAAAAAGGTTTACCTTTTTTCCCGTGTCTTTGCAATCTAATTTTTACTGGCATAATAATATTATTTAGTGAGGTTCCCGACCCCGGTTATAATTAAAGGACGGCAAAGATAGTATTTTTTATTTTTGAAAATAAAGTCATTATGCCTTTTTATTTTACATTTGCTCAATTAATTAAGAAGCCTTAGCCATGAAAATTTCCATTTTTATATTTTTACCATTCCTTGCTTTTATTTCCTGTGAAAACACCGAGGACAGCCAAATCGCACTACAGGCCGAACTTGACAACAGATTGTATGAATCCAATGGCGCCATTGCAATTGAAAATGAGGATGGCACATTTTTTATCCATGGCCTCACTACCAATGAAAATTTAATTTTAAAAATTGCCACTCCGGAAGTGGGGAACTATACGTTGGGGGGAAATTCCCAAAATTACGCCAGCTTTGAGGATTTATCGGGAAATGTATATTTAACAAACCCGAATGGTGAAGGCCAGATAATCGTTAGCAATTGGAACCAAGAAAATAAAACATTGAGTGGCACTTTCAGTTTTAGGGCAATTTTGCCCGGTATCGATACCTTGTTCGTTAATAACGGGGTGTTTTATCAAATACCCTACGGAGTGGAACCGGAAGTGGAAGAAGGTCCAACGGTGGCAGGGTTTTTCTTGGCCGAGATAAATGGGGGTCCCTTTAATCCATTTAATGTTTCAGCGGAAGAAACAGAAACTTCAATTTTAATAACTGCAAGTAACGTTTCAAAAACAATTATTGTTTCGCTTCCTTTAGATGTGCAGACAGGGAATATTATTTTGCCCATAGATGGAGTTGTAGTAAACTATACCGATGACAATGGGACGGAGCAAGCTCTTTCAGGGAATGTTATTGTAATAAGCCATGAAACAGCAATAAAAAAGATAAAAGGTACTTTTTCGTTTCAAACGGAAACACAAACCATAACCTTGGGTCAGTTTAATGTTACTTATGAATAGTTTGCAAATTAAAGTGTCGCGCAAATCAATAACCGTTAACAACTCTTTACAACTTTCCTCCCCGTTCAAAAGGTTTTTTTTATTTTTACTTCCAAGGTAAATCCTTCACAAAACCCATTGCATGTACCTTATTTTTGACACCGAAACCACCGGGCTTCCCCGAAATTGGAATGCTCCTTTATCTGACACCGACAACTGGCCACGGGCCGTACAAATTGCTTGGCAGCTTCACGATGCCATGGGAAATGTCTTGGAACACCAAAATTTTCTGATTAAACCCGAAGGTTTTACCATTCCTTTTGATGCGGAAAAAGTGCACGGGATTTCCACCCCACTTGCTCAAAAAGAAGGCAGCGCGTTATCGGAGGTAATTTCAAAATTCATTCAAACCCTCTCCAAAACAAAATTTTTGGTGGGACAAAACCTCGGCTTCGATCTCAATATTTTGGGAGCGGAATTTCACCGTTTGGGAATGGAAAATCCTTTGCCCGGATTTAAAGTATTGGATACCTGTACCGAAATTACCGCCCAAATGTGCCAACTTCCTGGGGGTCGGGGTGGGAAATTCAAATTGCCCACGCTTTCAGAACTTCATCATTTCCTGTTCCAAGAACCTTTTATTGAGGCCCATAATGCAACGGCAGATGTTGAGGCCACAACGCGATGTTTTTTTGAATTGCTTCGTCGAAATCAATTTACAGCTGAAACTCTAGACATACAGCAGGATTATTTTCAAAATTTTTCGGAGGCCAACCCGAAACTTATTCAGCTAATCGGTCTAAAACATATAAATCTAAAAAAAGCTTCTGAAAAAATCCGCGAAACTATTGAAGCTGTTTCGGAAGTAAAGGAAATTTCTTCGGCAGAAATTAACGAAAACATTTCCACCCTCTCGGAAGTCGCATTTTCGCACCTTCACAACCATTCACAGTTTTCCATTTTGCAATCTACCACCAGTCCAATGGATTTGGTAAACGCCGCAATTAAAGAAGGAATGCCTGCCGTAGCCCTTACGGATAGTGGGAACATGATGGGCACTTTTCATTTTGTTCAAGCGGTTCAGAACTATAACAAAGCCCATGAAAAGGAAGAAAACCATAAAGAATTAAAAGCCATCGTTGGCTGTGAATTTTTTGTGTGCGATGATCATTTAAATAAATCGAACAAGGACAATGGCTACCAAATTGTGCTTTTGTCAAAGAATAAAAATGGCTACCACAATCTTGCTAAAATGGCCTCAATTGCCTATACCGAAGGGTTTTATTACGTTCCGCGCATCGATAGGAAAGTAATTGAAAAATATAAAAATGATTTAATTGCCCTCTCGGGAAGTTTATACGGCGAAGTCCCCGGGAAGGTGCTGAACATTGGGGAAACCCAAGCCGAAGAAGCTTTGGGTTGGTGGAAGGACCAATTTGGAGAAGATCTATATATGGAAATCCTGCGACACGGACAAGAAGATGAAGACCGCGTAAATCCGGTGCTTATTGAACTTGCAAAAAAGCACAATGTAAAATTGGTGGCCTGCAATAACACATATTATATAGATCAGGAAAATGCAAATGCCCACGATATTTTGCTTTGCGTAAAAGATGGGGAAAAACAGGCCACGCCCATTGGTCGTGGTCGGGGTTATCGTTACGGCCTGCCCAATAATGAATATTATTTCAAGTCGCAGGAAGCGATGAAGCTTTTGTTCAAAGATCTTCCGGAAGCTATAACCAATATTGCCGAAGTGGTGGGCAAAATCGAAAACTTTTCTTTGGTGCGCGATGTTTTGCTTCCAAATTTTGATATCCCGGTGGAGTTCCAAAATCCAGAGGATTCTTTGGATAAAGGCAAACGAGGGGAAAATTCCTATTTAAAACATTTGACTTTTGAAGGGGCTAAAAAACGCTATCCCATTCTCACCAATGAAATAAAACAGCGGTTGGATTTTGAATTGGAAGTAATTGCCAATACCAATTATCCCGGTTATTTTTTGATTGTTCAAGATTTTATAGCCGAAGCCCGCAAAATGGATGTTTCGGTAGGTCCCGGGAGGGGTTCTGCCGCTGGGAGCGCCGTGGCATATTGCCTCTGGATCACCAATATTTGCCCCATAAAATACGACCTGCTTTTTGAGCGATTCTTGAATCCGGATCGGGTAAGTCTTCCGGATATCGACATCGATTTTGATGACGAGGGCCGAAGCCGGGTGATGGATTATGTAATAAAAAAATATGGAAGTAATCAAGTAGCGCAAATTATTACCTATGGCACAATGGCTGCAAAATCTTCTATCCGAGATACAGCCCGGGTTTTGGATTTGCCATTAAATGATGCCGACCGGATTGCGAAGCTCATTCCCAACATGACGATGTTGAACAAAATATTCGGACTTAGCGATGCCGAACTTCGAAGCAAGTTCCGAAGCGACGAGTTGCCGAAAGTCAACGAATTGTTGAATATTTCGTTGGGCGGCACTTTGGAAGCCCAAACCATAAACCAAGCAAAAATCCTCGAAGGCTCCGTACGCAACACCGGGATCCATGCGTGTGGCGTGATTATTACCCCAAGCGATATCACGGATTTTGTTCCCGTTGCCACCGCAAAAGATTCGGATTTGTATGTTACCCAATTTGACAATTCGGTGGTGGAAAGCGCGGGTTTATTGAAAATGGATTTTTTAGGATTAAAAACCCTTACGCTTATAAAAGACACCGTAAAACTGGTAAAACACAAACATAATATCGATTTAGATCCGGATGAATTTCCGCTAGATGACGAAAAAACCTATGGCCTTTTTCAGCGGGGCGAAACTGTTGGGATTTTTCAGTATGAATCTGCTGGAATGCAGAAATATATGAAGGAATTGAAGCCCACTGTATTCGCAGATTTGATTGCAATGAATGCACTTTATCGCCCGGGACCAATGGAATACATCCCCAGTTTTGTGAAGCGCAAACACGGCGAAGAAGAAATAAGCTATGACCTTCCCGCCATGGAGGAATATTTGAAGGAAACTTACGGCATCACGGTGTACCAAGAACAGGTGATGTTGCTTTCCCAAAAGCTCGCGGATTTCACAAAGGGAGAAGCAGATGTTCTTCGGAAAGCGATGGGGAAAAAACAAAAAGCGGTGCTCGATAAAATGAAGCCACAGTTTATTGAACAAGCCGCCGCCAAAGGCCATGACGCTGAAAAACTTGAAAAAATCTGGAAAGATTGGGAAGCTTTTGCCAGTTACGCCTTCAACAAATCGCACTCTACGTGTTACGCTTATATCGCATATCAAACCGCATATTTAAAGGCTCATTATCCAGCTGAATATATGGCAGCAGTACTTTCCAACAACATGAGCGACATTAAACAGGTTTCTTTTTTTATGGAAGAATGCAAGCGGATGGGACTTAAAGTTATGGGGCCGGACGTGAACGAGTCTTTTTATAAATTCACCGTTAATGACATAGGGGCTATTCGTTTTGGAATGGGCGCCGTGAAAGGGGTTGGCGGAAATGCCGTAGTTACTATTGTTGAAAACAGGAAGGATGGAAATTATAAATCCGTTTTCGATTTGGCCAAAAGAATTGACTTGCGATCTGCAAATAAAAAAGCTTTTGAAAACCTTGCACTTGCCGGAGGTTTTGATGGCTTTAGTGCTCACCGTGCACAATATTTACATGATGATGGCGATGGGGTTATGTTCATTGAAAAAGTGCTTCGGTACGCCGCAAAATATCAGGAAACCCAAAATTCCTCACAAGTAAGTTTGTTTGGCGATGCCAGCGAGGTACAAATTCCCGAACCCGCAGTACCGCCCTGTGAAGAATGGGGCACCATGAAAAAGCTAAAACTTGAAAAGGAAGTGGTGGGCATTTATATTTCAGGGCATCCGCTGGATGATTTTAAAATCGAAATGGATAAATTCTGCAATTGCAAGGTTTCGGATTTTAATAATTTAGAAAATTATATAAATCGTGAGCTTTGTTTCGGAGGCGTAGTAAGCGATGTGCAGCACCGTGAATCAAAAGCCGGGAAAGGCTGGGCCATATTCACCGTTGAAGATTATGAGGACAGTTTTGAGTTCAAGATTTTTGGGGAAGATTATTTAAAAATGCGCCATTTTTTGGTTCCAAATTCATTTATTTATGGCCGTGTTTTTGTGAAGGAAGGTTGGATAGACCGGGAAACCGGCAAAAAGAGTGAGCCAAGAATGCAATATACCAGCATTCAAATGTTGCAGGATGTAATGGAAATCCATTCAAAAAAGCTCACCATAGAAATGCACCTTGAAGAATTGAGCGATGAAAAAATCAATTCCATTAAGCAAATTTTAAAACTACATAAAGGAGATAAACAATTCCAATTTTTAATTCATGAACCCGAAGAAAAGGTACACCTGACCTTGCCCAGTAGAAAACAAAAAATCCATATTTCGAAGGAGTTGCTTGACGAATTGGAAAAGCAACAATTGCGGTACAAGTTGAATTAAGATTGGGCATCAATTAAAACAATAAACCAATTACCTAAACCAATGTTAACCCGTAACCTTTTCGCAAAAAATATGACTACTTTTGTTATCTAAATTAAAATAATCAATAAAAATTATACGTGATGGCTTTAGAAATAACAGATGCAACCTTTGATCAAACCGTTTTAAAAAGCGACAAACCCGTTTTGGTGGATTTTTGGGCAGCTTGGTGCGGCCCCTGCAGGATGGTTGGCCCTATTATTGAGGAAATTAGTAATGAATACGAGGGAAAAGCAGTGGTTGGTAAAGTGGACGTGGATGCCAATCAGGAATTCGCCGCAAAATATGGTGTTCGGAACATCCCTACCGTGCTTATCTTCAAAAATGGTGAAGTAGTGGGCCGCCAAGTTGGGGTTGCCCCTAAGAATGTTTATGCGGAAGCCATAGATCAACTTTTGTAATTGAATTTAAAAAAACTTTATAAGGAAAAGGTTTGGCAATACGTCAGGCCTTTTTTATTTTAGTAAAATAGTAAATCGCAGATTTACGTTATTGAACTAACCCCGCAACATAGCGGGGTCTCTTTAAACCAATGTAGAACTTGAATTTAAAAGATACCCGCCTTCGCGGGCATGACTATGGAAAAAACAACAAAGGCCCAGGACAAAATTGACAACCAATTGCTGGAAGAACGCAAAATCTTTTTATGGGGAATGGTGGACGACAAAAGCGCACGCCACATCGTGGACAGATTGATGTATCTGGATTCGCTCAAACATAGCGAAATCAAATTTTACATCAATAGTCCCGGCGGATATGTAACCTCCGGCTTTTCGATTTATGATACCATCAGGGAAATCAAAAGCCCGGTTTCCACTATCTGTACAGGCCTTGCGGCTTCAATGGGGAGTATTTTGCTTTCCGCGGGCGAAAAGGGACGAAGGTTCATTCAGCCCCATGCGCGGGTCATGATACATCAGCCCAGTGGCGGTGGAAGGGGCGTGGCTAGTGATATTGAAATTACTGCTCAAGAAATTATTAAAACGAAAGAATTAAGCGCAAGAATTTTAGCTGAAAATTCCGGGCAAACCTTCGAAAAAATAATGAAAGATTTCAACCGCGACCATTGGATGGGCGCTGAGGAATCTTTAGCTTATGGGATTGTTGATGAAATTTTTAAGGTAAAATAAATGAATATTGAAAATGAAATAAACCAAATCACGGGTTTTAAAAACCTAGAACTTTTGGCCATGCAAGTGGTGGAAGGGTTTATTTCAGGCTTGCATAAAAGCCCGTTCCATGGATTTTCTGCGGAATTCGCAGAGCATAAAATCTATAATTCCGGCGAAAGCACCAAGCATATAGATTGGAAGCTTTTCGCGAAAACCGACAAACTTTATACCAAACGTTACGAAGAAGAAACCAACCTGCGTTGCCATCTTATAATTGACAACAGCAGTTCAATGCATTTTCCCAAGCTGAAACAATACAATATTAATTCACTAAACAAGATTGGTTTTTCCGTGCTGGCATCAGCGGCCATTATGAATTTGCTCAAACGCCAGCGAGATTCCGTGGGAATGAGCATTTATAGCAATAGTTATGAATTTTATGCTTCCGAAAAAGGTAGCGAGCGCCACCACCAAATGCTGTTGGGAAAACTGAACGAGGCGTTGCTCCTTAAAAAAGAAGGCACTGGCACCAAAACCTACGAATACCTTCATCTTATTACCGAAAAATTGAAAAGGCGTTCATTGGTTTTTTTGTTCACCGATATGTTTCAAAGCGATGCCGAGGCCGAAAAACTTTTTCAGGCGTTGCAGCATTTAAAATATAACAAACACGAGGTTGTGCTTTTTCATACTTTCGATAAAAGCCGGGAGTTAAAATTTGATTTTTCTAACCGCCCAAAACGATTTGTGGATGTTGAAACCGGAGAATTCGTGAATATTTACGCCGACAACATAAAGGAAAATTATGAAAAAGCGGTGAGCAAATACTTTTCCGAGCTTCAGCTAAAATGTGCGCAATACCGTATAAAATATGTAACTACGGACATTAACGAGCATTTCAATAAGATTTTGACCACCTATTTATTGGAGCGTCAGAAGTTTGGATAAAGCAGTTTATTATTTTCAAAAAATAGTTTGTGAAAGTGAAATGGAGTGGTATATTTGCCACCGCCAATACGGCAAGGGACTTGTTCCTAAAAGTATGGCAGCAATTTCCGCAAAGCCTAACTGTTGTTAGCATCCGCCTCGGCGGGTTGGAAAATTGGTCTGGTAGTTCAGTTGGTTAGAATACCTGCCTGTCACGCAGGGGGTCGCGGGTTCGAGTCCCGTCCAGACCGCTACTTCGACTTCGTTCAGTATCCGCGAAGTAGATAAATGAAGTTGTGTTGTCCCGATGACAAATCGGGAAATGGTTTGTAGTTAAACCAGTGAGAAGCTTTTTCGCTATGCGGAAGGGCTTTTTTTGTTTTGGGCTATTTTTTGTTTTTGACTATTCTTTGTCTTTGACTATTTTTGTTTGAAATTAATTCTCCTAAAAATTAACCCATGAAAAAATTACTACTTCTCGGATTGTTCTTTTTTATCGGGAGTAATCTTTACTCCCAATGCCCTTTTGACAGCACCATTACCTCCGATCCTGATTTGGGCGGGGGCAATCAAGTTCAATGTTCCGATCAAGTTATCGTTTTTACCGCCCCTTCGGGATATGACAGTTATCAATGGAAATACAAATTTTCAACTGGGGGGACTGCAACAAATTTTCCGGGCGAAACAAACAGTACTTTAACTATAACCGCTGGCGACCTCGGTTTTGCGTACGTTTTTGTTGCAATAACGGACAATGCGTGTTCCGAAAATTCAAACGATATAATGTTCGATACTTGGGTTTTTCTTTCGCCCGCCATAGAACACGATTCCGATACAGACCTTTGTTTTGGTGAAACCTCTATAATTTCCAATGCCTTTCCGGGACCTGAGAATTTCAGGTGGTATAAAGATGGAGTTATCGTACAGGAAGGAACTCAAGATTTTTATGAGGTTTCAGAAGAAGGTTCTTATATATTGGAGGCTTCATACCCACAATGCCCGAATCAATGGTTTTCCAGTGGCGTACCCGTGGATTTTACCGTTACCGGTGAAGAAGTGGCCATTGAAGAAATAGATGGCACTTTATATACCACCGAAAATGGCACAAGTTATACTTGGTTTTTGGAAGGCAATGAAATTGCGGGCGCCGATGAATTTTCATACACGCCCGTTGAAAATGGTAATTATACCGTGGAAGTCCTTTTTCAGGGGGCGGAAAGCTGCGCTATCCTTTCGGAAAGCTATCTTTTTGAGGCGTTGGACATTTTGGAAAACACGAAAATCCCAGGGATATTTTTTACGAACACCATTTCGATGGACGCTGAATTCATCCTTAATAACCTGAACAATGAAGATATTGGATATCGGGTTTTTGATATCTCCGGGAAACAAATAGTCTCGGGAAACAGCCACAGTTCAAGAATCATAATTACTGCGGATACTTGGGAAAAGGGTGTTTATTTCTGTATAATCAGTAGCTACAAGGGAAGCATGAGCATCAAATTGGTTCGATAGAAAATCAACCTGTTCAATTTTTATTCTCCGTACCTTCGCGCTTCAATAAAAACATTATGATTTCAGAAATTATCGAGTCCCGAAGAGCAGTTTTCCCTGCACAATATAATAGTGAACCAATTTCAAAAGAAGAAATTAAAAAAATCTTGGATGCTGCCAATTGGGCCCCCACCCACAAAAGGACCGAGCCTTGGCGGTTCAAGGTTTTTCACGGCGAGGCGCAAAGAAAGCTCGGGGAGTTCCTTGCTGGAAAATTCAAGGAAACCACTGCCAATTTTGCTGAAATTAATTATAACAACCTAAAGGCAAACCCCGTAAAAGCAGGTTGCGTAATCGCCATCTGTATGCAACGCGATCCCAAAGAATCTGTTCCGGAATGGGAGGAAATTGCCTCCACAGCCATGGCTGTCCAAAACATGTGGCTCACCGCCCACGCAATGAAAATCGGGGGATATTGGAGTTCGCCAGGATTAATGAAATTTATGAACGAATTGATAGAAATGAAAGAAGGCGAGCGTTGCCTCGGCTTTTTCTATCTCGGAAAATATGATGCCGATTTACCCGAAGGAATCCGTAAAACACCTATTGAAGAAAAAACAGAATGGATTTAGGGTAAAAATTAAATTTTATCGAGTTCTTCCTCTTTGTTGTTTTTCTTAAAATATTGAATAATCCATGGTGCCGTAAATCCGTGGAGGATGATGGAAAACAATATGATGTATGCGGTAATGGAATAAAGTTCCGATTTGTTTTCAAAACCATCGGTTTGCAAAAAAGCCCATGAAAGGTAAAAAATGGATCCCACTCCCCGTATTCCCAGAAAACTAATTGCCAATTTACTTTTAAACGAGTCCTTTATCCCAATAAGTGCGATGAGGCCGGCCAACGGGCGAATCACCAAAACGAACAACACGCTGAAGGTGATGCCCCTCCAATCTGTGAGATCCAAGACGCCATTGAAAATAGACCCTCCAAACAATATAAGCCAAACCACGATCATTAACCGCTCTATTTCGTGAGTAAAGTCGTGCATTTTCTTTTTGTAGTTCCCATTCATTTTTTCAAAATAACGCAAAGTAAGCCCCGCAAAAAAAACAGCCATAAAGCCATACCCGTGAACTAGTTCGGCAACTCCATATGTTAGAAAAGTAAGGGAAAGTGCCAGAAACCCATCAAAGGTTTTAATTTTTTTCTTGTTGTGGAGGTAATGGAAAAGATAACCCGTAAGTCTTCCTAAAATTATCCCGACGGCTATGCCAATTAAAATTTTCAATACTAATTTATCCCAAAACCATTCGGAATAATTGACCATTGCCCAGCCTCCAGCTTGGGCCAACATAACTGCCAGAAATGTAAAAGGAAAGGCCATGCCGTCGTTCAATCCGGCTTCTGCCGTTAACGAAAAACGAATTTTATCTTTGCTCTTTTCTTCCCTAAGTGGGTCGTCCAGTTGTATTTCGGCTGCAAGCACAGGATCGGTGGGAGCGAGAACTGCCGCTAGAAGCACCGCTGCCGGAATACTGAGAGCCATAAAGTATACCCCCATGAAATATGCCGCCACCATACAAATGGGCATGGTTACAAAAAGCAATAATAACGGTCTTTTCCAAGCCTTAAAGGAGTATTCCGAGCCTATCTTTAAGCCTGCCCCCATCAGCGATATTATGACGATGGCTTCGGAAAAATACATTAACGCTTGGTCATCCCAAATGGTGTCCGGCCAGCCTAATGGGGTGCCCACAAAGTAAAGCAAAAGGCCCAGCGCCAAAATTATTATGGGGTAACTAACGTTTATCTTTTTCGAAATGGCCGGAAGCCACGCCATTAGCAGTGTAGCTAAGCCCAAGCTGGCAAGGATGATGTAATGATTTTCCATTTTTTAAAAATAACTTTTTTCTGAAAAACCGGTTCACAAATAATTTGTAAATAAAGGGGAATTGATTTTAATTCATTTTTCTCAAAATGCGTACTTTTCGGCTTTATAAGTTCGAAAATGAAACATCTTTTTCTGTTAATGATTTTATTGGGTTCGGCAGCTTCCTGCCAATTTTTCGAAACCGAAAAAATATCTACGGAAACATTTTACGAAGAAGACCTCAAAACCATCGACTGGAAGGACGTTGATCAATACCCTTCCTTTAGCGATTGCAGTTCAATTACCGATAAAAAACTTCAGAAAAATTGTTTTGAAACCACACTTTCAAATCATTTATACCAATCCATCAGCCGACGGAAAATCATTGCTTCCCATACGATTAACGATACGGTTTTTTTGGGGTTTTCAATTTCGAATAAGGGGGAACTTTCCGTAAACAATATTAAAATGGACAGTTTGGTCCGGAACGAAATCCCACTTTTGGAAACTTGGATTTTCCAAAGCATAGATTCCCTTTCCCCAATCGCGCCAGCCCATAAACGGGGCATCCCTGTAAAAACCGAATTTACATTGCCCATAATTATCAAAACTCAGGAATAAAACCGCCTCAGAAAAAGGCTTTATAAATTGAACTTATATCCCAAAGCAAAATCCATCGGGAATTCGCCATTATTATCAATGCCCAACGCCACAATATCGCTATATAAAAAGGTGAGATAGCCGTTGCCCAATGCATAATCGAGGCCGAGCCCAAAAGCGACGGGGGCTTCTATATTACTACCCGAATCATCATCTGTGATGAGGTCGTTATTTGCATCAACATACATTATTTCCATTTGGGAATGGGTATAGGCCACGATTTTAGTATTTACAAAAACATCAAGTTTTGGGGTTTTAATAAATTTAAACCGGTAGTTCATGGAAAACTGAGAGGAAGTATATTCATATTCCGAACTTTTAAAACTTTGTCGAAATTGAAAAACCAGGGAATGCCGTTTCAAGATAACCGCATCGGTTAGCTCAACTTCCACTCCTGCTATGGGAAGAAACGCATTAGTTGGGTTTGCGGAATAGACTAAATTGGACGCGCCGGCAAAACCGCCCAACCGAAAAATAAGCGCGACCGATTTGTTTTCCGCTGTAAAATTTGGGTCTTTTTGTTTATTGTAAGTGTTGAAGAAATCGCGGAGGTCGGGCAAAGTGAGTTTCAACTTATCGGTTTTTATGGAGGCATCCGCAGTTTGTTGTTGCAGGGTTGTTTTGTATTCTTCTAAGTAATCCCCGTTTTCTCGAGTGTTTTTTAATTCAATAATTTCATTTTCTTTTTTTAGAAAATAGCGGTATTCCCCATCAATTATTCCCCAAAGCAGAGTCAACGCGCCATCCACTTCCGTATTAAGAACATATTGTTCGCCTCCCACCGTGTATTGCTGTTGGGCGGAAGCAATATTTGAAAATAAAAAATAGGCGAGGCAGATGGGGAAGAAACGTTTCATAAGGGCTTGATTAAGTTGTGTTAAATGTAAAAAAATAATTCCATTTAAGCTTGTTTTTCAAAAACCCGCCCTTTCCAAACATAAGTCCCGTTAAAGCTTTTCAATACTACTATTACCGTTATAAAAGCGTAAAGGAAAAAACTTAAAATAAAAGTAAGGCCATTTACTTTTTTGTTGAAGAAAGTTGCCCCAAAAGCAATAATGAAATAATCGGCAGCCATTTTAAAAATCAAAAGCGAAAGAAAAAAAACAATGGAATCCGGCTGAAATAATATTCCAAAAGGAATCAAAAGCACACTAAGGTTTGTGAAAAAAACCAAAATCCCCAAAATTTTTGAAACCCTATTTTTTTGTGTCGCGGTTTTTGAGGCCCATCTCATTCGTTGGTTCAAAAGGCTTTTCCAAGAATTTTGTGGTTGAGTTGTTACAATTGCATTCTCATTTTTTAAAAAAAGGACTTTCCCGGGGAATGCCGATTGTATTTTTTCAAGCATAAAAATATCGTCACCGCTGCCAATGTGCGAATTCCCGTGAAAACCATTTAAATTTAAAAAAGCTTCTTTTTTATAACCCAAATTTGCGCCATTGCAAAGCAAGGGTCTCTGCAAGCCAAAACTTCCCATCGTTACAGTTTGAAGGGAAAATCCATCCAATTGCTGAAATTTTTCGACGAAAGAATTATTTGCTTTATACAATACCGGGCCGCAAACCATCATTGGATTTTTCTCGAGTATGAAATTATTAAATGCCCCAAGCCAATTTTCAGGAAGTCGGCAATCGGCGTCCGTGGTCAAAATCCATTCGTGTTTTGCAAGGTTTATTGCCGTAGTAATGGCATCCTTTTTAGGCGAAGCGGAAAAACGTTCATTTTGAATAATGCGATATGAAAGAGAAGAATTTTTTAATGCATCCAAAATAATTTCAGCGGACGCGTCTTCGGAAGCATCATCCACAAAAATAACTTCAAAGAGATTCGAAGGATAATATAAAATTCCTAAAGATTGCAATAATGGCAGAAGGTTTGCGGCTTCGTTCCGAAATGGGATAATAATGGAAAACCGGGTTTTAGGCAAAATTTCCACTGCATTGTTTTTTTTTAATTTTAAAAATCCGTGGGCCAAAATCCCCATTGCAATGAGGTACAAACTCCAAATTACAAATCCAAAAATCAGCATATAAAAATAGATTTGGCACTGGCCCGAAGATATTGTTTAGCTTTGTGAAATTGCGTTGCCATGTGGCTAAAATACCATATTTTGCACCCATAATGATTTCAGATAAAATAATTTTAGGGATAGACCCCGGGACCACTATCATGGGTTTTGGGCTTATAAAAGTGGTGGGAAAAGAAATGCAGTTTTTGCAATTGAACGAACTTTTGTTATCAAAATATGATGACCATTATTTGAAGTTGAAACTCATTTTCGAACGCACCATTGAACTTATCGATACCCACCATCCCGACGAAATAGCGATTGAAGCCCCGTTTTTTGGAAAAAACGTACAATCTATGTTAAAACTGGGCAGGGCGCAGGGCGTGGCCATGGCCGCCGGACTTTCCCGACAAATCCCAATCACGGAATATTCCCCTAAAAAAATTAAAATGGCGATTACCGGCAACGGAAATGCCAGCAAAGAGCAGGTCGCCAAAATGCTTCAAAGCCTATTGCAACTCAAAGAACTTCCCAAAAACCTTGACGCCACCGATGGCCTTGCCGCCGCCGTTTGCCATTTTTACAATGCAGGAAAGGTAACAGGCGAAAAGAATTATACGGGCTGGGAAAGTTTTGTGAAGGAGAATGTTGCTAGGGTTAAGAAATAGTATTTTATAAATATTAAGTAATTTAATTCTCGAATCATCGCTGGTATCTATTTACATATTCCCTTTTGCAAACAAGCCTGCCACTACTGCGACTTTCATTTTTCAACTTCGCTGAAAAAGAAAAGTGAATTGGTACAAGCCCTTTGCACGGAATTGGTTTTACGAAAAGATGAAATTACAGAACCCGTCGAAACCATCTATTTTGGAGGCGGCACCCCTTCTTTATTGACGATTGAGGAATTACGATTTTTGATTGAAACAATTTATTCCAATTTCAATGTTTCCGAAAACCCCGAAATTACCCTCGAAGCCAACCCAGATGATTTATCCAATAATCTAATAATCCAATTATCTAAAAGTCCAATAAACCGCCTCAGCATTGGGGTGCAATCTTTTTTTGAAGAAGATTTAAAATTGATGAACCGGGCGCACAATGCCCGGGAAGCCCAAAAGGCAATCGAAGAAGCAACCAAATATTTTGACAATATTTCCATCGATTTAATTTACGGGATTCCAAACATGAGCAACGACCGCTGGTTACAAAATGTCGAGAAAGCAATTTCATTTAATATTCCGCATATTTCCAGTTATGCGTTGACGGTGGAACCCAACACAGCACTTAAAAAATTTATTGATACCGGGAAAATTTCCCCTGTTGATGATGCCTTGGCGGAGCAGCATTTTTTCAGTTTGGTGGATATTTTGGAAAAAAATGGGTTTGTTCATTATGAACTTTCAAATTTTGGGAAAGAAGGTTTTTTCAGTAAAAATAACACCGCTTATTGGCAAGGAAAACCCTATTTGGGCATTGGCCCTTCGGCGCATTCCTTCAACGGCAAACAGCGCAGTTGGAACATTCGGAACAATTCACATTATATTAAAAATATAGAGGCGGGAAAGCTTCCTTTAGAAACCGAAACCCTTGGCATTACCGATATATACAATGAATATATTATGACCGGTTTACGGACAATGTGGGGCGTTTCTTTGGAAAAAGTGGAAAGGGATTTTGGAAAAAATTATCTTGAATATTTACTGAAAGAAGCTCAACCTCTTTTGGAAAAAAATTTATTGATTATAGAAAACGGGGTTATAAAGGTTACGAAAAAAGGAAAATTCTTAAGTGATGGGATTGCATCGAGCCTTTTTCGTTTAAATTTATAATTCCATTTGAGGGTTCCAAACCCTGAAAGGGTTAATTAAAGAACTTAATGAAAACAACCATAAATTACAATCTCAAGAATTACATCGTGGACCTTTCGAAACCGTTGGATATTTCAATCCCATTGAGGGCCTCAATGAAAAATCCCGAAGCTTGGTATTTGGACGGCCCCAAAATAGAACCCGTGAAAATGGATGGTTGGGTGGGAAAAGTTTCGGAAGGGGCGTCGGTTAATTTCAATAATATCCATTTTAATCCCCATGCACACGGCACACATACTGAATGCATCGGGCATATTACCCCGGAATTTAATTCCGTGAACGAGGCTTTAAAAATATTTTTCTTTTTGGCGGAAGTAATTTCAGTTGCCCCCGAAACTTTGGGTGAGGATTTGATTATTTCGGAAAAGCAAATCAAACAGCGATTGAATGGAAAACAACCCGAAGCCTTGGTTATTCGGACTTTGCCCAACACTTCCCAAAAAAAATCAAGAAAATATTCAAATACCAATTGGGCCTTTTTACACGAAAACGCCGCAAAATATATAAGGGAAATCGGCATAAAACATTTGTTGATAGACCTGCCCTCCGTGGACCGCGAAAAGGACGAAGGGAAACTGCTGGCGCACAAAGCTTTTTGGGATTACCCGAATGCCCCCCAGATGGACGCTACCATTACTGAATTCATTTATGTGCCCAATGGGGTAAAGGATGGCGAATATTTGCTGAACCTACAAATTGCTCCTTTCGAAAACGATGCGACTCCAAGTAAACCTGTACTTTATAAAATTATTTAGTATGCAACATCAAATAAAAATCAAAGGAATTTCCCCTTTTTTTCCCAGATGGATATTCATGTTTTTGTTGTTTTTGCTTTATGCCGCCACCTCTCCTGCCCAAGATTTGGAAAGGGTGGACGCGACAATTTTAATGTATCCTAAATCCTTCGATGGCCCGGAGCAGCTTTCTAAATTCATTACCCGCGATTTTTTTACGGAAGAAGAAAAAGTGCGTGCAATTTACAGTTGGATTATTGAAAATGTTTCATATAATCTGGAGGAATTTAAGCAATTCGATTTCAGCTATAAAAAAATTAGTGAACGCAACGAAAAAGAAGTGGCAACACGTGAAAAAATTATAAAGAGGACACTTCAAAAAGGTAAAGCGGTTTGCGAAGGATATGCGATGCTTTTTGAAAAACTCTGTGAACTTCAGGGCATCGAAAATTATTTGGTACGGGGCGATATTAAATCCAATTTTGATGATATTGGCAGGCCATTCGAAAAAACCCATATGTGGAATGTGGCATTTATTGACGGTATTCCGCACCTTTTTGACCCCACTTGGGGCGCGGGAAAATATAAAGGCAAATTCATTAAAGAGCCAGATTATTTTTATTATAATACCCCACCGGAAAAACTCATAAACACCCATTATCCGGATATGGCCGAAGATTCATTTCTAAAGGAAATTCCAAGTCGGCTTGCATTTTCTGAAAGGCCTATTATTATAGAGAAAACCCTGATTGCGGAAAATATCTTAAAACCCAAAACCGGTATCATTCGGATGGAAGATTATTTTGACGAACTGTTTTTTGAAATCGAAACCATTCAAACAGATGAAATAACATATTCTTATGGCAATGAAATTCTATCGGTGCAAAAACTCCAATCCGAAAACGGAGTAACCACTTTTAGCGTGCCATTGGAATTGGGGGTGGAAACCCTGCTCATTTATTTTAACGGCAAGCCTGCCCTGGGCTATAAAATTAAATAAAGATGAAGCTTGAAGAATTCCGGGATTATTGCCTCGCCAAAAGGGGCGTTACCGAATCGTTCCCTTTTGGGGAAGACACTTTGGTTTTTAAAGTGATGGGGAAGATTTTCGCTTTAACGGGGCTGCAGCAACCCGCGTCTGCAAACCTGAAATGCGAACCGGAAAAGGCAATAGAACTTCGTGAGGAATATCCGGATTTTATTTATCCGGGCTACCACATGAATAAAAAACACTGGAATACGGTGGAACTTGAAAGCCTTCCCCCGAAATTGCTTCGGGAATTGATAGATCATTCCTATGAATTGGTAGTTAATGGTTTGACCAAAAAGGAGAAAGATATACTTTCTTTGAAATAAAAGGGAAATACGGAAATGGATTCATTAATGCAGAATGTTTTAAGAGCCTCGCTGGGTGATTTCGTACTGGGGAAAAAGGTGGGGAACGGCGTTTGGTATATGAGCTGTGGCGTGTTTTAGCACGAACCTTTCCAAATAAAAATGGCTTTGGAAAATTTGCAGGATTTTCCAAGTGAGGACTGACCAAGCCATAGCTTATATACGGCTTAAGCTGTACTTGCAGTAAAATAATTGGGATCCAAATAAAAAAATTAGCTTACAGATCTATTTTTTCAATCCGTAAGCCTAGAATAATAATGTCAAAAATTAATGGAGAAAAGTGTTGTTTTTTACCTCAGTTCTTTGTTGGCAGTAGTTTTTATTCCACAATTTTCTTTAATTTTTCCGCTGTTTTAGGTTCAATTTCTCCGTTGTAAATTAAATCAGATGCTTTTTTATCAGTCAACATTTGGTAAAATATACAAGCGTTCAAAAAAGCACCATTTTCGTTCGGATGACTTTCATCTTCGTAAAGTTCAATTTCAGGGAATTTTGTCCGAACTTCAAAGTATTTGGTTCCGTTGTTCGATTTGATTAGGTCATTTTCTTCAGCAACTAAATTATATGATTCGTTAATTACGTTAAATTCTTGTTTTAAATTTTCAAGAACAGGTGAACAGCATTTATCCTTTTCTATTGATTTGTCAATTGACCTTGATGGATAGCAATATTGTTCAGGATATTCGTTTTTTGATGGCCAAGTTTGGAAGAGTATGAATTTACAGTTTGGATTAGAAACCAATTTTTTGATGTCAGAAATAGCTTTGTTTACTTTTAGTTCACGATTTTCTGGGATTAAAACGCTTACAGTTCCAGTTTGTAAAATAACAATATCCCATTTTTTCTCGGCAATCTTAATTTCCGTTTCGGTCTTTTCTCCATCTTCTTTTTTTCTTGTACTAATGCCGTTTTCAGTCCTTGAGGTTATTATGTCCGATAAATGTCCTGATAAAGATTGTCCTGGAAATGTGCTTTGTTCAATTTTAATATTTGGATTCGTTTCATTCAACATTTTTTGCACGGTCTGTGGCATTTCGTGGAAATATGTCAAGCTATTTCCGATAAATAACACATTTATTTCGTCAGTTGTTTCTGTGTTTTGAGATTTACAACTTATTGTGGTTAATGTGATTAATATTAGAAGAAGATTTTTCATATTTTCAATTTATGCGCGATTTTTGTTTTTAAATGTGAGATAACGCTGCGGCTTGGCGATGTGGTGGAATTTGAAAGCGAACTGAGAACTTTCGGCATGATAAAATATTTTCGTGAAAACAAATGCTCCGGCTAGACAAAATTGGCAATGGCGCTTAGCGTGTGTTATGCGGCGTTGATGTTAATTTGCTTTATGTTTGACAATTCAGAATGCTTTAAAATATTTTCTTCTTCCAAATCGTAATCATCTTGTAAGCCAAGCCAAAATTTAGCTGAAGTTCCAAAAAATTTTGCCAAACGTAAAGCAGTATCGGCTGTGATCCTTCTATTGCCTTTAATTATTTCCCCTACACGTGTTTGTGGAATAAAAGTTTCTTTAGAAAGTCTGTAAGCAGTTATTTCCAACGGTAAAAGAAATTCTTCTTTCAATATTTCTCCTGGATGAATATTTTTTAGCATTTCCATAATTTTTATTTAATGATAATCTACAATTTGTACTTCGAAAGCATTATCGTTTTCCCATTTAAAGATAATTCGCCACTGCTTATTAATTCTTATACTATAAAAGCCAACCAAATTTCCACTCAGTTTTTCCAAATGATTCGCTGGCGGAATTCTCAAATCATTTACATTTTGGGAATTGTTAATCATTCTTAATTTTCTCCTAGCGACATTTTGAATATCTGCCGGAAGTTTTCTAGATTGGATTCCTTCCCAAATCTTTTCTGTTTCTTTACCTTCAAAACTTTTAATCACGGTTAACGTCTTTACTAACGTCAAAAGTAAGTATTAAATTTCAGATATCCAAATTTACGATTTGCTGTTCAATGCCGCATAACG
>JBBQKI010000021.1:0-39146 GCA_038326725.1 Flavobacteriales bacterium
ACCTACCAAAAACCTGTGCTCTTTCATTTCTCCCAACGAAGCCAAAATGTCTTTTGTTTTAGTAAGATTAAGTGAAATATTTTCTTCTCCCTCTTTTTTAATTTTTTCCGGTGAAAAATTTTCAGGCTTAAAATCGGCAACCGCTGCGCTTAAAATGGCAATGTCACAATTTTCAAAATGCGAATGAACAGCATTGAACATTTCTTCCGCACTAATTACCGAAACTACATTTATGACATCATGTTTTGCATTTAAAGAAACCGGGCCTGAAATCAAGGTCACTTCCGCTCCCATTTCAGTTGCGGTCTCAGCCAAGGCATACCCCATTTTCCCACTGGAATGGTTCCCGATAAACCGGACGGGGTCAATCGGTTCAAAAGTGGGACCGGCCGTAATGAGTATGCTTTTTCCGTAAAGCGGTAACTTGGCAATAATGTCATCTTCTAAAAATGCTACAATATCCTCGGGCTCCGCCATCCTGCCTTGCCCTGTCAAACCACTGGCAAGTTCGCCATGCGTTGCGGGAATTTGAATATTTCCGAAGCTTTCCAGTTTTTTAAAATTTGCCAGAGTTGAAGGGTGTAGATACATATCCAAATCCATCGCTGGGGCATAATAAACGGGGCATTTAGAGGAGAGGTAAACCGCCAGCAACAGATTATCGCTTTCGCCCGCCGCCATTTTGGAAAGAGTATTGGCAGTGGCGGGAGCTATCAAAAAAAAATCTGCCCAAAGTGCCAACGCTACGTGGTTGTTCCATTGGGCATTTTCATTTTCATCATTTTTAAAAGATGATAAAACTTCATTTTTTGAAAGAGTGGAAAGGGTAAGCGGGGTTACAAAATCTTTTGCCGCCGGGGTCATCACCACTTTAACGTTGGCCCCTTTTTTTACGAGCAATCGCACTAAAAATGCAGATTTGTAAGCGGCTATTCCGGCTGTTACACCAAGCAAAATATTTTTTCCGCTTAAAACTGGCATTATTATTCTTCTACAACTTCATCGTTTGTGTTGCGGTAGTAAATTTTATTGTCAATCCATTCCTGAACTGCCATGGCATGTGGCTTTGGAAGTTTTTCATAATATTTTGAAACTTCAATCTGCTCTTTGTTCTCAAAAATTTCCTCCAAACTATCATTATAGGTAGCAAATTCATCCAGTTTTTCAAGAAGTTCCTTCTTAATATCGGAGTTTATCTGCGTTGCCCTTTTTGAAATAATGGAAATTGCCTCGTAAATATTCTGAGTGGGCGCATCTATAATATTTTTATCAATGGTAATGGTATTGATCGGGGCTTCTGAATTTTTAATGTCCATGGTAACTTTATTAAATTGTGGGTTCTGTTTCTATTTTAACGGTCCGGGTTTCAATATCTTGTAAAATAATATCCGCATCGGGCCTCAAGTCGGAATCTTTATAATATTTTATAAAACTGTTGTAATATTCTTTTGCTGTTAAAAGCCTTTCCTGCACCAAAATCGGGATACTGTTTATCGCCAATTTATAAGCTGCTTCAAACCTGCCATAAAACGCTCCTTTTCGGTATTTTGAACCGGGATGGTCCAAAATAAAATTGTCATATGCTTCAATGGCTGCCTTGTAATCTTCGATATGCAAATACTGATCGGCAACTTCTATTTCCTTGAATTCCAGTTTTTCCCGCAGTTCCGTTACCAATGCATTGGCTTCCATTCGGTATTCGGAATTGGGATAGGTATTTATGAAACCTTGAAGTTTTTCAAGGCCGGTAATGGTTTCTTTTTGATCAAGCGAATATCGTGGAGAAAGTTGATAAAAACTTTTAGCCGATTTAAATGAAGCAATTTCCACACTATCACTTGCAGGGTAAGCGGTTTCAAAACGTTCGAACTGATAACCCGCCAAATAAAAATCCTCGAGCATGTAAAATGTGTTCGCATAAATGAACATCAGTTTTTCGGCCTGTGGTTTTCCCCGGTATTCTGGAACTATTTGTTCCATCAATTTCAAAGCTTTTTTGTATTTCCCGATGGTGTAAAGAGAATCAGCAAAAGCATATTTTTTTCCCAAATCATCATCCTTGAGAACCTTTTGATACTCACTGCAAGAGGCGAAAAGAAGGGTAAAGCAAAAAAGAAGTAACAGGCTTATTTTCATAGTTCTAAAAAACATCGTGCAAAAGTAAGGAATTAAACGTGATTACAAAAACTTATTAAAAAGTTGGAAGCCGGAAGATTTAAGAATTAAACCGGGGGGTTTTTTAAACTAACCCATCCACAAACCCATCAATCTTTTTTCGCAATATATCACTCACTCCCACCAAAGGCAAACGCACGGTATCTCCGCAAATACCCAGTTTTTTGAAAACCGCTTTTATACCGGCAGGGTTTCCTTCGGCGAAAATATAATCGATTGCTGGGGCTATTTTATAATGAATTTTATATGCTTCATCGGCTTTTTTATCCAATCCCAGTTTCACCATTTCGGAAAATTCTTTTGGAAAACCTTCGCCAATAACGGAAATCACTCCTGCCCCACCGGCTAAAATCATCGGCAACGCAATCATATCGTCCCCGGAGATAATGAGGAAATCTTTCGGGCACCCGGAAATAAGCCGCATCGCTTGAACCATATCGCCGGCTGCTTCTTTGATGGCCACTATATTCCCGCAATCGTTCGCCAATCGTATTACCGTTTCGGGAAGCATATTTGATGCCGTTCTTCCGGGTACATTATATAAAATTATGGGCAAAGGTGAAGCTTTTGAAAGTGCGGCAAAATGCTGATAAATCCCTTCTTGGGTTGGTTTGTTGTAATATGGCGAAACAGACAAAATCGCCGTAAATGCTGATAGGTTCCGGCTTGCCATTTCGTCCGCCACTTCGCGGGTATTGTTGCCGCCTATTCCCAAAACCAAGGGCAGTTTGCCGTTATTTGCTTCAATCACCGTTTTAATAACTAACTCTTTTTCGTCTTTTGAAAGGGTCGCGCTTTCTGCAGTGGTTCCCAAAACCACCAAATAATCAATCCCGTTTTCAATATTGAAGTGGACCACTTTTTTTAGCCCCTCAACATCTACCGAAAAATCATTTTTAAAAGGGGTTATCAATGCAACCCCGGTCCCGATCAATTCTTTCATCTATATTTTTTTTAAAACGTTTAAATATTTTGTCAATTCCTTTTGAAAAGCAGGAAAATCCTGTGGCGGAACGTTTAATATTAAATCGAAAAGTCGCTCGTCCACTCCTTTGAAACCTACCGTGAACTTTGCATTGCTGGCAGAAATCATCCGGTTCAAAAAAGGATTATTCTTATTATAAAAACCAACTAAAACGTCAAATGGAAAATCCAAAAACTCCCGTGCATTTTGATTGGTTATTTCCCCTTTCCAGGAAAATTCACTGTTGTTTATCTGGTTTTGAATTAACGATGGGATCCGGTGCTTAGTTTCCAAGAATGTAAAAACCTTTATATTTTTTGGAAGTAGCCCGATCTCTTTTGCTAACCCATAAATCTTTTCCACGTCGTCCAACACTGTTTCGTCTACCAAAAAACCCAAATAAGTTAAAGGTGAATTCCTTTGAGAAACATCACGGTTTTGAAGGTTTCGTTCAGTGCTTTTTCGTAAGGAATGTTGTTTGATTTTTTTTAGCATCACATGAAAATCAGGTTTTCAAAAGTAAGGTTTTCGATGCTTTTAAATAATCATTTCCAAAAAATCCCTTTCAGAAATAATGGGAACACCCAAGCTCTCTGCCTTTTCTTTTTTGCTCGGCCCCATATTTTCACCGGCCACCACATAATTTGTTTTTGACGAAATGGATCCAGAAACCTTTCCGCCGTTGTCCTCAATTAGTTTTTTTAACTCGTCCCGCGATACACTTTCAAAAACGCCGGAAACCACAAAGGTGCTGCCGTTCAAAATATTCGTTTGCCCCGCCCGGCTTTCCGCTGAAATTTCAAGAGTAACGCCATACATTTTTAGTCTTTGGATCAATTCGCTATTTTCTTCGGAGGCAAAAAATAAAATCACGCTTTCCGCGATCCTTTCCCCTATTTCGTCCACTGTAACCAATTCCAATTGTGTAGCATTTGAAAGTGCGTCAATACTTTTATAATGTTTGGCAAGTTTCTTCGCTACTGTTTCCCCCACATATCGAATTCCCAAACCGAACAAAACCCTTTCAAAGGGAATCAGTTTTGAAGCTTCAATACCGTTGATCAAATTTTCCGCGCTTTTTTGTGCCATTCTTTCCAAAGGCAAAATTTGTTCTTTGGTCAACGTATAAAGGTCCGAGTAGTTATTTATTAACCCATTATTTACAAGTAAAGCTACTGTTTCGCCTCCCAACCCTTCAATATCCATCGCCTTGCGGGAAATGAAATGCTGGATTCGTCCGATAATTTGTGGCGGGCAACCAGCCACATTTGGGCAATAATGTTGTGCTTCGCCTTCTTGCCGCACGAGTTGTGTCCCACATTCGGGACAGTTGGAAAGATATTCGGTTGGTAAGGAATTGGGGTTGCGAAAACTAAAATCCACCCCAATAATTTTTGGGATGATCTCGCCTCCTTTTTCCACAAAAACGGTATCGCCTTCCCGAATGTCGTATTTCGCAATTTGATCGGCATTGTGCAACGAAGCCCTTTTAACAATGGTTCCGGCAAGTTCCACCGGCTCCAAATTGGCAACCGGCGTAATGGCTCCAGTCCGGCCCACCTGATAAGTTATTTTGTGCAACATCGTGGAAACTTGTTCTGCTTTGAATTTATATGCTATCGCCCAACGCGGCGATTTGGAAGTAAACCCCAATTCCTCCTGTTGGTGCAAATCATTCACTTTTATAACCACGCCATCGGTTTCGTAAGGCAATTCGTGGCGGTGCACATCCCAATGGTCGATGAATTCAAAAACCTCGTCCATATTTTTTGCCTGTTTTGCCGTTTGTGGAATTTTGAAGCCCCAACTTGTGGCTTGTTCGAGGCTTTCAAATTGTGTTTTTATTTTCCAACGTTCAGCCTTAACACCATAAATCAAACATTCCAATGGGCGCTTAGAGACCTCGGCACTGTCCTGCAATTTCAAACTGCCGGCTGCCGTATTTCGAGGGTTCCTATAAGGCTCGTCCCCCACTTCCACGCGCTCGGCATTCAATTTTATAAAACCTTCAAAAGGTAAAACAATTTCGCCCCGGGCATCAAAATTGGGCGGAAAATCCCCTTTTAATTGCAATGGCACCGAGCGTATTGTTTTAATATTTGCAGTAATGTCGTCCCCTTTTATCCCATCGCCACGGGTCACGGCTTTCGCCAAAATCCCATTTTCATAAGTCAGGCTGATGGATGCGCCGTCGTACTTGAGTTCACAAGTAAATTCCACCTCACCGTCCACCATTTTTTTGATGCGTTTTTCCCAATCATCCAATTCTTCTTTTGAATAGGAATTGTCCAGCGAAAACATGGGGTAATTGTGTGCCACGGTATCGAAATTCTTGGTAACCGCTCCCCCAACTCGAAGTGTGGGAGAATTGGGGTCGTAAAATTCTGGGTGTTGGGTTTCGAGTTGTTGAAGTTCCTTCAGTTTTTTGTCAAAATCGAAATCGGAAATGGTAGCATTGTCCAGCACATAATAGTTGTGGTTATGCTCGTTAAGTTCGTTGCGAAGTTGATTTATTTGCGCTTCAATGTTCATTTCACAAATATAAAATTTTAAACCTCACAGCTTTTTAAAAACTGTGAGGTTTATCAGTGTAGTTTTCAATAAAAATAAAAATCAATCCTCCAAAAAGATATTGCGAACCAAGGCCGCGCAGAGACCTCCGGCAATGGGCGCGACGATGAACAACCAAAGCTGCTGCAAAGCCATCCCACCAGCAAAAAGTGCTGGACCCAAACTACGAGCAGGGTTTACAGAAGTTCCCGTTATGGGGATTACCACCATATGGATCAAGGCCAAGGAAATACCAATAGCAAGACCGGCCATCATTGGCGAGGTGTGCTTGGACGCAGTGGCACCAAAAATCACCATTAAGAACAAAAAGGTAAAAACGAATTCGGCAATAAGGGCAGATGTCATATTATATTCGCCCAAGTAGCCATCGCCCCAGCCGTTGCTGCCCAAGCCCCATTCTGGCATTGCAAAACCCTCACTGCCCGAAGCCAAAACATACAGTAAACCAGCGGCGGAAATGGCACCAACACATTGGGAAACAATATAACCCACGGTGTCTTTGGCAGAAAGTTTACCCGCCGCAAGCATTGCTATTGAGATTGCTGGATTAATGTGGCAACCGGAAATGGGGCCAATGGTATAGACCATTACCAATACCGCGAAACCAAACGCGAGGGAAATGCCCAAAAGACCAATTCCGGCAGGGCCGGCGGTGGTAACACTTGCAATGGTGGCGGCACCACAGCCAAACAAAACCAAGCAGAAGGTGCCAAGACCTTCCGCAAAATACTTTTTTGATGAATTCATAAGATGAAAATTAAATGGTTAGATAGATTAAATTTAACAAAATGTGCAATACCCTTATAATTATGTTGAAAATCACTAAATAATTGTTAGTATTTTTTTTTGAAAAGTAGAAGCTCACTTTGTTTGAGTTTTTTCCCATAAAAAAACCACCCAAAAATTGGGTGGTTTTAAATTTTGGTTCAATTTATATTATTCCTTTATAAATCTTTTGGTAACGGCAAGCCCGTTTGATACAAAACGAATAAAGTACATTCCCGAAGCAAGTGGGGAAATATCGATAGTTTGGTTTTGCCGTGTTGGGTCTACTTGTTTTATCAATTTTCCAGTAGTTGAAAAAATCATAATCTCATCAAATGAAACGGCATCGAAAGCTATGGTCAATTCAGTTTTTGCCGGATTTGGGTAGATATTCACTAGATTTTCGGTATCCTGTGTAAAAGTTCTAACGTTTTCAGTTTGCGTTATTATTTGTGGTGCCGCATTAACGTTATTGCCAGAAACTATAACTTGGTCAAAATAAATTAGATCGCTATTATCACTCGCGTCACAACGAAACCTTATCCTGTTGTTGGTTCCAAAATTATAGGTGGAAGAATTCAAAATAATGTTACCTGTAAAGAAGGTTCCGTTCGTGAAATGTGTACCGCTTCTATAGTTTCCAATTACCTGATAGCTTGTTCCGTTAAAGAATTCAACAAAGAAATCTTCCCCGTTCTCCATACTGCTGGCATAGGTGTGAAACTCTATGCTAACTTCTGTATTTCCGGCCAAATTTAAAACTGGGGAAATGGATACCGAAGTTGAGGAATTATCACGGAGCTGTATAGAATAATTTCCTTCATAAGAAGCGGTTGACGAAAAAACACGTGCGCAATCACTACCACCATCGCTCCAGCCCTGAAAGCCGGTTTCAAAATAATATCCAGCTATAACGCCCGGACCGCCCCCTGATCCAGAAGTGGTTACATTTGCTATATTGCTCATTGCTGAATTATTTCCAGCAGCATCGAAAGCGCGAACATTAAATGAATAGGAAGTGTTTGCTGTTAACCCTGTAATGCTAGCTGAAGTACCAGTCACCGTGCCTATACTGCTTCCGCTTTCAAAAATCTCATAGCCCGTAACGCCTACATTATCGGTTGAAGCAGTCCAAGAAAGGTCTGTACTGGTTTCTGTAACATTGGAAGCCGTTAAATTTGTTGGTGCCGAGGGTGGCTGGGTATCGCCTCCGCCTCCGGTTCCAAGATTAACAGTATAATCCTCAACTTCTCCATATGTAAAGGTCTCACAGGATGTGGGAATCCCGTTATACTTCATTGAAACCCTCAAACGCACAGCTGTTCTGGATGTGTTTGTTGGCACTGTAAATGTTCCACTATTCGGGGTATTTGTTGATGGAGCCTTAGACCATATTAATTCTCCGGCATCACTGAAATCTCCATCATTATTGTAATCTATCCATGCGGCATATCCTTCGGGATAAATGGTGCCAGTCCAAGTAGGTGTAACGGTAATAGTGTATACTTG
Source organism: Flavobacteriales bacterium (assembly GCA_038326725.1). Classification (GTDB taxonomy): domain Bacteria; phylum Bacteroidota; class Bacteroidia; order Flavobacteriales; family Flavobacteriaceae; genus JBBQKI01. The sequence continues at coordinate 7,985 of JBBQKI010000021.1, forward strand.
GCCCTCATTCAAATCTGTGGATATAGCTGTAAAGTTTGAATAAAATTGAGCCCCAGAGGCATTGTTGATTGTATTTAGTTGAACCCTGCTTATATACTCATCATTAGTATTTGTACTTGCAGATGCGCAATAAGTTGTGCCACCACCCGCCAGTGTTGTGAATGCCCGGGTAGCGTTACCAGAAACGTTGCCAGCTGCATCTTGTGCGTTCACGGCAGCAGTGTAGTTTGTTGAAGGTGTTAAACCCGTAAGGTTGAACGTAGTGCTTGTGGTTGTACCCACTTGTGTTCCGTTTACCAAAACATTATAAAGTGCCACGCCGACATTATCTGTAGAAGCTGTCCAATTGAGTATTGCACCTGTAGCTGTAATATTGCTGGCCAAAAGATTTGTGGGCACCGTGGGCGCCTGTGTATCTGCAACGCCAGCTTGGATTTTAAATTTTCCTACAACTCCTTTCCTGCCGCTGCTCATATATTCGGTTATAAACCAAAAAGAAGCATTGTCTGAAGGGTCCACATCTATCTTGCTGTAATCTCCGAATCTAGTTCCCGAAAAATTTGCATTTCCGTTAGCTATCAAACCTTCGGCCGCCGTCATTGTTCCCAAAGGATCTGTGCTCAATCTGCCAGTAAAATAAGAGCTAACACGAACTGTAGTAGGCGTTGTGGGACCAGACATTGAAGAATATCCCATACCTATATTTCCTTGTGAATCCATGGCCAAGCTCGCGTTCCAAGCATGCCGTCCATCCGGCGCGGTGTATGTTCCTTCTTGGTATAATGACCATGGTTGGTTATCGGCACTTTGTCTAAATTCGTACCAGCGCACACCTGCCCGCTCTCCAGAAGTAGCATCGGTATCAACAACAAAATTGAATACTGCAGAGTTGTGGGTGCCAAATTTTCGGAATTGCGCCTGGTTCATAATTGTAGCCTGTAAAGCATCAATGGCCGAACCACCTCCGGGCTGAGTCAAATTTGAAAAACTGCCGTTATCAAAAACACTTATAAAAGATGTAACATTTATTTGCTGTGCTGCTGAGATTGTTGAAGATGATGTATTTGCCCAGTTCACATTTATTTTCCAAAGCTTTATATGGTCAGTGGTAACTCCGCTCCAGGCGTTGTCCTGCATATAAATAACCGTTGCACCGCCAGCAGCGGGAAGGTTGCTATCTGTGACATTCAAAACCTGTGGGCTAAAGAAACCACTTGTTACAATGCCCGGAAGGTTAAAACCAATAATTTTAGCATTTGGATTGCCCGCAAGCATTTGCGAACGCTCAAGTGCCCATACTTTATTTGAGCCGGTTGTATTTTCGGTTATATAATACCCATCGCTCCAAACTGATAATTTCTGATAATCCTGAATGGCAGCAATGGTATAGATATACCAACCTGCCGTCAACGGATTTGGCCCATCGCTTACCGCAATCTGCGCCCCGCTCCCCAAGAAGGTAAGCACCCATCTATCTGCCGCGTTGTCATAAGATGCTGTAAGGTCACAACATCCCCCAGATGGAAAAATTGCAGGATTGGGCGCTGTTTGTCCCAAAAGCTGATTACCGGATTTATCGTAGATCATAAACCCTGTATTGTAAACCACCATCACGTGATTTGGCCCAACTGCCAAGGCAGGATCGGTGGGTTGCGAGCTTGATGAATAAGTGTTAAAAACAAGACTGGCGGGGGGCATGCGCATGCTTTGCTCCATTTCATTTCTATTTCTCACAAAATAATCATCTTCGGTTTGTGGGTCCTGCCCTGAAACTATTTGATTCGCAAAAGATTTTTTGTCTTTTGCTTCGCGAGGTGTGTCATCGGGCGCAACAAGATCATTTGGCCGCGAGAGCAATGAGGTTACATATTCTACCGAGGATACATTGCCTGTAAAAGTGGGACTTGTAGGGTCGTTCTGTTGGGCTAACGCAAAATGGCTGAAGGTCAAAAACGCAAATACCACAAAAAGTAAATTTTTCTTTTGCATAATTTAGTGTATTAAAAAAGTTAGAAAATGTTATTTCGAACGTTTTGTAGATTTTGTGAGGGACACTTGTTTAGAGCAAAAATTTACTCTACAGTTCGTTGAGATAAATTTAATACTATTTCAATATTACACAACGAATTATTATGTTTTTTTGGAATAAATTTTTTTAAATTTCAATCACCAAAAAGCCTTTATTTTTCAGCATATCACACATAGTATCAGCTAGATATTCGTTTATTTTAAAAGAGAGCAACCCTCCCACTTTCAGATAAAACACTGCAAAATCTGCTACTGCCCGAAGCCTAAACATACAATAAACTGGCAGCGGCAATCTATCAAGTTCTGTCAGAATTCAGCCACTTTGGAATTGTTGGCATTTTAAATTCTTCCATTTTCTTGAGAAGAAACAATGGATTGGAAGCCACCAAAAGCAAATTATAATTATCCATGGAAAGAAACCCTTTACGAACCATGGTTTCGAGCATTTTTATTAAATCGTCATAAAACCCATTGATGTTCAGCAAGCCGATAGGCTTTTGATGCAGGCCAAGTTGAAGCCAGGTTATTATTTCGAAAAGTTCTTCAAGCGTTCCAATACCACCGGGAAGGGCGATAAAGCCATCGCTTATTTCGTGCATTTTCAGTTTTCGCTCGTGCATAGTTTGTGTGGTAATAATTTCGGAAAGGCCGAGATGCACCACTTCTTTGAGTTTTAAAAATGAAGGAATTATGCCAACAACCCTTCCGTTCGAATCGAGCGCGGCTTGGGAAATAACGCCCATTATGCCAATCTTTGCAGCTCCGTAAACCAGTGTGATTTCGTTTTCAGCGAAATATTTCCCGAGTTGTTTTGCAGCTTCGGTAATTGATGTGTCGTTGCCATTGCTGCTGCCGCAGAACACGCAGATGTTTCTAAGTTTATGCATTTAATTGGCATTTTAGCATTCGGTCTTTTCCAAAAATATCCTTTTTGACTATAATTTTCCCGAAACCTTCGGTGGTCAAAACCTCTTGCAAATCCTTTCCAAGATATTCATTTATCTCAAAATAAAGCACCCCGCCCGGGTTTAAAACCGTTTTGCTTAAACGTGCAATGGCTTGGTAAAAGACCAACGGCTCTTTATCCTCGACAAACAAGGCTGAAGCGGGCTCATGATTCAAAACATTGGGTTGCATTTTGTCCCGCTCGCTTTCCCTAACATAGGGCGGGTTCGAAACAATGATATCGTATTTTTCGGGAAGTTGTTCTGCCTTCAAAATATCACAGGGAAAGAAATCAATTGTAACAGTATTGATTTGGGCATTTTCCCTTGCCACTTTTAAAGCCTCCATGGAAATATCCAGCGCGGAAACTTTTGCGTTCGGAAGGTTTTTAGCCAACGAGACCGCGATACAGCCGCTGCCGGTCCCAATATCTAAAATCCCTCTAAACCCCAAAGGGGGAATTTCACTGATCACCCAATCTACAAGCTCTTCGGTTTCGGGACGGGGAATCAAGGTGTGTTTGTTTACTTTGAAGGGTAGACCGTAAAACTCTGTTTCGCCGATGATGTATTGGATGGGTTCATTTTTTTTTAGGCGGTAAATGGCGTTTTCAAATTTTTCCAAGGCTATAGCGGAAAACTCGAAACCTGGGTTCATCGCCAATTTTAAACGAGACATTTTTAAAAATTTTTCGCAAAGGATGGAAAAGAAAGATTGTACCTCTTGCGAAGGGTAATATTCTGATAGCGAATTTTTGAAATTATTTTTTAGTTCTGAAATTTTCATTGGAAAAACCCCCCCTATCCTCCGCTTCATCTGCACTCAGCACAGGCTTCAAAGGGAAAATTGTTCGGGATTGATTATAAAGTTTTAAGCATATGCACCGGACAGGCGTAATGTCCCGTATCGCCCATGGCGCATTCGATATGATGAAAACCGGCTTTTAAATATAATTTCTGTGCGGCTTCCATGTACGGCATCGTTTCGAGATAGCATTTTTCATATTCAAATTCCCTAGCTTTTGTAAGGCACAATTTAATCATTGCAGCCCCAATTCCTTTCCCACGGGCTTGCGGCAGGAAATACATTTTTTGAAGTTCACAAACATTTCCTTCATAATTGTCCAATTTTGCAATCCCGGCACCGCCGATAATTTCGTTGTCTTCCACAACCACAAAATAGCAAGCTTTTGGTTTATCATACGTTTCGAACATACGGTCTAGGGAAATATCGGCATAGGCAGTACCTACTTTTGGCACCCCAAAATCCAACAGAACACTTCGAATAACGCTGGCGATTTGTGGATTATCTTTTTTTTCAATAAGCCTTATTTCAGGAGTTCCCATGAATGCAATTCGGTGTATTTTTACCGCGTGAAGATACATGAAAAATATATGTGGCGTTGCCTCCAATTGGCAAAAAACGGGTTGGGATCAACCTATCCAAACCCAATGGTGGGTTGCATTTTGGTTCATGACGATTTGATCATCGGGGAAGGTTGGCATCAAAAAATCGGGCAGCCGCACGCAGAAGTAAATGCAATTTTGAATGTTGAAAACCCCAAGCTTTTAAAAGAATCTACTTTATATGTAAGCTTGGAGCCCTGTAGCCATTTTGGAAAAACACCGCCCTGCGCCGACTTCATAATTTCCAAAAGAATAAAAAATGTGGTTATCGGGAGTTTGGACTCAAACCCGAAAGTATCCGGCAATGGCATACAAAAACTGAAAGATGCGGATTGCGAAGTAATCACGAATGTTTTAAGGGATGAATGCGCTGAACTGAACAAACGGTTTTTTACTTTTCACAACAAAAAGCGCCCGTATATTATTTTAAAATGGGCGCAAACCCTTGATGGTTTTATCGCTCCGGAAAAAAATGAAATAAAAACAATTTCAGAGAAAAAGCCCTTTTGGATAACTTGTACGCTTTCGCGGCAAAGGGCACATCAATTTCGAGCCGAAGAACACGCTATTTTAGTGGGAACAAAGACCGTCATTGAAGATAATCCCGAGCTGACCACCCGCGCTTGGGAGGGAAAAAATCCCATCCGAATTGTTCTTGACCGTACTTTGAAAATTCCAAAGCAGGCTTCCATTTTAAATAATAAAGCAAAAACACTTGTTTTTACTGAAATTGACACTGATAATGCTGAAAATATTATTTTTGAAAAAATTGATTTTTCTTCCAATATTGCCACACAAGTTTGTGCTTCACTTCACAAACATCAAATCCAGTCCGTAATTATAGAGGGCGGTGCAAAAACGCTTCAAACATTTATTGATGAAAACATGTGGGACGAAGCTTTCGTTTTTACGGGAAATAAAAAATTTAAAAAGGGAATAAAATCCCCATTGTTTTCAGGTGAAATACTTTCAAAAGAAAAAATTGAAAGTGACCTTTTAGTACACTTTAAAAATCCTTCACATTGATAGCTCTATTGCTAAGTGTTCTGTCCTCCACATTAATTTTTGTGGTCTTTAAACTCTATGAAAGGTTTAAAATAAATACCCTTCACGCCATTGTGGTAAATTATATGGTGGCTAGCACTTGCGGTTTTTTTATGAATGAAACCGAGTTTACGATTGCTGAAGTTTCACAATTTGGTTGGTTTTATTATGCCCTCGGGCTTGGAGTAATATTTATCACTGTTTTTAATTTAATGGCATTGACCACGCAGCGTTCCGGCCTTTCCGTGGTATCGGTAGCCACCAAAATGAGCGTTGTAATCCCGGTTGTTTTTGGATTAATTTATTACAATGAAAGTTTGGGTTTCGTAAAAAGTTTGGGGATTTTATTGGCGTTGGCGGCGGTTTACCTCGCGGCAATCAAAACCCGCGATGGGCTTAAAATAAGAAAAAGAAACCTAATTTTTCCCCTACTTGTATTTTTGGGGAGTGGATTTATTGATACAGCAATAAAGTTTTTGGAAGAAAAATACATTGCGGAAAATGATGTTCCCCTTTTTTCTGCAATCATTTTTGCATCGGCGGCCACGGTGGGCGTTTTAATATTGATGGGGCAAGCCGCAATCGGAAAATTCAAATTTGAATTCCGAAACATTTTGGGGGGAATAGCTTTAGGCATCCCCAACTATTTTTCGATCTATTTTTTGGTAGTGGCACTGCGAAGTGAGATTATGGATAGCTCGGGAATTTTTACGGTAAACAATGTCGCCATCGTTTTAGTTTCAACTCTTTTAGGAATTCTTTTTTTTAAGGAAAAACTGTTGCCAAAAAATAAGTGGGGAATCCTTTTAGCAGTAATTAGTATTATTTTAATAGCCCTTGGAACTGCTTAATGGAAGAGGAAAAAGACACGTATAAAACTATTACAAAACCTTCCGATTCGGTTCTTTTTAAAGAAAAAGGCAGTAAATTTTTCGGCTATGCTTTTCCTGTAACCGATGAAGGGGAAGTGAAGGAATGTCTGGCAAATTTAAAAAAGGAACATTTCAGTGCGAGGCATTTTTGCTATGCTTGGCAGATGGGGACAAGCTACGAAAACCATAGGACCAATGATGATGGCGAACCCTCGAATAGTGCAGGAATGCCGATTTATGGGCAATTGCAATCTTTTGATATAACAAATATTCTGGTGGTGGTGGTGCGCTATTTTGGGGGTACAAAATTGGGTGTTGGCGGGTTGGTGCAAGCATACAAAACCACGGCACAACTTGCATTGGAAGCCTCCGAAATCCTTGTAAAAACCATTGATGAATCTTTCCTTTTAAAATTCCAATATCCCGAAATGAATTCAGTAATGAGGCTTATTAAAGATGAAAATCTTACAATAATAAATCAAAAAATGGAGCTGGATTGCGAGATTGAAATTTCCGTTCGTAAAAATAGTGCCCAGAGGGTTTTCATGATTTTTGAAGAACTTTTTAAAGTTCAGATTAAAAAAACAAATTTCCCCTTTTAAGAATTAATTGGCTAATTTTTCGAGTAAATAATCCGGTGCCCTCATCAGTTTTTTTGTGGTGCTGTTCACAAAAACCAAAACAGTAGTTGCCGTGGCCAAAAGTTGTTTGGAATCATTATAAATTTCATAGTAAAATTCGATTTTTACTGTGGGATTTTTTTTCAGTGTTGTAACCACCGTCAAGACGTCGTCATAGCCCGCTGGCAACTTATAATCGATGCTTAAATGTACCACGGGAAGGTGCACATTATTTGCTTCCATCCATTTATAGGAAAAACCTAGATCGCGCAGCCATTCTGTCCTGCCCTGTTCAAGGAAGGCCGCATAATTGCCATAATAAACAATGCCCATTTGGTCGGTTTCACCGTATCGAACCCTAAGATTTGTAAATGTTTTCTTCATTGGTTTTGGGTTTAAAAAGAAAGTTTTTTGTAGTTTTAGCAAAAGGGAAGTATGCGGAAAAAAAAAAGAAAATTCAATCCCCATCTGTTTTTTTTTTCACTTTTTTGTTCACATATTTGCATTGTTAAGAAATTGTTAGGGAAAATTCTTTTTCCCTGTTTTTTCATCACACTTTTTAAAACTAAAACAACACTTCAACTTCAACTATGAGCAAAACTGCGGAATCGGTTTGGAACAATTGTTTGTCCTTCATTGAAGATAACATTACTTCGCAAGCGTTCAAAACTTGGTTCGAGCCAATCAATGCAGTTAAGTTGACGGATAATGCCCTTAGCATTCAAGTGCCCAGTAAGTTTTTCTACGAATGGCTGGAAGAGCATTATGTAAAAATCCTTAAAGTGGCTTTAACCAAAGAATTGGGGGCTACCGCAAAACTTGTGTACATTATAAAAATGGAGAATACCTACGGGAATAAACAACCGTTCACGGAAAGGATTCCAAGTTCCAACCGAAGCAATATGCAATCGCAGGAAGTAGATGTGCCCATTAAAAATAAAAACCCTGAACTGAAAAACCCTTTTATTATCCCGGGAATCCGTAATGTAAAGATTGAATCCCAGTTAAACCCAAACTATAATTTTGAAAGTTTTTTGGAAGGGGATTCCAATCGTTTGGCACGTTCAGCCGGCTTGGCGGTTGCCAATAAACCCGGTGGTACTTCCTTCAACCCACTTTTGGTTTTTGGTGGGGTGGGTTTGGGCAAAACGCATTTGAGCCATGCCATTGGTGTTGACATAAAAGATAAATACCCAGAGAAAACAGTGCTTTACATTTCCTCTGAAAAATTTACCCAACAATACAGCGAATCCGTAAAAAAGAATAACCGCAACGATTTCATACATTTCTATCAAATCATAGATGTTTTGATCGTGGACGATATTCAATTGCTTTCCGGTAAAGCCGGAACTCAAGATGTTTTTTTCCATATTTTCAACCATTTACACCAAAACGGCAAGCAAGTAATATTGACCAGCGACAAAGCTCCAGTTGATATGATTGATATTGAACAGCGCCTTTTGTCTCGTTTTAAATGGGGACTTTCGGCGGAACTGAACCACCCGGACTATGAAACTCGAGTTGCCATTATCAAAAACAAACTAGAACGCGACGGTGTTGAAATGCCCGAGGAAATTGTGGAATTTTTGGCGAACAATATCAAAACCAACATCCGCGAACTGGAAGGAGCCATTATTTCATTGATTGCACATTCGTCTTTCAACAAGCGTGAAATAACGCTTGACCTCGCTCGAAAAATTGTGGAAAACTACGTAAAACATACCAAGCGGGAGGTTTCCATCGATTATATCCAAAAAGTAGTAAGCGATTACTTCCAGATGGATGTGGACACTTTACAGTCCAAGACTCGTAAACGGCATATAGTACAGGCCCGTCAATTGGCCATGTTCTTTGCGAAAAAATTCACCAAAGCTTCCTTGGCTTCCATCGGGTCGCAGATTGGGCAACGCGATCACGCTACGGTATTGCATGCTTGCAAAACAGTGGACAATCTTTCCACAACGGATAAACAATTCCGGAAATATGTGGAAGATTTGAACAAAAAACTTACACTCTAATTTTCTTTACTTTTATTCTTAATTAAAGAACCCATTTATTATTTAAAATGCAAAAAAAAATCCTAATGGTCTGTTTGGGTAATATCTGCCGTTCGCCGTTGGCCGAAGGTATTTTAAGATCCAAGGTTGATCCTTCAAAAGTAATCGTTGATTCCGCCGGAACGCTCGATCTGCACGTGGGCCATTCCCCAGACTCCAGAAGTATTTCCGTTGGAAAAAAATATGATATTGACATCACCCAACAATGTGGACGGCAATTCAAAATGGAAGATTTTGAAACCTTTGATATTATTTATGTGATGGATGTTTCAAACAAAGAAAATGTTATGAAACTGGCGCAAAACGAATTCCAAAGAGAAAAAGTAAAACTTATTTTGGATGAAATTTTCCCCGGTGAAAATGTGGAGGTCCCGGATCCATATTTTGGAGGGAATGAAGGTTTTGAAAATGTTTACCGATTATTGAACGAAGCTTGCGAGGAAATCGCCAAGAGGTTTTAACATTACTTTTTGAAGGCATTTAAGTACTTTAGTAAAAATTCTAAAATTTAAGTCATGAAAAAAAAATTTCCCTTTCTTCTTTTTCTTTTTTTTATTCCTTTTTGTTTTTCCCAAACCGTGGAAATAGAGCTTTTCAAAAACGGTTTTAGCGGTCCGGTTAATTTACAGCATGCGGGTGATGACAGGCTTTTTGTTGTAGAACAGGGTGGAATTATCAAGATTATGCAAACAGATGGCACTGTAAACCCTACCCCATTTTTGAACATTTCCGGCCTCGTTTCAAATGGTAGCGAGCAGGGTCTTTTGGGGTTGGCCTTTCACCCTGATTATGCCACAAACGGTTTTTTTTACGTGAACTATACCAACACCGCAGGCGATACTCAAATTTCCCGCTTTTCGGTTGATACAGGGAATCCTGACATTGCTAATCCCGCTTCGGAACTTTTCATTTTATTTTATGACCAACCCTTTACCAACCACAATGGAGGGTCAGTGGTTTTTGGTCCAGACGGCTATTTATATATTTCATCAGGTGATGGCGGTGCCGGAGGCGACCCGGGAAACAGGGCTCAAAACCTCACCCTTTTATTGGGGAAAATTTTAAGAATCGACATTGATAATGTTGAAGGTGGGAATAATTACGCAATTCCCCCCGATAATCCTTTTGCAAGCAGTACAGTAAACCGCAAGGAAATATGGGCCTACGGAGTGCGCAACCCTTGGAAAATTTCTTTCGACAGTGATAATGGAGATCTGTGGATAGGCGATGTGGGTCAGGAAAATATTGAAGAAATAGACCGCGCCGGCCTTACCGAAGCAGGGCTAAATTATGGATGGAGATGTTATGAAGGCTCGGCTCCATTTAACACAGCCGGTTGTCCTCCCATTGGGGATCTTACGTTTCCCCTTGCTGAATATTCTTCTGCATCCGGTAGCGGCAACTGTTCCATCACCGGGGGTTTTGTTTACAGAGGTGATTTATATCCCGATCTTGAGGGGCTTTATTTTTTCGGCGATGTATGTAGTGGGATGATTGGAACCGTTGACAGTGATGGGAATTTGGTTGACCATGGAAATTTTAGTGGGACTTGGGTTTCCTTTGGGGAAGATGTTAACAAACAACTTTATATATTGGATAATGGTGGAAGTATTTATAAAATTGTTGGAGATGAACTCTCAAGCCCTGATTTTAATTCAAATAATAACTTAGTGATAGTCCCAAATCCTGCCGCCGAAAAGGTTTCTTTTGAACTGAGCTTAGGACAAATCTCCCAAATCGTTATTACGGATATAAAAGGAAGCATTTTGATTTCCGATTTAAATTTAGCTACTTCCCAAAAAGAAATTAATATTGAAAATCTCTCCCAAGGAATTTACTTTGTCCGCGTTGCAACAGCAAGTGGGAATACTTTTGTGAAGAAATTGGTAATCGAATAACATTTTCATTTGCCACGAATACACGAATTATAATTTAATTTGTGTATTCGTGGCAATTTTATTTAAATATTTTATTTCAAAAATGAAACCTTCAAAAGGAAATTTATATTTAATTCCGTGCCCGCTTGGTGGTGATTCCCCTTGGGCAGTGTTGCCGGTTTCGGTGAAAAACGCTATTGAGGGAATCAACTATTTTATAGTTGAAAATGAAAAAGAAGCTCGAAGGTTTATAAAAAGTGTTTGCCCTGATAAACCACAGCCAAATTTAAACATCCAACTCCTCAATAAATTCACGGAAGTGGAAAAAATCCCGTCAATGCTAAATCCGTGTTTTGAAGGTTTAGACATGGGCGTGATTTCCGATGCGGGTTGCCCTGGCATTGCTGACCCCGGTGCTGCTGTTGTGGAACAGGCGCATTTAAAAGAAATAAAGGTAATCCCGCTTGTGGGCCCTTCTTCAATTCTATTGGCAATGATGGCAAGTGGTTTTAATGGTCAGAACTTTGCTTTCAACGGCTATTTGCCCATTGAAAAAGCTGAAAGAAAAATTGAAATAAAGAGACTTGAAAAACTTTCAGGGGACATAAATCAGTCACAATTATTCATAGAAACCCCATATCGCAATAACCAGCTTTTGGAAAGTTTTTTACAAACCCTACAGCCAGCCACTCGGCTTTGTGTTGCCACTGATATTACATTACCCACGGAATATATAAAAACTACTTCCGTGGAAAATTGGAAAAAAATAAAGGTGGACCTTCATAAAAGGCCCACCTTGTTCATCTTTCAAAAATAGGATTTTATTTTACTCTCGGTTTTTTGTTAGCCACAATGTGCGAAGTATCGTAACCGGAAAATTTTCTTAAATAATTACGGATAGAAGTACCATTGGCGTCGGTAAAACCATTTGCCCCACCACTCCTAAGAAATTTTTTAACATTGCCCGCACCTGCTAAATGTGCTGCTGCCAGTATTCCGGATTCAGTAACTTTTACACCGCCAATTGTTTTTCCTGAATAACGTTGAATATCCTTCCGAAGTACCCATTTATTAAGAGAGGTATAGGCACTAAAGGCGGCTTCCTGTTGCCGGGTATCGGTTAAAAAAGTTTCTGGGTCATATATTCCCATTATTCGTAATGTACTTTCCCCGAACTGGTATTTTCCCATATACCCAAAATTGTTGACAATGGAATAGTTGCCTCGGGATTCTTTAAAAGCAAGGGCTTCTTTAAAACCAACGTAGGTTTTTCCTAAAAATAATTGGTATTCCGGTTTGGCAGGAGCTAACGGCATTATTTCAAATTCGTTCGGAACAAAATAATAGAGTTCTAAACCTTCAACTTCATATAAAGATAAATCAACATCTTTTGAAGAAAAACCCATCACAATGATTGCGGTTGCGAAGAGCAATAATGATGTTCGTAAAAAGGTAAATTTCATAAATTAAAATTTCGAAGCAAAATCTAAAGCACTTCTATTTTTTGATTTTGCAAATATAACCTAAATTTTAATAATCTGATTTTAAGGCTGTTAAAATATTGTGAAAGAAAATGGCATCTATCGATTAAGCCCTTGGCTGTTCACCCACCGTACATATTCCTGTTTGTTCACATTGTGCTGGGCTAGGTTTTTAGCAAATTTATGGTAACCAAAATTGGTAACATCTGCCACGAAATAATAATAATCGTGCTTTTCGAAATTCAAAACCGCATCTATTGAAGAAATATCGGGCATCGCGATGGGCCCCGGTGGTAAACCCGCATATTTATAGGTATTGTAGGGGGAATCAACTTCTAAATCAACATACAAAACCCGTTTTATAATTTGGTCGAAATCATTTTCCAAAAGTTTTTTTGCATAAATCACCGTTGGGTCAGCCTGAAGTAACATCCCGCTTTGCAACCGGTTCATGTAAACACCCGCTACCCTTTTGCGTTCATCAGCCATGGCGGTTTCTTTTTGAACTATAGCGGCCAAAGACATCACTTCATCTTTCGATAGATTTAAACCCTTGGCTTTTTGAAGCCGTGCTTCGTTCCAAAAATTATTATATTCAACCAACATCCGGTCCCGAAATGTTTCAGCGGAACTGTTCCAATAAAATTCATAGGTATTCGGAATATAAAGAGAAAGGGCATTTTGGGGATTTAAGCCCGCTTTATTTAAAAATTCCGGATCACCCATCGCTTTCAAAAGTTCAAGACTGTCGGCTTCAATTTGACGTGAAATATGACCTGCAAGATTTTCCAACCTTTCTTGATTGTTGAATTTTACATTGATGGGAACATTGCGGCTTCGAAGGGTATTGACAATATCGTTATTGGTCATCCCTTTTTTCAAAATGAAATGCCCGGATTTTATGTTTGAAGTGTAGCCTTTTTTCTCGGCAATTATTTTAAAGGAATCGATATCTTGAATTAAGGGAGAGATTTCTTCAACAACATCTGCAAAACCGGCACCTGTGGGAATATAAACATGGGCTTCGGTATTATTGAAACCCGTGTTGGCCGAAAAAAAAGTATTGTAAACATAATAGGCAAAAACACCCATTAAAACCAAACCGATAAGCGCTACGGTAAGTAATATTTTTTTAATGTACATTTTTTATCAATTGGTATAAAAATTCATTTTTATAGCCTTCGGAAGTGTGTATCCAATCTTGCTTACTGCCGGATTTTTTATACCCGGCCTTTTCAAAAAGTGTGATGCTGTTCGTGTTTTCTTCAGAAATGTTTGCGAAAAGTTGATGCAGTCCCAATTGAATAAAAGCATATTCCTTAAGTATTTGGAGGGCTTCCGAGGCATATCCGTTTCGCTTGTTTTTTTCGGGAAAAACGATAATCCCAACTCCTGCCCTTTTGTTCTTCGGATCAAAATCGAAAAGGTCAATGAACCCCACTGGAGTGTTGGTTTTGTATAAAGAAAGCACCAACCGCAACTGCTTTACTTCAAAAATATCGCGGTGGGAATTGTCCAAATACTGTTTCAAAACATATTTGGAATAAGGCGTTGACGTATTGCTGACTTCCCAAAACGTTTCATCATTCTCCAATTCATAAAGAAATTCAAGGTCTGAAGGCTCCAAGGCCCTCAAGAAAATATTTTTCCCTTTTAAAGTTACCATTCTATTTCGCCTTTAAAAACTTGAACGGCTGGACCTATTAAATATATGTTTTCATAACCCGAATCCGTTTTTTCAAAAATTACAGTTAAATCGCCTCCGCGAGTTTTTAGGGCTATTTTATTGCTTTTGGTAATACCCGAATGATGCATTGTCAAAGCAACTGCGGTAACTCCTGTTCCGCAGGACAAAGTTTCAGCCTCCACTCCCCGTTCATAAGTTCTTACAGAAAAAAAATCAGATGAAATTTGCTTTACAAAATTAATGTTCGCCCCTTCATTCCCATATAATTCATTCCTCAATTTTGATCCTACCTTTTTTACATCACAATTTTCTAAATCTTCATAAAAGGCAACGTGGTGTGGGGACCCGGTGTTTAAAAAAGTATATTCCTTATGAGTTTCAATTTTAAAAACATCCTTCATTTTTAAAGATATGATTCCATTTTCATCAATCGTGGCTTGGTGTTCGCCATCAGTGGCCTCAAAAGTTGCTTTATCCAAAATAATTCCCAACCATTTTGCGAAATGTACGAGACACCTTCCTCCATTGCCACACATGGAACCCAAACCACCATCGGCATTAAAGTAAACCATTGAAAAATCGAGGGTCGGGTGATCTTCTAAAAGAATGACGCCATCTGCCCCGATGCCAAAATGCCGGTGACAGATTTTCTTAATAAAGTCTCTGTCTTTTTTGGGAAAAGTGTTACCGCAGTTATCAATAATGATAAAATCGTTCCCGGTTCCGTGATATTTATAAAAAGCAGCTTTCATGTTCCGCCAAAGGTATTAAAACCATTGTTTGATTAAAGCGTTCATTGCTTGTTAAAAACCCGTTAAAATAATTTCGTGGCATAATTTTTTCATTTTACCGTTGTTTTTTAATTTGAATATTCCAATTATCAGTAATTTATAATCTAATCAAATATATCATGAAACAGACGATCCGCTTATTTTTAGTGGCTCTTTTTGCAGGGGCAATAACCCTAGGGGGCTACAAACTTTTTGAGGAAAAAGAAACTTTTTCCTTTAGCTCTCCCGAGAGCACAAATTCTTTCATTCCCACCAATTTTTCATCATTTGGTGCTGAAGCACCCAATTTTACATCCGCTGCAGAAAAAACCGTGCATGCCGTGGTTCACGTGAAAAATACCACAGTAAGCAGACAACCAACCAACATCATGGAATTCTTTCAAGGGGGCGGTCAACCTCGCGCAATGGTGGGCAGCGGCAGCGGCGTTATTATTTCGCCGGATGGTTATATTATTACCAATAATCACGTGATCGCAAATGCTACCCAACTTGAGGTTACATTGAACAACAACCGCACTTATAAAGCGGAACTTATCGGTACCGATCCTTTAACCGATATTGCATTGGTAAAAATTAATGGCGATGAGGCCTTTCCCTATGTCCCTTTTGGGGATTCAAATAATTTAAAACTGGGGGAATGGGTGCTTGCCGTTGGAAATCCTTTTAATTTAACTTCCACCGTAACTGCAGGTATTATTAGTGCCAAGGCGCGTGACTTAGACCAATTTGATGGTAACCCCCAATCATTCATTCAAACCGATGCGGCTGTAAACCGCGGGAATAGCGGGGGAGCCTTGGTGAACACGAGTGGCGAATTGATCGGGATAAATACAGCCATTTCTTCTGAAACCGGAAGTTATGTTGGTTATTCCTTTGCAGTACCTTCAAATAATGCACGAAAAGTGATCGAGGATATTTTGGAATACGGAAATGTGCAACGCGGCATTTTAGGCATTATGGGCGGTAACCTGAATTCTGAACAAGCCAAAAACCTTGGAATTGATGAAACACAAGGAGTTTATGTGGGCGATGTGGAAAAAGGTAGCGGAGCCGATAAAAGCGGGATAAAACAAGGCGATATTATCAAACAACTAGACGATTACAGAGTACGGAAATTTTCGGATCTTGTTGGTTATTTGGGTTCAAAACGACCGGATGATGTTATAGCTGTTACAGTTATAAGGAATGGTTCCGAAAAAATAATTCCAGTTACATTAGTGAAATTGGAAACTTTTGCAATTGACAACCTTGGCTTGGAGGTAAAAAACATCAGTTCTTCCGAACTTAAAAAAAGGAACATCCCTAACGGCGTAGTAGTTGCCCGGGCTTTAACCCCCGAAGTAGCCCAATACAATCTTGAAGGAATTATTATTACAAAAATCAATGATGAGAGTATACACAACATTGACGATGTAAAAAAAATCATGTCTCAGAGGGATGTTAACACGCCAATTAAAATGACTTTCGTTGATAAAGGCGGGAATGTAAATTCCTTTATTTTTAGGTAATAAATATTTAATGATGAACGAAATACCCGTATAAAATAAAAATTTTAAACGGGTTTTTTATTTTTGGTTTTTACTTTTTAAACCTATTATAAATGGCTATTTTTGCACCAAATTTTAACCCCCTTAAAACCTTCTCAAATGAGTTTTGATGACGTTTACGAAAAAGAACTTTTATTCCAAACGGATCGCCGCAAGGCCTCCGTCGAATTTATTAAAATCATCAGCGACCTTTGGTACGATAAATCTATCGAACTGGTGCTTTTCCGTAACCAATTAATAGATCGCAATGTTAGCGATATCTTGAACCTTCACGAATATGCCGGCGAATTCGTACAAAAACCCATCTCCATTTTTGATTCAGTTGAAATAGCACAGGCCATCAAAAATCTTGACCTTCCACCAGCTAAACTGGACATCGGGAAATTGACTTACGAATACCATCTTGAGGACAACAAATATCAAGATGCCATGGATTTTGTGAGCGATAAATTAAAGAACGCAAAAGAAACAAAAGACATCGTCCCTAAAGACGTAGTCCTTTACGGTTTTGGCCGAATTGGTCGTCTTTTAGCCCGCGAGTTGATGACCCGCACCGGGAAAGGAAACCAATTGCGCCTTCGAGCCATCGTTGTCCGGGGGAAATTGGACCAAACCAATTTGGAAAAAAGGTCCACTTTATTGCAGTTCGATTCTGTTCACAAGGATTTTAACGGCACCGTGCGCGCCGATCTTGAAAACAGCGCTTTAATAATCAATGGAACTACCGTTCACATTATTTCCGCCAATAACCCCGAAGATGTTGATTATACTAAATACGGCATTGAAGATGCATTGCTAATTGACAATACAGGCGCTTTCCGTGATAAAGAAGAATTGAGCCGTCACTTAAAATCTAAAGGAGTTTCCAAGGTTTTGCTTACTGCTCCCGGGAAAGGTGTGCCCAACATTGTTCATGGTGTTAACCATAATGAATACAATCCAGATACGGTCGATATTTTTTCAGCAGCATCTTGCACCACTAATGCAATCACCCCTATTTTAAAGGTAATTGAAGATTCTGTGGGGGTTGTCCGCGGGCATCTGGAAACCATCCATGCCTATACTAATGACCAAAATTTGGTTGACAATATGCACGATAAATATCGACGTGGCCGTGCTGCGGCTTTAAATATGGTAATTACGGAAACAGGTGCCGGCACAGCCGTTGCTAAAGCCCTCCCTTCCCTTGCCGGAAAGTTGACTTCCAACGCCATCCGCGTTCCCGTGCCAAATGGATCATTGGTAATTTTGAACTTGGAGGTTCAAAAAACCACTTCAATTAAGGATATCAATTCAATAATGAAGAAATATGCTTTGGAAGGCGATTTGGTGGAACAAATCAAATATTCGCTGAGCAACGAACTGGTTTCAAGCGATATTATTGGCACCTCCGCCCCTGCAATTTATGACAGTAATGCAACTATAGTAACCGAGGACGGAAAAAGCATTGTGCTGTACGTTTGGTATGATAATGAATATGGCTACAGCCATCAAGTAATACGCTTGGCAAAGTATATTTCGAAAGTGAGGCGGTTTACGTATTATTAAGCCACTTTAATAAATTATTTTAAACAAGAATTAAAGGGTTGATAATTTTTATCAAACCCTTTATTTATGACATCATTAACCAAAATCAAATCCATTTTTTTGAAATTTGTTAAAATCATTCTATATGAACGAGTTCAAAAAGAAGAGGCCTTTTTATAAAAAGAAAAGGTATATCATCCCAATAATACTATTTATTCTTTTGATTGCCTTTAGGCTGTACCTACCCACTTTGGTTAAAAATTACGTAAATAAAGTTTTAGCGGACATCCCCGGCTATTATGGCCAAGTCGCGGATATCGACATCGCTCTTCTTCGGGGCGCATACGTTATCAACGGCCTCTACCTCAATAAAGTAACCGCTGAAACCCAAATACCCTATTTAAATTTTCCTAATACGGACATTTCCATTGAGTGGAAATCACTTTTCCGTGGAAAAATAGTGAGCGAAATAAAAATGTACGGCCCCGAAGTAATTTATGTTTTTGAAGATCAGCAACCCACTCCGGAGGGCGGCGAACCGGATGTTGAGGACTGGACAAAGGCCCTTACAGATTTGGTGCCCATTGATATAAACCACTTTGAAGTACACAATGGCAAGGTCGCTTTCATGCAACTGCAAGCGGAACCAAATATTGACCTTGAAATAAACAATCTGCATTTGGTTGCCGATAATCTCCGCAACGTCCGGGAGCGAGGGCGGACTTTGCCTTCGCCTATCATGGCGCGTGGGGTTTCCATTGGGAATGGCAAGGTGGCCCTGAATGGGAACTTGAATTTATTAAAGGAAATCCCGGATATGGACATTAATTTTTCGTTGGAAGAAGCAGAAGTAACCGCACTAAATGATTTTACGCGCCATTATGCAGGCATCGATTTTGAAAAAGGAACATTTGGCCTTTACAGCGAAGTTGCCATTGCGGATGGTTTTTTAAAAGGATATATAAAGCCATTGCTTACAGACACGAAATTGATTGGAAAAGAAGATGGTTTTTTGGGTGTGCTTTGGGAAGGATTTGTGGGCTTTTTTAAATTCGTACTAAAAAATCAGGGCACCGATACCCTCGCAACACGCATTCCGATTGAAGGCGATTTGAACAATGTGGATGCAGGTGTTTGGCCCACCGTACTTAATATTTTCAAAAATGCTTGGATAAATGCTTTTTCGGGCGAAGTGGATGGGAATATCGAATTTAGTGATGCCTTTCAGGAAAAAGATTTGAGTCGGGATCAGAAAAAAGAACTTCGACAAGAAAGAAAGGAACAACGGCGGGAAGATCGAAAAGAAGACACTACCGGCTTTTTTAAGAAAATTTTTGAGGGAAATGATAATGATGAAAAAGAGTAAATCTTAAAATAATTAATGAATAAGGTTTATTTTTGAAGTCACTAATCACAAATTTTAATTTCAGATCTCTACATCCAACCCGTCACTCAAATCTCGGAAAATGCGCATCGATATTATCACCGTTTTACCGGAATTGCTTCAAAGTCCTTTTGAAGCTTCCATCTTGAAACGCGCCATTGAAAAAAGTTTGGTGGAAGTAGAGTTGCACAACCTTCGCGATTTTTCGACAAATGCATATAAGCAGATCGATGATTATCAATTTGGTGGCGGCGCGGGAATGGTGATGATGATTGAACCCATCGATAAGTGCATTTCAAAATTGAAAAGCGAACGCGAATACGATGAGATTATTTATATGACCCCCGATGGAAAAACATTTACACAGGGAATGGCCAATGAGCTTTCAATGAAGAAAAATATCATTATCCTTTGCGGGCATTACAAAGGCGTGGACCAACGTGTCCGAGATCATTTCATTACCCGGGAAATTTCGGTGGGTGATTTTGTTTTAAGTGGAGGGGAACTGGCCGCCGCCATTGTTAGCGATGCTATTATTCGTTTAATTCCCGGGGTTTTGGGGAACGAAACAAGTGCCTTGACCGACTCTTTTCAGGACAACCTACTCGCCCCACCAATCTACACCCGTCCGGCGGAATACAAAGGCTGGAAAGTCCCCGAAATCTTAATGAGTGGGAACACCCCAAAAATAGACGCTTGGCGTGAGGATGAAGCTTATAAAAGAACCGAGGAAAGAAGGCCGGATCTGCTCCTTTAAAATTCACGGGTATTTTATATCTTTCGTTCACCAAAAAACCAAGACATGAAATACTTTTCACTGCTATTCATTTGTTTTTCAATCTTTTTTTCCAGTTGTAAAAACGAAACAAAAAATGCAAATCCCGATGAGTCCGAAATGAAAATTAATTCAGAATTCAATTCCTTATTGGATAATTATTATGAAGATGGGCTAAAGCTGAACCCGATTACCGCTACCTATACGGGCGATTCAAGATATAATGATCAGTTCCCAAATTTTAGTTCGGATGAATATTCCGAAAAAATAAAAACCCATTACACCCATTATAAAAACGAAATATCAAAATTCGCTGATGCGGATTTAAGTGAAAGTGAAAAAATGAGCAAGGCCATTTTAGAATGGGAGTGCGATATTAATTTAGCAACACATTCATTTAAAAATGACGAATTTTTCCCAATCGATCAAATGTGGTCGGTTAACCTTACAATGGGCCAATTTGCTGGTGGCACTAGTTCGCAACCCTTTAAAACAATTGAAGATTACAACAATTGGCTTAAACGGCTAGATCAATACGTGGTTTGGCTGGATACCACAAAAAGTAAAATGCAACAGGGAATAAAAGAAGGTTACATACTACCCAAATCCTTGATTGTAAAAGTGATTCCGCAGTTGAAGGCAATGACCTCTCCAGATTTGGAATCTCATCTTTTTTACGGCCCGGTGAAAAATTTTCCTCAAGGTTTTTCCGAAGAGGATAAAAATCAATTGACAGTGGCTTATTCAAAAATGATTACTGATAAAATTATTCCGGCCTATAAAAACCTTCACGATTTTATGGCTACCGAATATTTGAATGCGGGCAGAAGCAGCAGTGGTATTGCAGAAATCCCTAACGGAAAGGCTTATTATGACCATCAAATAAAAGTTTACACCACTACGAACATGACCGCCGAAGAAATACATCAATTGGGACTTACCGAAGTGGCACGTATTTCCGCGGAAATGGAAAAGGTGAAAGCAGAACTTGGCTTTACGGGCGATCTTAAATCCTTTTTTGATCATGTTCGCAACAACAAGGAATTGATGCCTTTTTCAGAACCACAGCAAGTGATCGACAATTTCAATTCCATTCACGAAAAGATGAAACCGAATTTGGAAAAGCTTTTTGACTTAAAACCGAAAACGGCTTTTGAGGTTAAACAAACAGAAGCTTTCCGCGAAAAATCCGCCAGTGCCGAATACAACCCCGGCTCTTTGGACGGCACCCGTCCGGGAATTTTTTATACCCCAATTCCGGATGCCTCCACTTATAATGTTTATCAAGACGAGTCGCTGTTTTTGCACGAAGCAATTCCCGGGCATCATTACCAAATTTCGCTTACACAAGAAAGCGACGTTTTGCCGCAATTCCGAAAAACCCTTTGGTATAGCGGCTATGGCGAAGGTTGGGCGCTTTACACCGAGGCTCTTGGAAAAGAATTAGGCCTGTATACAGATCCGTACCAATATTTTGGGATGCTGGGGGCCGAAATGCACCGTGCCGTCCGCTTGGTGGTGGATACGGGGTTGCATTCAAAAGGCTGGACACGTGAAGAAGCAATTCAATATTCATTGGAAAACGAAGCCGAATCTGAGGAAAATATTATTTCTGAAATCGAACGCTATATGGCAAATCCCGGCCAAGCCCTTTCCTATAAAATTGGTCAACTCAAAATAATTGAATTAAGAAAAAAAGCAGAAACCCAATTGGGCGAAGGTTTTGACATTCGTGAATTCCACAACCAAGTTTTGGAAACTGGCTGTGTGCCCTTGGCCCTGTTGGAAAATAAAATCAATAACTGGATAAGGGATAAAAGTAAAATAAATTAAATAAACCTTTTGCTTCGCTTGTAAAAGAAGGGAATTTGATTACTTTTGCAACCGATTTTACTTCAACCTCTGGCGAGAAACGTGAATGTTGATTTAATAGAACATTAAATTATTTAAAATGGAAGCGTTAATTAAATTTGTTCAAAACGAATTTGTAACCACAAAAGAATTCCCAACTTTTGGTGCGGGCGATACCATCACGGTATACTATGAAATCCGTGAGGGCGAAAAAACAAGAACCCAGTTTTTCAGGGGCGTGGTAATCCAAATCAAGGGAACCGGTGTAACACAAACTTTTACTATTAGGAAAATGTCCGGCACCGTGGGTGTTGAGCGTATTTTTCCGGTTAATTTACCCGCACTTCAAAAAGTGGAGATCAACAAGAAAGGTAGCGTTCGCAGAAAACGTATTTACTACTTTAGAGGTCTTACAGGTAAAAAAGCAAGAATCAAAGAAAAAAGGTTTTAGTTTCCTTTTTCGATACTTACACAAAACGTCCGCAAATGTGGACGTTTTTTTTTGTGAACAAATGTTGACAACAGGGGTTGAAAAAATGTGGACATTAGATAACGTAAAATTGACGATTTATTAATTTCCCAATATATATTTACAGTATCAAAATGATGTAAAAATCTTTTTGATAAAAATAAAGTAACGTTCTTTATAAAAACTTTTTTTGATTGTCTGAAGTTCCTAACTTCCCTCGTGGAGGTTAATGGCTTAGATTAAAAAAAGTTTGAGTGCTGCTTTTTTAAAACAAATTGGTTTCGACCTATTTTGGATTAAAAAATAGTACTTGTTGAAACAGATCACGGCCGGCAAGCCAGTAATTAGCTTGCCTTAAAATCCGCCTTCGGGCAGATTTGGTTGGTAACGGTTTGTTCCACAAGAAGCCATGTCAAAGGTATTTATACCCTGATATGGCTTTTCTTGTTTTAAGGCGTTTCCAAATAAAATTAAGGCGTTCCCAACCTTTTGAAAGCCTTTGCTAATATGTATCTTTGTTTTTCAAAAAAAATTAACCTCTTCGAAAAATAGAAATCAATGTCCAAAACCGCAAAAATTATCTATACCCTTACCGATGAAGCCCCGGCTCTTGCCACCCGTTCATTTTTACCAATTGTTCAAGCATTTACCTCTCCTTTAAATATTCAAATTGAAACCCGCGATATTTCACTGGCCTCGCGCATACTTTCGGTTTTCCCAGAATTTATGGCTGAAGAGCAACGCGTAAAAAATGACTTGAATGAATTGGGTGAACTCGCAAAACAGCCCGATGCAAATATTATAAAACTCCCCAATATCAGTGCTTCCATGCCACAACTAAATGAAGCAATTTTAGAACTTCAATATAAAGGATATAAACTTCCTGACTATCCGGAAAATCCAAAAACCGACGAAGAAAAAGCTATAAAATCCAAATACGACAAAATAAAGGGAAGCGCCGTAAATCCTGTTTTGCGTGAAGGAAATAGTGACCGACGTGCCCCGAAAGCAGTAAAGAATTATGCTAAAAAAAACCCACATTCAATGGGGGCATGGAGCAAAGATTCCAAAACCCATATTGCCACAATGGAAAAAGGAGATTTTATGCACACTGAAAAATCCCTAACGCTTGAAAACGCAACAAATGTTTCCATAATTTTAAAAAAACCAAATGGGGCGGAAACAATTTTAAAAGAAAATATACCGCTATTGAAAGGGGAAATTATCGACGCTTCGGTAATGAGAAAAACGGAACTTGTTTCCTTTTTAAAAAAACAAGTAAAGGACGCAAAAGAGAAAAACGTACTCTTTTCCCTGCACATGAAAGCCACAATGATGAAAGTGAGCGATCCGATTATTTTTGGGCATGCCGTGGAAATATTTTTTAGTGATTTATTCGCAAAACATGACGAAACTTTTAAAAGCATTGGTGTTGACGTGAATAATGGGTTTGGGGATTTGATTAATAAAATAGCTGATCTTTCCCCAGAAAAGCGGTCAGAAATTGAATCGGATATCAACAATGAGCTCCACAATAGACCAAATTTGGCGATGGTCAATTCCGAAAAAGGTATTACCAATCTTCATGTTCCAAGTGATGTTATCATTGATGCCTCAATGCCTGCAATGATCCGGAATTCCGGAAAAATGTGGGGTGCCGATGGAACAGCCAAGGATACAAAAGCAGTGATTCCGGACAGTAGCTATGCGGGAATTTACAAAGCTACAATAGATTTTTGCAAGAAAAACGGTGCTTTTGACCCGGCCACTATGGGCACCGTCCCCAATATTGGGTTGATGGCCCAAAAAGCTGAAGAATACGGCTCGCACGACAAAACATTTGAAGTTAAAACAGAAGGAGAGGTTTACGTAAAAGACGAAAGTGGAAAAATTTTACTGCGCCACAAAGTGGAAAACGGAGACATTTGGCGGATGTGTCAAGTGAAGGACTTGCCAATACAGGATTGGGTAAAATTGGCCGTTGGCCGAGCCAAAGCTACTGGCATTCCCACAGTTTTTTGGCTAGATGAAAAAAGGGCTCACGATGCCGAATTAATAAAAAAAGTGAATTATTATCTTAAAAATTACGACACCAAAGGATTGGAAGTAAAAATCCTTTCACTTGAAAAAGCTACTCAATATTCCTTGGAAAGATTAAAAGCAGGAAAAGACACCATCTCGGTAACGGGAAATGTTTTACGGGATTACCTCACAGACCTTTTTCCAATTTTAGAGCTGGGAACCAGTTCCAAAATGCTATCCATTGTTCCTTTGATGAATGGCGGCGGACTTTTTGAAACCGGTGCTGGAGGCTCCGCCCCAAAACACGTTGACCAATTTTTAGAAGAAGGCCATTTGCGCTGGGATTCGTTGGGTGAATTTTTAGCCCTCGCTGTTTCCCTCGAATATTTGGGCACTGTTTATAAAAATGAAAATGCAATACTTTTGGGCGAAATGTTGGATGAAGCCACTGAAAAATATCTCGAAAACGATAAATCCCCTTCCCGTAAAGTTAACGAACTCGATAACCGTGGAAGCCATTTTTATCTTGCTTTATATTGGGCGCAAGCTTTGGCAAAGCAGGAAAAAGATTTGGTTTTGAAAGAAAAATTTTCCAAAATCGCAGATGATTTAAATAAAAATGAAACTAAAATTTTAGAGGAATTAAAAGCCGCTCAGGGTAAAGTCGTGGATATTGGAGGATATTACAGACCTTCGGAATCCTTGGTGACAGGGGCAATGAGACCAAGTAAAACTTTTAATGATATCCTTGAAGGAATAAAATAGGCCGCCAATCCGTTTTATAATCCTTCCAATATCCCGGGTGGGAAGGGTTTTAAATAACAAATACCAAAATTAATTTGAAAATAATATTTTTGGCTTTCCTTTTTTTGGGAAGCATCGTTTCCTTTTCTCAAGAAAAGTTCACACTTAGCGGCACCATTTCTGAAAATGGGACAGGCGAAACCTTGATTGGTGTAAATGTCATCATCCCACAATTGAACACGGGAGTAGTTACCAATCAATATGGGTTTTATTCCATCACCCTGCCCAAGGGCGAATACGAAATTCTCTATAGCAGCATTGGTTTCATTACGGAGAAAGCGGTAATTTCTTTATCAGGAAATATTGAAAAAAGCATTTCTTTGAATCTGGAAACCGAAAGCTTGGGGGAAGTTTTGATAAAATCCGATGTGGAAACCCTTAATATCCGCGACCCTCAAATGAGCACCAATAGCCTTTCTGCCGCAACCATTAAAAAAATCCCGGTGGTTTTTGGGGAAGCCGATGTTATAAAATCGCTCACGCTTTTGCCGGGCGTATCTTCTGCGGGCGAGGGAGCCAGTGGTTTCAACGTGCGAGGTGGGGCGGTGGATCAAAACCTTGTTTTATTGGATGAGGCCACATTATACAATTCTTCGCATTTATTTGGATTTTTCTCCGTTTTTAACCCCGATGCCATTAAGGATTTGACCCTTTACAAAGGCGGGATCCCTGCGCGTTATGGCGGTCGTGTAGCTTCTGTTTTGGATATTTACCAAAAAGATGGCAACTTGAAAAAATTTAGTGCCAACGGTGGCATTGGCTTAGTGGCAAGCCGTCTTTTATTGGAAGGTCCTATTAAAAAGGATACCGCTTCATTTTTATTGGGTGGCCGAAGTAGTTATGCGCATCTGTTTTTGCCATTATTTGACAATGACAACGTTGCCTATTTTTATGATTTAAATACCAAAATAAGCTATAACCTCAATAAAAATAACCGATTCTATTTATCCGGATATTTCGGCCGTGATGTTATTGGCATTTCGGATAGCTTTGAAAATAATTTTGGGAACACTACCCTTAACCTTCGATGGAATCATTTGTTTTCGGAAAAACTCTTCTCCAATCTTTCCATTATTTATTCCGATTATTATTATGGTTTGGATTTGAAATTTATCGGTTTCCAGTTCGATACCGGGATCAGCAATTTGAACTTGAAATATGATTTTTCACATTTCATTTCAGAAAAAGTGGAACTGCGCTATGGGCTGAACAGCATTTATTACAAATTTATGGCGGGAGAAATCTCCCCAACTTCGGGTACATCGGGAATAAATGCTTTCAAATTGACGGATAAATACGCTTTTGAAAATGCAATTTATGTAGAAACAGAATTGAAACTTACCGAAAAACTTACTGTCCAAGCGGGTTTGCGTTTTTCCACATTTAATCGAATGGGGCAAGATGCTTTGAATATTTATACCAACGATAATCCAATTTTATTCAATGAAACCCTTCAAATTTATCAAAAAGCAACTCCAATTGATACCATTTCTTTCAGCCGGAACAAAACCATAAAATCTTTTGCAAACTTAGAGCCCCGTTTTTCGGCGGCTTATAGGTTGAACAATACATCATCTCTAAAGGCCAGTTATAACAGGATGGCGCAGTATATCCATATTATTTCCAACACCACTTCGCCTACTCCTTTCGATATTTATGCCCCAAGTGGAAAATATATTGAACCTCAATTGGCAGACCAAGTTGCGATTGGGTATTTTAAAAAATTTGAAAATTATTCAATGGAAGTGGAAAGCTACTATAAAATTGTAAAAAACAGGTTGGATTATGTTGATGACGCCGATTTAATTGCCAATAACGCCATCGAACAGATATTGCTTACCGGGAAAGCTAGGGCGTATGGGCTAGAATTCCTTTTCAAAAAAACCACTGGCAAGTTACAGGGTTGGATTGCTTATACCGTTTCAAAAAGCGAGCAGCAAACCCCTGGCAGGAATGCATCGGAACCGGGAATAAACAATGGAGATTGGTACGATACCGCTTGGGACAAAACCCATAATATAGCCATTACTGCCCAATATGAACTCACGGATAAATGGTCTTTCGGGGCCAATCTTATTTATCAAACCGGACGTCCCTCTACTTTTCCTTCGGGCCAATATGAATATAATAACATTGTTATTCCGGTTTACGAAAGCCGTAACAGTAGCCGCTTGGCCGACTTTCATCATTTGGATTTATCCGCCACTTGGATTCCCAAACCAAATTCTGAAAAAAGGTGGAAAGGCGAGTGGGTTTTTAGTGTTTACAATGCTTACAACCGGAGAAATGCAGCTTCCATTTCGTTCTCGGAAAATACAGACATTGGGCGCAACGAAGCCGTGAGGTTCTCCATTTTCGGGATTATTCCGGCCATAACATATAATTTTAAATTTTAGGGAATGAAAAAAATCCTTTTGTTTATTTCGATTTTGGGAATACTATATTCCTGCGAAGATGTAATAGATGTTGACCTTAACGAGAGTGAATCGCGTTTGGTGATAGATGCCAGCATGAACCTTTGGGATGATGGGAATTTTCAAACTACTGTAAAACTCACAACTACTGCACCTTTTTTTGATGAAGAAATTCCTTTTGTAAACGATGCTTTCGTTGAAATAATAGATGAAAATGGTCTTATTTTACCCTTTGTTTATGCAGAAAACGGAATTTACGTAAGCACTATTCAACCCCAAAGCGGTGTTAATTATACTTTAAAAATCCGTTACCAAGAAGAGATTTATACAGCAACGGAACAATTGGAAACCGTTGCGCCACTTGAGTTTGTGGAGCAGAAGAACGATGGCGGTTTTACTGGGGAAGATATAGAGTTGAAAGCCTTTTTTACGGATCCCGCTAATATTGAAAATTTTTATTTCTTTGAGGGATTATCTGTCCGCGGGGCTTCGTTTGATGCATTGAAAGATGAATTTTTTGACGGCAATCAAATATTTGGATTTTATTTTGTGGAAAATATTGAGACGGGTGATGAAGTAATTTTTAATCTTTACGGTATCGATGAACAGTTTTACAACTACATGTTCACCCTTTTACAACAGAGCCAAGGCGATGGCCCTTTTGAAACCCAACCTGCAACCGTTCGTGGAAATATTATAAACGAAACCAACCTAAATAATTATCCTTTGGGCTATTTTCGTATTTCGGAGGTTTCCACAATTTCTTATACGGTTGAATAAAATTTTTTAATTAGTTCCTTTTGGAATTGTAATTTTACAAAATGGACTTTATAAAAACCACGGAGGCAGTTTCCAATTATGATCATTTGGAAAAAATGACTGTTTCGGAATTGCTTCAAAACATCAATAAAGAAGATAAAACCGTTGCCTTGGCGGTTGAAAAAGCCATTCCCCAAATAGAAAAATTGGTGGATAAAGCGGTCGAAATTTTAGAAACCGGAGGCAGGATTTTCTATATGGGAGCAGGAACGAGTGGCCGATTGGGGATTTTGGACGCCAGTGAATGTCCCCCCACTTTTGGGGTTCATTCAAGTTTGGTAAACGGCATTATAGCGGGAGGCGACAAAGCAATAAGAAAAGCGGTGGAATTCGCCGAAGATTCGAAAGAGCAAGGGTGGAAAGACTTGTTGGCAGAAAATGTTTCGGAAAAAGATATCGTTATCGGGATAGCCGCTTCGGGAACCACACCTTATGTAGTGGGAGTGCTAGAAAAGTGCATTGCAAATAATATCAATACCGGTTGTATAACTTGTAATGAAGGTAGTCCATTGGTAGTTTTAGCAAAATACCCGGTGGTGGTGGTGGTTGGGGCAGAATTTGTTACCGGCAGTTCACGAATGAAAGCGGGTACCGCGCAAAAGTTGGTGTTGAATATGATTTCCACCACAGTGATGATAAAATTAGGCAAAGTAAAAGGAAACAAAATGGTGGACATGCAGTTGAGTAATAATAAACTTCTCGATCGCGGTACTAAAATGATTATGAGCGAACTTAATATTCCTGAAAGTGAAGCTCGTCAACTTCTTGAAAAGCACAAAAATGTTAGGGAAGCAATAAATGCACATATAAAATGAAGCATACCAATCAAAAGCTTTTAACAAAAGGGATAAAAAAAATGGCACTCGCTTTACCTTTGCTTTTTTTAGCTCCGTATCTTCTAACGCTCTCTTTTTTAAATAAGGAAAATTTTACTTTTTATATTTTCTTTTTATCGGGAATCATTGCTGGCGCAGGTGCCATATATTTATGTTTTAAAGGGATAAATACAATTTTGAAGTCAATCTTTTAAATGAAAAAAGCCGTCTTTTACAACGACCTTTTCAATTTACAGAAAGAAAAAATTTACTCCTTAATAATTTTAATTGTTTTGCTATCTCCATCTGCTTTTTTCACTGTCACTAAATAAGTACCTTTTGACAGAGCTTCTAAATCCAATTCAACTTCAGCTGTTTGTGGACGAACCTCAAACATTTTTTGACCCAATAAATTACTAACTATAATTTCAGAAATTGGTTCTGAGCATTTCACTGTCAACAATCTGCTGGTGGGATTAGGGTAAAAAATAAAAATTGAATTTTTAAAGTCATCAATAGAAAGAGTTATAGTAATGGTTACGGCAAAAGGTTCACTTAAGCAACCATCCACAATATTCACTGCATAGTAGGTTTCGTCATTTACCAAAACGGTATTTAATGGCAGAGGATTAATGTTATTTAAAGCGTCTGATTCTGTAGCAAACCAAAAAACATCTGTGGGATCTATAACGATATCGGCCAGTGTTGCTCCTTCAGCAAAAGTTTGTTCAGAATCCCCAGTGGGTGTAGGGGGTATTACGCAAGCATCTAGTGTGAGCCTCCCAAAATATTGTGCGGAACCAGCGCTAATTAATTCAGTTACACCTGTATTAGGATCCAATCGGTTTACGCCTGCGGCGCTTGACCACAAAAGGTTTCCGTTTCCAAGTTTTGCAACACCCCTTAGATTGCCCAAACTCCAGTAATCAATTATAGATCCGTCCGTTTCAGAAAAGCGATATAGGCCATTTTGGTTTCCTCCAGATATAATGCTGAACACTGCAGCCAAAATCACCCCTGGCTCTTCAATTTCAATTTGCTGTATAAAATTCACCACATTCGATTCCACAATATTGCCTAAAAAAGCACCGGTATAATCCCGCCGTTCAATATTATCTGTTCCACTGTAAGAAATATATACTTCTCCTGCTCCATTATCAATAATATCAAAAGGGGAAGTAGATTCGGGAGTTACGGGGAAAGAGCCCAAAGTGTTGCCATCAAAATCCATCCGGATTATGGCGTCTCCTGGAGCACCATTATTAGTACCGGAATTACAAACCCATACTTCAGCTTCGTCAACTATGGCTAGTCCCCTTATGTTATCCAAACCTGTTTGTATGGAAGATAATAATGTTCCGTCCGAATCATAACGTTCAATTTTGTCTCCAAGTTGATAGGTAATCCAAATTTCGTCTTCCACTTGTATCAAGGCTTTGGGAGTTCCCGAATCCAGTAAAATAAAAGATGAATTCAATAAATCGCCTGTAACGGGATCAAGTAAAGTTACTTGGGAATCTTGTATTACAGCAATACGTTCTTGTGAAGTAACAACTCCCACAGTTAAAATCAATAATAGAAAGAATACATTTTTAAGAGTAATAATTTTTTTCATAATAATTTATTTATATATCTAGTCAATTTATAAAATAATAATGAAAAAAATGTTCTTATTTATTTTTGTTTGAAAAAAATTCAATAATAATTCAAAAACAGCAAAAATTCAATTATGAATAGAAGGCAATATTTTAATGCCGCGAATGGATGTTTTTCTTTGAGTTCAGCACATAAAAAAAGCCCCTTCACAAAAAGTGAAGGGGCTTTCAAAGGAAGGCGGCGACCTACTCTCCCACGGATCGCAGTACCATCGGCGCAAACGGGCTTAACTTCTCTGTTCGGGATGGTAAGAGGTGTGCCCCGTTGCCAT
>JBBQKI010000022.1:0-36130 GCA_038326725.1 Flavobacteriales bacterium
GTTAGCCACAATTTGACCAAACTAAAATAATGAAGATTGATTATAAACGTGAGAGAGTTTTCCCTTTAATGTTTATAATAATTGGAATTACCTTAATTATTTGCGGACTCATACTCCTTGGGACTTTTGACTCAAGAATGAAACTTGGGATTACAATTTTATTAATTGGAATTGTAATAGTTTTTACTCGGAAAGGAACAATCGTTGATTTTAATGAACGAAAAATAAAACATTATGTTGAGATTTTCTTTATTAAAATGGGGAGATGGAAAACAATACAAGATTATACTTTTATCTCATTACTACGTATAAAACGAACAAGTTATGGATATAGTAGAACTATGGTTCAATTCTCTGAGAGAAAAATTATTTACAGAATATGTCTTCTAAATAAAAACCATAGAAGCCAATTATTAATTAAAGATTTTAAAGACGAGAATAACGCACTTTTAGAAGCACAACAAATAGCTAAAAATTTGAAATTGGAATTCGTAAATTATAGTCCGATATAAAAACTGTGGCTAACAAAAGTATAAAAAAAATAGGGCAGGCAAGTATTAAACCGAATGGTTCAGGCATATTTGCGAGGTCGCCAAATCTTTTGATTTGGCTTTAATAAAATAAGATAAAACAAAATGCAAAAAGATTTGGCTTGTGGTTAATCCGAAAGGTAATTACTTATTTACAGCCCTACTTCTTTTATACTAAACGTTAGCGGTAATTTAAAAAAAACATTTGAATACTAATGAAAATCAAGTATTGGATTTTAGGCGGATTCATATTATTAAAATTTATACTTCAATATATTTTAATCAGTCCTGAATACGATTTGCATAGAGACGAATACCTTTATCTTGACCAATCAAATCATTTAGCTTGGGGTTATTTATCTGTTCCACCTGTTACCTCTTGGATTTCCAGTATCATTCATTTTTTAGGTAATTCCGTTTTTTGGGTAAAATTCTTTCCTGCATTATTTGGTGGTTTGACCATTCTAGTAGTTTGGAAAACAATAGAAGAACTCAAAGGAAATCTATTTGCCTTGGTATTAGGTGCTACCTGTGTTTTATTTTCCGCACTTTTAAGATTAAACATATTATATCAACCTAATTCATTGGACGTATTATGCTGGACATTCCTATACTTTGCCATTATTAAATATTTCAATACTGAAAAACCAAAATGGATTTTTGTTGCTACACTTATTTTCGCCTTTGGATTTCTAAACAAATACAATATCGTTTTTTTAATTCTTGGTCTCATACCTGCTATCCTTTTAACCTACCAACGTAGAATTTTTTTAAAAAAGGAATTATACTTTGCTATCGTATTGGGTATCGTAATCATCTTACCCAATCTTCTCTGGCAATACAACAACGATTTCCCTGTAGTTCATCATCTTGAAGAACTAGCAGAAACACAGCTCGTCAATATTGACAGACTTGGATTTTTAAAATCCCAACTTCTTTTTTTTATCGGTTCACTATTTGTAATAATTTCGGGTCTATATTCACTTTTATTTTACAAACCTTATCGAAAGTACAAATCCTTCTTTTGGGTATTCTTGTTTACACTTATTATTTTTGTTTATTTCAGAGCCAAAGATTATTACGCAATTGGACTCTATCCTATCTACATTTCCTTTGGCTCGGTATTTCTTGGTGAATTTCTAAAAAAGGGCTGGAAACGATATTTGAGACCAGTTGCCATCGCTATTCCAATATTAATTTTCATTCCAATTTTCGGGATTGCATTTCCGAATAAAAGTCCTGAATACATTATTAAGCATTCAAATATTTACCAAAAATATGGCTTACTTCGTTGGGAAGACGGAAAAGACCATTCTATACCACAGGATTATGCTGATATGCTTGGGTGGCAGGAGATGGCAAGAAAGGTAGATTCTATTTACGTAAAATTGCCTAACGCTAACAAAACTCTCGTACTTTGTGACAATTATGGCCAAGCTGGAGCAATAAATTATTACACAAAACAAGAAATAAAAGCAGTTTCCTTCAATGCAGATTATGTAAACTGGTTTAATCTTGACCGGCAGTACACGAATCTAATCCGTATAAAAAATTATAAAGAAAAAGATGACGAACTTATTGAAACCAGTCCTTTTTTTGATATTTCCGTTGTTGCGGATTCAATTACAAATCCTTATGCCAGAGAATATAAAACAATGATATTTGCTTTTATTGGAGCAAAGGTTGATATAAATGAAAGAATAAAACAAGAAATTGAGGAAACAAAAAACTACCGCTAACAAAGAACTGAGGTAAAAAACAAGCTTTTTCTTTAAAAATTTTACCCCACTACCGCGAGTATCCCGCTCGTGCCCACACAAACTAAAAAACTCAAAAACTCCCCCATCCACTCATATTGTTATTTTATAATTGCAAAGCATATATAATACTTTGCCCTTTTAGGTAATACTTTCCCCCATCACCTCATCCCTCATCGCCTCATCGCCTCATCACTCATAACTCATAACCCATAACTCATCCTCCCTCATAAGCATACTGTTTTAAAAAAAATCAAGTATCCTCAAGTAGGGTTCTCTATATTTGGCCTCTTAAAATTCCTTTTAAAAAAACCCAAATAAAATGAGAAGATTTTCTTTGTTGCTTATATTTCTTTTTCCCCTCCTTTCATATTCCCAAACAGAAAAACCCGAACCTGAATTTCCAAATGCCGGGAATTCCTATGTAACGTTAGACCTCCTAACTCCCTTTGATCCTTACAATCCCAGATACCGGATAGGGTTTATTCAATCTTTGAACAAAACGTGGTGCATAGGGTTAGATGTGGGCTATGGAAATGAAGCAATAACCATTTCAAATGATGGCACAGGCCCGGGAGAAGATTACAAACTCTACGAAATACGATCTGAAATTTACCACATCTTAAACCCCACCCGCCGGGTAAACCATTATCTGTCCGGGGAAATTTTTTATATCAATCACAGCGAAACATTTCTCGATAATTCATACCAACCCGAAAACGACGGATCGGTCATTGACTATGAAAGTGCAGATTATTCCAGGAAAAAATATGGCATTCATATAAAATACGGAGTGATGCTTCCTTTCGGGGAAAATGTTGGAATGAATTTTTACGTGGGCGCTGGCGTTCGTGTACGGCAGAATAAGTTTAGTAATGTAGTAGTTACGGACGAATGGCATGACAATGAATATCATTTTCTTTTATTCGATATCTCACCCCGCAAAGAAGGAACCCACACCGCCCCCAACTTTGCTTTGGGAATAAAGTTTTTTTATAAGATTTAATAGTTACGTTACTCACGAACTCACTTATTCACATATTCACTTATTTACGAATTCACTCTTCAACAAATAAACCATTCCACAATCAAAAATCAGCAATCAAGAATCAACAATTCATAGATACTCCGTGGATAATCCATGGATAGCGTATGGATGGTATATGAAGAGTATATGGAATGTCAATAGCCCTCGCTACACTGTTACGGCATAACCGGCATAACGAGAATAACCCCCTCCCAGCTGGAGTCGATTTCCTTAATATCCTTATACCCACTTCTCCCGTCACCCGTCTCCCGACTCAACACTAACGCCTCACCACTCACCTCTCACACAACCATTTCTGCCGCCTCTTCGCCAGTGTTGATTGCGCCTTCCATAAAGCCTTGCCAGTCCGCCAAGTGTTCCCCGGCAAATTGGGTGTGCATAAAGGGTTGCTGTAAAACGGGACGAAGCCGGAACCATTGATTTTTCCCGTAAAGGGCATAAGCCCCTTTTGAAAATTCGTCGGTGCCCCAATAATAATTTAACTGTTTTTCCAGCTTGGACTGTATATCACCGAAATGCGGTTGCAAAGTCCTGTTGACCGTTTCAGCATTCCACATATTTGTTTGATTGGCTATTACCGCAGCTTTGTCGCCTATACTGTACGAAATTAAAACTCCTTTTGGCCCCAACTGATTTTTAGTGGCGTGATAGAAATAATGCGGGTTTTGATCGGTAACCATATCAAAACTTTCGTCCTTCCAAAAACGATCATTGAACAACATCGCGTGTTTATTGATACGGGCGTATTGCAATTCATTGATGGCACTTATTTTCTCTTGGGGAAGTCCAGGTTGCCAATCAATTTTGTGCATTGCAAACGTGGGTAGGGTGCAGATAATTTTATCGGCCTCAAACATTTTCCCGTTATCGCAATACACCTTTACTTTATCGCCTTGTTCTATTTTGGTTACGGTGTGCTGCAATAGAATTTTTTCGCTGCCGATGCTTTCGGCCAAACGCTCGGCCAACATGCCGTTACCACCTTTTATTTTTAGGTCCATTTCATTTTTCTCGCTGCTTTCCGCATATTCCGCAAGGGCGGCAAAGGCAGAAACGTGCCGGATGCTTTCCCCAAAATCTGTACTGTCCATCAACTCCCGAATTTCCAAATCGCGGCCTTCACAGCCATTTTGCACCAAATAACGCCACCAATCCATCCTGTCCAAAGCTTGTTTGTCTTCCGTGGTAAAGTCTGCATAATCCGTTAGCAGTTTATCCATTTTTTTGTTCCAGCCTTCACTATAATCCCATTTTCCCGCAGGGGAATATTCCCCTTTATAAATAAGATGGGAATCCATTTGATTGTTCTGTAATTCCAGTTTCATCTCCCCACACAATTCCTGCATCCTTGTATGCGAATTCCCAACCCATTCCCCGCCGAGTTCGATGATCAAATCATCCGTCATTTTATGTGAAAAAACCCGGCCCCCGATTCGGTTTCGGCTTTCCAGCAAAATGCAGTTTATGTTTTTATTTTTTAATTTATAAGCAGCCGCCAAGCCCGAAAATCCGGCACCGATAATTATAACTGTTCTGTTAGATGTGAAAAGCGTCTGCCCAAAAGAAGGAGGCATTAAAAGTAACCCACCCCCGGCGATGGACATTTGTTTAATAAAGGTTCTGCGAGTTGTCATTTTGGTTGGAATTATGGTTGGAATTATGGTTGGTTAAATAACAAAATATTTTGTTGTGAATGAATGTCTTTCAAATCAATATCGGATTCCAGCCTCAACATTAACCTTCGCTTTTGATTGAAAGAATAAAGATATTTATCAACTTTAATTTTTGCAAGTTTTAGTAGCGCTGTTCTAATCTCCCGCTAAAACTTAATTCCGTAATTTTGCGAAAAATTGAAAAAGAAAAATGAAGTTTAACCTGCGTTCGGAACATAAGCCCACCGGCGATCAGCCTGCTGCCATAAAATCCTTGGTCCAAGGTTTGGATTCCGAGGAAAAATATCAAACCTTGCTTGGCGTTACTGGTAGCGGAAAAACCTTTACCGTAGCCAATGTAATAGAGCGTGTTCAGAAACCCACCTTGGTTTTGGCACACAATAAAACCCTTGCAGCCCAACTTTATTCTGAGTTTAAAATACTGTTCCCGGAAAACGCAGTGGAATATTTTGTTTCGTATTATGACTATTATCAACCCGAGGCTTTCATCCCGAGCAGCGGCACCTATATTGAAAAAGATCTTTCCATAAACGAGGAAATCGAGAAAATGCGTTTAAGCACCACTTCTTCCCTCCTTTCCGGACGGCGGGATGTAATCGTGGTTTCTTCGGTTTCTTGTTTATACGGTATTGGAAACCCAACGGAATTTCAAAAAAACGTAATCAGCCTTGAAAAAGGACAAATCATTTCCCGTACAAAATTACTTCACCGCTTGGTGCAAAGCCTCTATTCGCGTACCGAAGCAGAATTTTCCAACGGACGTTTTCGCATAAAAGGCGATACTGTGGATGTTTTTCCGGGACACGCAAATGATGCTTTCCGCATTCATTTTTTTGGCGATGAAATTGAAGAAATTGAAGCTTTCAATCCACTGAACAATGAGGTTGTAGAAAAATATGACCGTTTCAATATCTATCCCGCAAATATGTTTGTTACCTCGCCCGATGTGGTACAGGCCGCAATCCGGGCAATTCAAGATGATTTGGTTAAACAAATAGAATATTTCAAGGAAATTGGGAAACATTTGGAAGCAAAACGTTTGGAAGAGCGCACCAATTTTGATTTGGAAATGATTCGTGAATTGGGCTATTGCAGCGGCATCGAAAATTATTCCCGCTATTTGGACCAACGTTTGCCCGGCACACGGCCCTTCTGTCTTTTGGATTATTTTCCTAAAGATTATTTAATGGTGGTGGACGAAAGCCATGTTTCCATCCCCCAAGTGGGTGCGATGTATGGCGGCGACAGATCCCGCAAAGAAAATTTGGTGGACTATGGTTTCCGTTTGCCCGCCGCGATGGACAACCGGCCTTTGAAATTCGAAGAATTTGAAGCCCTTCAAAACCAAGTAATTTACGTGAGTGCCACTCCTGCCGATTACGAACTTGAAAAAAGTGGTGGCGTATTCGTGGAACAGATCATTCGTCCCACAGGTTTATTGGATCCGCCGATTGAAGTCCGTCCCAGTTTGAATCAAATTGACGACCTAATCGAAGAAATCCATAAAAGGGTCGAAAAAGATGAACGGGTTTTGGTTACTACTTTAACCAAACGCATGGCCGAAGAACTAACAAAATACCTATCGCGCATAAATATCCGGTGCCGTTACATCCACAGCGATGTGGACACGCTGGAGCGGGTGGAAATAATGCAGGATTTGCGATTGGGCCTTTTCGACGTATTGGTGGGGGTGAATTTATTGCGTGAAGGCTTGGACTTGCCAGAAGTTTCATTGGTTGCAATTTTGGATGCGGACAAAGAAGGGTTTCTTCGGAGCAACCGTTCCCTCACTCAAACCGTTGGCCGCGCCGCCCGAAACTTAAATGGAAGGGCCATAATGTATGCCGACAAAATTACCAAAAGTATGCAAGCCACCATTGACGGTACCGAATACCGAAGGGAAAAGCAAA
This sequence comes from Flavobacteriales bacterium, assembly GCA_038326725.1. Classification (GTDB taxonomy): domain Bacteria; phylum Bacteroidota; class Bacteroidia; order Flavobacteriales; family Flavobacteriaceae; genus JBBQKI01. The sequence continues at coordinate 6,919 of JBBQKI010000022.1, forward strand.
TAGCGTACAACAAAGAACACAATATCACCCCCACGCAAATAAAGAAATCCTTTGAGAATGCGCTAACCAAATCCAAACAAGAGGCCTATACTTTTGAAACCGCCGAAACCCTTGCCGCAGAGGCCGAAGGGGAGTATTTGACAAAGGCGCAAATTGAAAAGAAAATCCGGGACAGCCGCAAAGCGATGGAAAAAGCCGCCAAAGACTTGGATTTTATGATGGCCGCAAAACTGAGGGACAAAATTAAAATGCTTCAGAAAAATTTGGAAGAAGTTTAAATTTCAAAACTGCGCCATCGATTTAAACTGAACACTGAACACTAAAAAAATGAACCACCCCGATTCAACAAGGTTAAATAAAGCCATTAGCGACAGCGGCTACTGCTCGCGGCGGGAAGCTGACGCGCTTATTGAAAGGGGTCGGGTTACCATAAACGGAGAACTTACAAAATTGGGCGACCGTGTAATGCCTGGCGATGAAATTCATGTGGACGGGAAACCAATTTTTGGTAATGAAAACCTTGTTTATATAATGCTGAACAAGCCCGTGGGGATAACCTGTACCACAGACAGGCGTTTTGATGATAACGTGATCGATTTCATAAAACACAAAGAACGGATTTTTCCTATCGGCAGGTTGGACAAACCCAGTGAAGGGTTGTTATTGCTGACCAACGAAGGGGATATCGTGAATAAAATCCTTCGGGCCGGAAATAAACACGAAAAAGAATATATCGTAAAAGTGGACAGGCCGATAACCGGGGATTTCATAAAAAAAATGAGCCAAGGGGTACCTATTTTGGACACCATCACCAAAAAATGCAAAGTAGAAAGGGTAAGCAGGTTTGTATTCCGAATTGTTTTGGTACAGGGCCTAAACCGCCAAATTCGGCGGATGTGCGAGCATTTAAATTACGAAGTAACTGAACTAAAACGAATCCGAATAATGAATATTGAACTTGGGGGCTTAAAAGAAGGTGAATGGCGGGACTTAACCCTGGGAGAATTAAAAGTACTAAAGGCTTCCATAGAATGCAGTGAAAACGACCCGCACGCGTGAGATTTATTTCTTTATAATTTATATAAAAGGCTAACTAACTTTAAGACAATTATATAAATAATTGTTTATTTTATATTATTAAAGTTAAAAATTTGCAAAAAAAAAAAAAAATGAATTAGTTTTATTAAATGTTTAACTATTCAATAACATATTATGAAAAAAATCCTATGTTTAATCTGTATTGCTTTGCTATCGTTCGCCTGCAGCAAAGAGAATGAGGCTGTTCCAAAAACCGATTTTTCATTAGAAATAAATGAAATGTCAGAAAACACATTGTATAAAGGCTTGTTAAAGTCCGATGATGGGAAGGGAGTAACTATTACTTGCCAAGGAAGTTGTAGTTGCCAAACTGTTTGGCAAATAGGGAGCGATGTGGTTACATGTTCATGCACTCCATGCAATATGCATGTTATCTTTGACAAGCTTCAAACTGGTGGCAAAGGGAATGCGGAGCTCGAAGAGCAATACAATTCTTTGATCCAGTCTGAATTCTTTAAAAAATCCAAGTCCCATTTGGATGATTATCTCACAAAAGAATTGGGCCTTACCGGATCTATAGAGGTTATCACAATGAAATTTCAAGCTGACAGCGATCACGAAATAATGACCATAACCTTTAAAACCCCTAGTGGCGAAGAGGAAACACTATTAAGCGTATACAACACGCAATTAAAAACGACCTATGTGATAAATTGCACCGGTAATTGCGGTTGTATGCCTCAATATAATTTAGAAACACATATTGCCTCCTGTAGTTGTTCTCCGTGTAATCTAACTGTTTCTCAAAAATAGCATTGAAAATTTCTTAAGTAAAAGGGGCTATAAAAGCCCCTTTTTTAATGAAAAATACTTTCCATGAATTGTATTGTGTAGTTTGTACTGTAAAAAATGAGCTTTTCAATCCCGAAAATAAAAAACCGCGTACCGATTGAGTAGCACGCGGCAATTATCAACTAACTAACCAAATTAAATTTCAATTACGAAATCTCAATCATTCTCTTTCAATCTTTTAAGTAATGGAAACCTGAATAATCCTCATTGATTCTATAAACAAAATTCGTTTAATTATGGTGGAATTTTCCCACAGTAATGCTAAAAGTTTCCTAATTAAAGATTAAATTTTTCATTTTGGAAATAAAAAAAACCTCCCTTATAAAAGGAAGGTTTATAGAATAAAATAAATTGTTTGTTTAAGAAAGTACAGCCTGAACTTTATCCGCTGCTTCCTGAAATTCGATGGCACTTTGAACATCCAGGCCGCTGTCATCCAAAAGTTTTTTGGCAATATCAGCATTGGTGCCCTGCAGGCGTACAATTATTGGAATTTTTATGTCCCCAATATTTTTATAGGCCTCGATAATTCCATTTGCAACACGATCGCAACGTACAATTCCCCCAAAAATATTGATCAAAATTGCTTTTACCTTCGGATCCTTCAATATAAGTTTAAAAGCTGCTTCCACCCTCTCGGCATCAGCGGTGCCGCCCACATCCAAAAAGTTTGCGGGTTCGCCCCCAGCTTGTTTTATCAAATCCATTGTGGCCATGGCCAAGCCTGCGCCGTTTACCATGCAGCCCACGTTTCCGTCAAGGTCAACATAATTTAAACCCACAGCTTTGGCTTCAACTTCCACGGGGTTTTCTTCCCGAATGTCACGCATTTCAGCATAATCTTTATGGCGGAACAGGGCATTTTCGTCCAAGGTTACTTTTGCATCAACGGCAATGATACGGTCATCGCTTGTTTTTAAAACAGGGTTTATTTCGAAAAGTGAAGCATCGGAACCGGTGTAAGCTTTATATAATGCAGGTACAAAATTTGTCATTTCTTTAAAGGCTTTCCCGCTCAAACCTAAATTGAAGGCAATTTTTCGGGCCTGAAAACCCTGCAATCCCACTGAGGGATCTATTTCTTCGGTAAATATTAAATGTGGGGTTTCTTCGGCAACGGTTTCAATATCCATCCCGCCTTCGGTGGAATAAACAATCATGTTCCTTCCTGTGGCACGGTTCAGCAAAACACTCATATAAAATTCGGAAGTTTCGCTTTCGCCCGGATAATATACATCTTCGGCAATCAACACTTGGTGTACTTTTTTACCTTCCGCACTCGTCTGAGGGGTTATCAGGTTCATCCCTATAATCTTCCCAGCAATTTCTTCAACTTCTTTAAGGTTTTTGGCAAGTTTCACCCCACCCCCTTTTCCTCGGCCCCCGGCATGGACCTGGGCTTTTATCACGTGCCATGAAGTACCCGTTTCCTCGGTGAGTTTTTTTGCAGCTGCTACTGCTTCTTGGGCGGTTGCGGCAACAATTCCGCGTTGGGTTTCAACGCCAAAGCTCTTCAATATTTCTTTTCCCTGATATTCGTGTATATTCATTTCGCTGTATTTATGGATGGCAAAAATAACACAAGTTGGCCGATTGAACCAATCTTTATTGGAGAGTTTCCAATATAAAAATGTTCCCGTTCATTTTAAGCTTAAATTAAGGGGCATTTGCAGAATACAGATTATTTTTACGCCCAATTTATTTTAAAAAAAACTTTAATGAAGAATCAGGACCTTTTAAGAATTGTGGAAGAATTCGATACCCCAGTTTATGTTTATGATGCTGCTATTATTGAAAAACAATACAAACGCTTGAGTGCGGCCTTTAAAAAGGTAAAAAATGTGAAAATCCATTATGCTGTAAAGGCCTTGTCCAATATATCTGTTTTAAAATTGCTCAATTACTTGGGCAGTGGGCTGGACACCGTTTCCATCCAAGAAGTGTGGTTGGGGCTGGAAGCGGGTGCGCTTCCGCAAGATATTATTTACACCCCCAATGGCATTTCCATGGAAGAAATTGAAATGGCCGCAAAACTTGGGGTTCAGATTAATATAGACAACCTTTCCATTATGGAGCAATTTGGCACAAAGCATCCGGACATACCAGTTTGCATACGAATAAACCCGCACGTAATGGCTGGCGGGAACACCAATATTTCGGTGGGCCACATTGACAGTAAATTCGGAATTTCCATCCACCAAATGCCCCACATAAAACGCATTGTGGAAAATACGGGAATGAAGATAAATGGCATACACATGCACACGGGTAGTGATATTTTGGATATTGAAGTTTTCCTGTATGCTTCCGAAATTTTATTTGAAGCAGCCAAAAACTTTGACCAACTTGACTTCATCGACTTTGGAAGCGGTTTTAAAGTGCCCTATAAAGAAGGAGATATTGAAACCGATGTGGAAGAATTGGGAGAAAAACTCAGCAAGCGCTTCAATGAATTTTGCAAAGAATATGGAAAAGAGCTCACCCTTGCCTTTGAACCCGGTAAGTTTTTGGTGAGCGAGGCTGGGAAATTCCTAGTAAAGGTTAACGTGATAAAACAGACCACTTCCACCGTGTTCGCACAAGTTGATAGCGGTTTCAATCATTTAATACGGCCCATGCTTTATGGCTCGCAGCACGAAATAATCAACATTTCGCATCCAAAAAAACGCGACAGGTTTTATACCGTAACGGGATATATTTGCGAAACGGACACGTTTGCGAACAACCGCCGGATTGCTGAAATTTCGGAAGGGGATATTTTGGCGTTCCACAACGCGGGGGCATATTGTTTTACGATGGCGAGCAATTACAACTCCCGTTTTCGACCCGCGGAAGTGTTATGGCATAAGGGGGAAGCCCACTTGATAAGGAAAAGGGAAACTTTTGAGGATATTATAAAAAACCAAGTTACTATGAAATTTAAAGATGTGAAAATTTAGTGATTATGGCTTTTTCTTAAAATTAAAGTGTTAAAGCTTTTATTTTAACTTTTTAATTCTATCTTTGCCGCTTATATAAATATTTTAATTTTTAACAATGAACAAAGGAACAGTAAAATTTTTCAACGATACCAAAGGATTTGGTTTTATCACTGAAGAAGGATCAAACAAAGAACATTTTGTACACATCTCCGGATTAATCGACGAAGTTCGTGAAGGTGATGAAGTAGAATTTGATCTACAAGAAGGTAAAAAAGGATTAAACGCGGTAAACGTAAAAGTAATTTAATATTTACGCATTGACTTTTTTTTAAACACAAAACCCCTCAAAAGAGGGGTTTTTTTTATGAGTGATATTTTTCTTAATGTTGGTTATTCCTGAAAACTTTCACGGGTTTAACTTTTTAGTATTAAAATTTGAATTACATTTAAATTACCTTCATTTAATTCCATGAACAAATTCATTGTTGTTGACAATCCCAAAAACTGGGATTTTTTTGGCAGGGCAATTCAAGTAATATCCAGTCAGGATTATTTGACCAACCCAAAATATTCAAAATCAAAGAACATCCGCATCTTCAACCTTTGCAGGGATTATTCCTATCAATCCAAAGGATATTACGTTTCCCTTTTGGCGGAAGCCCGGGGGCATTTGCCCCTTCCAACAATTAAAAACTTGGTGGATTTAAGGGAACCAAAATTGGTGCGCTTGGTTTCGGAGGAATTTGATGAATTGATCCAGCAAAGTTTAAAAAACATAAAATCAAGAGAATTCACGCTAAGTATTTATTTTGGGCAAAACGTGGCCAGCAAATACAAGGAATTGAGCGCAATGTTTCACCGGCATTTCCAAATTCCTTTTCTTCGGATAAAATTTGTTTACAACCACCGTTGGAACATTCAAAATATTCGCGCCATTTCTACTTCTGAAATCCCCGCCGAACATAAGGAAAGTGTTTATCAATTCGCGTTGCAGTACTTTTCCAAGAAGCGTTATGACACCCCAAAACAATCCAAGGCTATTTATGACTTGGCCATCTTGGTACAAGAAAATGATCCTGCCCCACCGAGCAATCCAAAAGGCATCAAAAAATTCGTGGAAGCCGCAGAAAAGCTTGATTTTTATGTGGAAGTGATCGGCCCAAAAGACCTTTCTCGTCTTTCGGCATTTGATGCGCTACTAATCCGTCAAAGTACTGAGGTAAATAATGAGGCTTATGCTTTTGCGCGGAAAGCACTTCAAGAAAATATTGCCATTGTTGATTATCCTGTTGCCATTTTAAAATGCTGTAACAAGGTTTTCATGGCCGAAGCTATGCAAAACGCGGGAATCCCTTCCCCAAAAACCATCATTATACACCAAGACAATATTGAAGATGCCCTAAAAACAGTGGGGCTACCCTGTGTATTGAAAGCCCCGGATTCCACATTTTCCTTTGGGGTGAAAAAAGCCAAAACCGAACAAGAATACTACGCATTGGTAAAAAAAATGCTAAAAAAATCGGACCTCATTATTGCACAGGAATTTTGTTATTCGGAATTTGATTGGCGCATCGGGGTTTTGGATGGGGGTGCATTTTTCGCCTGCAAATACTACATGGCACCGGACCATTGGCAAATCTACAATTGGAGCGCAAAAATAAAAGATGATCAATTGGGAAATGCAGATTGCATGGCCATTGAAGACGTGCCGAAAAATATTTTGGAAACCGCCCTCGATACCGCTAAGATAATGGGGTTGGGCTTATACGGCATTGATATAAAAGAAGTGAACGGCAAACCCTTGGTTATCGAAATCAATGACAATCCCAATATGGATGCCGGAGTGGAAGACCGGTTTTATGGGGATATTATTTATACTAAAGTAATTGAAGCTTTGATTAAAAGGATCGAGCAAAATTCAAATTAAAGCATAAGCCCCACTTTTAAATAAATTAATTTATAATGAAGTTCCGCCTTTTTGAAGTAACAGGTATCGAATTGGAATACATGATCGTAAACCGTAGCAGCTTGAAAATACAGCCAATCGTGGATCAATTGCTTAGCCTAAAAAATGGTAGCCTCACCGCAGATGTTGATAATGGAAAAATTTCTTGGAGCAATGAACTTGTGGCTCACGTTGTGGAACTCAAAACCAACGGACCGACCAAAAGCCTCGAGAATTTAGCAGAAGCATTTCATCAAAATATTCTGGAAATGAATTCCATTCTGCAAAATTTGGATGCCTGTCTTTTGCCCTCAGCGGCCCATCCCACGATGGAACCCGACACCGAGATGCAACTTTGGAAACACAATTATAGCGAAGTGTACAGTTTGTACAACCAAATCTTTGATTGCAAGGGCCACGGTTGGAGCAATGTGCAAAGCATGCACATCAATCTGCCTTTTTTTGACGATGCCGAATTTGAAAAACTACATGCTGCCATCCGGGTTTTACTCCCCATAATGCCAGCCCTGAGCGCCAGTTCACCCATTTTTGACGGCCAGCAAACGGGCTTTAAGGACGCTCGTTTAGAAGTTTATAAAATCAATCAAAAGGAAATCCCGGTGTTGACCGGAAAGGTAATTCCCGAGCAGGTTTTTTCGGAGGAAGATTATTACAAAATCATTTTTAACCCCATAAACGAAGCCATAAAACCTTATGACCCGAACGAAATTTTGGAACATTATTTTTTAAATTCCCGCGGCGCTATCGCCCGATTTGACCGGAATGCCATTGAAATCCGCGTGCTCGATGTGCAGGAATGCCCAAAAGCAGATATTGCCATAGCAGTGTTGATCATTGAAACGCTAAAATTTTTAACCACTGAGAAATGGTCTCCGCTTGCGGAACAAAAAAAATGGCATGAAAATGATTTAAAAATTATTTTGGACGCCGTTATTAAAAATGGGGAAGAAACCATCATAGAAAATAGTGAGTATTTGAAATTGTTTGGGTTGAATGAAGCAATTTCTGCCGGAAAATTTTGGAGCAATATCTATCAACGTACAAAAGAAAATATACCTCAAACCCACCGGAAAGTTTTGGAAACAATATTGAAGGAAGGGAGTCTTTCCACACGGATTTTAAGAGCGGTGAACGAGGATTTTTCATCTGAAAATTTGATTAGGGTTTACAAAAAACTAGCAGAAAGCCTTGCTGGAAATAAAATTTTTGTTCCATGAAACTGGTTTTGAGTTGCGAGCATGGCGGCAATGAAATTCCGGGAAAATACCAAAACTTGTTTTTGGGAAAAGAAGAAGTTTTGAAAACCCATCGGGGTTTTGATTTCGGGACTTTAGATTTGTTTGAACATTTAAAAACCATTGTAGTCTTTTCCAAAAGCAATAGCGTGAGCCGTTTATTGATTGATTGCAACCGCTCTTTACAGCACCCCAAATTATTTTCAGAATTCACCAAAGATTTGTCGCTTTCCGAAAAAGAAAATATTATTCAAAAGTACTATTTGGCATACCGGTTTCCGATTGAAAAATTCATTCAAAATGAAATAGAAAAGAGAAATAAAATATTTCATATTTCGCTACATTCTTTTACCCCAGAATTAAATGAAGAAACCCGCAATAACGATATTGGCCTGCTTTACGACCCAAAAAGATTCCGGGAAAAAGAATTGTGCAAAGCTTTGAAACTTCAATTATTGGATCAAAGCCCTGATTTAAAAATAAGATTTAATTATCCTTATTTGGGTACGGCAGATGGTTTTACTAGTTATCTTCGGAAAAAATTTCCCTCAAATTATTTTGGGATTGAGTTGGAAATTAATCAAGCCTTGGTTTCCAACGGAACATTTTCGAATTCCTTGAAGGCCCAGATAAAGCATGCATTTTCAAGAATTATGCAGAAATGATTTTTTGGCAATTTCAAATTCCTCCAAAATATCCTGTACAATCTTTGCAGCGGGTTTTATTTCGTGGATAATGCCAGCAATTTGGCCTATTTCAAGTTCACCTTCTTCAAGGTTACCTTCAAACATCCCCCGTTTTGCCCGGCCTTTGCCAAGGAATTTTTGCAAATCTTCTTTTGTTGGAGAGGTAGTGTAGAATTTTGTGACTTCTTCAAAAAATTTATTCTTCAGCATCCTAACTGGTGCAAGTTCCTTTAAAGTGAGATGAGTATCCCCTTCCTTTGAATCCACCACCATTTGCTTAAAGGCATGATGCGCACTGGATTCTTCGCTGGCAACAAAACGGCTTCCCAGCTGTACCCCATCTGCACCCAAAATCATGGCAGCTAACATTCCGCGTCCGGTGGCAATTCCACCCGCTGCTATTAAAGGGATTTTCAAATGTTCTTTAACCATGGGGATCAATGTGAAAGTGGTGGTTTCCTCACGACCGTTATGACCCCCGGCTTCAAAACCTTCCGCCACTACAGCGTCTACCCCGGCTTGTTGAGCCTTCAATGCAAATTTCACACTGCTTACCACATGCACCACGGTTATTCCGTTTTCTTTCAATTGTTGGGTATAAGTACTTGGATTTCCTGCAGATGTAAATACAATTTTTACGCCTTCTTCAATAATGATGTTGATGATTTTATCAATCTCTGGATAAAGCATTGGTACGTTTACACCGAAAGGTTTGTCCGTAGCCTTTTTGCATTTAATGATATGCTCGCGAAGTATTTCCGGGTACATAGAACCAGCACCGATAAGCCCCAAACCGCCCGAATTGCTCACGGCGCTGGCAAGCCTCCACCCGCTGTTCCAAATCATTCCGGCTTGAATGATGGGGTGTTCTATTCCAAATAGTTTCACAACCCGGTTCTGCACTACTTTTTAATGATTTTGTAACTATTCCTTAAAGAATTGGATTCGATGGTGGCAATATACATACCCGATGAAAGATGGGAAACATTTACTTGTTTATTAACTGCTGAAATTTTGGCCTGCAAAACCATTTCCCCCAAAACATTGTAAAGTGAAAATGTAGCATTCACCACTTCTTTGGGAAAAGAAATATTTATATCTGTAGTTACTGGGTTGGGATATAAAGCAAATTGGGTTTCTAGCATGCTTTCTTCAATCCCCAATTGTTGAAGAATATTAAAAGCTTCTTCAAAATTCGGGATGCCATAGCCCATTTCGTCAGTTGGGTTTTCATATAAAGAAGCAGATTCCCGTACCGCCTGCATAATGGTTTCATTTGTTTTTTCAGGAAAAGCTTGCCATAAAGAAGCAACCGACCCTGCCATAATTGGCGAACTAAAGGAGGTGCCGTTGGCAAAATCAACATCGCCATTTTGATTGACAATAGCAGCTCCTTCTCCTTGAGCCATTACATCGGGTTTTATACGGCCATCAACTGTGGGCCCAATGGAGCTGAAACTTGCATAATTTTCACTAGAATCAACTGCTCCAATGGTTAAAGTTCCTCTAGAATCTGCTGGGGTAGCAACATATGGAGACCCACTGTTTCCATCGTTTCCGGCGGAAACCACGGTTATCATTCCTTTATCCAAGGCATGATTGCCTCCTCTGGCTGCAATTGTTGTTAAACCATCTAAATCTTCATAGCTGTGATTGTAATTAGAATTATCAAAATCCTTATAACTCAATGATGTATTTGAAACATACACGCCCAAACTGTCAGCACGTTCAAGCGCCTCCACCCAATAGGCTTCTTCAACAGGGGTTTCGGAATCGTTATCTTCTGTTACATATAAATAATAAGAAGCGTTGGGAGCTGTGCCCACAAATGGTTGTGGATTTTCAAGAAATGCTGCAGCATCGCTAAAAGTAGCTGAGCCGTGACTACCGGTTCCATCAGCCGATATTTGACGAGAAACAAAATCATAGGTGTCTAGCAATCTTCCTTCATTGATCAGTGAGGTATAGGCCGGATTGGACATTACGTTCGGATAACCGTTGTCTAAAAAGGCAACTATAATATCTTCCCCTGTAAAATCATTTTCGTGAAGATAATCAACGTTTAGCATTTCGGTTTGGTTATCGGCTACACCATAATTATAATTTACTCGTGTTTGGTTTTCAATATCAAACTTATCATCCACAGGCTGATGAATGGGGGAAAAATTCAAATCTTTATCACAAAATTCAACCGCGGTAACAAATGAAAGATTAAGCAAATTATTGATGTTTGTTTCCGTACCTCGAACATACACACAGTTCATCCATTTGGATTTTGCATAAACAGTTATCCCGGTTGCATTTTCAATGGCAACTTTGTAAGTTTCGTTTACGGGAACATCGCGCTCATCAATTGGAGTGTTATGCATTGCCTTGCGGTCCAAAGCTTCCTGTGTTAAAATAGTTATGGGATTGGCCAATGATGCGGCCACATTTTCTTTATCTGTAAAGAACACAAGTGCGTCCTGGCTTTGGCCAAAAGTGATGGAAATATTTAGAATTAAAAGTAATAAGAGTAATTTTTTCATAATAATAATTTTAATTAAGATATAACACCGCTCCCCAACAATTCATTTTCATGGTACCAAGCCACAAACTGGCCCTCGGTAATTGCGGATTGCGGATTTTCAAAGATAACATAAAGTCCGAATTCGGTATTGTGCAAAATTGCTTTTTCCAAAGGTTGACGGTAGCGTATTCTTGCTCTAACTTCCATCTTTTCATTCAATTTTAACTTCAAATCTTCCCGTATCCAATGAACTTCTTCAGCTCTTACGAATAGTCCCCGTCTGTACAATCCGGGGTGATCTTTTCCCTGTCCTGTGTAAATTATATTTTCGCTAACATCGGTATCAATCACGAACAAGGGGTCTTTAGTCCCGCCCACGGCCAAACCTTTTCGCTGGCCCTTTGTGAAATAATGTGCTCCTTGATGGCTTCCAAGAACTGTTCCATCTTCTTTTGAATAGCTATATTTCTTTGATAAAAATTCCAGCTTCTCCATTTCAGAAGAAAATTCTAGGGTTGAACTATTGTACATCGGGTGGTTAGAAGAAATTTCCACGATCAAACCTTCTTTGGATTTTAATTGTTGCTGTAGAAATTCCGGCAATCGTACTTTTCCAATAAAGCAAAGCCCTTGCGAATCGCGTTTTTCAGCAGTGATTAATTCTTGTTCGGAAGCTATTTTTCGCACTTCCGGCTTTAAAAGTTCGCCAATGGGAAAAAGGGTTTTTGCCAATTGTTGTTGCGAAACTTGGCACAAAAAATAAGATTGGTCTTTATTTGGATCTTTCCCGGAAAGTAGCTGATAGGTTTTTTTTCCGCCAAAATCAATAATTCCCTTTCTGCAATAATGGCCGGTAGCAACAAAATCTGCTCCCAGGTCCATTGCAATTTTCATGAAAACATCGAACTTTATTTCACGGTTGCACAGCACATCGGGGTTTGGGGTACGGCCCATTTCATATTCCCGAAACATATAATTTACGATCCGTTCTTTGTAAACCTCACTCAAATCCACAGTTTGAAAGGGAATCCCAAGTTTTTCAGCAACCAACATCGCATCGTTGCTGTCTTCCAACCAAGGGCATTCGTCCGAAATGGTAACTGAATCGTCGTGCCAATTTTTCATGAACAGGCCAATGACCTCGTGGCCCTGCTCTTTCAAAAGATAGGCAGCAACACTGGAATCTACTCCCCCGCTAAGGCCTACAATTACTCGGCTCATTATTTTAAGTTCAAATTTTTTTAGCCGATTGGCTAATTACCCTGTGGAGATTTAAATTCTTCTAAAGGATAGGTTTCCTCCAACACCACTTTACCGCCTTTGAAATATTTCCAAAGCCCATCTTTTTTGTCATTTTTATATGTCCCTTCAATTGCAAGTATACCATCAGCATCATAATAAAATGCCGGGCCGTGAAGCTTTCCGTTTACGTATTTTAGTTTTTTTAATAAAATTCCATTAGGGGAATAATAATTATTTTCGCCTTCCAAAACCTCAAATTTGTAATTCTTTTCCTCTGTAATCTTACCATTGGGGTAATATGTGGTTATAGTTCCATCCAACTTTCCATCTACATAATTTTCCTTTGACATAAGCTGCTTCGAATCTTTATGGTAATACAGCCATTCGCCAATTCGGTCCTTACCGTCCATTTTTCCTTCGCTCACCAATTTTCCTTTTAGGGTGAAATATTTTACATCAGCGATAGTGTTTTCCCGATTGAAAACCTTGATAGTGGAAGGAACATCTTTGCACTCCTTGCAATAGAATTTGAACTCGCCCACTTCCTTTCCGTGCTCAAATGTGCCTTCGTAGCGGACCTGTTTGCTTCTTGGATATGTTTTTTTCCAAGCTCCGTGGTGCTTTCCTTCCGAATCCAATTGGTTAAATTCAGTTTGGGCAATAGACATTGAAGTAAAAAAACAAAAAGTAAAAAACAATAAAATTGTGCTTCTAATTTTCATGGGGATTTTTTATATCCTAAACGCTGGTTTTGAATTTCTATTGAAAATGAAACCGGAATAATTAAAAAGCTACCGTTTCTTCTGCGCTTTCTTTTGCTCTTCGGCCTGTTCCATCATTTCGGCCATTTTCTTTTGGAAACGGTTTTGTTTTCTGGGTTTAGCCTTATTCACTTGTATCTTGGCGTGGATTTTATCTTCATCGAGTATAAAATGCTTAATCACGAGCATAATGCCAATGGTAATAAGGTTCGAAACAAAATAATAAAGAGACAAACCACTTGCATAGTTGTTGAAGAAAACCAACATGAATAAAGGCGAAAGATACATTAGGAATTTCATATTGGGCATTCCGGGTTGTTGCTGTTGTTGCATCGTTGCACCCATTGTCATCATCATATAAATGAAAATGGCGATAGAGGCCAAAATTGGGAACAAACTAACGTGGCTGCCGTAAAACGGAATGTGGAAAGGCAGTTCTGCAATAGTGTCATAACTGGAAAGGTCTTCCGCCCATAAAAAACTTTTTTGCCGAAGATCGAAAGCCGTGGGAAAAAAGACGAACAGGGCATAAAAAACTGGAATTTGCAACAAGGCCGGCAAGCAACCTTTCAGCGGACTAGCCCCAGCAACACTCTGCAGTTTCATAGTTTCTTGTTGGATTTTCATTGCGTTGCCTTCGTATTTTTTCTTGATCTCGTCCATTTCTGGCTTCAGTATTTTCAATTTCGCTTGAGATAAATATTGTTTGTATTGAACCGGCGATAATATCAATTTTATCAAAATAGTCAGCACTATAATGGCAATCCCGGCACTAAAAATCGTACTTAGAAAGCTAAAAGAAGGGATAATCACATATTTGTTTATCATCCCAAAAATACCCCAGCCCAAAGGCATTGCCTTGTCCAAATTGCGGTCGTATTCTTTGAAAATTTGATAGTCAGTGGGGCCATAATACATGTTCATGGTGTAATCCAAGTCCCCGCCCTTAGCTTCCAACAACATGTCTGCCTCATATTGTTTGGTGAAAACAGTATCTATTTCTTCATCCAAAACTAGGTCCACAGATTTTAATGCAACTTCTTTAAAAGGTGTATCCGTCAGTAACATGGAACTGAAAAAGTGTTGACGAAAATTCATCCATGTTACGCCCTTCTCAAGCTCGTCATCTTCACCCGAAAAATCGAGCTTACTGTGCTTTTCGTCTTCATATTCGTATGTTAGACGCGAATAATTATTCTCATAAACAATACTTTTCGCGTGTCGGTACCCTTTCAATTTCCAGTTTAAATGCATCGGTTGTGAAGTGTTCAAAACCCCGTCCAAACCTTCAGATTTTAAACTGAAGCCCATCATATATTCTTCACCGGCAGGCAATTCGTAACGATATTCGATATAACCGTTTTCAGAAGCTTTCAGTTTCATAGATAAAACCTGATTGCCGTTTTGTTCGGTTAATGTTGGTTCAAAATTAAGGTCTTGGGTGTTCAACAACCTGTTTTCGGCAGAAAATTGAAGGTTTAACGAAGCATTCCCTTCTTTGATCAAATACAGCGGAGAAGAATCATAATTGGTGAATTTCTTCAACCGTGCATCGGTGATGTAGCCACCTTTGTTGTTGATGGTCAATGAAAGTACCTCGTTTTCCAAAACAGTTGTCCCCTCGGTGGCGGAGCCGGAATATGCGAAGGAACCTAACTTGTTCTTAAGTTGTTCCAAAGCCAGCGAATCGCCAGTTTGTATATTGACAATCCCTTCAGTGGTTTCGCCCTGTAATACATTTTCCGAAGCCTCATTGTCTTGAACAACGGTTTCGGTTTTTACTTTTTCAGCCTCAATTTCCGATTGTTCATCTATGGGCTTGTTCAGGTAGAGCATCCAAACCAATATTCCGCCTATCAATAAAAAACCAATTAAGGAGTTTAAATCAAATTTCTTGTTTTCCATGAATTATATTCTTTCAAAAAAACCCGTGTTTTACAGGCCATTGATTATTTTGCTTTTTATAAAATCGAAACTTTCAATAATAAAGCCCGTTTTGCTTTACGGTCAAATTGTCTTCTTCCTTTTTTCGCAATGATCGTGAGCCGCTTTTACGAAAGCCACAAACAAGGGATGTGGACTGGCCACGGTACTTTTGTATTCGGGGTGGTATTGCACGCCCACAAACCACGGATGAGCGGGGATTTCAATAATTTCTACAAGCCCAGTTTCAGGGTTTGTTCCCGTGGCCATAAATCCGGCTTTTTCCAAAACCCCCAAATAATTATTGTTGTACTCGTATCTGTGGCGATGGCGCTCTTCAATAGTTTTGGTTTTATATATTTTGCTTACCAAACTTCCTTCTTTTAAATTGCAGGCCCACGAACCCAAACGCATTGTCCCACCTTTATTGGTAATGGATTTTTGGTCTTCCATCAAACTGATGACGGGGTTGGTTGTTTTGGAGTTCATTTCGGTGGAATTAGCATCCGCCAAGCCTAAAACATTTCGGGAATATTCGATAACGGCCATTTGCATTCCCAAACAAATTCCAAAAAATGGGATATTGTTTTCACGTGCAAAGCGAACGGCCTCTACTTTTCCTTCAATGCCGCGTTCCCCAAAACCAGGTGCAACCACGATGCCGTCGAGTTTTGAAAATTTATTCGTAATAGTTTTAGCAGTAATATGCTCGGAATGGATAAAACTAACCTTCACTTTCACTTCGTTTTCGGCCCCGGCATGAATGAAGGATTCCAAAATAGATTTGTAAGAATCTTGAAGCTCAACGTATTTTCCGATAAGCCCAATCTGCACTTCGCCCTTTGGGTTTTTGTGACGTTGCAGAAATTTGTTCCATTGTTTCAGGTCAGGTTTTTTACTATTTTTTAAATTGAGTTTTTGAAGTGTTACCGTGTCCAAACCCTCGTCCAACATCATGTTTGGAACATCGTAAATGGTGGAAGCGTCAATGGATTGAATAACCGCTTCTTGTTTTACGTTGCAGAAAAGTGCGAGTTTGCGGCGAAGGTCGTTAGAAAGTTCATGCTCGGTACGGCACACCAATATATCGGCTCGTATCCCACTTTCCATCAGGGTTTTTACGGAATGTTGGGTGGGTTTTGTTTTCAATTCGCCAGCGGCAGAAAGATAGGGAACCAAGGTCAAATGAATAACCAACGCATTATCGTCTCCCATTTCCCATTTCATTTGACGAACCGCTTCAATGTATGGCAACGATTCTATATCGCCCACCGTGCCGCCAATTTCAGTGATTATGATATCAAATTCGCCAGTATTGCCCAACAGCTGAACGCGTTCCTTGATTTCGTTGGTAATGTGCGGGATTACTTGAACGGTTTTTCCCAAAAATTCGCCCCTTCTTTCTTTTTCAATCACGCTTTGGTAAATACGGCCGGTAGTTACGTTATTGGCCTGAGAAGTTGGGATATTTAAAAATCGTTCGTAATGGCCCAAATCAAGATCAGTTTCAGCCCCGTCATCGGTAACGTAGCATTCGCCGTGTTCATAAGGATTTAATGTACCCGGATCAATGTTAATGTAAGGGTCAAGTTTTTGAATGGTAACCCGATAACCCCTGGCCTGCAAGAGTTTGGCCAATGATGCGGCTATAATCCCTTTTCCTAATGATGAAGATACCCCGCCCGTAACGAAGATGTATTTTGTGGTGCTCATGGATGCCGATGCTGTGGTTTCTATACGGGATGCAAAAGTACGTTTTTATCGTTTACTGTTTGTGGTTTATTGGTATTAATTAATTGAAAGGTTATGGCAAAAACAATAGAATAACAAATGAAAATTTTTAATTCAGTATTTTATCCCAAATTCCACTTTTGCGATTATAATGATTTTTGGATCAATTTCAAAAGCAACAAAATCCACCGTCACCCCAATTCCTTCCAAATAATATATACCGCCATCACCAATACAAACCAACCAAATGCCTTTTTGAGTTTTTTCCCATCGATGAAATTGGAAAGGAAAATCCCAAGCCAAATTCCACCAATTGAAATGGAAGTAAATATAATCAAGAACCCCCAATCGATTTCCATCGTTTCAATATCACCCACAAACCCAATCAACGATTTAATGGCAATTATCAATAATGAAGTTGCAATGGCTTTTTTCATCGGCAGTTTTGCCATTAAAACCAAAGCGGGAATTATCAAAAATCCACCACCAGCGCCAACCAACCCAGTTATAACTCCAATAACAATTCCTTCCAAAACAATCAAAGTATAATTATAAACGACCTTGCTCCCTTCCTCAGGTTCCTTGCTTTTGCTGCGGATCATTGAGGCGGCTGCCAAAAGCATGATAACAGCGAAAAAAAGCATGATGCCCACATCCTTTGTAAACGTAAAATCCCCAATGGAGAAAATTTGTTCGGGAATAGAGGGTACTATAAATTTTCGGGTGCAATAGACCGCGATGAAAGCGGGTATTGAAAATACAATGGCAGTCCTAAAATCCACTAATTTTTTAGGAATGTTCTTTAAAGCACCAACTAAAGATGTCGTGCCAACCACAAAAAGCGAATAGGCCGTTGCCGTAACAGGGTTTACTGCCAATAAATATACGAGTACGGGAACTGTAAGTATAGAACCTCCGCCACCAATCAAGCCAAGGGTAACGCCAATAATCAATGCACCAAAATAACCTAAGAAATCAATAAAATCCATTTGCACTTCGTGAAGTGCAAAAGTAAGGGGTTAAATTGATTTATGGCTGAAAAACACAAAAGACGAATCCCAGAAAAATTATTGGGATAATTAAATTTGGAGGATTGCGATTTTAAAATAAATCTATTTCCAGCGGGAATGCGCTTTAAGTAGTTCGGCCACATAAACTTCCCATACTAATTCCTTTTCTCGGTTTATGGAATGGGTAGTTTCGGAATCGAACTTTTGCTGCATTTCTCGCCTTTCGTTCTCGTTTTCGCGGTAAACGGTTTCGATTTCTTGTTTTAGCCTTTTTGAAAAACGGTTATTTTCAAGTTTTTTTCGGAGCATTCGGGCGTGCAATTCTGTAATGTCGAAATGGGTTTGCTCGTGTTTTAAAATATAATCAGAAACTTTATCTTTTTTATACCACGAAAGTTTGGGATAAAAATGACTTTGAACGGTCCAATCCAATTCCCGTTCTCCATTTTTTTCTGAATAGGAATAGGAAAACGTAATGCCCGAATTGGTACTGGCCACATAATCTGCGCTTTGGTCCGGCCTTCCCTGAAAATCTTCCCAAGCAAGTTTTCGGGTTTCGCTCCAAGACATTTTTTCGGAATCGTTTGAAGGGAACAAAACTAATACGGAAACGAATAAAAATTTAAGAAATAACATCATAAAAAAACCAAAACAAAAATTAAGCCCAAATTAAATCCGCTGCTTCAAATCTCGCATTTGCTCGGGTTAGGTTTTCCAGTTAAAAACCACCAATTTTTCAATATCCGGGTGAAGGCTATAGATTACAGGGCAAGTGTTGGCGGTATTTTCCAAAATCTTTCGGTTTTTTTCCGAAATATTTTCGGGTAATTCAAAAATCACTTTTATTTTGGAAATTCTTCGGGGATTTGCGGCCATTGTTTTGGTTACATTTGCAGAGGAATTTTTTAAATCCACTTCCAAATCGCGGGCTTTTATGCCCATCATGGTCATCATGCAATTTGCAAGGCCGGTGGCAACGGTATCGGTGGGAGAAAAAGCTTCTCCTTTCCCGTTATTGTCCACTGGTGCATCTGTGATGTATTTTGCGCCCGAAGACACATGTTCGCATTCGGTACGGAGGTTTCCCAAATATTTTACGATTGCGGTGCTCATTCTACAACTTCAAATTCGAGCTCGCTGTTATATTTTAAAATATAGGCGGCTTGGTTTATATAGCCCTTAGAAGGACTTTTAGTGTAATGGAATTTATTTTCGATATAAACGGTTTCATTTTCGGGAAGTACAGCTTCAAAAGCCGTTTCATCAGTGGAAGCCAACCGGAGCAAAACATCGTAAGTTACATCAAAGCCCCGGGTGGCATAGCGGTTTGGCGCCACGCCATATTTGTTTTTGTAACTGATGGCAAAGGCTTCCCGCGTATCCTCATCCGTACTTTTATTTACAGAAGGAAAAGTAAATTGTAGTCGGGCCAAACGTGCATTGGAAACTTCTTGATAATCATAAGCATCGTTTTTGTCGAGTGTGAAAAGGCGCGCCCGGTGGCTTTTTACCATCCCATTCAAAACGCTGACCACACTACTCAACAAAACAGGGTTATCGGATTCGAGGATTACCCAGTTTTCCATTCCCTCTTGCGCAACAGCGGTAACATCGGCGGACTGAATGTAGCCCCCACCACGCGGAGCAACTAGTTTTATTCCTGGAAATGCGGCCATAAGTTTCTCTTTCTGTGCATTCCTTTTAGCATCTGAAATAAGGATCAGATTTTTACCTGAACCATTTTCAAGGAAATAGCGGATCATTGTTTGCTCAAGTACTGCTGGGGTGGGAAGTGTTTGAAAAAGATTACCGAACATTTTCATGTCGCGGTTGCTCAAAGGCGAAAAGACCGGGACTTTTGAATTTTCCAAAAGCTCCGCAGCTTTTTCAACGTTTTTTTGCAATAGCGGGCCAATTACGGCATCAACATCTTTAAAATTTTTGCTCGAAATAATAGAAGCTACTTTACTCTCGCTCTTTTCGGTATCGTAAACATCCACCTTTACCGAAATTCCTTTGTCCTTGGCAAATTCCGTGGCCATCAACATCCCGCTGTAAAAATCAAGTGCCACGCGCAAGGTGGGATCTTGTTTCAACATACCCTCCTCGGTTTGGGTGGAATCTAATGTCCTGTTCATATCAAAAGGTAACATAACCACGAGGTTTTTCCTTTTTTTATTGATTATCCTTTTTTCAAGGTTTAAGGGTGAAACATTTTCCAAAGAAACAACTGCTATGGTTTTGGGGATTTTTAATATCATTCCTTCTTTAAGGCCATCTTTGGCAAAAGGGTTCAAAGCCACAATCTCCTCTTCCGAAAGGTCGAAGTTCACTTTCAATCGAAAGAAACCTTCCTTGGCTTTTACTTCATAAAACTCAAAATTTTCATCATCAATAACCGCGGATTCAACAACAGAAGTTTCGGGAACGTTTAAAATATCTCCAACTTTTAAATCTTCGCCCATTTCGGGATTTAAGCTTTCGAGTTGGGAAATTGTAATTCCATATTTTCTTGCGATGCCGAATTTGGTTTCCTTGGCCTGCACATTATGTTTTTTAGTAACAGTTACGATTGCAGGAACTTCAACATTTTTTTCTATTAAAACCGTGGGTATTTGTAGTTTTTCACCGTTCCTCAACTCCCGCGAATACAATTCTTTGTTTTGTTTTTTTATATCTTCAACACTAATATTATAAAGCTGCGCAATGCCATAAAGGGTTTCTCGGCGTTTGACGATGTGTTCCTTTAATTTTATTTGTGATGTTACCTCCGCTTGTTTTCCCTCTGGAACTATTAAAAGTGAATTTAACTTTAAACCTCCTCTGGCATCAGGATTAAGGCGAAGCAAATTAGCTTCCGAAGTGCCATATTGCTTCGCGATGCTATAAACGGTTTCACCCTGTTGTACCCTGTGACTGCCAAACTGTTGCTGAGCAGAGCCACAGCCCAAACTTAATTGGAAAATAAAAAAGCTATATATATAAAACTTCAACATTGGAAGGGCTTGTTAGTTCATGTAATCGTTAATCGCAAATTGTAAATAATCTCATTCCCATTCTATAGTGGCCGGTGGTTTGGAACTGATGTCATACACTACCCTATTAACGCCTTTTACGCGGTTTATTATATTATTACTGGTTTCCTGAAGGAATTCATACGGTAGGTTTACCCAATCTGCTGTCATCCCATCGGTAGATTCAACAGCGCGGAGGGCAACCACTTTTTCGTAAGTGCGTTCATCGCCCATTACGCCAACGCTGTTCACCGGGAGCAGAATTGCACCTGCTTGCCAAACTTTATCATACAAATCCCATTTTCTTAAACCATTTATAAAAATGGCATCAACCTCTTGCAAAATACGAACTTTTTCTGCAGTGATGTCGCCCAAAATCCGGATGGCCAACCCCGGCCCAGGAAAAGGATGTCTTCCTAATAATTCGTGGGCTATTCCCAATTCTTTTCCAACCCTTCTCACTTCATCCTTAAAAAGCATTCGCAAAGGTTCCACCACTTTCAGCTTCATAAAATCCGGCAAACCGCCCACATTGTGATGTGATTTTATGGTTACCGATGGCCCATTAACCGAAACGCTTTCAATAACATCGGGATAAATGGTGCCCTGCGCCAACCAATCCACATTGGTTACCAAATGTGCTTCGTCATCAAAAACCTCGATGAAGGCTTTGCCAATGGCTTTACGCTTTTCTTCGGGGTCACTTTTATCTTTTAAGGCTTCAAGAAAACGGGTAGAAGCATCAACTCCTTTTACGTTTAAACCCATGTCTTTATATTGATGCAGCACACTTTCAAATTCATCTTTTCGCAATAAACCGTTGTTTACGAAAATACAGTACAAATTTTTTCCGATAGCTTTATGCAACAACACCGCGGCCACTGTGGAATCTACCCCGCCGCTTAAACCCAAAACAACTTTGTCTGTATTGATTTTATCCTGCAATTCTTTTATCGTGGTATCCACAAAAGCTGAGGGTGTCCAAGTTTGAGGCACTCCGGCAATATTCACCAAGAAATTTTCGAGCAATTGCTTGCCGTGAGTGGTGTGGTAAACTTCGGGATGGAATTGGATAGCGTAAGTTTCTTCACCTTCGATCCTAAAAGCTGCATTTAAAACTTCGGGAGTGCTTGCGATTAAAGTGCCATTAGTGGGCAATTGGGCAATGGTATCGCTATGGCTCATCCAAACCTGAGTGCCTTCCGGAATGTTTTGAAACAAAGCCTCACCTCCTTTAATATTTGATAATATTGCCCTTCCATATTCGCGATTGTTGGAGGACTCCACGCTTCCGCCATAAAAATGGGCAAAATATTGCGCCCCGTAACAAACAGCCAAAACCGGAAGATGCCCCCTTAATTTGGAAAGGTCCGGATGTGCGGCATTTTCAGCCCGCACGGAAAGTGGGCTTCCCGATAAAATAACGGCTTTGAAAGTTTCCAGGTTTTCGGGAATGTGATTAAAAGGATATATTTCGCAGAAAATATTCAACTCCCGAACCCTGCGAGCGATAAGCTGTGTAAATTGGGAACCGAAATCTAAAATGAGGACGTTGTTTTGCATAGGCAAAAGTAAATTAAAAAATATAGGCTTGAAACCCTCTTGGTAGATTATTAGGTTTTTTTAATGGTGAAAATAATTTGAAAATTTAAACTGATATCACAGAAAACTCCCCCTTTAGCGGATCCAAATTATTTTTCAAAATGGTGAACAAAAGTTCGCCATGCTCTAAATAAATCTCCGAAAAATTCAAACTTCGCTCCTGCAAACTTTGGTTTGGGAAAAGTTCATTTTGAATGGAAACCAATCGCTGTAATTGCTCTGAATGTTTTCTTTTTTGGGCTTTTAACAATCTTTTTTCCAAATTGCCCAAACCATTCACCTGTTTTTTTTCCTGTGCAGAAACTGCCCCAATAAATGAAGCATCGGTTTTTTCCGCCAAAATATAAAGGTCTTTGAATTGTTTTTTTAAAAGTTCTTTTTGTTTGGAAAAATCAATATCGATTTCAGAAACATGTCGGGTAAATTCCGTTTCCAAAATGTGTTTTGGGAGGAATAAAGATTTACTTTCAACTTTGATTTTTTCCAATTTTTCATCTAAATATTTAGAAATCCAAAGCACCGAGTTTCTTAGCAACAAAACCGGAAAAGGCACTGAAACGCTTTCAAAATAATCTTTCAATTGGAACCAATAGGCCAGTTCGCCGCCGCCTCCAATGTAGCAAAGGTTGGGCAAAACCACTTCTTGATATAAAGGGCGAAGCAAGGCATTTGGCGAAAACCGCTCAGGATAATCCTGCAGTTCCTTCAATATTTCTTCGTTTGTAAAAACAATTTCGGTTTCATTAATAAAGTATTTGCCTTCTTTTTCAATAATCCTTTTCCGAAGGTTTTCCTTTAAATAGAACAAATTTATTTCGCGCGGATGCACTTGCTCTTTATAACCCAAAGCGGTGAGTTTTTCAGTGGTTTTTGAAATTGTTGCATGAGATGGATTCGAAGAAAATTCCTTTTCGGCAAAGGGCACGAAGGCTTGTTTTAGATCCCTATCATTCCCATCAATAATCACCAAGCCGTATTCGCCAAATAAATCATTGGCCAAACAACGTGTGGCATCGGCAAGGTTTTCATGTTTGTAGGCTTGCTCGAAAAGTGTAATGAGTTTTTCCGCATTTTCGCTCTCGCCCCACTCTTTTTTTAAAACCTTCAAAACCTCATCCAAGCCATCTGTGGAAAGTTCTCCCACCGCGCCCGTGGCTTTCCGGTTCCATTTTATTTTTTTCCCTTTAAAATTAAAATAATTGATTTCCTCAAAATCGTGATCCTCTGTCGCCATCCAAAAAACAGGGACGAACTGGTGCTTTGAAGATTGCTTTTTTAAACTTTCACAAAGGTTTATGACCGAAAAAATCTTGTACAAAAAATATATCGGGCCGGTAAAAAGATTAAGTTGGTGCCCTGTGGTAATGGTGAAGGTGCTGGTTTCCTTCAATAAGTCGATATTGCTTAACGTGGCCTGAGAAAGGCGTAAATCTTTGTATTGCGCCATTATGCGTTTTACCAAAATATGCCGTTGGTGGGTATCAAAAGATTTTTCCTTTAACTGGATTTGCTTTTCAAAATTTTCCAGTTTTGGAAAGGTTTCATAAAACGGGCGAAGATTTTCATTTTCAGCGAGATAATCGCATATCAATTTCGAAAAATAATTTGTTTTTGTGTAAGGAAGGGTTTCTATGGGCATGGATTTTTCAGCAAATTTTCAAACAAAAATAGTGAATTTAAGGGTTAGGGTTTCAGCATTTATATTTTTGGAATTTGCTATTTAGAATTTATTCTTTGGAATTTACCTCTGGGGTTTTGGAATTTGGAATTTTTAAGTAGATTTAACATCCTTAAAAATAAACCAATCACCATGCGCAATTTAGCCTTTCTTCTTTTCTTGTTTTCCATTATTTCAACCGCACAGCTAAAATCACCCGAAGAATTTTTGGGTTATAAAATCGGTACCCAGTTCAGCCGTCATGCCGATGTAGTGAACTATTTTCAGCATGTTGCGGACAACAGCCCCATGGTGGTCTATAAAAACTACGGCAGAACGAACGAGCGCCGACCGTTGACTTACGCTATTGTCTCATCGGCAGAAAACCTCGCTAACATTGAAAAAATAAGGCTGGACAATTTAAAAAGCATCGGTTTGGAAAGCGGCAACGCTTCGCCGGAGATCGCTATTGTTTGGTTGAGCTATAACGTCCATGGCAACGAAGCATCCAGCACCGAAGCCGCAATGGCAACGCTTTATAAACTAATCACCGAAAACCAAACCTGGCTCCAAAATACCGTAGTCATCATAGACCCTACCGTTAACCCCGATGGGCGAGACCGTTACGCCAATTGGTACAATCAAATTAAGGCCACCCCCTATAACCCCTCTCAAGATGCTACCGAGCACAACGAGCCTTGGCCGGGCGGGCGACCCAACCATTACCTTTTTGATCTAAACCGAGACTGGGCATGGGCCACGCAGGTGGAAACCCAGCAACGAATAAAAATTTACAACCAATGGATGCCCCATGTACATGTAGATTTTCATGAGCAAGGAATCAACGAACCGTATTATTTTGCTCCGGCCGCCGAACCCTTTCACGAAATCATCACGCCATGGCAACGCGATTTTCAAGTGCAGATAGGGAAAAACCACGCCAAATATTTTGACGAAGAGGGCTGGCTTTTCTTCACCCGGGAACGTTTCGACCTTTTGTACCCCAGCTATGGCGATACCTACCCTATTTATATGGGCGCCATCGGGATGACCTACGAACAGGCGGGCCATGGCTTTGCAGGATTGGGCGTTTACACCGATGAAGGCACCGAACTTACCTTGGTAGATCGTGTGGCGCATCATACCACCACCGGCCTCTCCACTGTAGAAATCAGTTCTCAAAACGCTGCACGCCTCACCTCTGAATTTCGGGATTATTTTAAAAATGATGATTTAAAATATAAAAGTTTTGTGCTGAAAGGCAATCCGGACAACTTAAAAGCCTTAACCAATCTGTTGGATGTACACGAAATAAAATACGGCTATGCGAATAAAGGAAACGTAAAAGGTTTCAGCTATACCGAAAATAAAAATGGCAACATAGATTCCAAAGGAGCTTTGGTGGTAAGCACCAATCAAGTGAAAGGAAAAATGGTTTCCGTACTTTTTGAACCGAATGCCGCACTCACCACTCCACTAACTTATGACATTACGGCTTGGAGCCTTCCCTACGCCTACGGTTTGGAAGCGGTTGCTTCGGAAACATTGATTTCCGCAGACAATAATAACAACAAAAATTTTATAAATAATAACAGTAACTCAAAATCCGCCGGGTATATCACCAAATGGAACAGTTTGGAGGATGCAAAATTTTTGGCGGAACTGCTTCAGAACAAAATAAAAGTCCGCTTTTCCGAAAAGAAACTCGGTTTTGGAGGCGTTGCTTTTGACCGCGGAAGCCTCATCATTACCCGTAGCGATAATTTCAACAATGCAGATTTTGATACAGAATTAATTAAAATAGCCAACAAACATCAACGTGAGGTTTATGCTTCGCCCACCAGTTTTGCCGATACGATGACAGATTTTGGTTCCCCGGATGTAAAACTTATAGGCAACCCGAAGGTTGCGATGCTTCAGGGCGAGGGGACTTCATCATTGGGTTATGGTACGCTTTGGCACTTTTTTGAGCAGGAGTTAAATTATCCAATAACCTCCATAAACACCACCGACCTGCGGGGCATCAATTTGGAAAAATACGACGTGCTCATTATGCCCGATGGCTGGTACGGCGGGATATTGAATGAAGCCGTGCTAACCAAAATTGGTGATTGGGTAAAAGCCGGTGGCAAAGTCATCGCCTTGGGGAATGCCGTGAATGCTTTTGAAGGGAAAGATGGTTTCGATCTAAAAAAGAATGAAAAGGATGAAACTTCGGAAAATAAAGAGGATAAAAAAGATAAATCTGATGAAGATGAAGAAAAGGAGATTGAGGGAAATCTCATCCCCTACGACCAACGAGAAATTGAAAGTGTAAAAGACATGATAACTGGAAGCATTTATAAAGTAAAACTTGACCCTTCGCACCCAATGGCCTTTGGCTATGGCGACAACTATTACAGTTTAAAATTGGGCAATGATTCTTTTGCTTTTTTGAAAGATGGCTATAACGTGGGCTATATTAAAGGAGAAGCTGAAAGTGTTTCTGGCTTTTCCGGGGCCGATGCCAAAGCGGGTTTAAAAAATTCCATCGTTTTTGCTGAAACCCGCCTTGGGCAGGGCAGTATCATTTATTTGGTGGATGATGTAATGTTCCGCTCCTTTTGGCGTAACGGCAAACTGTTTTTGGTGAACGCTATTTTCTTCGTGAATAATAATAGTAGCGAACTGTGATGGGAAGATGGCGCACAACCACCAATAGGTTATTTTATTCTAATGTGTCATTTGTTGTATCTTTAAAAAAAGTATATGAAACTTAATTCTAAAATTCATGGAGTAATTGATTACGGGGTTGTTTTATTTCTATTGTTATCTCCCACCCTATTTGGTTTGCCCGAAATTACTTCAAAATTCACCTATGCGTTGGGCATAATACATTTGATCTTAACGATAACCACAAAGTTTGAGTTGGGAATCTTCAAAATAATTTCATTTAAAATTCATGGAATAATTGAATTGATTGTTTCATTGGCTTTAATTGGAGTTGCATTTTATCTTGGTAATCTTGAAGGGGATTTTTCCCGAAATTTTTATTTGGGATTTGCGATTGCAGTTTTTCTAACTTGGCTTGCCACAGATTATAAAAGTGCCTCTAGCTCTATGTAATTCAGTTAGAATTCTCTTTTAATTACGTACAACTCCCAAATATACACTTGTTTTAAAAGATAAACCTCCTATATTCCATTTACCAAACGTTTTAGTCAACAATGTCATCCCACAATTTATGTTTTATTTCCCACTTCCATTCATCTCCTTTGAGCAGTCGAAGGGTTTCGTCCTTAGCGCAGTCGAAGGAATCAACGAACAACAAACAATTCATTTTTGCCTCTCCTTTTCCTCAATCCAGCGGCTCAAGTATTTGGTGCTTTGCAAACTGTGATGTTGAAGTATCTGCCCAATAAAATTTTGTTCGCGATGTGTTTTTCGATTTTCGCTTAAATAAAAAACATGTTCTAAAAACGGTTTTGCGAAAAGTTTTTTCGAAAACCGTTCCTGTAAAACATCAAAACCCTCTTGTTGCGCCCGGAACCAATAATCTTTCTGATTGTAAACCCGAACTGCAGCTTTAGCAAAATCTTCCACATTTTCTGCCACACATCCCGGAAACGAAAATTCACCACAAACTCCCTCGGCCCCAACGGGAGTGGTGATTGCCGGGGTGCCGTTTTGCATTGCTTCAATTAACTTCCCCTTTAGCCCTGCGCCAAAACGCAATGGAGCTAAAACAACTTTTGCATTTTGCAGTGCCATTTTTGAATCTTCAACCCAACCTTTTATTAAAAACCCTTCTTTTTCATTGTGCAATTGAATAATTTTTTGTGGGGCGTACGCACCATATATATGAAGCTCTGCTTGGGGCAATTCCTTTTTTATCAAAGGCCAAATTTCATTTTTCAGAAAAAATATTGAATCCACATTTGGCGAATGCAAAAAATTTCCAATAGTCACGAAATGTTCCCTCGCTTCAAAAACAGGGAGGTTTTGAATATTTTCTTTTGAAAGGGTTTCAATTAAAAAAGGCAAATAATAAAGAATTGATGAGGAAATGCGGAAAGTGTTTTGAAGCAACTTCATCTCCGTTTCCGAAATAATAAGCGAAAGGTCACAACGCAAAATGGAAGCCAATTCGCGTTTAGTAGTTTCGGTGAATAAATCTGCTTTCCAATATTGAAACCCTGCTTCTACGACAGTTTCTCTTGCTTTCCGAAGAAAATGCAAATCTTCGGTATCCAAAATTTTCAGGGCATCGGGACAATTTTCGGTTACGCGCCAGCCAAATTGTTCTTCGGTAATATATCGATCGAAAAGAACAATTGAGGGATTAACTATTTTAATGAAGTTATCAAAACTTGAATGGTTCAATTGAATGGCTTCAACAGAAATTCGAATTTTGTTCAGGTCTGCGGATTTTTCCGAAATTGAAGCCGTGGTTGCAAACGTTATTTGGAAACCATCTTCCAAAAATAAATTCAACAACTGCATCATCCGGCAACCCGCTGCTGTAGTTTTGGGTTCGGGAAAGGTGTGACCGATGACGAGGAGCGTTTTCAATATCAAGGTTTTTTAAGCTTCAATTTAAAACAAATC
The DNA here is from genome assembly GCA_038326725.1 of Flavobacteriales bacterium. Classification (GTDB taxonomy): domain Bacteria; phylum Bacteroidota; class Bacteroidia; order Flavobacteriales; family Flavobacteriaceae; genus JBBQKI01. Next base: position 35,653 of record JBBQKI010000022.1, read on the forward strand.
CTAATTCAATCAATGTATCCTGCAACTTGAAAACTTTAATCCAGAAATTTTTAAACAACAACGGCATATAAATCAAAATCCTCTGCAGCGATTATTTTTACGGTGGTGAAATCGCCTGTGCGCAAATAACCATTTTCAGCATTTATCAAAACTTCATTGTCCACGTCCGGACTATCAAACTCTGTACGGCCCACAAAATAGCCGCCTTCTTTCCGGTCGATAACTACTTTAAATTCTTTACCTATTTTTTGTTGGTTCAATTCCCAAGAAATTTGCGATTGAATTTCCATGATTTCGTTGGCACGATCCATTTTTAATTCTTCCGGAACATCATCATCCAAATTGTAAGCGTGGGTGTTTTCTTCGTGGGAATACGTAAAACAACCCAAACGTTCAAAACGCATTTCCTTTACCCAATTTTTCAGGATTTGAAAATCTTCTTCCGTTTCCCCCGGATAGCCTACTATTAAAGTTGTGC
>JBBQKI010000023.1:0-32991 GCA_038326725.1 Flavobacteriales bacterium
TATAGCCGAAGCATTGAAAAGCACTCCATCTTTAAAATTAAAAGTAGTGGGCCACACAGATGCTGACGGCAGTGATGACGCTAACCTTGCACTTTCAAAAGAACGAGCTAACAGTGTGCGCAACTACCTCATTCAAAACCAGGGAATTGATGGTAACCGTTTATCCACTGATGGTAAAGGCGAATCCAGTCCTGTATCCGACAATACTTCGTCCTCGGGAAAAGAACAGAACAGAAGGGTGGAATTCATTAAACTTTAAAACAAAGACTATGAAAACCACAAAATTTTATTTTCAGCTTTTTCATCCTTCTGTCAATTTGGGGCTGCAATAAAGACGATGGCAACAATCCCGAACCACCCCCAGAGACAAAGCGTGTAAGCACCATTTTTATTGATGGTAGTGCGGATTCAAACTATACTATTACCTACACGTCCTCTAATAAAATTGCATCTTTTATTAAAACCATTGGAATGGATACTCAAGCAACTACATACAACTAAAATCCCACCAACCAAAGATTGGAAAGGTATAATACCGTATTAAGTGATGGATCAAATGGGATCACCAGACTGGAGGATTGTAAAATCATTTTCGGTTTCTGTAATATTAGACACAGTGCCAGAATTTCGGGATATCTTGAATCATCAATAGTTGACAATGATCCCGCAGACCCAACTAATCCAACTTATACCGTTTCTTATACTTATACAAATTTTTAAAAATTTTCTCAAAAATAATACTTACACAGAGAACAAATTATTGAAATAACTTAATTGAATTCACTATGAAAAACTATTTATATTATTGTTTACTTCTTTTTTTTACAACAAATTTGGCATTTTCACAAGGAGAAACAAGATCCAATTATTGGGTATTGGGTGGATTAAATACAGCTCCCCTGCCACGGGGTGGAAACGTTTACGGTGGGTTAGGACCGGTTCTAAGAATTAACAAGCAGTATGATGATTCAGTAATTGAGGTTACTGTAAATACAACAGCTAAGGTTGAAAATTTTTCACGGGGCGTTCGGACTGCCTCATTTCAGGTGCGTATTGATGGAAACCATTCAACCATAAGTAACAATGTGCCCATACAAAAAGAAGAAGGAACTGGCAATATTTCCATTTTTGCCGTTTTTAGGAATTTGCCAGCCGGAAACCATGAAATCCAAATCTATGCAAAGACCATTCCCAGTGGAAATATGTGGGTAACTTTAGATCCGGGTGGATATGGCGGTAGAATAATAGCAAAAGAAACATTTTAAAACTAAAATTATGAAAACAACAAAAATTTTTATTTTATTGATCCTACCATTGCTACTTTTGGGATGCAGTAAAAATGATGACAATTCCATCGAACCAGTTGAAATGGAAGAACAGCTTCCCCAAGGACATGCCTATATTCCCACAGATTCCAATACCATTATGATGGACCTTGCGGATGGATCTATCCAAAATCTATTGAGTGGCACCTTTCAAACACCATTGGTAGTAGGGAATTCCGTTTATTACGTTAGCGAAAATTCTTTGATAAAAGCATCCGCTATTGGTGGTGCTGTGGAATGGGAGTATGAATTCCCATTGCTTTCAGGTTCGGATAATAGATTTGACCGTTCGAACATAACTTTTATAGATGGATTCCTATATATTAATTTTAAAAATTTGGACCTAACAACTTTTGAATCTACCTATTATATTCAACAGATATCGATTGATGGAATTCCTGGTTGGACAATTTTCCAGACCGATACAATAAGAAAACTACAATCATTTAATGGCAATTTAATTACCCAAGAATTTATAGGTCCGGCTTATGACATCGTAGTCCGGAAGCGTGATAAAAACAATGGGGATGTATTGAATGAATATTTGAATGTTGAACCGGTAAGCAAAATGTATCCTGCCGAAGATGCCTTAATTGTGGTATCCCAAGGCAATAAAATAGTATCCCTTAATAATTCACTCACCGAAAATTGGGTACACTCCACAGGACTATACAACGGTGTTTTTGGTCTGGTGGATCAGGGAAACTTTATTTATTATTCATATTTAGGAAAGGTCGAGGCCATTAATCTTGCTACGGGAAATTTGGCTTGGGTAATAGATTTTGCATATGGAAGTGCCAAAGGACTCAATAAAATAAACGGTAAATATCTCGCAATCACGGTTAATGACACAACACTTGATTTGACCACTCTCAATCCCACTGGCGGAGATGTGGAAAGTACCATCACACTCACTTTGGAGCCAAATAACCAATTTGATGACTTTGGTATTAGCGTATTTGATAACTATCTGTTATTTGTACAAAAATTCAATAATCCTTCTCCGCCGGATCCAATATTTACCATGGCCACATTGGACGGCACGGTTTTATGGACCAAAGCCTTGGCCGATCCTTTTGATACCCAGTGGTTGCTACAAACACCCGAGGGAAGTTATTATAATGAATATGAATTTTAAGAAATTCATTAAAATTTAAACTGATTCTTTATGAAAACCTTAATTACAATCTTCCTCCTTTAGTTGATTGGAGTGAAAGGAATTTCACAAAAAGATTTTGCAAAATATTATTCATTTTCTGAAGGTGCAAAATTTGAAGTCACGGTTTACGATAAAAAGGAAAAGGTTATTGCCCTAATAGATAACGTGATTTTGGTATATCTAATGGAATAAAAATTCAAGATAATTTTTTGATTTTAAAACCTTTGGCAAATTTTATTTTATTAAATTTAAATTCTAAAACCTATCAATTATGAAAAAATTAGCCCTACTTTTTGCATTGCTTTTAAGCCCTGTATTCGCCTTTTCGCAAAGCGGTTGCAGCAAATTCTATCCCTTTAAAAAAGGTGTTTTTTCCGAAATATCAATGTACGACCAAAAAGAAAAATTGGCCGCCATAGTAGAATATACTGTTGTTGAGGTCAACAATTCCGGAGATACAGCCTCAATGGCATCAAAGATAAAAGATGCCAAAGGAAAAATGATAGCCGAAAGCACCTACGACTTAAGTTGCAACAACAATGTGGTTTCCATTGATTTTAAATCTATGATGAGTCCGCAAATGCTGGAGCCGTTTAAGGACATGGATTACGAAATAAGCGGCCAAAGTATCGATTTTCCCAACAATATTTCGGTTGGTCAAACCCTGCCCGATGCTTTAATGGATATTAAAATAAACATGGGCGGGATGATGATGAACATTTCCATAGCCATGACGGACCGTAAAGTGGAATCAAAAGAAATGGTTACCACACCAGCGGGCAGTTATGATTCCTATTTGATAACCTATAATTCCACCGTAAAAACAATGGGGATGAATGAGGTAAGTTCTTCCAAACAATGGATTTCCGAAGGTGTGGGCATGGTAAAAGTGGAGAATTACGACAAAAAAGGCAAAATGACGGGCAGCGGGATTCTAACGGCTTTTAGATAAACGGACCGTCAATTATTCCAAATTACTTCATCAATCCCGAACAGGGCAACAAAATGTTTTAAGACTTTTTCTTTTACTTCATCCATTGAAACTTCTTTTTTGCCAAGTTCAACATTCAGGGAAGTAACCGCTTTTCCTTTTATGCCGCAAGGAATCATGTGGTCAAAATAACCCAAGTCGGAATTTACGTTAAGCGCAAATCCGTGCATGGTTACCCAACGGCTGGCGCGAACCCCCAAGGCGCATATTTTTCGAGCAAATGGAGTGCCAACGTCTAACCAAACACCTGTTTCCCCTTTACTCCTTTCAGCTTTTAAATCATATTCTGCCAAGGTTTGAATCACCATTTCCTCCAAAAAACGAAGATATTTATGAATGTCGGTGAAAAAATTTTCTAGATCAATAATGGGGTAGCCAACAATTTGACCCGGGCCATGATAGGTGATGTCTCCGCCACGGTTTATTTTGTAAAAGTTGGCCCCGATTGTGGCCAACTTTTCTTCTGAAACCAAGAGGTTGGAAAGGTCACCACTTTTCCCCAAGGTATAAACATGTGGGTGCTCCACTAAAAGGAAATAGTTTGGGGTTTCAATATTAGTTCCTTCCCTTCTGTTTTGAATCTTCAGGTCTATAATTCCCTTAAAAAGCGTTTCTTGGTATTCCCACGTTTGCTTGTAATCTTTAATTCCTAAATCCTGTATTTGAAGGGTTTTGTTCACGATAAAAGTTAACTAATTGAAAATGAATTGCAAAATTGATAAAGAATTAATTAAAAAACAATAATTCAAAAAAAGGGAAACCGAAGCATCTTGCTTTGTATGATAAATAATTAAATCTTAAAAATTAAAAGGTAATCATTAAATTACTTTTCAAGCTCAACTTCTAAATCGAGAACATCGGGATTTTTGAAATAATCCAAAAAGCTTTTTTCAATGATCATCGTTTTTCCATCCATGGAATACGTGGCCTCGGCAATCGAAGATTTAATGATTTTCCTCGGGAAGGTATATTTCAAGGTGTATTGCATTCCGCCTAAAAATGCCTCGGAATTTTTAAGGCTGTCAATTTCTTTTTGGTGCGCTGCTTTATCTTTAATAAACGCGTCCCTTTTAAAAATACCGTTGGAAAAACTATAGGATGTTCCTAAAACTTCTGTTGAAGAAGTCCCGCTTTCCTCAGTAGTTTCCTCGCCGGGCATAAATTGGTCCATACTATCAAGGCCTTTCATAAGCTCGTTCGCTTCGTTCACATTACTGAAATTGGTATAAATGTCAAATATCATTTCGGAAGCCTCGGCATCCATTTTGAAGCGGATATTGAAATTTTCCATCGCCTTCATTTTTTGCTGTTCTTCTATGGGAAGTTGAGAAATGCTATCCTTTTTTTCCAACAAAAACTGCTTTATGGAAATCAGTGTGTCTATCTCCGTCATCGTAGAATCCATCATCATTCCCGCGCCAAAAGCCATCATTTCGTTCATGTTCACTTCCACGGACATGGTTCCGCTACCGTCTTCGTTCAAAACCATGGTTTCGGTGAACTGGCAACTTATAATCGTGGACGCTAAAATTGTAATCAATATTAATTTTTTCAACATGGTTATTTTTTTGGGTTGTTTAAAATGATGAGTGCGGCAATCACTCCCGGAATCCATCCGCAAATGGTTAATATCAATACTATTAAAATTGAACCGCAACCCCTGTCAATGACCGCCAATGGTGGAAATAGGATAGCAAGAAGTACACGCCAAATATTCATGGTTTCAAAATTACGATTAAAAATTAATTATCAGTTACGCCTTTTTCCTTTTCCCCGATTTTTGATTTGCATCCCCATTGTGCCTATCTTTGCAACCTTATTTTAATTAAAAATTATGCAACTTTCTGAACTGGAAATCATCCGAAGGGAAAAATTAACGCACCTCCGAGAACTCGGAATTGACCCTTATCCGGCGGCTTTGTACCCCGTTACAATTTTGACGAACGCAATAAAGGAAAGTTTTGAAGAAGGAAAAAAAGTTACCCTCGCCGGCCGTTTGATGTCTCGACGGATTCAAGGTTCTGCCTCTTTTGCGGAGTTGCAGGATTCCGAAGGTCGTGTTCAGGTTTATTTTAACCGGGATGAAATTTGCACGGGCGAGGACAAATCCCATTATAACGAAGTTTATAAAAAACTGCTCGACATTGGCGATTTTATTGGTATTGAAGGCAATCTTTTTACCACAAAAACAGGTGAAAAAACCGTGATGGTGAAGGATTTTACCTTGCTTTCAAAATCTTTGAAACCCCTTCCATTGCCAAAAACCGACGCGGAGGGAAACATCCACGATGAATTCAATGATCCCGAAACCCGCTATCGACAACGGTATGCGGATTTGGTAGTGAATCCGCACGTAAAGGAAGTTTTCGTGAAACGCACCAAACTCTTCAACGCTATGCGGAATTTCTTTAATGCCCGTGGGTATTTTGAAGTGGAAACCCCAGTTTTACAGCCCATTCCAGGCGGCGCGGCGGCGCGGCCTTTTAAAACCCACCACAACGCTTTGGACATTCCGTTGTATTTAAGAATCGCCAATGAGCTTTATTTGAAAAGGCTGATTGTTGGCGGTTTTGAAGGCGTGTATGAATTTTCAAAAAACTTCCGAAACGAAGGTATGGACCGTACCCACAATCCGGAATTTACCGCGATGGAAATTTACGTGGCCTATAAAGATTATAATTGGATGATGGATTTCTGCGAACAACTTTTGGAACAGTGTGCCAAAGAAGTGAACGGTACTACAAAGGCAGTCTTCGGGAACAATGAAATAGAGTTTAAAGCGCCCTATCCGCGGATAAGCATGGCCACTGCCATCCAAAAATATACTGGGTTTGACATTACCCGAAAAACGGAAGATGAAATCCGCCATGCCGCGTTGGCAATGAATGTTGAAGTGGACGAAACCATGGGGAAAGGAAAATTGATCGATGAAATTTTCGGTGAAAAATGTGAGGCTAATTTTATCCAACCAACCTTTATAACGGATTACCCGAAAGAAATGAGCCCCCTTTGCAAAGAGCATCGTGAAAACCCCGAACTCACTGAGCGTTTTGAACTTATGGTCTGTGGGAAGGAAGTTGCAAATGCTTACAGCGAACTTAACGACCCAATCGAACAACGGGAACGTTTTGAAGCACAATTGAAATTGGCCGACCGTGGCGATGACGAAGCAACTGCTTTTATCGATTATGATTTTCTGCGCGCACTCGAATATGGAATGCCCCCCACCAGCGGGATGGGTATCGGGATGGATAGGTTGGCGATGTTTCTTACCAACAACGCTTCCATACAGGAAGTACTTTTCTTCCCGCAAATGAAACCCGAACGAAAAGTAGAGCTTTCGGAAGATGAAAAAATGGTTTTGGATATGTTGATGCCGGACCAAAATCTGCTTTTGGAAGATTTAAAAACCCAAACCGGTCTTTCGAATAAAAAATGGGACAAGGCGATAAAAGGATTGACTTCAAAAAAAATGGCTAAAGTTGAAAAAAGTGAAGAAGGTTTATTGGTAAAATTTGAAAAATAAAAATTACCGCTCTCAATTAAAAAGAGCGGTAGTTAATAAAAAAAAGAATCATATTATTCCCCAACCTTGCTCAAAAAGTCAATATCATTTTCCACCGTAAGCAAAAGTAAACTCGTGGCGGTGCAAAACACAGGGCTGGTAATGCAGTGATGGCCGTTCCAACTGCCGTCTTCATTTTGAATTTTTAAGATACGCCCGCTCATATCGTCATACCATTTTTTCCAGTCCTTATCATTGTTTACTACCAAGGATTCCCCAGTTTGCAGGAAACTTAAAAACTCTTCGCCACCATTATTGCCAAACCCGTTCAACACATCTTCGTCTTGCGCGCTTTTCTTAGCAGATTGATATACATTATACGAAGTTGCAACGCCCGCAGCCTTACCTTCCAATATTCCCGCTTTCATTAAATTTTCAGCGGTGATGGGTGCGTTCTCTTCCAATTTTCCGGCCTTGATTGCTTTTTTAATGGTTTCTTCTGCCTTACGTGCTTCCTTAGCACTTGCTCTTACACTGCCGCTTACGGAATAGAGCATCACTCCCGCCCCGTCCTCCGTGCGAATATTCCCTGTTTTATCGTCATAATTGCTTTTTTGATATTCCCGCGAAAGTTCCAAAACTTCTTCGTCAACCTCCGCCCCAACAGCTTCTGCGGCTTCCAGTGCACTAGTGGCCAATCCGCTTTGCAAAACCCCGGCCCAGCCTGCCCCGCTCTGTTTTCCCTGGCTATCGGTACCGTTTTGGATTTTTGATACACAAATGTCCAAACATCGTTGCACCCGTTTTTTATCGACATTTTTTAAATTCCTGTCCAAAACATTCGAGAGGAATTGGGCAGTTAAAACTGCGTCAATATTTTCTCCCAACTTACTTTGAATTTGGGTACCACGGTTTTCGGTGATGTACGGGCTGTTTTTTGGGGTGTTCTCAACGGTTTCCAAAAGATATTGCAAAACCTTTTTAAGGTTTTGGGCATTGTTTCCTTGATCAAGGGTGTTGCCGCTCCTTAAAAAAGCCATCCCTACCATAGCCGAGGTTGCAGGATCAGCAGGAACGGCGTGCGGGTCTATGATTTCTTGGTGAGAATGGCTGCCCGCCCCGTAGCCACCGTTTGGCAATTGTGCCTCCGAAAGCCACGACAGCCCGTCGCGGACCGAAAAGTTGAGGTTTTCATCGTTTTTGTAAATACTGAAATCTTGGGAAGATTGCTCCCCCATTACCGTCATAAACACACAACCATCACTGGGTTTCAGCACGCGTTTTGTTTCCGGATAGGAATTTTCGGGATTGAAAAATGTAAAAAAGGTTCCCAATAAAAGGACCGGAAAAGCAAATAACAATTTTGTTTTCATAATAAAGTGGTTTTAAAATTCCTTTCGAAACTACTTTGGGAAAAATGAAATTGAAACTTGGTTTTAGGGAAAGCCGATTTTGAATGAGGGAAGTGATTGTTTGAAGCTTTAATTTTCAAATGTAAAGATTGCCATTGGTTTGATTTTCGTATTTTTAGCCCCGCCTTAATTTATACAGAAGAAAATGAACAAGTCCCTAATTTGCCTTTTAATACTATTCGGTTTTTTAATGATTTCTTGTGGCAGCGATGATTATTCTCCATCCGAGGATACAGAAAATCCAACATCGCCCGCCAACCTTACCGCTTCAAATATTGAAGAAACCACGTTGCAACTAAACTGGACCGCGGCTTCCGATAATGTGGGCGTTTCGCACTATCGCATTTATATGGATGGCGAAATGAGTTTGGACAATGTTAGCGGCACTTCGGTGTCCATTAGCGGTTTGACAGCAAATGAAGCTTATACTTTTTATGTTACGGCGGTTGATGCCATGGAAAATGAATCATCGCCCAGCAATACTTTAAACGTAAACACTATTTTGGCGGATGTTTCTTTCTTGCCCCTCCTTTCCCAAATGGGCGTTTTTACAACTACAATGTCTCAATTGATTCCGGTAGAGGGGGTTCAGATTTATGAAATAAACAGCGAACTTTTTACGGATTATGCAAAAAAACAACGGTTGGTCCGTTTGCCCAACGGTCAAAAAATGCGGGAAAACGATTCCGACCTTTTGCCTTTGTTCCCGGACAATACGTTGATTGCGAAAACTTTTTACTACAATATTGACGATCGCGACCCGGGCTTGGGGAAAAAAATAATCGAGACTCGTATCCTTTTAAAAATTGAGGGTAGTTGGCAGGTGGGCGATTATATCTGGAACTCAGCACAGACCGAAGCAACCTATCGAGAAACGGGAAGTACTGAAGCTATAAGCTATATCGATATTGATGGAAACACACAAAATGTGGCTTATATTATTCCTTCAAAACAGGATTGTTTTACTTGCCATAACAACAGTGCCAACACATTTCCCATTGGGATGAAGTTGCGAAACATGAACTTTATTCCTTCGTACACCGGTCAAAACCAATTGGATTATTTTACCGCAAACGGCTTGTTGGAAGGGGCAGTTTCCAGTGAAATAACCGTATTGCCGGACTGGACCGATGGAACGAATTCCCTTTCCGATCGTGCCCGGGCCTATATGGAAATAAACTGTGCGCACTGTCACCAACCCGGTGGACCCGTTCCTCCGGTATATAACTTGGATTTGAGATTGGAAACCCCCTATGAAGATTCCGGGATTTCGGACAGCCGCTTGGGGATTTTGGATCGGTTTGAAAGTACAGAACCTTTCTACCGTATGCCGCAACTAGGGCGAACCGTTGTTCATGACGAAGCACTTCTAATGCTTACCGAATATATCGATTCTTTGGATTAATTTTTTCTTCACAACCTTCAAAAGCTGCATTCGTGCGGCTTTTTTTTATTGATTATAATTTTATTATTAAGGTAATATTTATTTAAAATTAAACCATCGCTCTAAGTGTTGGTCAAACCTATATTGAACAATTAAAAACCTATGATATGAAAAATGCAATGATTATCTGTATGCTATTTTTGGTGGTTGCCATGAATGCTCAAACCCCTAAAAGTGATAAAGATGAAGCCCTTCTTGAAAAAAGGGAGAAAATGAAGAACCTTTCCTCGGAACAAAAAGCAGACCTAAGGGTTAAGAAAATGACCAAAAAGCTTGAACTCTCCGAAGTTCAAAAATCGCAACTAAAAAAGTTATTTTTAGGAAAATCCAAAAAGAGAATGGCTAATCGTGAAACCACGAAAGAAGATAAAGCAGCCATGAGTGCCGAAGAACTTTCTGCGATGCGGGCCAAAAAGATGGAGCAAAAAGCTGAATATAAAAGCCAAATGAAAGCTATTTTGACCGATGCTCAATATGCAACTTGGGAAAGCGAAATGGCAAGGGGTAAAAATAAAAGCCGGAATTAAGCCGATGATTTTCCTTAAATAATTTTTGGCTCAATAATTGAATAGTTTATCATTCAAAATAGTTACTTTAGTAACATTAAAAATTTAAAACCAAAAACAATGAAAAATCTATTTACAGTAATTGCTTTCGCATTTGTAATGCTTTTTGTAGTTCAAAACGCTTCTGCACAATCTTTGTCTGAAGATGCTAATAGGCCTGAGGTTATAGCCAAAGCAGAAGTTGCAAAACTTACCACCGCATTGGATTTGACCGGAGATCAAGGCCGCGCTATTTTTAGGTCATTGGTTGCGAATGAAGTAAATTACCAAAAACACATTACTGGTAAAGATGCAAACAATGCTGAAGTAATTGCCAACAAGAAAAAATTTGATGGCGTTTTACAGGATGCGATGAAGAAAAACCTGACGGAAGCTCAGTATTCCAAATGGTTGGGCATGCAGAAATAATTAATTGAAATAAATATTGACCCTTCCTAAATCAATTTTTAGGGAGGGTTTTTTATTGCAGTTTTTTAGTCACTTTTCTACAAGCTTCAATGGTAAAATCCAGATCTTCATAGGTAAGTGCATCGCACACAAACCAAGTTTCAAATGCGCTGGGGGGAATGTAAACCCCCTCATTCAACATTTTGTGGAAGAAAATTTTAAAATTTTCGGTATTTGCAATTACGGCAGAAGCAAAATCGGTTACGGGGTTTTCAGAGAAATGTATAGACATCATCGAACCCACCCTATTAATGGTATGTTGAATATTGTTTTCTAAAAGTACTTCGTTTAATCCTTTTTGTAAGTATTCAGTTTTTTCGTTCAGTGAAGAAAAAATATCAGGCTTTGAGTTCAATTCTGAAAGCATGGCAAAACCCGCTGCCATGGCCAAAGGGTTTCCGCTTAAAGTGCCGGCTTGATAAACCGGGCCGTCAGGGGCAAGATAATCCATGATTTCCTTTCGTGCAGCGAAGGCACCTACGGGCAAACCCCCGCCAATCACTTTTCCGAAGGCAACAATATCCGCATTTATTCCGAATAGTTCTTGCGCGCCACCTTTCGCGAGACGAAAACCAGTCATCACTTCATCAAATATCAAAAGGATTTGGTTTGCATCGCATAAATCGCGAAGGCCTTTCAAAAAGCCATCTTTCGGGGAGATGCACCCCATGTTCCCTGCGACGGGTTCAATTATGATACAGGCTATTTCTTCTTTGTTTTTAGCAATAATTTCCGCAACATTTTCCAAATCATTATAATTTGTCAAAAGGGTATCTTTCGCAGTACCTGCAGTAACTCCGGGGCTGTTAGGTTTCCCGAAAGTGATAGCCCCACTCCCAGCCTGTATCAAAAACGAATCGCTATGGCCGTGATAACAGCCCGCAAATTTTATTATTTTGTCTTTCGCGGTAAAGCCTCGTGCCAAGCGTACGGCGCTCATGCATGCCTCGGTGCCACTGTTCACAAAACGGATTTTGTCAATATTTGGCACCATGGAAACTGCCAAGGTCGCTATTTCAGTTTCAATTTCGGTGGGCATCCCAAAGGAAGTGCCAAGTTTTGCTTTTTCAATAATGGCATTTACAACAGGGTCATAAGCATGGCCCAAAATCATTGGGCCCCAAGAATTTATATAATCGATTAACTTATTGCCATCAACATCAAAGAGGTAAGCTCCTTTTGCTTTTTCAACGAAAACTGGAGTTCCACCCACGGCATTAAATGCCCTGACTGGTGAATTCACCCCTCCGGGAATCACACGTTGCGCTTCTTTAAACAAAGAACTGCTTCTTTGATATTTCATAAAATATTATTGGTTTTTAACTTGATGAAGATACAACACCTGCCCGATCGATATGTCGTTGGATTGCAATCCGTTATAATCCTTCAAGGTTTCTATTGGAATGTTGAAGCGGCGTGAAATATTATATAAAGTATCACCCTTAAGTACGGTATAGGTATTTATTTTGGAATTATCGGGATTTATATAGCTGGCCTTTTTCCCCAAAACCTCATCGTCATATTTTTTTAGGTCGAACCTTTCAATAAGGCTGATAAGCTTCTCCGGATATTTGGGGTCGGTTGCATAACCGGCTTTTCGAAGGCCTTTCGCCCATCCTTCATAATCATCTTTTTTAAGTTTAAATAATTCGGCATAACGGCTTCGTGTGGTCAAAAACAAGGAATGATCTCGATAGGAATATTTTGGATCGGTGTATTTCCGGAAACATTCCTGAAGTTCATCATCATCGTGGTAAACGCGGTCGCCCGTCCAATCGTGGCATTTTATCCCAAAATGGTTATTGCCTTTACGTGTAAGTTCGCCATTGCCAGCCCCGCTTTCCAAAATGCCCTGTGCCAGCGTAATGCTTGCAGGAATACCGTATTGCAACATTTCTTCTTTCGCTATTTCGCTGTAAGTATCCACATAATATTGAACCAATTCGTTATAGGAAAGGTTTTTGGGGGGAATTTCAATAGCCTTTTTTTCCACTCTAACTTCCCTATTTGGCTTTTTAATAGAAACCACTTTTTCGGTGGGTGGTTTTTTTCTGTGGGAAACCCCTTTTTTCTTGGTTTTGCAACCGCTGAAACATAAAAGGCCAATAAGAAGAATGGTACTTATCCTAAGGAACATATTAAAGATTGATTATGGGTAAGTTTTTCGTTTTTAATTTTTGGTTCATTCCGGCAATGCCTTGTAAACCCCCGGTATGAATGGCTAAAATACTGGAATTTTCCCTAAAATAGCCTTTTTTTAAAAGCTCAAAAATCCCGAACATCATTTTTCCTGTGTAAATAGGATCCAACAAAATGCCATTTTCGGTTTTGAAATTGTTGATAAAACGAATTAATTCCGAATCTATTTTGGCATAACCGCCAAAACAAAAATCATCAAGGATTTTAAAATTGGTTTTTGAAGTGTATTTTTTTATTTCTTCCGTTTGAAAAAACCCTTTCAAAGCCGAAAAACCAAGAATGGTTTGATGGGGTTTTGAAGATTTCAAGATACCTGCTATGGTGCCGCCGGTTCCCACGGGAATACAGATATAATCATACAACTCATCCCCTTCCGAAAGGATTTCTTCACATCCTTTTACCGCCAACTTATTGGTCCCGCCTTCGGGAAGTATGTAACAATTGCCAAACTTTTCCTTTAATTCCTCTAAAAAAAATGACTCGGATTTTCGAGAATAATCTTCCCTCGAAATAAAATGTAGCTGCATCCCGCAACTTTCAGCAAAAAATAAAGTGGGGTTTTCGGGAATTTTTGTGGACAGTTCTTCGCCCCGAATTATACCGATGGTTTTAAACCCAAATTCTTTCCCGGCGGAAGCAACTGCTGCAATATGATTGGAAAACGCCCCCCCAAAAGCTAGCAATACTTTACAATTTTGCATTTTGGCCTCTAATAAATTGTATTTCAATTTCCGGAATTTGTTTCCAGAAATATATGAATGGATTGAATCTTCCCTTTTTAAAAAAAGGGAATAGTTCTTTTGGGTAAGGCTTTTAATTGAAATTTTTTGGTTTACAACGGAAATTGGTTGGGAAATCACATTTTCTTTTCTTCAAAACTAATAAAAACATAGCCCGTTGGTTCTAAATTTTTTTTTAAATGTTATTTTTTTGTACGTATTCACCTATAAAATATTATGAATTATGTAAGAATTTTACGTCAAATTAAGAATAAACGTATTTTTAATCGAAATTATTTGCTTTTAAACGTTAATTTATGTTAATATTGCCCAACCAAATAAATATCAATTAAAATGAAACTCAACCATATTATCAAGCAGTTTTCCCTTGCCTGTATTTTTCTGTTATCCTTTTCCATGATTAATGCACAAGTGGGGATTAATACCACCACGCCCGCAAACGGCGCCTTATTGGATATTTCAAGTTCCGATAAAGGTTTTTTGATGACCCGGGTTGCGCTTACAGGAACTAATGATGTTACTACCATTACACCTTCTGCTACAACTGGTCTTATGGTTTATAATATGGTTACTGCCGGGGCTTTACCCGTACAGGTAACCCCAGGTTTCTATTATTGGAGCGGAAGCCAATGGTGTAGGTTTTATAATAAAGGATATGCATTAAAGTATGATCAAACTTCAGAAGTTACCGCAAATACAAATAGTTCCATATATACACCTATTCCCGATCTCGACACTGGAGTTATCCCGATTCCTTATAGTGGCACTTATCAAATTAGGGTTGAAGCTCATTATGCTTCGGGAAACTTGGTATCAACCTCTGCCGAAGGAGTTGGACAAGGATCAATTAGTCTTTTTATGGGAACCAATGGCGGGACACCGGTTAATGTTAAGGAAACTTATGTTACATCCACTTCAAAGCGAATCAATACAACAACAATAAATAACCTTGCTCAAAATGCAACTATTATTTACACTGCAGATCTGGATGTAGAAAATACCTATCAATTTGCGGTACAGGGCAGGCAGTGGCAAATAACAAATGTCCTAACCGGAGCTTTTGGGAAAAACACCAACAGCTATTCAGGATCTACTGGTACTGATAATGCACAAAGAGGATCTTTGACCCTTACCCTTTTAAAACAATTTTAGTAAGAATCTTGAAATTGGATTTCTTATCCCTATGATACAATGTTGTGTTTATAACAATCAAATTTCTAAAAGTTAGCATTATGAATATTACCTGTCTTAAAAGAATAATTCTAATATCTCTACTAGGTTCATTGTTTTTGATGAACAAAACAGTTAATGCCCAAGTTGGGATAAACACAGCTGTGCCCGACTTAGGAGCACTTTTAGAAATAGAGAGCACCAATAAAGGATTCCTTATGACAAGGGTTTCCCTAACGGGAAATAATGATGTTATTACAGTTACTCCCGCTCCAGTGTCAATAGGGGTAATGGTATATAATACCGCAACCGCCGGATCTGGTGCTACAAAGGTAACCCCCGGCTTTTACTACTGGAACGGAAGTAATTGGCGTAGATTCTATAATCAAGGCTACACTTTACTTTACAATCAAACGGCCGCCGTAACAGCAAGCTCGAGCAATATAACATATAGGACATTAACAGGCTTGGACACTGGGAACATTACTGTTCCATTTAGTGGTATTTACCAAATTAGGGTTGAAGGATATTATGCAGCGGGAAACTTTACTGCGGGTTCACCAACGGGCGATGGGGCGAGTCAAGGCTCGATCAGTCTTGCAATGAGAACAAATTCTGGTCCTATAACTACCTTAAAGGAAACCTATTTAACCTCATCTTCTAAACGAATTCTGGTTGGAAGCACCACAACTTTACTGAATGGATTAGCGCAATCCGCAACTATTATTTACAATATTGACCTTACTGCCGGTACTACTTACAGATTTGAAGTACGAGGACGGGAATGGCTGGCAAATAATGTTGCAGCGGGAATTTTTGGTAAAAACACCAGTGCTTATACGGGTGCTAATTCCGTAAATGATGCTCAAAGAGGCTCTATGTCCATTTCACTTATTAAACAATATTAAGGTTAAACTTATAAACCTAAACCCTTAATTTTTTATTATGAAAATTTTAGAAAAAATTCAGAACTCTATATTATTGTTGATGTTGTTTCTAACTTCTGCTGGATTTTCACAGGTCGCTATTGGAACAACTACGCTAGCAGATGGCGCAGCTTTCCAGTTAGAAAGCAACAATAAAGGATTAATGATTCCAAATGTTGCCCTTACATCAAGAACAGATATTACCACTATTGCTCCCAGCCTCGTAGAGGGTTTATGGGTTTATAACACAGCTTCTGCGGGTTCGGGTGATTATGTAGTTAGCCCAGGTTTTTACTTTTGGGATAACGATGAGTGGATCAAAATGTACAGCGAAGGTTATACGGTACAATTTGAGCAAACGGCAACTGCACGTTCTGATGATAACACAATTATATATACCCTCCCTGGCCTAGATCAAACCATTATAGCTCCATATACTGGCACCTATGAAATCCATGTTACGGGTTATATTGCGAGTCCTAATCATCAAAACACTAGCTATGAAGCTATGGTACATGGTTCCTATATGCTTGAAATTGATAATGTAAAAGTGGCGGAGAGCAATGTAACCTCCAATACCAAACGAACTCCCACTAATGCATTTCAGGCCTTGGGAAGACAAACCACTATGGCTTATCAAATTGATTTAGCCGAAGGACAAAGCTATAATTTTAAGGTTCGTGCAAGGCAATGGCAACAAGTTAATGTTCAACCGGGTAGTTTGAATGTATGCAGTTGCCCTGAGAGATATGCCTTTTGGGGTATTCCTTCCACACCCTATAATGGTAATGGTGGCCTTACAGCCAACGCTCAAGATGCCTATTTAACCATAACCTTACTACGACAATTTTAAACCTCAATATGAAAAAAATTACATCCCAGAAACCTGTAATAATAATTATTGTGGGTTCTTTACTCGCTATTATTGCTAATGTTTCCTTTTTTATTTCAATCCCGAAACCCCCAATTTCAGAAAAAACCCAAACAGAACCCATTCCTGTTGCGGACACTTCCCGAGATCACGAAGGGGACACTTTTTCTATCGTGGCTTATGACCCTATAACCGGGGAAATAGGCGGTGCCGGCTGTAGTTGCTATAGCGGTCATATCAATTTTTTAAATGATATTGTACGAAACGGGAGTGGGACGCTTTTAGGCGCCATCCATACTCAAGCCGCTTATAATTCTGACAATCAAGCTGCAGCTCGAACCAGAATGCTCAATGGCGATACCCCTCAACAAATTGTAAACTGGCTGGTGACCAACGATCCGGGAACTGGAACCATTGGTACCCGTCAATATGGCATTGTGGGAATAGATGGTGCCGGCACTATACGCACGGCTGGATACACTGGGGCTTCAAATGGCAACTATGCCAACCATATCTTAGGGCCTAATTATTCCATCCAAGGAAATATTCTTGATACTTCCAATGGACAGGATTTGCTTAATGATATGGAAACTGCCTTTTTAAACGCCCAGGGTTCGTTGGCAAATAAATTAATGGCAGCTTTACAGGCTGCCAAACGAGTTGGCGGTGATAACCGATGCACCACCACAGGACAAAGTGGTCGTGCTGCATTCGTCAAAGTTCTGCGGCCTTCCGATCCTGCTAATAATCCTTATATTAACATTTCTGTATATCCGAACCTTACTTTTGTAGAACCAATAGATGTTCTTCAATGTAATTATGACACTGCCGTAAATACTCCATTTTGCCGTGAGACTATTGACACCTTCCCTTATATTATGGATTTTGAAATCAAATCTTGGGAAAAAGAACAAACTTGTAATGTGCGCAATGCTTGGATCAGGTCCAGGTTTGGAACCCCATCCGCCAATACCGGGCCCAACGCTGCAAGCCAAGGTACTTTATATGCCTTTGTGGAAGCTTCAGATTTAGGCCCAGATAATTTCAATACACGATCAGTCATTGGTTCCCCTTGTTTTGAAATTCCAATAAACCTAACTACCACTTTTAGTTTCAATTATCACATGTATGGTTCAAACATGGGAACCCTAAATGTTACAGCGAATGATGGTTCTGGTTGGGTAAATCTTTGGAATTTAAGTGGTAATCAAGGAAATAGTTGGAACACAACCAGTATTGACTTAACCCAATTTGCTGGAAGTACTGTAAAACTTCGATTTGACGCTACTACCGGAAATGGAGAATTAAGTGATATGGCTATTGATAATATATCTATAACAACTCAGCCGGATACCATAGAACCAACGATAGAAAATATTCCTAATCAAACTTTACCGGGAAATAGTAATTGCCAAGCTACTATTATAGATTATACAAATTTGGCCGTAGTTAATGATAATGCAGATCCTTCACCTATTATATCCCAATCGCCAATCGCCGGAACTGTTTTTACCGGATCAGCGACAATTACATTGACCGTGACCGATGGTTCGGGCAATTCTGATTCAACAACATTTGATGTGGTGGTCGAAGACAATACCGATCCAACGATAAACGCCATCGCCGACCAAAGCGTCAGCGGTGGGGCAAACTGTGAGGGGACGGTTCCCGACTATACCTCTTTGGCAGTAGTGGCCGATAACTGCGACCTTTCGCCAAGCGTGTCCCAATCGCCAATCGCGGGTTCTACCTTTAATGGAACTGTTGCCGTGGTCATCACCGTGACCGATGGTTCGGGCAATTCTGATTCAACAACATTTGATGTGGTGGTCGAAGACATTACAGCACCGGAAATACTAAATATGCCATCCAATATTATACTATCGGCCATTGCCAACTGCGATGCCATTGCAGTTTGGAATGAACCTACTGTGATAGACAACTGCGAAGCCTCTCCAATAGTTACTTCTGACAACAGTTCCGGAGATGTATTCCCTTTAGGAACAACAATCGTTACATATATAGCCACAGATGGAATTAACACTTCTACCGCAAGTTTTACGGTAACAGTGGTTGATGACGAAGGTCCAATTATTGAGTGTCCCGCTAATCTTGAGGTTGATGCCGACTCCGACAATCTTTTTATCCTACCAGATTTTACAATTGACAGTATCGTTTTTGACAACTGTACCGCAAACCCTGTATCAACACAAAATCCGGAGGCAGGGACTGTGATAACAGGGGGCAGTATAATTGTAATAATCGTAACCGCAATTGATGATGCTGGAAATATAAGTAGTTGCACTTTTGAACTAACGGTTAATGAATACTTATCAATAAGTACTTTTTTAAATGAAAGTGATATTATTATTTTTCCTAATCCCGCTGAAACTACTTTCAATATTCAAAACAATGGATTTTCGGCATTAACTAACGTAGATATCTTTGATCTAAGAGGTAGGCTTATAAAAACTGTCCAAATAAATCAAGCCGGAAATTCAACACAAATTGATGTCTCACGATTTGATCCAGGTGTATATTGGATAACAATACATGCGTATGATTCAAAAGTTATAAAACGTTTAATAATTGAATAAGACTTACGATTTTCTAACTAATATTTAATTTAAAAAACCAGTTTAAGGAAAACAAACAATTGATTCTTTTATAAAAAAAATTAATAAATATTAGAGATTTTTGATGTTAAGTTTTGGAGTAACCACTAATCTATACAATACTTCAATTACCCTTACTCAGGAGTCGTTGGTTTATGTATCTTATCAATTCAGCGTGCAGATAACCCGTTAAAATGGCGCAGATCCCGTAATTGATGGGGCAACCAGACTATACCGGGCTTTTGATTACCGAATGATTTTTGGACAAACCGCTATAGATAATTTTCAGGTAATCGTACATAGGTAGTAACCTTTAAAATGAAATAATCCCCAATTAAATTTAACCTAAGTTGAAAAAGCCTCTTTGTAAATCAAAGGGGTTTTTTTGTTAAAACTATAATACAACAACAAAGTCTTCTGAAATACAGTGCTTTTAATATAGTTATTTTAGTTTTTTATCGAGTTTCTTAAAATTGGTTCTGCTGGCTGTGGGGCATTTTCCATTTCCTTTTCAGAATCAAAAAAAATCTCCCAAATCTGTCAATTAATATTTGTTTATATATTTAAAAAACCCCCATAAAGACTTTCGTTGTAAATAACCGAGGTCTTTTTCATTCTCAAATCCCTCCTTTTCAAAACTGATCTTCCGTTACGCCAAAAAACGTTTTTATATTGTGTCCGAAAATTTAATCCGGTACCAAATATAAAAGTGATTACCAATAATACCGCTATCTTCGTAACGCAAAGTTTTTCTCCCAGAAGTTATGAAAAAAGCCTTTTTATACCTTGTCCTGATTTATACTATTTCCACAACGGCCCAACCCTACACCCCATTGTTGGATAACGTTAACGAATGGCAGTTCACCAATTGTTTTTTTGGATGCCTAACCGATGTATATTATACAGATGGTGATACCATCGTAAACGGGAAAACCCATAAAATCCTCGATGGCTATCATTACATTTCACGGACTTTTCTTTTGCGGGAAGAAGTGGCGAACAAAAAGGTTTTCTTCACCCAAATAAACTCCGGCAGTATCAATGAATACTTGCTTTACGATTTTTCGGCACAAGTGGGCGATTCTTTAAATATGCTGAATCCCGCAACCCCTTTTCCTTCCAATGGAGGATATTTTATTTTGGATTCCATAATCCCGCGTGAACTGGCTGACGGAAACTTATATCGGCATTTTTATTTTTCGCCAACGCCATCAAATCCCGTGAGTTTACAACCGGCAACGTGGGTGGAAGGCGTGGGGTCTTTATCATTGGTCAATGCGCCCGGCGGACATCCGGATATCAACACAGTGGGCCATTTGAGCTGTTTCTTTAAAAATGGGGAAATTTTCTATTCCAATTTGGATTCCATTGAAAATTGCAAACCCATCCATTTGGGCATTTCAAATAAAAAATCCCTCAGTAAAATAGTGCTATACACCCCGCCAAACTCCACCATCTGTGTGCTGAAGGACACTTCTGAAGTAACGCAACTTGAGGTTTTTGATATGAATGGTAAGAAAATAAAGCAAATTTTCAACGGAGAAAAAACCAATACCCTAACCTTTGAAACTTCAGGTTTAAAAAAAGGACTGTATATCCTTCGTGCCCATCAAGGGCCGTATTCCAAAAGGATTTTCAAACTGTTGGTTCACTGAAAAAGGAATTCAAAAGCTTTCCTTGATTCATTATAAATATTCCACGAACGTAAAACATTTCCTTTTGCTTAAGTATTCAAGCCTTTTTTCATTTCCATAGGCCTCCCTTTCAAAACTGATGTTGCGGTAAGCCAAATGAGGATTTTTATATTGCAGTAAACGGAAAAGAAATTCTGCACCATACCAAATATAAAATGGCAACACCAGCATTTCCAATTGTTGGCGAAGATGGATTTTTTCGTGGTTTATAAAAACCAAATCCTCTTTTAGTGCTTTTTCCCTCAAAATAATAAACGGCCAAAAGGCCATTCCCATAATTTTATTCCGAAGTAGAAAGGGAGCGGTCAGGAAAATCATTTTTTGGATAAAAAAACTGAATACTGAATACTGATCACTGATTACTAAAAAAGCCCATGCAACTCAGCATCAATTTTATGAATCACCTCGCCCAGTTGTTCGGCATCGTCCACAAAGTTGATGGTGTCCACGTCAATGATAATCAGGTTTCCTTTGTTGTAGCCGTGTATCCACGCTTCGTAGCGTTCGTTCAACCTGCTTAAATAATCGATGCTAATGGAATTTTCATATTCCCGCCCGCGCTTGTGAATCTGCCCCACCAAATTCGGGATGGAACTCCGAAGGTAAATCAGCAGGTCCGGCCCGGCGGTAACACTTTCCATCAAATCGAAAAGGGAGCGGTAGTTTTCATAATCGCGGTTGGTCATCAACCCCATTGCATGCAGGTTCGGTGCAAAAATATAGGCATCTTCATAAATGGTGCGGTCCTGAATTACGTTTTTTCCCTTTTCGCGGATTTCCACAATTTGCCGGAAACGGCTGTTCAAAAAATATATTTGCAGGTTGAAAGACCAGCGCTCCATTTGGTTATAAAAATCATCCAAATACGGATTGTCCTCCACGTCTTCAAAATGTGCTTGCCATTTGTAATGTTTTGCGAGCAACCGGGTCAATGTGGTTTTCCCGGAGCCTATGTTTCCTGCGATAGCGACGTGCATAAAAGGGTTTTACTTTGGTGGGGTTAGCGAAAAAGTGTGCAAATTTTCTGAATCATAAATATACAGGAAATCCTGCGTTTGCCGCAACCCTTTTATGGTTAATTCGGGTAAATTTAATTTAACCGGGGTAATTGCACCCTCTGCCCAAAAGAATAGTTCGTTATTCGTTATCCCGATGAGGTTTTCGTCCATCTGCACTATTTTTTCAAAACTCGCGGCGGGCCTTTCCAAAAGTAAACTGCCGTAGCGGTTGTATGTCATCAATTTTGTTTCGGTGAGCAAATAGCAATAGTTGAAATTGCTGGCTTGATCTATCTCCAAGCCTGAAATTGGTTGCGAAATTATGATGGCTTTATTGCTGCGGTAATCAAAAATTTCCAGTTGGCGTGTGTCTATATTGAAAATCCAAAGCGAGTTGTTCCCCGCATTGGTTGCTGATTGAATATTTTTCAATTCGGGCAAATTGCCAAAATTAATGCGTTCCATTTCACTTAGCCTGTTGTCCAAAAGTACTACGGTATTGGTTTGCCTATAAAAAACAACGATTTTCAATGGGTTCAAAATATCAACCGAAGTGATGCTTCCCAATTGTAAATCGTTATAAACCATATTTCCATCCGGGCCATTTTTGTGAAGCACCCTGTCTTTGGTAAAATATATGTTTTTATAAGCATCAATGCCCACGAACATATCGGCCTGAAAAGGAACCGAACTCACCAGCTTTAGCTCTTGCGCGAAAGCGAGTTGAAAAAAGAAAAGCAAAAGGAAGACGGGTCTTTTCATTTTTATTTCCCGCGAAGGCGGGCATCTTTAAAATGTTAAATTTTGATTCAGGAAAGTTACAAAACGAAATTCTAATCGTCCTTTAATTTGTGGATGGTTTTTTGTGTAACTTGGGCTTGTGTGTCTCGCAAACCGCGAAGGTAAAAATGGTGTTTGCCATAAATGTAACAAAACCCATTTATTCCTACTAACTTAAAAAACTATAGAAATGAAAAAGTTAAGCCTTCTTTGCCTTTTATTGATTTCCATTACTTCCTTTTCCCAAAACATCAGCGGCCAAGCCTTTTACGAATCCAAAACAACCGTGGATATGGACGGTTTTGGCGGCCAAGACATGACCGAGGAAATGAAAAAAATGATTATGGAAAGCATGAAAAGCATGTTGGAAAAAACATATATTTTAACTTTCTCCGGTAAAGAATCCATTTATAAAGAAGAAGAAAAACTAGAGGCGGGAATGAACCCCGGTTTTAAAATGATGATGTCGAGCTTTTCAGCAGGCGACCAATATAAAAACCTGGACACCAAACAAATGCTGGAAGAACGCGAATTTTTCGGGAAGCAGTTTTTGGTAAGCGATACCATTGCAACCCTGGATTGGCAATTAGAAAAAGAATCGAAACAAATTGGCCAGTACGTTGCCTTTAAAGCCACAGCTGTCAAAAAAATAGACGCAAACGACCTGAGCATGGCGCGGCAGAAAAAAACCGAGAAAAAAGAAGGCGAAACCGCAAATGAAAGTATCGATAAAAATGACCCGTGGAGCCAAATCGAAATTCCCACCGAAGTGTTGGTTACCGCTTGGTACACCCCCATGATCCCAGTGGGCAACGGCCCGGCCGAATATGCAGGATTGCCCGGCCTGATTTTGGAATTAAATGTTTACCGCACCACTATCCTTTGTTCAAAAATAATAATGAACCCAAAAGAAGCCGAAAAAATTGCACCTCCCACCACGGGAAAAAAAGTTACTCGGCAGGAATTTAATTTGATAGTAAAAGAAAAAACCGAGGAAATGCGCGAGAATTTTCAGGGTGGTAATCGGGAAATCCGTATCGGGGGATAATTTTTAAAATAAAATCAAACAAAAATTATCCATGAAAAAATGGCTTTCGGCAGTTTTGCTCCTTTTCACCCTTTCCCTTTCCGCGCAAAGTGTTAAAATAAAGGGCGTTGTAAAAGACAGCTTGGGCGTTCCAATGGAAATGGCAAATATTATAGCCGAGGAAAAAGGAACGGGCAAAATAGAATCTTACGCCATCACCAATTATGAAGGCCGCTACCAAATAGACCTCCCAATAAATAAAATCTATGTTTTGAAAGCCGGTTATCTGGGCTATGTAACATTTGAACAAACGTTGGATCTTTCCGGAAATCCTGAAAACCTCAAACTTGATTTTACCTTGAAACCACAGGTTTCCTCGCTTGACGGGGTGGAAATTGTCTATGAAATGCCGGTGACCATAAAGGGCGATACCATAGTTTATAATGCCGATTCCTTCACCACCGGCACCGAAAGGAAACTTGGCGATTTGCTCAAAAAACTGCCCGGAATCGAGGTAAACGATGAAGGCGAAATACAG
The DNA here is from genome assembly GCA_038326725.1 of Flavobacteriales bacterium. GTDB lineage: Bacteria > Bacteroidota > Bacteroidia > Flavobacteriales > Flavobacteriaceae > JBBQKI01. Next base: position 24,408 of record JBBQKI010000023.1, read on the forward strand.
GTGGAGGGCAAAGGCGTTACGAAAGTGATGGTGGATGGCAAGGATTTTTTCGACGGAGATTCAAAACTGGCGACCAAAAACATTCCCGCAGATGCCGTGGACAAAGTGGAAGTGCTTCGCAACTACAACGAAGTGGATCAAATGCGTGGATTGGGAAATGATCAAGACAATGTGGCTATAAATATTAAGCTAAAGGAAGGCAAAAAGAATTTTTGGTTCGGCGAAGTTACTGCCGGTGCTGGCGTTGCCGATGAAGAAGAAAGGTATTTGGTTCATCCAAAATTGTTTTATTACAGCCCAAAATATAGTATTAACCTCATCACCGATTTCAACAATATTGGGGAAGTGCCCTTTACTTTTCGGGATTATTTCAACTTTACGGGCGGCTTTCGGAATTTTAACCGTGGCGGCGGGACGCGCTTCAACATTGCGGAAAGTGATTTGGGTTTTGCCGTTTCCCAAAACAATCGTGCCAACGAGATTGACACCAAATTCCTTGCGGGGAATTTCAGTCTCACAGCTAGCGAAACGCTGAACTTGAGCGGTTTTGCGATCCTTTCAGACAACAAAACGAATATAGTTAACAATTCCATCCGGCAATATATAGCCACAGGTATCACTGAAAATACAAATACCGTAAACGACCAGCGAAATCAATTGGGAATGTTGAAATTGAGCAGTGTTTATAAAGCAAATCCGAACTTTCAGTTTGACTATGATGCGCTTATAAAAACTTCCAAAGTAACCGAAAACGGCGAAACGCTTTCGGAGTTTTCAGGTATCGAAAATTCAATTTCTGAAGAAAAGGAAAACAAACCATTTTCAATCAACCAAAACGCAAACGTTTATTATACGCTGAACGATAAAAATATTTTCGCAGCCCAAGTGCAGCATTTATGGCAGGACGAAGATCCTTTTTACAATGCGATAACCGACCTTTTGCCCTTTCCGGGAATTTTGCCCGTGGACACCACCCAAAACCGTTTCAACATCAATCAGGAGAAAAATATTAAAACCGGAAAATTCGATGCCAAGATTGACCACTATTATGTTTTGAACAATTTGAGCAATCTGAATTTTACCTTGGGAATTACAAACAGCAACCAAAAGTTCAATTCCGTGATTTTTCAATTATTGGACAATTCAAACCGTTTGGATTTAAGCGAAACCCCTCCAATTAACGGGGAAAATTTGCCTTTGGAAAATGATGTAACTTTTGATTTTACCGATGCATTTTTAGGGCTCCACTATAAACTTAAAGCCGGGAAATTTATTTTAACCCCGGGAGTTACTTTGCACAATTACAACGTAAAAAATGAACAGTTGGGAAGCAGCACCACTCAAAATGATTGGATGGCTTTGCCCGATTTGAACGTCATTTGGGAAATCAAAAAAAGCGAGAGCCTGCGGTTTGATTATGCCCTTTCATCAGAATACACCGACGTAAACAATTATGCCGAAGCCTTTGTTTTCAATAATTACAACCGAATGTTCCGGGGAAACCGCAACTTGGAAAACGCGCTTTCGCAGAATTATAATTTGACATATTTCAGTTTTAATTTGTTTAATTACACCAACGTGAGCGCCTCGGTTAACTATTCGCGGCGCATCAATGGTTTTAAATATAACACCGAAATCATAGGAATAAATCAAGTAAGCACTCCCTTTAACATTAACAGCAATTTTCCGGATGAAACTTTTTCCGCTTTTGGGCGGTTCAGCAAAAGAATAAAAAAGATTGAATTACGTCTGAATGCCAATGTTATCTTGAACAAATCCTTCAACAACATCAACGAAACTATTTTGGCAAGTGAAAGCCTGACGCAAAATTATGAAGCAGCGGTTCAGACCAGTTTCAAGAAAGGACCAAATTTTGAAGCTGGTTATAACCTTTCCCTAAACGATTACGACAACGGGGGTTTGGCCCAAACGTTTTTAACGCACCGCCCCTATGTGAATATGGATGTGCAGTTTTTAAAGGATTTCGTTTTTAGCGCGGAATGGGATTTTTACAATTATACCAACGATACGCAAACCATCGAAAACCAATATTCCTTCGTGAACGCTAATCTTTACTACAAAAAAGGCGACAGCCCGTGGGAATTTCAACTTCAGGGCACAAATATTTTGGATACGGGTTTTATAAATTCGGACAGTTTCAATGAGCAATTCAACACCACTACCCAATATTTTGTACTGCCACGGATTTTGATGTTGGTGGTGAAATATAATTTGTGAAAAATCCGCCACTAGTTTTGGTTATCGTCCAAAGGATGAGTTTCGACTAATTTATTTTAAATTATATTTGAACTTAATATGTTTCTTTATGGAAGAATATTTTTTTGAAGGAGATTATAAGGACCGAACTGGTTACGTAAAAGTGAATTTGCTGCTTGTTCATTTTCAGGATGAGGAAAAAATTCATTTTATCTACTCCCCACATTTAGATTTGACGGGTTATGGGCATAGTTTAAACGAGGCTAAAAAATCATTCGGAATCGTGTTTGAAGATTTTATCGATTATACCTTTAAAAAGAAAACGCTGGGAAAACTTTTGATCAAGTTGGGCTGGGAACTTAAGGGAAGCGTTAAAAAGCCTAAGAAAATCCTCGCCCCAAGTATTACTTCTGTAATTAGCAACAATGATTTCGTTTCTGACATATTTGATAAATACCCCGTGAACACCTATCATGAGGAAGTCGAGATTCCCGCCTTCACATAAACTCCATTTGTATGTCAACAAGGAGGTTAACAAATATTTTCTTAAGGGATTTTCGCAAATTTCTTTCCAGCCAAGGTCTAAATGTAATCAAGGACACAAAAGGCAGGGGTGGCCACGAAAAATGGTCCAAATCGGGGATGGATAGGCCCATTACAATTCAAACCCACGTTGATCCAGTCCCGGAATTCATTGTAAAACAGGTATTGCGCTACATGAACATGGACCGTAAGAAATTTTTCAAGGAACTATTAAAATTATAAATTAATTCGTTTGCTATGCGAAATATTTTATTTGGAATCGTAATTGCTCTGGTCATCGTTTTCGGGCTGCGCTATTGCGAACACAACAAGGATGAGCGCGAACAGTTGGAAGCCAGTACTGCCTTGATTCAAAAACAACTTTTAAACGTTGGGAAACTCGTGGTTACGGAGGGCAGTTACGCCCAAGTTTTCAGTTATAACGATTCCCGAAAATTTTATATCGATATTTTTTCAGCCCGCAAAAAAGCCTTGATCGTGGTGAACGCCAAGGCTAGTATTTCTTATGATCTTCACCAAATTAAAACGGAAATAGATGAGGCCAACAAAACAGTAACTATCACGAATATTCCGGAACCGGAACTCAGCATCAACCCGAACATTGAGTATTACGATATGCAACAGGATTATCTCAATCAGTTTGAAGCTGAAGATTACAACAAAATCAAAAAACGTATTGAATTATCGCTACGAAAAAAAATTGAAGCATCCGAATTGGTTACCAATGCGGAAAACCGTTTGATTTCCGAACTTCAAAAAATTTACATCCTCACCAATTCCATGGGGTGGACGTTGCAATATCAACAGCAGCGAATTGAAGCAGAAGAAGATTTCCGGAAAATAAAATTATGAAGGTCTCCAGAAAAGAAGAAATAATCCTGCTTGCAGCCAAACTTTTTAGGGAAAAGGGCTATAGCGCCGTGACCATGCGGGACATTGCCGATGCGCTTGGCGTAAAAGCGGCCAGTTTATACAACCATATTCGTTCAAAACAGGAACTACTTTCCACCATCATCATTCAAACCGCGACCCAGTTTACCGAAGGGATGCAGGCTATTGTGGAAAGCCCCGAGAGTACTTCCCAAAAACTGCGACACATTATCGAACTTCATATTGAAATAACTATTCAAAACCCAGATTTTTTAGCTGCCCTTAACAATGACTGGATGCATTTGGAAGAAGACCTTCAGTTCTTCCTGCAAATGCGCGAAGGATATGAAGAAAATTTCCGAAGCATAATAAAAGTAGGACTTGCAAACGGAGAAATAGCTGACCGAGACCCGGAAATTATGCTTTTTTCGATGCTTTCCACCTTGCGCACACTTTACCTTTGGTATGCCAAAAAGGGGGGCATTGATGCCAAAACCCTAAAAACCGATATGCCGGATACCTTGTTGTGTGGGGTTTTGGGTTAATAAAAAAGTTGTATATCTAACTAACAATCGTTAGTTTTGAATAAATAATCCGACAAATCTACTGTGGCTAAATTTCATAACATCACCGTTAAGGACGTTTACAAGGAAACGAAGGATTGCTCCGTTATTGTTTTTGATGTTCCCGAAGGATTGAAAAAGGAATTCAATTACCGCCAAGGACAACACCTTACCATAAAAGCAATCATAGATGGGCAGGATATCCGCAGGTCTTATTCTTTGTTTTCAAGCCCCGTGGATTCAGAATGGAAAGTTGCGGTAAAGCAGATTTACCAAGGCGTGTTTTCTACCTTCGTCAGCAAAAAACTAAAGCCCGGCGATGTGCTGGAAATAATGCCGCCCAGCGGGAATTTTGGAGTATATACGGAGCCGGACAAATCAAAAAATTATATCGCATTTGCAGCCGGAAGTGGCATTACGCCGATTCTTTCAATCATAAAGACCCATCTTTCGGTCGAGACAGGGGCTACTTTTAAATTGTTCTATTTGAACCGTACGGCGAAATCCATTATCTTTAAAGAAGAAATCGAGGCTTTAAGAAACACATATTTCGGCAGGTTTGAAATATTTTACTTTTTAACGAAGGAATACCGCGATATCGAATTGTTCAACGGCAGGTTTACCCCTGAAAAAATCCAGCGGATTACCAAAAGCCTCATAGATGTTGAAAGTGTTGACGAATGCTTTATTTGTGGCCCCGAAGAAATGATTTTTTTGTTGCGGGACGAGTTGCAGAAAGCTGGGCTGAAAAAAGAAAAAATACATTACGAACTCTTCGTTTCCGGCCTTTCCGATGAAGATAAAGCACGTGCGGCAAAAGCGTTGGAAAAGAAAGTGGAAGGCACGAAAATTACCATTTTGGACGGTGGAAAAGAATTTCATTTCACTATGAGTGAGGATTTTGACAACATTCTTGATGGGGCGCTTGCGGCAGGAGCAGATTTACCTTTCGCCTGCAAAGGTGGGGTTTGTAGCACTTGCAAGTGCCAATTGAAAGAAGGCACCGTGGCAATGAAAGTGAATTACGCTTTGGAAGAAAAAGAAGTGGCGCAAAACTTTATTTTAAGTTGCCAAGCCGTACCAACTTCCAAAAGAGTGGTTGTCGATTTTGATGTTTAAATTCCCGCGAAAGCGGAATCTCATTAAAAAATAGAATTATGAGCGAAATAGAAGAAGAAAAACTAAGCGAAATTTTTGAGCAAAAAATTGCTCGGGACGAAAAGATAGAACCGAAGGATTGGATGCCCCAAAAATACCGGCAAACCCACATCCGGCAAATCTCGCAGCACGCCCATTCGGAAATCGTGGGGATGCTACCAGAGGGAAATTGGATTACCCGCGCCCCCTCGTTACGCCGTAAAGTGGCGTTGTTGGCCAAAGTACAGGACGAAGCGGGCCACGGGCTTTATTTATATAGTGCCTGTGAAACTTTGGGAATTTCCCGGGAAGAACTTTACGAGCAACTGCACAGCGGCAAGGCAAAATATTCGAGTATTTTCAATTACCCCACCCTCACTTGGGCAGATATGGGGGCCATTGGGTGGTTGGTTGATGGAGCGGCAATCATAAACCAAGTGCCCCTTTGTAACACCTCTTTCGGGCCTTATGCACGGGCAATGGTGCGAGTTTGCAAAGAAGAAAGTTTTCACCAAAGGCAGGGATACGAAATTATGCTCACCCTTTGTAACGGCACGCCAGCACAAAAGGAAATGGCACAAGATGCGCTGAACCGTTGGTGGTGGCCAAGTTTAATGATGCTCGGTCCCACGGACGCCACATCGGTGCACACCGAACAATCGCTAAAATGGAAGTTGAAGCGCAAAACCAATGATGAACTTCGCCAACAATTTGTTGACCAAACCGTGCCGCAAGCCGATATTCTAGGAATAAAAGTGCCGGATCCGGATTTAGAATGGAACGAAGAAACCGGGCATTACGATTTTGGGAAAATTGACTGGGAAGAATTTTGGCAAGTTGTGAAAGGCCATGGCCCCTGCAACAAAGAGAGATTGGATGCAAGGGTAAACGCATGGGAAAACGGGGCTTGGGTGCGGGATGCGGCAATGGCATTTGCAGAAAAGCAAGAAAAATTGACGCAAGAAAAAATCTAAAATAAGGTCTCAAATCTAATATCAAAAATCTCATGTCTCAAAAGAAAAACTGGCCCCTTTGGGAAATCTTCGTTAGAAGCAGAAATGGTTTGGAACACCGCCACTTTGGGAGCCTACACGCTGCCGATGCGGATATGGCGATGGAAAATGCCCGTGATGTTTACACTCGCCGCAACGAAGGCGTAAGCATTTGGGTAGTGGAAAGCAAAAACATAACCGCTTCAAACCCTGTCGAAAGTGGCGAAATGTTCGAACCCGCAGTTGATAAAGTGTACCGGCATCCCACGTTTTATGAACTGCCGGACGAGGTGAAGCATATGTAAATGATTAACGATTTCAGATTGTTGATTGTAGAATTAAGAAGTGAAAAACTTCAAAAATCAAAAATCTCTAATCGACAATCTTCAATTAAATAATTGAAATGAAAAACCAAAACCTCTATAATTACATTCTCACCATCGCAGATAATTCCCTCATCCTTGGCCAACGTTTGGGCGAGCTTTGCGGTCACGGACCAAACTTGGAAACGGATATTGCCCTCACCAATATTTCCCTCGACCTTTTCGGGCAGGTAAGGAATTATTATCAATACGCCGCTCAACTTATCGGCGAAAACAAAACCGAAGACGACATCGCTTTTCTTCGTTCCGAAAGGGAATATCGAAACGTGCTTTTGGTGGAACAGCCTAATACCGATTTTGCTTTCGTTATTGCCCGGCAGTATTTTTTTGATGTTTTTCATTTGCAGTTAATGGAAAAACTACAGTTCAGCAAAGACGAAACCCTTTCTGCTATTGCGAAAAAAGCGATTAAAGAAGTTGGCTATCACGTCAGGTTTTCAGGTGATTGGCTAAAACGTTTGGGAGATGGCACCAAAGAAAGTCATGAACGCATGCAAAATGCCGTAAACGGATTGTGGCCCTTTACAAAGGAATTGTTTCAAATGACGGAAGCAGATTTGGCCGCCGTTGAAAGCGGTATCGGGGTGGATTTTTCACAACTTAAAAATGCATATTATTTACGGGTAAATGAAACTTTGCAGCTCGCAACTTTGAAAATTCCCGAAACACAATATTTTCAAAAAGGCGGAAAAACAGGCATCCACACCGAACATATGGGATATATTTTGGCCGATTTGCAATATATGCAACGCACTTATCCAAATATGACTTGGTAATATGACACTTATTGAAGAGCCAAACATACAGAAAGATTTAATTCCGATTCTGAAAACCGTTTCAGATCCAGAAATCCCTGTGCTTACTGTTTTGGATCTGGGTGTAATTCGCGAAGCTATTGAAATAGATGGTATAATTTATATAAAATTAACGCCAACTTATTCAGGTTGCCCAGCAATGGACGTGATTGGCGACGATTTAAAAAAAGCTTTTTCAGAAATAGGAAAAAAAACAGAAGTTGAATTAATTCTTTCCCCCGCTTGGAGCAGTGATTGGATTTCCGAAGAAGGTCTGCAAAAAATGGAAGAATACGGCATTGCCCGCCCGCTTTCGGAATCGCACGACAAAGATGTTTTGCTGGGTGAAAAAAAACTTGTTAAATGCCCACAATGCGGAAGTACCAACACGCATTTGGTAAGTCAATTTGGTTCAACGGCATGCAAAGCGCTATTTAAATGCGACGATTGCCAAGAACCGTTTGATTACTTTAAATGCCTTAAATAGACGTTAGATTTTATATGAGAAAGCTTAAAATTAACTTTAAACTCCCAATGTTCTTTCCCCTTTTTCAGGGGAAGGTGGCCCCGACTTTTTCGTCGGGGACGGAAGGGGTAAAGCTGAATAAATACATATGACTATAGCCACCCAAATAAAAAACAATATTGCAACCCTAACCCTTAACCGCCCAGAGGTTTTCAACAGTTTTAATAGGGAAATGGCTTTATTGCTTCAAAAAGAACTTGATGCCTGTGAAAAAAACCCTGAAGTTCGGGCAATCGTAATCACAGGAAGCGGAAAGGCTTTCTGCGCCGGACAGGATTTAAAAGAGGTTACTTCCCCAGATTTGAATCCGGGTTTTAAAAAAATTCTTGAAGAACATTACAATCCAATCATTTCTCGAATTCGAAATATTGAAAAACCTGTAATTGGCGCCATTAATGGCGTTGCCGCAGGAGCAGGGGCAAATATTGCTTTAGCTTGTGATGTTGTTATTGCATCGGAAAACGCAAGCTTTATTCAAGCCTTCAGTAAAATAGGATTGATTCCTGACAGTGCTGGAACGTTCTTTTTGCCGCGACTTATTGGTTTTCAAAAAGCATCG
>JBBQKI010000024.1:0-32444 GCA_038326725.1 Flavobacteriales bacterium
AAAATGAAATACTCAGACAAAATACTTTCCCAAACCCTTACCCAATTGTGCGAAGCCAAAGGAATTGACCACATCGTGATTTCCCCGGGGTCGCGGAACGCACCTTTAACATTGGGTTTTGTTGACGATCCGAAAACGAAAACCTTTAGCATAGTTGACGAACGTTGCGCCGCTTTTTTTGCTTTAGGGCTTTGCCAACAACTTAATAAACCGGTGGCCGTGGTTTGTACGTCCGGTTCAGCATTACTTAATTTTTATCCCGCCGTTGCTGAAGCTTTTTACAGCGATCTGCCTTTGGTTATTATTTCAGCGGACAGGCCCGCAGATTTTATTGATATTGGAGATGGGCAGACCATCCGGCAGGAAGGTGTTTTTGAAAACCATATTTTATATAGTGCTAATTGCAAAGAGGGCGACGATACCCAAATTTTCAACGAGACGGAGATTAACATTGCCCTGAACACGGCTATTGAATTGCAAGGCCCGGTGCACATCAATATTCCCTTTTCGGAACCCTTGTACAATACGGTGGAAAACCAATTGGTTTGGCCGCAGGATGTGCCCAGCCGGAAAAATGATGAAACTATTGATGAAGATTTGGCTCCCTTTTTGGAGCAATGGAATTCCGCTTCAAAAAAAATTATTTTGATTGGCGCATTACCTCCAAATTCCTTAGAATACCATTATATTCAAGCCTTGGCAACTGATACAAGCGTAATCGTTTTTACCGAAGCCACTTCAAATATTCATCATGAAAACTTTTTTCCGGCAATCGATCAATTGATCGCGCCGTTGAGCGGGGAAGAATTTAAAGCACTTGCGCCTCATATTTTACTCACTTTCGGAGGAATGGTGGTTTCAAAAAAAGTAAAAACCTTCCTTCGCGATTTTCCCCCAAAAGCACATTGGCATGTGGATGTGAAAAACGCCAACGATACTTTTTTCGTATTGAATCACCATTTTAAAACCTCGCCCAATTCGTTCTTTAAAGAATTTCTACCGAAGACCGAAATTGTAGAAAGTACATTCAATATGGATTGGCGGTTGCTGAAAAAATATCGGTTGCAGCGGCACGATATTTATGAGAATGAAATCCCTTTTTCCGATTTCAAGGTTTTTTCGGCTTTGTTTAAAACCTTGCCAAGCCCAAGCCAGCTTCAATTAAGCAATAGCGCCACCATCCGTTACGCCCAACTTTTTCCCTTAAAAAAAGGAATTCAGGTTTTTTGCAACCGTGGCACCAGTGGCATTGATGGGTGCACCAGTACTGCAATCGGGGCGGCTTGCGCTTCTAAATTGTCCACAGTTTTCATCACCGGGGATCTGGGTTTTTTCTATGACAGCAATGCGCTTTGGAACAATCATATTCCCACGAATTTTAAATTAATAGTGGTGAACAATAGGGGTGGAGGGATTTTTAAAATCTTACCCGGAAATTCCGATTCCGAGACTTTCAAAACATATTTTGAAACCAAGCATAATTTTTCAGCCAAACTTTTATGTGAAATGCATGGTTTTGAATATGTTTCCGCAACAAATGAAATAGAATTGGAAACCGAATTGAACGGTTTTTATTTTGATACCGAAAAACCCAAACTTTTGGAAATTTTTACTCCTTCGGAAATTAATGCAGAAGTGCTTTTGGGGTATTTTGAATTTATTAAATAGTACTTCGTTACCTTTGAAGAATGATAAATTTAGGAGAATATAATACCCTGACCATACTTCGGGAAACCGACCCGGGGCTTTATTTGGGCGATGATGAGGGCGAAGTGGTTTTGCTTCCACACAAATACAAACCTGAAAATTTTGAGATTAATGATGAACTTCAGGTTTTTATTTATCTGGACAATGAAGAACGCCCCATTTCCACCACTTTGGAACCCTATTTAACACTCAACACTTATGGGTATTTGCATTGTATGGACGTAAACCAATATGGCGCATTTATGGATTGGGGACTGGAAAAACAACTGTTTGTCCCTTTTAAGGAACAGGCCCGACCAATGCAAAAAAGTAATTGGTACATCGTGTATTTATATTTGGACGAAAAAACCAACAGACTTGTTGGTTCCAGCAAAACCAACCGGTTTTTGAACAATGAAGTCTTGACCGTTGAAGCTTTTCAGGAAGTTGATATTTTGGTTACCCACATTACGGATAAAGGGGCTAACGTAATTATAAATGGTGTTCATAAAGGGCTGATTTATTTTGAGGATATTTTTGAGGATATTCGAACAGGGGACAGGATGAAGGCTTATGTAAAAAAAATAAGGGAAGACAATAAGATTGATGTAGTGCTTCAAAAGCCGGGCTATTTAAGTATTGAACCCAACGCAGTTTTTATCCGTGAAGAGCTGGAAGCTGCAGGCGGATTTTTGCCCTTTCACGACAAAACCGACCCGGAAACCATAAAGAATGAATTGGGGATGAGCAAGAAAAGTTTTAAAAAAGCTATTGGAACACTTTATAAGGATAAACAGATTATAATAAAGGAAGATGGAATTGAACTAATTTAATCCATTCTTGACTTTAGAAGCATTACTACTGATTACTGACCACTAAACACTTTTTTCAATACCCCCGATTTATCCTAAAGGGCGCACACCGTGCACAAATTCCATACGGTGGGCAAGGGGAAAGCAAATCCAAGCCTCTGGATTCTTGGTAAACCAGGTTTTTTACGGTGGTTTTTCCATCAGAAACATACTCTCCCTTCTTGGCAAAACCATAATTGGAATTCAAATCAATTTCTAGGGAAGATTCAATATAATTCTGCGATTCCAAAACGGCTTCCCCCATATTTACGGGTTGCCGGTAGTTTTCACGGTTCATTTTAAAGGTGGGTACTTTTGCGAAAAACTTTGGGGCGGTTTCCACGGAAAAAGTAGTCAAATCTTCAATCTCCGGAAGCGAAGTGGCCTTGATGGTGAAGTAGCGCGTTTCAAAATCATACTGGGCAGAAGCCAACATGGGAAGTAAAAACAGTACGAATAAACCAATTTTTTTCATTTAAGAAATTTTGTTATCAGATTTTCAATCAATAATTGCACCGAACAATATTTACAACCTCAATTTTTTACCCAAATCCTTCGGCAAGGCATCTTTATGGACCATAACGCTTATGGCCTTCAGTTTCATATATACCTCACTGAAATATACGTAACCCCCGTTGGCGGTCCGCGCTTCATCGGTGCCCCAACTGTTTTTTACTTTATAGTATGTTGTTCCGTTTTGATCTTTCAACATTCCGGTGATGTGCATTAAATGGTCATCGGTGGTGTTGTAATTTTCAAATTCATCTTGACGGTATTGTTGGGTGATTTCCTTTTCTGTATAAATTCCCTGCAAGGCTTTTACTTTATTCTCGGGGTTTTCGGGAATTACCGCCACCCCATCTTTTGAAGAAAAGGATTTTTCACTAACATCACAATCCAAGTTTACGGAATACCCATTTTTCAAAGCGTTATCCACCACGGCCATCATTTCTTCCAGTGGTACATTGTAGAAATTGCCATTGCTCCAATTATCCGGGATGTTTAAAATAAAATTTGAATAATAGGGTTGGTGTGAATAGGAAGTTATTGTTATATAATCTTTTGGGTTGATTTTCGTGTTTTGCAAAAAGGTTTGCGGGGTATATTGTTTCCCTTCAAAAGTGAAGGAATTTACGTTTTTTCCCAAATAAACATCCAGCACGGCATCAATGCTTTGCTTCCAATTTTTGCTCAAGGGCTTGCTGGCCGTATAGGTTTTAAGCATTCCTTCCAATACCGCGACCATCTCGGCGTGGTTGTGGGAATCTTCATGTTGAGCCAAACCGCTGAAAGCTTGTTGTGGCACCAAACCAAATTCGCTGATGGAATTGATTACATCATGCGCCAAGCCGCCTTCGCTGAACTGTGCCTTCCCTTGCCGCATCACATAATTTTCGGCTTTTTCAGGATAAGTATTCCGCACCGTGTACATTTCCGAAAGGTCTATGGGTTTTCCCGTTAGCCGGATGATTTCCGATTCTAAAAAAGAAGAGGTGGCAAAACTCCAACATGTGCCCGTTTGTCCCTGACTTATAACCGGGGTGGTTTCCAAATCTATAGTTTCGGTAAAGATATAGGGTTGTTGGGCGGAGAGATTTAGGGTGAAAAGTAATCCAAATAGAAAAAGTAGTTTATACATAAGGTAGTAATGAGTAGTTAGTATTGAGTAATTAGTAAATGAAAGTTTTTAAACAAATCAACGCATCAACGCATCAACAAATTCAAGAATCAATTCAAATCTGCAATTGATTATATTTACGCTAAAATAAAAAATATGCAGACAATCCACTGGAAAACCGCGAAAGAATATACAGATATTACTTATAAAAAATGCGAGGGTGTGGCGCGGATTGCTTTTAACCGTCCAGAAGTGCGCAATGCCTTTCGCCCGAAGACCACAGCCGAACTACTCGATGCTTTTCACGACGCACAGGAAGATACCTCCATTGGCGTGGTGCTACTTTCCTCCGAAGGACCTTCGGCAAAGGATGGGGTTTATAGTTTTTGCAGTGGTGGCGATCAACAGGCGCGTGGTCACCAAGGCTATGTGGGCGATGATGGGCAGCACCGGTTGAATATACTTGATGTACAAAGACTTATTCGTTTTATGCCGAAAGCAGTGATTGCGGTGGTTCCGGGCTGGGCCGTGGGTGGCGGGCACAGCTTGCACGTGGTTTGCGATTTAACCTTGGCCAGTAAAGAACACGCCATTTTTAAGCAGACCGATGCGGATGTAACTAGTTTTGATGGCGGCTACGGAAGTGCTTATTTAGCGAAAATGGTGGGACAAAAGCGGGCGCGCGAAATCTTTTTCCTCGGAAGGAATTACAGTGCTCAGGAAGCTTTTGAAATGGGGATGGTAAATGCCGTTATACCGCACAACGAACTGGAAGATACTGCATATCAGTGGGCGCAGGAAATCCTTGCGAAAAGTCCCACTTCCATCAAAATGCTGAAGTTTGCGATGAACCTTACCGATGACGGGATGGTGGGCCAACAGGTTTTTGCAGGGGAAGCTACTCGACTCGCATATATGACGGACGAAGCCAAAGAAGGCCGCGATGCCTTCCTTGAAAAGCGTAAGCCTAATTTTCAGAAGAAGTGGTTGCCTTAGTTAGTTGCTCGTTGATTGTTGTGGGTTTCCATTTTTGAAGGTCTTAAAGCCTTATTTTTTGCTGGATTTCTGCGCTTTCTTTCAATTCAATTATCCGCATTTGACTAAAATTCCACTTTTCGGAAAGTTAAATTCAGTTATCTAATCAGCCTCGGTTAAACAGCCATATTTTTTTTATACTTCCTTTCCCTGAAATCATAAACGTGTAAAATCATATATTTTTTTTTCGAAGTGATATTAATTCATATCAACATCAAAATTGGCGATTTTTTGATTTCCTCTTTTGTAAGAATGGTAGTCAAAAGTGAGTGTAATTTTTTCGTCCTTTCAGATTTTATTTTTTCCCAAGAGTCATTTTTTAAAATCAATTCTCTAGAATGGTAACCAATTAAAATTGGGTCTCTAATTGGTAAAATACCATAATTATTTTTACGTTTTTAAAGTAGATATACCACCATCCACATGTATAATCTGTCCTGTTATCCAACTTGATTTAGGGGAAAGTAAAAACTCAACCATATTTACAATATCATTAGTTGTTCCAATTCTTTTTAGCGGATGTCGCTGTGCATTTGCTTCCTTTTTCTGTTCGCTATTTAATAAAGAACCTGCCAAAGGTGTTTCGGTTAGCGAAGGCGCTATACAATTCACTCTTATTTTTGGTGCATACTCAGCAGCCAATGCTTTTGTTAACCCTTCAATAGCACCTTTAGATGCAGACACCTGTGCATGAAAGGGCAAACCAGTTTGTACCGCAACAGTAGAAAATAATATAATAGTAGCATTTTCGCTGTTTTTTAGTTTTGAGGCAACAGCTTGTATTGTTTTTATTGCTCCCACAACCTGCAAGTTATAGTCATTTACAAAATCGGCTGGTTTTATTCTTTCAAATGGTCGAAGGTTGATGCTGCCCGGACAGTATATAACACCCGTTAATGTTTTAGGTAAAAAATCAAGTGAAAAGTTTTCATCCAAAACATTTAATTGGCAGTATTTTATTAAAGGATGTTCTGATTGTATTTCATTCTTATTAAAAGTTCCAAATACCTTATCGCCGTTATCAGCCAATTGCATAGCAAGTGCCTTACCAATTCCTGAAGAAGCACCAATGATTAAATAGTTTGCCATTTAGTATGTATTTCATTTATATAAACTTGATCAAAACCCCAAATACCCCCCCCTAAGCCTTCTTCACAAACTCCGTCTTCAGTACAATGGTGCTTTTCTCCACCTTGCATTCAATGAAGAAAAGTGTTGTTTTTTACCTCAGCTCCTTGTTTTATTTTCGTTATTTATTAATGCTTTTCGGTGTGAAATATTTATTAACCCAACTTCTAAAATCACCACTTATATTGAATTCGTCTCTAACATCTTGAATGTTATTTATTACGCAAAAGTCATGCTGATTCATGTATTTAAACATTTTTGAAAGGTCTTTTCCCATTGCTAATCGAGTGATAAACCCTGGGAGTTTTTTATAGCTTACTGGTTTATTAATAGCTTTTGAAAATATTGATGGAATGTTACCAATCTGCAATTCATCGGTAGCGATTGAAATTGTTTTATTATTGTATTTTTCTTTGTTAGAAATTACGGCAGCAGCTATTTTTCCTATATCATCAACTCCGATCATTTGTTGCTTACACATTTTATGTAGAGGAGAAATATACTTTCCATTTTTTATATCATTAGCCACTCGCGGGAACAAATGATTTTCGTAAAACGAAGCTGGTCGAAGTATTGTGTAATTAAGATTTTTAGATTTTATATAATGTTCAAGTTCAAACTTGCTATCAAAATGAGGTATAGTTGTATTTAGGTCTGCGCCAAGAACAGAGGCGTATACCAAATGAGTTTCATTTTCAGGTTTAATTTTGTCAATAAATCGCTTTCCTTGTAGTATCTCCTGGTCTTTTCCCTGTAAAGCTTGTACTAGGTATACTGCGTCAGCCTGATCAAGATATGATACATAAGAATCAGGATTATTAATATCCCCTTCAATAACTGTAACACCTTGTGTCTTCCATTGCTTCGCTTTTTCTGAATTTGCATTACGTGTTAAACCAGTAACCAAATTATTTTTTTTTAATTGGTATTTTGCAACAGCACTACCTTGGTTTCCTGTGATACCTGTGATGAAAATATGTTTTTTACGTTCCATAAATGAATTTTTCTATTATTGACGGGTCATAATGAAGCACAACGTTATTGCATAAGAGCCCTTTTGTGCTCAGTTTTTAATCAAACCAAAATTTACAAATTTCCTTGAGATGAATATGGTCAGTACCACAACCACCACCTATAATACTAAGATTTGGAAGAAGTGTTTTTAGATTTTGATATTTTCATGCAAATTTTTCTTTATTTCCCGTATCAAGCGTTTCTGACCCATCTAGTTCTGTATGGCTTTTAGAAGATGCGTTAGCTCTTATTCCCTTTATTCTATTTGTCCATTTGCATTTTAATTCCGTTTCCAATATTAAGTTCAGATAATTTTTGTGACTGATTGTTCAGTTGAAATATCCTAAATTGCCAGAGTAAAATTCCGCAATTAATTATTATTCCACAAGAAATTATTCCTTGATTAATAAAATTCAGTTTAGTTACTTTTTTTATAATCAAGTATAGTAAAGGAATAACTCCAATAGATAAAGCGAACAAAATATGTGTATAAAATTGTCCGCTCATATTTCGGCTAACGATTTCAATATTTTCATACCCTAATTGTGAAATAGAAATGTCAAAAAAAACATCTCGAATTGTAAATTCGATAACAAATAATATTAAAATCAGCCCTAAATATTTTAATGTGTTCTTCATTTTTTAAATGTATGGTAACGATTGATATAAAAACAGTAGTGGGATTGACGCACTGTCTTTTGAATTTTATGGCCGACCTTAAATTTATAAATTTACTTTGGTTTATAAACTTATCCGCTATTGCGTTTTTACTAGTGTTATGTGCTTTTTTCTACTAAACCTAATTACTCAAAGATTTCAGATTTAAAATTTGTTCATTTCCGCTATATTTCTTTAAGAAATTTACCGTTTTACCTTCACTATTGTATTTTTCTATTAATGTTTTATAGTTTTTTTTAACTTCTATTCTGTGCCATCTTCTGGTTCTAAATCCTTCAGTTAGCCATTTTAAGTAGTAACCAATTTTTGTTTTATAAACAACTATACTCTTTTCTTGTAGAGTAGTCATATCCAGTTAAAATTATGGATCCACACGAAGCATTAACAATCTCGATGGTCGAAATATTTTTCAAATTCTGAATAACAAATGTTCCATCTTTTTGAATGTTCTCCGTTGTTAATTTATCAGGATAACCATTTAGGTATATAATACCGGTTGTAGGCTCTTCACTTTTTAAATAAATTAATTTTCCAGTTATTTTTTGGGAAAAACTAAAAGTTGCCTGACTCAAAAAAAAGAAGAATAAAGAAGTGAAATTTTTTCATGTTTTTTAATACATTCTTGGTTCAAAATTGCACACAACTTGTTTATACCCCCAACTTTATTGGGTTTATCCATTCAATATGTTTGGCTATGCCCATGTTTTAAAGCACAACCCCCAAATATAAACAACTAACATTCAGCTGGTTATTATTATTATTTGTATTCAGGCTGAAATGTAACATTTACTTGTTTTTTTTTGATTGAATGACTAAAGCAAAATAATTTTTTAAAACAATTGGAATTATTTTAATTATTTCTGAAACAGCGGTTCGAAATCCTTTTATTTGTTTTTAAAGATTACACATTAATTAAGTAAAAGAAGAACCTCCACAGGAAGACTTTGTTTGCCTATTTCATTGCCCAACGTATCAAAAAATACGTGTTGCTGCCTTGTATTCTCCAGCAATTTTATCAAATAAATTTCACGCTTGGGGTTATGGAGGGTTACAAATTCTGCAGCATGAATGGTATAATCTTTATAATTCCTATTGATTTTCAACCTCACCACTGACAAGATGTTTTCACTGGGCATAAATTCAGAATTAAAAATAAGGAAGCCATCGGGAAGATAAGATGCTGAAAAACCGGGACGCCCATCTTCTTCAAATATAGCGATATACCGTAGTGTTGGTGCGTTCTGCATTCTGTCCATTTCCTGCACTTGCCATTCGTAAACATAATTGGTAGGAAATAATCTTTCCTGTTGCGAAACAACTGTTATTGGCACTTCAGATTCTGGCACAAACTGTAGCCTTCCTTTTATATTTTGAGAATAAATAGGTGGGTGGGTAAAATAAATAACCAATAGGAGGGTAAAAATAGTTCTCATAGCGAGCTGTTTTAAAATTACAGCCTATAAGGTAAGCACATAAAATCCAGAAAAACATGACTTTAGCGTTATCTTAACTTCGGAAAGTCCGTTGGGTTTGCCTCGTGCATAATGCCATATACCTTTTCAAAAACATCTTCCACCGAAGGTTTTGTAAAGTAATCGCCATCGGTGCCATAGGGTGGGCGGTGTGCTTTTGCTGTCAAGGTTTGGGGTTTGCTGTCCAAATGGTGATAGCCGTTCTGTTCATCCAAAATATTTTGAAGAATGTAAGCAGAGGCTCCACCGGGGACGTCTTCATCTATCACCAAAATCCGGTTGGTCTTGGCAATGCTTTTCACCATATCGTGGTTTAAATCCAAAGGCAAAAGCGATTGCACATCAATCACTTCGGCATCAATACCGGCTTGTTGCAATTCTTTTGCGGCTTCCTGTACAATCCGCAAGGTACTGCCGTATGAAACCAAAGTAATGTCCTTACCCTCTTTTACGGTTTCCACCACGCCAATTGGCGTTCGGAATTCCCCCAAATTGTTGGGCATTTTTTCTTTTAATCGGTAACCGTTCAGGCACTCTATTACTAGTGCCGGTTCATCAGCTTCCAATAACGTATTATAAAAACCGGCTGCTTTGGTCATATTGCGTGGAACCAAAATATACATTCCGCGAAGCAAATGAATCAAGCCTCCCATTTGGGAGCCGCTGTGCCAAATGCCTTCCAAACGATGGCCCCGTGTGCGAACAATTAATGGGGCTTTTTGCTTGCCCTTGGTGCGGTAGCGAAGTGTTACCAAATCGTCGCTCATTATTTGAAGGCTGTACAGCACATAATCCAGATACTGGATTTCGGCAATTGGCCGTAGGCCCCGCATTGCCATTCCGATGCCTTGGCCCAAAATTGTGGCTTCGCGAATTCCCGCATCAGCAATGCGTAATTCCCCGTACTTTTCCTGTAAACCTTCCAAGCCTTGATTCACGTCGCCGATGGCCCCACAATCTTCGCCGAAAATCAATATTTCGGGATGGGTTTTGAACAGGGTATCAAAATTATCGCGGATAATAACCCTGCCGTCCACATCTTCGGCATCTTTTGAAAAGGAGGGAAGGATTTCGGAAATAGTGGTTGCGTTATTTTCAGTTTCCGAATATAAATCGGAGCTGTATTTGGGCTGTATGGTCTCGAAGTAATTGGCTATCCAATCCTGTAATTGTTTTTTAGCTGAGGTATCTTCCGTAGTTAAATAACGCAAAGCTTTACGGGTGGCGGCAAGAATGTTCCTTCGTAATGGTTCCCTTTCCTCGGCGAGCTCGTTTTTTATTTTTTCTATAAAATTTTTATTGGCGCTGTTTTCGGCTACATTCTGAAGTAAGGTCAAAGCCTCTTTTTGTTCTTTTCGTTGCGGCGCCAAAAAGGCTTCCCAAGCTGCTTTTTTGCCTTCAGCCACTTCTTTCTTAATGGCTTTCTCCATTTCAGAAAGGAATTCTTCATCCGCAAAATTATTCTCAATAATCCAATCGCGCATTTTTAGGTTGCAATCATACGAAGCTTCCCAACGTAGCCGGTCCTGATTTTTGTATCGTTCGTGGGAGCCGCTTGTGGAGTGGCCCTGCGGTTGGGTTAGTTGCTGAACGTGAATTAATACCGGGACATGTTCTTCCCGGGCAATTTTTGAAGCTTTTTCGTAAGTATCGATAAGGGCAGGATAATCCCAACCGTTCACTCGTAGGATTTCGTAGCCTTTTTCATCTTCGTTTCGTTGAAAACCTTTTAGGATTTCCGAAATATTTTCCTTGGTGGTTTGGTGGCGGGCGTGAACGGAAATGCCGTATTCATCATCCCAAACGCTCACTACCATTGGCACTTGCAATACCCCAGCGGCATTTATGGTTTCCCAAAAAAGACCCTCGCTGGTACTTGCATTGCCAATGGTTCCCCAAGCCACTTCGTTGCCATTTATGGAAAAATTGGTTTTGTTTTCAATACCTTTTACGGTCCTAAAAATCTTGGAGGCTTGCGCCAATCCCAACAATCGCGGCATTTGTCCGGCGGTGGGCGAAATGTCCGCACTACTGTTTTTTTGTGTGGTAAGGTTTTTCCAGCTTCCGTCTTCGTTCAAACTGTGGGTGGAGAAATGCCCTCCCATTTGTCGGCCGGCGCTCATAGGGTCGGCTTCAATATCAGTGTGGGCGTAAAGGCCGGCAAAAAATTTTTGTATTGTAAGTTTGCCGATGGCCATCATAAAAGTTTGGTCGCGATAATAACCACTTCTCCAGTCGCCATTTTTAAAAGATTTGGCCCAAGCCAATTGGGGGATTTCCTTGCCATCGCCAAAGATGCCGAACTTTGCCTTTCCCGTCAAAACTTCGCGGCGGCCCAACAAACTACATTCGCGACTTGTAACGGCAATTTTATAATCTTTTACCACTTCCTTTTTAAAATCTTCAAAAGAAAGTTCGCTATGTATTTGTGGGTCTGTTTGCATTTTCAAAATAATTTTGGTTTACAAAAATAGCGAAAACAGGCTTGGTTTGCAAGGGTATTCTCGGTTCTGGGTTCCGGGTTTTGGTTTCGGGTTTAACCGAGAACTGAAAACTGAAAACTCCCAAACTCTTTCAATACCACCTCCGTGTAAAAAGCCTTAACAGGGTAGAGGGGCTGAGGGTAACTATAAAACGTATCCGTTGATCATAATTTGGCAAGCCCGGTTCCCAGCCTAGATTTGAGTATAGGGGAAAATAAAGTTCAAAATAATCTGCTACCAAGCTTAAGCGAACACCGGTATCAAAAACCGCATCTGTGCCGCTCGCACGATTATTTACAAGGCCAACATCGCCATAAGCATAAATCCACTTCCAAATATTGGTACTGGCATTTAATGTGGCCATCCAATTATTGGAAAAGGCGGGCTGCAATTTCGATTTAAAACCTCCTTCGGCAATAATCAATTGCTGGCTGAAAAGCCCGCTGTTCTCACTTCTTCCATAATAATTATAATCGAACATATAATCTGTGGGGCGGTCCAAAGCGAAACTGAAAAAATTTTCATTTTCAGAGGAATCATTGTAAATAAAAGTCCCAGCAAAAAGGCGCAGGTTTAGCTGTCGGTTGTTCAAAAACAATTTTCTGTATTCCAACGTAACGGCTGCCTTGCTAAACTTGGAGGAGATTTGATAATCCACCACCCCCGTAAAATAATCGATCAGGTTTGGGTTTGAATACACATATTGCACATTGAACACGTTATAATTCGGTTCTTGGTTGGTATCATTGGGGTTATTATCTCGGTGCACGTTTACATTCCTTATATTGATGAACTGTTTTTCGTTATCGCGCATCTCTTCATTTCTAAAAGCAAAGGTCATATAGGGCGAAACACGGCTGTAAAAAAGGCCTTTATCATAGGAATAATAACTGCCCGCCAATCCATAGCGCATCGCATATAAATTTTCCTCATCAAGATTTTGTGTGTAACTAATGGAACCGCTTCCGATAATGGTTTTGGAACGGAACCCAAATTGGGGTTCAAGCTGATAATGTATTGCCTTTGGCAGAATGGTTTTGTTATATAATTTTACCCCGGCAGTTATCCCATCATAAAGGTTGTATTCGAAAATGGGCATAAAGAAAAGCTGGTTGTAATTCTGGTCTTCCACATCCTGAAAGAGTCGAAACTGCAAAGGACGGTTGAGAATGCCGTTTACGGTTTTAAAATTGTTACGGCGGTTGTATTCCGGGATAACGCCTTCATAATTTAGGGCCAGTTTTTTTACGTCCTTGGCGGAAATTGTAACCGTGGCCAAACTATCAACGGGCGGAACCCAAGTTTTGGAGAGAATGGTTTTTTTATTCAAACCGTAAAGGGAAACAGGAAGGGTGTTGTCGCGCTTGTTTTTTATGGTAACGCGGAGCGAATCGCCAAGCTTTTCCACTTTTTTTATTTTGAAATCGATAGTGCTTCGGGAGGTTGCATAGTCTTCAAAAAGCCAATTTACGGGCAAGGTGGTGTTTTGCGAAACCACTTCTTCAAAACTTGACGTTTCAATAGGTTTCAATCTATTTTCGGAATAAAATTGCTTCACACTTTTCTTATAGGCCGTTTCCCCGATATAATCCTCGAGATACAAAAGTCCGGTTCCGCCGTAATAATCGTTGGCAATTTCTTTATTGAATTTTAAAAGGGAATCTTTTTGGGTGGTCAGCGGTTGGTGGATATTGTTCCGCGCCATGTTTAAATAAAGAATGGGATATTGGTCATTGAATTCCAAAGAAGAGGCGTGCGCCCAACGGATAATCCACCACTCGCTCAGGTTACCGATGATCTTCATATTGGGGTAATGCTCATCTACATATTCCGACATCAAATAAACCTGCAAAGCCCCGATGAGCCAATAATCTTCGCGGGGGTGCAGTGCCAAAGTGTTTTCCAAATAAAGTCGGGTCATGCTTTTTAACTGTACCATATCATAATCAAAACCTGCAGGAAATGGATTGATGAAATTGGGCAACAGGTTGAGGCCGTATACAGGATTTTTTTTATAATCCGCCTCGCTGACCACCATTTTATCAAAAGGGTAATCCCCAAGGTTTTCATCCAAAAAATGAGCAATCCTATCCACCAACAATGCTTTTAGGGGCGGGGTCACTTTTTTGTTTTGAATGTCCGTAACCACAGTTAACTTGTCGGTTTCAATAGTTTCAAATAGCGGATTTTTTTCAAGATAAAGTACAGCTTTCATCCTGTTTTCGCCTTTTAGGATTGTTGTTTTTACAGTGCCGGAAACCGTTTGATTTTCCATTTCAAAATCAGATGTAATTATATATTCCGGGGGAGTGTGGAGGGTAATTGAGAAACTGGAAGGGGTAAGGTATAAATCTTCGGTGTTCTTGTTTGTGTAAACATGCCAAGATCCGTCATAAACCGCGGGAGAAAGATACCAATGTTGAAGTTTGTAATCATTTTGTGCGGTAACGCCATAGCGGGTGAATTTATCATTGGGCATTTTAACCGTGTATTGGAGGTTCATTGTATAAACCTCCCCGGCATTTAATGGTTTTTCTAGTGTTACCTTTAAAATATCCACTCCGCCTTCACGCTCCCAACTTAAAGGTTGTTGGCCTTCATTGGTCATTGAAATAACATCAGTCTTTCCCCGGTTTCTTTCTTTTTCAAAATGAAAGGAACTATTGTAATTTTCAGCGAAGCGCTCAGCGAGATCCGTTGTTTTGCTTGAAAAACTATTGGCCCAATCATAAAAGTAAATTTCGTTCAAAATATCTTCCGAAACATTTTTATAGGAAAGCTGTTGGGTAATCAAAAGGGATTTTTTCTCCGGCTGAAGGGTGGCGTCAATGGTAATGACG
The DNA here is from genome assembly GCA_038326725.1 of Flavobacteriales bacterium. Taxonomy (GTDB): domain Bacteria; phylum Bacteroidota; class Bacteroidia; order Flavobacteriales; family Flavobacteriaceae; genus JBBQKI01. The sequence goes on from JBBQKI010000024.1 coordinate 14,806, forward strand.
TGCTGCGCACTAAGCGTACCTCCGATAAAAACAAACAAAATAGAAATAGACAATTGCCCCAAAAATTTTCTAAACATAACGGGATTAAAAATTAGGGCTTAAGTTATATTCTTTGTAAAAAGCATTGAGGATTTCCAAAACTTCATCTTCGTGATCCACCAAATGAACAAGTTCCAAATCTTCCGCGCTCACATTATTGTTGGCTTCCAAAAGGGTGGTTTTTATCCAGTGAAAAAGTCCTCCCCAAAATTCGCTACCCACCAAAATAAGTGGGAATTTATCTATTTTATGGGTTTGGATCAAGGTCAAGGCTTCAAAAAATTCATCAAGGGTACCAAAGCCACCGGGCAGGACCACAAAGCCTTGGGAGTATTTTACGAACATTACTTTACGAACAAAAAAGTAATCAAAATCTATACTTTTGTCCTTGTCAATATAGGGATTGTCGTTTTGTTCAAAAGGAAGGGCAATGTTCAAGCCCACTGAAGTTCCACCGGCCAAATGCGCGCCTTTATTTCCGGCTTCCATAATTCCGGGGCCTCCACCGGTAATAACGCCATAGCCACTTTCAGTTATTTTTTTTGCAATGCGTTCTGCAAGTTGATAAAGGTGATGATCCGGTTTTGTTCGTGCGGAACCAAAGATGGAAACACAGGGCCCTATACGGCTCATTTTTTCATAACCGTTGACAAACTCGCCCATTATCTTGAATATCGCCCAAGAGTCGTTGGATTTTACTTCGTTCCAATGTTTTGAAGATGCGTCGTTTCTCATTTTTTAATTTATGCTTTCTTTCTATTCTTCAACTGCTGCTAAAAGTAATTCTTTTTTAAGGAACCGAGCCGTATGGCTTTTTCTGCTTTCGGCCACTTCTTCTGGGGTTCCCAAGGCTAAAATCTTTCCACCCTTGTTACCGCCCTCGGGGCCAATATCAATAATATGGTCAACGGTTTTGATTACATCCAAGTTGTGTTCTATAATCAATACGGTATTTCCCTTGTCCACCAATTTGTTTAAAACCAGCATCAGCACTCGAATATCCTCAAAATGCAGGCCAGTAGTTGGTTCATCCAAAATATAAAAAGTATTTCCCGTATCGCGTTTTGAAAGTTCGGTGGCCAATTTTATTCGTTGAGCCTCGCCACCAGAAAGGGTAGTGGATTGTTGACCAAGGGTGATATAACCCAACCCAACGTCCTGAATGGTTTTTACTTTTCGGTATATTTTGGGAATATGTTCAAAGAATTCGCAAGCCTGGTCTATAGTCATTTCCAAAGCATCGGAAATTGATTTTCCCTTATAGCGTATTTCGAGGGTTTCACGATTAAATCGTTTTCCTTGACAGGTTTCGCATTCCACGTAAACATCGGGGAGGAAATTCATTTCTATTACGCGCAAGCCGCCACCTTTACAGGTTTCGCATCTTCCGCCTGCCACGTTGAAACTAAAACGCCCGGGCTTGTAGCCACGGATCATCGCTTCTGTTGCCTTGGCAAAAAGGTTGCGGATTTCGGAAAATAATCCCGTATAAGTTGCCGGATTGCTTCGGGGGGTGCGGCCAATGGGCGTTTGGTTAATATCGATCACTTTATCCAAATGTTCCAAGCCCACGATTTTTTTGTAAGGCATTGGTTTTTTTACCCCGTTGAAAAAATGGGCATTTAAGATAGGATAGAGGGTTTCGTTGATTAGGGTAGATTTGCCGCTGCCGGAAACCCCAGTGATTCCAATCATTTTGCCCAAGGGGAAAGTGATGGTCACATTTTTCAGGTTGTTTCCCGTGGCGCCGCTCAAAATCATGGTTTTCCCATTTCCTTCCCTTCTATTTTTCGGGATCTCGATTTTCTTTGTCCCATTTAAAAAATCTGCGGTAAGGGTGTGTTGCGCATAGATTTGTTGGGGCGTACCTTCCGAAACTATTTCGCCGCCGTGCAAGCCGGCGGCAGGTCCCATGTCAATTACATAATCCGCGCTTTCTATCATTTCCTTGTCGTGTTCCACCACGATTACGGAATTGCCGATTTCCCTTAAATTTTTCAGGGAAAGGATCAATTTTTCATTGTCACGTTGATGCAAACCAATACTGGGTTCGTCCAAAATATAAAGCACGCCCACCAATTGTGATCCAATCTGGGTTGCAAGCCGGATCCGTTGTGCCTCGCCTCCCGAAAGTGATTTTGAGCTTCTGTCCAAAGCCAAGTACGTTAGGCCTACGTCCACCAAAAACTGCAAGCGGGTCCGGACTTCTTTCAAAATTTCAGAAGCAATGATTCGTTGGTTTCCAGAAAGGTCTTTTTCCAAATCCTTGAACCACGCAGCCAATTCCACAATGTCCATGTTCGAAAGCTCAGCAATGTTTTTACCGTTCACTTTGAAATAAAGCGATTCCTTCCTCAAGCGGGTTCCCTTACATTCTGGACAAGGAATTTTATCCATATATTCCTTTGCCCAACGGTGGAGCGAGGCAGATTCATTGGCATCAAAAGTATTTTGAATGAAAGTTGCCACGCCTTCAAAATCAATTTTATAACTTCGGGTGATGCCCATTGCTTTAGAAAGCACATCGAATTTTTCATTTCCGCCATAAAAGATGACTTCCTTGGCATTCTCAGGAATTTTTTCAAAGGGATCACTTAAACGGAATTGAAATCTTTCCGCGATAAGTTCCAATTGTTTAAAAATCCAATTTGATTTTTGGGGGCCGTGCGGTTCCAAAGCGCCTTGTTTTATAGATAGTTGGGAGTTGGGAACGATTTTTTGCAGGTTCACTTCATATAATTTTCCCAAACCTTTGCAATGTGGGCACATTCCTTTTGGGGAATTAAACGAAAAATTATTGGGCTCTGGATTTGGGTAAGAAATCCCACTTACCGGGCACATCAGCGATCGGCTGAAATAGCGGACTTCCTCGGTTTCATTGTCCAAAACCATTAAAATATCGTCGCCATGATACATTGCCGTTACTATGGTGTCGTCAAGCCTTTTGGTATTTTCGTTTTCATTGGATACCACAAGCCTGTCCACCACGATTTCAATATCGTGGGTTTTGTAACGGTCCACTTTCATTCCTTTTATAATATCCCGCACTTCGCCATTTACGCGGACTTTTATAAAACCTTGCTTTGCGATTTGTTCAAAAAGCTCTCTGTAATGCCCTTTTCGGGAACGTATTACCGGGGCCAAAATGCTCACTTTTTTCCCCGAAAAATCGGTGATTATAAGTTGTTTTATCTGCTCATCGGTGTAGCTCACCATTTTTTGCCCGGTGTTGTAGCTGTAAGCGTTGCTGGCACGGGCGTATAAAAGCCGGAGGAAATCGTAAATTTCGGTTATGGTGCCCACGGTGGAGCGGGGGCTTTTGCTGGTGGTTTTTTGCTCAATGGCAATTACAGGGGAAAGGCCTTCAATTTTATCCACATCGGGCCGTTCCAAACTGCCCAAAAATTGGCGTGCGTAGGCTGAAAAAGTTTCGATATATCGACGCTGTCCTTCGGCATAAATAGTATTAAAAGCAAGGGAAGATTTGCCACTGCCCGAAAGACCGGTAATTACCACAAGCTTATCACGGGGGATACGAACATCAATATTCTTTAAATTATGAACTCTTGCTCCAAAAACTTCAATAAAATCCTCATTTTTTGCCATAGTTTGCAAAGGTACTCTTTCAGTTTAGAATTTAAAAACCAAATTCCAAATTCCAAAACCCAATCTTAACTTAATCTATGCAAAATCAAAATTTTTGCAGTACAACTCCAATTCTTTAAAAAATGAAGTGAATTCTGCTTCAAATTGGGGATAAAATTTTTCGAGTTCCACCACTGCCAAATTCATTTTTGATTGGTGTCTTGTACGGATGTTCATTTGATTCAAAATAATGCCAATGCCCGAAATGGTCCGGTAGCTTAACAACCAATTATCCTTTATCATATAAGGCATAAAACGCTGAATATTAGCGGGGAGGGTTTCAAAATCCCTGCGGAGCAGTTCATAAAAATCGGATATGTAATCTTCTAAATTTTGCGAATGGTATTGTTCCCAGTTTTTCGCTAAAAAATGGTCATAAAACATGTCGACGATTACCCCGCTGTAATGGCCGTAACTTTCGTGAAGCCGTGCCGTGCTTTTTCGAACAGTGGGATGTTGGTCTGTAAAAGTATCGATAGCGCGGTGAAGGATTATGCCCTTTTGGATTTCGGGAGGATATTTAAGGTAACCTTTACCTTTGATGCCATCGGCTATGAAGTTGCCAATAATGATGTTCTCGTTTTCCCCCGAAAGGTAGATGTGTGCCAAAAAGTTCATTTAATAAATATATGTAATTTTAAACTCTAAAATTTAAAATTTGGATAGGCTTCCCAATTTGGACCCGTTACGATTTTTTTTGGCCACAATGGTTTTATTATATCATTTGCCACAATTGTGCAAAAATCAAGGGTTACCTTTTTTTGACGGCCTTCCCATTTTTCATCGGGGGATTGAAGCTGTTTACATGTTTTTTGTTTTGAGCGGTTTTTTGATTATTCGTTTGATTTATAAATCAAAACTTCGTGATACTTTTTCAATAAAGGATTTTTATGTACGGCGGGTTTTGAGGATATTTCCTTTGTATTATTTAGTGTTGATTTTCGGGCTTTTGTTTTATAATGTTCTCTTGCCTTTTTTGGGAATTCCTTTTCCAATAAATTATACCATTGGAGAAGCCCTACTGTACAATTTGTTGTTTTTACCCAACGTTTTCGCAAAAGTTTATGAACCGGGAGGCATATTGGAAATTCTTTGGTCCATCGGAATCGAGGAACAGTTCTACCTCATTATTGCGCCTCTTTTGTTTTTTATTAAAACCAAATGGATACTTCGATCTTTGAGCGTCCTTTTGATACTATATTTTTTAATATTTCACGTCGAATATTTTAATTTTTTGCAGAAGTATTTCTTCGTTTTTTTCTTTTTGTTTTTTGGGGGTGTTGTTGCTATTTTGGAGGAAAAGGGAAAACTTCAATTTTTGAAGGTTACAGGCTGGATTCCCACTATCATATTTTTGGCCACGCTACTTTATTTCACGACTAATATTTTTATGTTTGAAACTCTTTGGCAACGTAATTTGTTGACCTGCATATTGTTCGGGCTTTTCATTCATACACTGTGTTTTAATAATAAAGGATTCGAATTAAAAAATCCTTTGCTGCACCATTTCGGCGCAATTTCTTATGGTATTTATATGTACCACGCCATTGTTCTGAATTTGGTGGTATTTTTGTTTTTAAATTTGAGAATACTCCAAAATTTCAATGATACATTTATTATTATATTAATAAACTTGGTCTGTTTGGCGTTGACGCTTTTATTTGCCCACTTATCATATACTTATTTTGAACTTTACTTTTTAAAACTTAAAAACAAATTCAGAAAATGACATTAATAAAATCAATATCCGGGATCCGTGGCACTATTGGCGGCGAACAGGGTGATAACTTAACCCCAATTGATGCGGTGAAATATGCCGCTGCCTACGGCAGTTGGGTGAAACAACAGCGAAATAAAGAAGATTATCGAATTGTGGTGGGTCGCGATGCAAGAATTTCCGGCGAAATGATGCAACAATTAGTGATGAATACTTTGGTGGGAATGGGAATCAATGTTGTGGATTTGGGACTTTCAACCACGCCAACTGTTGAAATGGCCGTAACGATGGAACATGCCGATGGTGGGATTATTTTAACCGCCAGTCACAACCCCAAACAATGGAATGCGCTGAAATTGCTGAACAACAAAGGCGAATTTTTGGATGCCGACGCAGGGCAGGAAATATTGAATATAGCCGAAAGCGGGAACATTAATTTTGCAGAAGTTGATCATTTGGGGGAAATCAATAAAAACGATGCCTACATCGATATGCATATCGATGAAATATTGGATTTACCCTTGGTAAATGTTGAAGCTATAAAAAAGGCCAAATTTAAAGTCGTGGTGGATGCCGTGAATTCCACAGGTGGGATTGCCGTGCCGTTATTGCTGGAAATTTTAGGGGTTCAAACCGTTAAAATCCATTGTATTCCCAATGGGGAATTTCCTCACAACCCCGAGCCTTTAAAGGAACATTTGGGGGATTTGATGGGAAAAGTGCTTTCGGAAAAAGCGGATTTCGGAATCGTGGTGGACCCGGATGTGGACAGGCTTGCCTTTGTAGATGAAAAAGGCGAAATGTTCGGCGAAGAATACACCCTAGTTGCGGTGGCGGATTATATTTTGAAAAACACACCGGGAAATACGGTTTCCAATATGTCTTCTTCCCGGGCACTTCGGGATGTTACGCAAAAACATGGCGGCTCCTATTCGGCTGCGGCGGTGGGCGAAGTGAACGTGGTTCAAAAAATGAAAGAAACCAATGCCATTATTGGAGGTGAAGGAAATGGGGGGATTATTTACCCGAAACTGCATTACGGCCGGGATAGTTTGGTGGGGATTGCCCTTTTCTTGAGCCATTTGGCAGAAGAAGGAATTTCGGTTAGTGAGCTTCGGAAAACCTATACTTCTTATTTTATGAGCAAAAAGAAAATTGAATTGACCCCCCAATTGGATGTCGACGCTATTTTAAAAGCAATGCAAAAAAAATATGCTTCCGAAGAAGTAAACACCATTGATGGGGTAAAAATAGATTTTGCTGAAAACTGGGTGCATTTAAGAAAATCCAATACCGAGCCAATCATTAGAATTTACACCGAAGCCAAATCGCAGGAAGAGGCGGATGCTTTGGCCGATAAAATAATTTTTGAAATAAAAGAAGTGGCTGAAAAAATTAGTTGATGGTTGTTGGTTGATGGTTGATGGTTGATGACTTTTAGTTCTGGGTCCCCATTCTTAATTCTCAATTCCTAATTTTTATTCCTGAGTTTCCAGCGTTTGTGGGACCACAAATAATGTTCGGGGGTTTCACGGATTTGTTTTTCTAGTTCGTTCAAAAACATTCGGGTGATTTCAAAATCCGGGTATTCTTTTGGATTATCAGCCAACGGTACAAATGCTGATGAATAATAACCGCGCTTCACTTTTTTCACTTTAAAATACATTACTGCAAAATCCAATCGTTTGGCGAGCTCTTCGGTACCGGTGAAAACCGGGACGTCGATACCCATAAAAGTATCACGATGTTTAAAATTGCCTTGTTTCGGGGTTTGGTCGGAAAGGATATAAGTTGCGGTTTTAATTCCTTTTTTGGAACTTCGAAAGAGGTCGATTACTATTTGTTTATTGGAAACAATGGTCCCCCCAAAGCGTTCACGTATCCTTTTAACCAACCCATCAAAATAAGGATTGTCCAATGGTTTGTAAACAGCATACGCTTGATGCGGCATCATCTTGCTTAACAAACAACTCCATTCCCAATTGGCGTAATGACCGGCGGAAACAAGAATGCTACGGTCTTTCTCAAAATAAGGGTCCAAGATTTCAAGATTTTCAACCTGAAAACGTTTTCTTAATTCCGCTTCCGAAATGGTGAGGGTTTTTATGGTTTCAAAAATAAGGTCGCAAAAGTGCTGAAAGAATTTTTTTGCAATGCTATTTATTTCCGATTCCGTTTTTTCGGGAAAAACCAGTGCCAAATTCCCTTTGACAACTTTTTTCCTATAACCGAAAATATAATAAATAAGAATAAATAAAAACGTGGATTTTACATACAATACGCGGAACGGAAGGATGGAAACAAGCCAGAGGAGGGGATATACTAAAAGATAAACTAACCGTTGCATATTATGATTTACGGCAAAACTAACTAAATTTATTGCATTAATAATTTTCAAACCCATTTTGCCCTATGCAAAACCTTCATATTGCCACCATTGTTATTATTGCGGCCAATGTCATAATTTCCATAAAAGGGTTTAACGACTTTAGCTTTTTTGAAAAATACAAGTTCAACATTGCGGGAATCCGTCGTGGGGAACAGATACGGATGTTCAGTTCCGGATTTTTGCATGCGGATTTTTCACATTTGCTGTTCAATATGCTTACGCTTTATTTTTTTGCCCACGTGGTAATTGGGCAAGTTGGCGCGCCAAAATTCATAGTTATTTATATCATCAGCCTGCTTTTGGGGAACTTGTTCTCATTTTATTTTCATAAAAACGAATATCATTACAGTGCTGTCGGTGCGAGCGGGGCTGTTATGGGTATATTGTATTCCGCCATTTTGTTTTATCCCGATATGGGGCTTTACCTTTTCTTTATTCCCATTGCAATCCCGGCTTATATTTTTGGGCTGGCATATTTGTTGTATTCCATTTACGGGATGAAAAAACAATTAGGGAATATCGGCCACGATGCTCATATTGGCGGGGCGGTTGGAGGGTATGCTTTAACGCTATTGTTTGCGCCTTGGTTGTTTCAAACCCAATTATGGATTGTTATACTTTTGATAATACCGATCATTATTTTATTTATAATGCATAAACTTGGAAAAATTTAAACTGAAACAATAAAACCCAAATTCAATACTTATGAAAACCCTAACCACTTTTTTGATTTTATTAATGACTATGACAATATTTGCTCAAACCCAAATAGCATCCACGGTTGATGTTACGGGTGAAGGCATCGTGCTTGTTGTGCCGGATGAAGTAACCGTTATGCTTCGGATTGAAAATACCGGTAAAATTGCAAAAGAACTTAAAACCCAAAACGATAAAATAGTAAATGATGTTTTGAAATTTATAAAATCCATGGGCATTGCTGATAAGGACGTGAAAACAGAATACATTACATTGGGCAAAAACTATGAATACGACACAAAAACCTATAGTTATGCAGCAAACCAATCAATTTCGGTGAAACTTCGCGATTTAAAGAAATATGAATCGTTGATGGATGGCTTGCTTGAAAGTGGGATAAACCGGATTGACGGGATTACATTTTCTTCTTCAAACAAAGCGGCGTTGGAATCTGAAGCCCGAAGAAAAGCGGTGGAAAATGCAAAATTGAAAGCCACGGAATATGCCTCGGCTTTGAACCAAACCATTGGGAAAGCAATGAAAATCAGTGAATTCAGTCAAGCTGAAGGACCGCAGCCCTATTTTAAAAATGCGATGATGTCCCGCGATTCTTCCGAATCTGGTTCGCAAAGTATTGCTTTGGGCGAAATGGAAATCCGCACTACCGTAAACGTGAGTTTTTTCCTGTATTAATTTTCTCCTAAAAGGGAAGCAATTTTCGCTTCCAAGGCAGGGCCACGAAGATTTTTATCGATAATGTTGCCATTCTCGTCCAATAAAAAAGTGGCGGGAATAGAGCGCACATTATACATTTGCGCAATGGGGTCTTGCCAAAACTGAAGATTTGAAACGTGGTGCCAATCCATTTTATCATCTTTTATGGCTTGGATCCATTTTTCTTTTCCGTCCGCTTTATCCAAAGAAACACTTATTATGTTTAAACCTTTGTCGTGATATTTGTTGTAAACATTTACCACATTAGGGTTTTCCACCCTGCATGGCCTGCACCATGAGGCCCAAAAATCGATAATTGTATATTTACCCATGGCATCTTTAAGGGACATGGTTCCCCCGGTTGGAGTGGGGGCGCTAAAATCCGGTGCAAGGCTTCCAATCTCGGCTTTTTGAAGCATTTCCAAACTCGACTTTAATTGGACTGCCAAGTCCGATGATGCCATTTTGGGGTTTAAACCGTTCACGATTTCCGTTGCTTCCGACGGGGTAATTTCTTTACGGTTCAGCATTTCGGAAAGCAGCATTAATGAAAAAAGTGAATTAGTGTTTTCTTTTACATATTTGGTTTTATATGCATTCTCTTCCGCGACCAAACCTATATTTTCAGCCTTAAGCGCAGCAATCGTTTGGGTATCTTGTTTCTGAGAGGCTTGTTTAAAAAGCTCAATTTTTGATTCCTTTACTTTTTTGAATTCCACCATTTTCTTGGAAAAACCGGCATAGGATTCGTTTTGTTTGCCGCCGCTCACCGTCGAGGAATATATACTGTCCTTATACAATGTAACTTTCATGTCCTCATTTTCGGGGAAATAAATCACCGTCCCATTGGTGCCATTTGGTCTTAAAAAATTCAGGGACTCTTCTTCGGTTTTTGCATATTCTGCTGAAAATTTCCCTTCGGTAACAATAAGGGTGTCGATCACTTTGGGCTGATTGTTTTCCACTACATATACATGGATTTCAGTGCCATCGGCAAAGCCAAGGGCATCACCTTCCAGTTTGAAAGTATTGGAATCTTTATTGCAGGAAAATAAAACGAAGAAAATGGAAAGAAAAGCTATGGATTTCATGGAGTTCTAGTTTGAATCGTGCAAAAATAGGAGTAAAATTTTCAAAAAAAAATTGTGAAATCAATTTATTCCTAAATTTATACTTTGAAAGTTAACAACCTTAAAGAAGGAAAGACTAAAATTTTTTAAAATGGAAAAAAGTACCGAAGAATTTCCGCTACAAATAAAGATAAGTTTTGGTAAGCTTTTCGAATTTTACCGAGAGCAATTGCTATCCGGCAATGAAGCAACATACCCCAAGGCCCTGCAAGTTCTGGAAATTGCAGAAAAAAATCCTGTTTTGACCAAAGGCATCACTACCCAAAAGGAAATAGAAAAATATAAGCCCGAAATAGATATTATATTGGAAGATTTGTTTTCAACGGTTTTGGAGAACAATGAAATAAAAATAGCAGCAATCCCTTTTCAGGAATATTTTTTTAAATCATCAAAACGTTTTCAAAAAATAATCAGCGATGCGGGTGAAAATGAACTACCGCGGCTCACCAATTTGGAGGACGACCAATATTATATCATGGGGTGCAGTATAATTTTAAACAACCATTTTGGGTATAAAATTGACTTCCGCCGTCCTTTTTATTATAACATCCCCGATGCAAAGGGGATTATGAAAAATTACCGAGTGGTTTACAACGGCGATTTCATTGAAGTTGAAAAAACCGCTAGTGCCATTGAGATTACCCCGGAGGATGTTAATGAACTGTTGGAAAGTTTTGACAATATAAAAGTTTGGAAAGAAAAATTCCCTCCCGAAAGCTGGATATTTAGAGGCTTCGTGATTGCAACACTTTTTGATGTTACCTCAGATGTTTCCATTTCCGAATTCAAGGCAGGTCTTTTGCGGCGTGAGGTTAACGGGGGCGCGCTTACCATAGAGCTTGAGCCACTTTTTCAATCCATCTTCAATGTAAAAGATCTCAGGATAGGGTTTACCGATTATAATGAAGAAAATGAAACCTTTGAACAATTGCTTTACAAGGATATTGGCAGTTTTATCCTGCATGGCGAAAAGGCTAAGGCCTGCAAAGATGCATTGTGCAGTTCATCTTATTACACCCTTTTTAAGAAAAAGGGATTGTACTGTGTTACCGATGCCAAGAAATATCACAAGCTTTATCCAGAAAATATCCTTTATAAAAAAATGGTGGATCAGGGAATCAAGAGCGCCATATTCGCTTCCATTTTTGAAGGAGAAAGAATATATGGGGTATTGGAACTGGTTTCCCCAAATGCCAACGAACTTAACACCATAAACGCCCATAAACTACACGATATTATGCCCTTTTTGATAGATTCGGTAATACGTTCAAAGGAGCGGGCAGAAAATGAACTTGAGCTTATAATTCAGGAAGAATGCACTGCCATCCATAGCAGTGTTCATTGGAAATTTAGAAAAGAGGCCAAAAGATATTTTAATGCACAGGAAGAAGGAAACCCCAGTATTTTCCGGGAAATTGTGTTTGACAATGTACACCCGCTCTTCGGGCAAATAGATATCATTGGCTCATCTCAAGCAAGGAACGAAGCCACAAAAAACGATCTTAAATTCCAACTTGAGCATATTCATGGTATTTTGAAAAAAATGCATACGCAGCACGAATTGCCCATTTTCGAGCATTTCATTTTTACCATTGAAAATAATTTAAAAGAAATTGAAGTTAACCTGCAGGTTGATAGTGAACGACGCATTTTGGCTTTCCTTAAAACTGAAATTATCCCCATGTTTGACCATTTGGGCAAGAAAAATGAAACTTTAAGGACATTTTTAAAAGAGTATTATGAATTGATCGACAATCCTACCGGCATGATTTACAAGCACCGAAGAGATTTTGACGAATCGGTAATGCTTGTAAATAAGCGTTTAGCTTCCCTTATGGACAAAAAACAAGTGGAAGCACAGCGCATGTTTCCTCATTATTATGAAAGGTTCAAGACCGATGGTTTGGAACACAACCTTTACATTGGGGAATCCATCAACAAGCAAAAACAGTTTCATGGAATATACCTAAACAATCTTAAGCTATGGCAGCTGCAAGTGATGTGCGATATGGAAAACAGTTTTTATAAGTTTAAAAGCAGTTTGTCCACGCCTTTAAATGTTGCTTCAATGATTTTGGTATTCAATGGCTCGCTGGCTCTTCGTTTCAGGATGGACGAAAAACGTTTTGATGTAGATGGCACCTATAACGCCCGGTATGAAGTGATAAAAAAACGCGTGGACAAGGCCAACATAAAAGGTACTGAAGAGCGGATTACACAAGCTGGAAAATTGACCATCATTTATTCCCAAAAAGAAGATGAAGAAGAATATCTTAAATATATTTTGTTCCTCCAGCACAAAGATCAATTTGAAGGGCAAGTGGAGATCTTAGAGTTGGAAGACCTTCAAGGAGTAACGGGCCTAAAAGCAATACGCGTGGGCTTGAAATATACGAAGGCACCGGAGGGTTCCCGAGAATATTATACCTATGAAGATATTATTTCCGGTATAAATTCTTAAGCAGTTTCCATAAAGCCAACCGAAAGCCCGAAAGCGATAATTGATATTATAGTCCCGATTACAAAAACAGTATACGCCAAACGAAGGATTTTGTATTTTCGAGCCAAGACTTTCCCTAAGAAATATAAATCTTTGGTGAGTGAAGTATAAACATAGTGACGATCTTTTAGAAGTTCTTCGATTGCCCATTCAAACTTTGAAAGCTCCATTTTATGGAAATTTCCGAAGAATGTTAAATTCACGCTCCTGTTTTCAACATCTTCATCCGTGAACTCGCCGCTTGTAATATTTGGTCTTGTTGCTATCACCGACAGAATCATTGTGATGGCACTGAATAACACAAAAATTCCCGTCGGGAGAATTAAGTATTGATTCCCTGCAGCATCAAATTTTGAAAGCAAATTTGCCAAAATCAAAGAGATGATAATAGCATTTACAGATAAAAGGATATTGGCCTTGCTATCTGCTATGGCACTAAGGTCTATATGGTTTCTCAATGCCACACGGAAAAAAGTCTGAATACCACGTTCTGGATTATCGTTCTTGGCATCGGCCTTGTATTGGGCCTTTATTTTTTCTTTTGACAATTTTTCCTTTTCCTTAGTGTTTTTTTTTATCAAACTGGTCAAATTTTCTTCTTTGACCGGTTGCCAATTTTTCAGGGCATAATCTGTGTAAAATTGGTGTTTTTCAATAAGCACTTTAATATTTTCTTCCCGCCATTCTCTGGGAGTGTAATTACATGCATTTTGAGATATGAGTTCTTGGCGCAAAAGTTCGCTGGCTTCCTCAAAGTAATCTTTCCCAAAATGGGAGGAATCGGCATCTCGAATGATTTCTTCCAATTCCCCTTTTGGGGATACACCTTTAAAACGGGTTGCCAGAATACATTTTTCAACCCCATTAATTATTTCTTTTTCAACGTTTTTCGATTCCAAAAATTCTCGTGCAATTTTAGCACTTTCCTCTTCGTGCCCTTCCCTGGCATTTATATAGCCAGTGTCGTGCAATAAGGCCGCAAGTTGCAGTATAGTGGCATCTTTAACATCAATTTGGGAATGTTCAATGATTTCATTTATACTTTTGAGAACACGTTTTGAGTGGGTGTAGTTGTGATATACAACGGTGTTTGGAAGCTTATCCTTAAGGAGTTCCAGAATAAAATCATCGGTATCTTGAATTATCTTTTGCATCACGTATTTTTTAATAACCAAAGTAACAAAAAATTAAAGCGCGCAATTCTTTATGAAAAAAATTAACATCGTTATAACTTTTGTGGCAGGAATCCTTTTAACTGCTTGTGCTACTTATAAACCTCAATACGCTAATCGCGAATCTAATACTACGCCTTCCAATAAGGAAATCAACAAGACTTTTTATCTAATTGGAAATGCCGGGAAAACAGGTTCCGAAAAATCGGCAGCTTTAAAGTCCCTTGAAAACCATTTGAAGGGTAAAGATACTAAAGACAGCTACGTATTATTTTTAGGGAACAGTTTTTTCCCGGGCGGCATGACCAAGGATGGTAAAAATAAAGAGACTGCCGAGGGAGGGATGAAAACACAATTAGGTGCACTTAAAGATTTTAATGGCGAAATAGTTGTGCTCCCCGGAAATCTTGATTGGAAAGGAAGCGTGGATGGATTGGAGCTTGAGGAAGATTTCCTGAAAGAAAGGTTTGAAGGTAAAGACATACTTCTGCCAAATAACGGTTGCCCGCTTGAAAGCATCGAAATAAACAAAAACATACAGCTTATGATCGTTGACACCCAATGGTATTTGGAGGATTGGGACGAGCATTCTAAAATGAACGATAAGTGCGAAATAAAAACCCGCCAAAAATTGTTTATTGAAATTGAGGGAGAATTAAAAAAGAACAGTGAAAAGACAATTGTTTTCGCAATGTATCACCCGCTGATAACCTATGGTGAACATGGCGGAAAATATCCATTTATTCACCCAGATTTTTTCAGTACCCTTATCAAACAAGTCAAAACGCAGGGTGCCATCTCAAAACAAGATAGGTACAATGAAAGTTATGATGGCCTTATGAGCCGTTTACAGGTGCTATCCAAAGATTATGACAACGTGGTTTTTGTTTCCGGACTCGACAAATCTTTGCAGTATATTGAAGAAGGTAGCACCAAACAAATAATTTCCGGCGCCGGCGCTACTTCAACAGCCGCGGCATTAGGACAATTTGGAGAATTCAGTTTTGGGGGACAAGGTTTTGCAACTTTGAACGTATATAAAGACGGATCATCTTCGGGCCAATTCTACAAAGCCGAAGAAAATGGAACTGCCAGCCTTTTATTTGAAAAAGAAATAATCCCCGTTCCTGAAAAATTTGATGCTTCCCAGTTACCCGAAAATTTTCCGGCCACAATCAAATCGCAGGTTTACGATGATGAAATGGTTGATAAATCAGGATTTTACAAAGCCCTTTGGGGCGATCATTACCGCGAAGTATATGGCACCGAAGTTAATGCCAAAGTAGTGGATCTCGATACTCTAAACGGTGGAATGAAAGTATTGAGGCCGGGGGGTGGGCACCAAACCCGTTCGTTGCAATTGGAAGATAAAGAAGGTAAGCGATACAACATGCGGGCCCTTAAAAAAAGTGCCGTTCAATTTATGCAAACCGTATTGTTGAAAGATAATGATGTGGAATCCGATTTTGAAAACACTGTTCCAGAAGAATTGATACAGGATTTTTATACCGCCGCACATCCTTACGGCGCTTTTATAATTCCAAAATTAGCTGATGCAGCAAAGGTTTTTCATACCAACCCTAAGCTTTATTACATCCCCAAACAGAACGCATTGGGGATTTACAATGAAGATTATGGAAATGAACTCTATATGATTGTGGAACGCCCAGAAAAAGAGTATGACGGAGCGATTTTCAATTATCCCGATGATGTAGAAAGCACGGACAGTATGCTAGAGAATGTGAAAAACGAAGAAAACCAGATAGATCAGCAGGCTTATATAAAAGCTCGGGTTTTCGATATGCTCATAGGCGATTGGGACCGGCATAACGACCAGTGGCGCTGGGCGGAATATAAAGACAAAAACGGGAAAGATGTGTTTGTGCCCATCCCGAGGGACCGCGACCAGGTTTTCTCAAAATTCGACGGTGGTTTATTGGATGTGGCACGTACGTTATTCAATACTTCCCGGCAATTCCCTGTTTATGATGAAGAACTTAAGCATACCAAATGGTTCAACCTCGCAGGAATAAAACTTGATCGTGCCTTTATAGAAAATTATGGGAGGGAAGAATGGATAAAACAAGCTCAATTTATTCAGCAAAACGTAACCGATGCCATTATTGAAGAAGCTTTCAAAGACCTTCCCACCGAGGTGAATGATGAAGGCACACTTGAAATAAAAGAAAAACTAAAAGGCAGAAGGGACAATATCGTAAAGATTGCAGAAGAATATTACGATCATTTAGCAAAACTTCAGGTTCTTACGGCCACTGATAAGGACGACCATATAGAAATAACCCGTCTTCCGCAAGGGGAAACCAATGTTAAAATATTCCGCATTAAAGATGGAAGCAAGGGCGAATTGCTCGTGGACCGCGCCTATAATAAAAAGGAAACCCAAGAAATATGGATTTACGGTTTGGATGACGATGATATTTTTGAGGTAAAAGGAGAAGGTAATAACCCCATTTTTATTAGGATAGTTGGTGGGCAGAACAATGACACCTATAATATCGCAAATGGGAAAAACCTAAAGGTTTACGACCAAAAGAGCGAGAAAAATACTATAAATGAAAAGGGCGGCGCGGCATTTAGACTGACTGATAATTACAATTTCAACACCTACAATTATTTAAAGCAAAAACAGAACACCAATCTTTTCTTGCCCACATTTGGGTTTAACCCCGATGACGGTTTCAGGGTTGGTGCTTCCAATGTTTTTACGGTTAATGGTTTTCAGCAAAACCCATTCAAGCAGCAGCACAGAATCAATGCCGGTTATTATTTTGCTACTGAAAGTTTTGATATAAACTATGAAGGGGAATTCGCTAATATTTTTTGCGACTGGAATTTTCTTTTGGGCGGCAATTTTAAAAACCCAAATTTTTCCGAAAACTATTTTGGGTTTGGAAACGAAACCATAAATCCCGATTACGAATTTGATCTGGGCATGGACTATAACCGCGTCCGCATTGGCGGCTATGGAGGTTTTTTGGGAATACAACGGGATTCTCCTTTTGGGAGTTTTTTTAGGTTTAAAGCCATTTTTGAAGGAATTGAAGTTGAAAGGACCGAGGATAGGTTTATTGCCTTGGCAGCCCCAACAGAGTTGGATGAAACCAAATATTTTGTTACGGCCGAAGGCACATACGCCTATGAAAGCATTGACAATAAAGTGAACCCTTCGCGCGGGATGCAATTTGAATTGACAGCGGGTGGCACCCAAAACGTTGAAGACAGCGAACGGTTGTTTGGTTATGTAAAACCCCAACTTGTTTTTTACAATGCCCTTTCCAAAAATAGGAAACTGGTGCTAAAATCCGATATTCGTGGACAGTTCAATATTGGAAATAACTTTGAATTTTACCAAGGTGCGCAATTGGGCAGCGATACGGGTCTGCGCGGCTACCGAACCGAACGTTTCACCGGGCGAACAGCTGCCTTGGGCAGCGCGGATCTTAGATACAGTTTCAATAAATTTCGCACAGCAATAACGCCACTTCAATTGGGTATTTTTGGGGGATTTGATGCGGGCAGGGTTTGGGTCCCCAACGATACTTCTGATGTTTTGCACAGTTCTTACGGTGGCGGGTTTTGGGTGAACGCGGCGGACCTCATGAGCGGGACATTCAAT
>JBBQKI010000025.1:0-31903 GCA_038326725.1 Flavobacteriales bacterium
TTTTTCGAGGTTTTGATCCAACCGGGCCATTGCTGTTTTTGGATTACTAAATTTCTCACGCTTCATTGTAATGCCAACCCTATTTGCAAAACGATTGAAAATTTTTCCGGGCAAAGCGCGATAGGTAATTACCGGGGCATGATTCACCTTTAAAAACGGTATATAACAAAACAACAACCCACTTCCAATCCCAAACACCATCGGCTCGCTTACGCTAAAACCGTTGTATTTCATCAGGTTGGAAACCACTCCGTTTTCACAATGGGCGGTTTGGTGGTGGGTGAAGTTTAATACGGTTTCTGGTTTCAAGTTTCAGGTTTTTCTTTTGATACTTCGATGCTATTGTTACTAAGGATTCTGTGATTCTAAATTTTTAAATTCCTCGACGGATCAACTCATCGACCCCATAGACTTTAATTCTTTGACCGAAACCTCAAAAACCTCAGCATACTTTTGCACTGTTTTATCACTCAATTTTTTAAAAACGGTCGGCTTAAAATGTCTTTTTATTTTCCATTGCCAAAAGCCTACATAGCTCGCTAAAATCCCGACATCCATTTTATGGAGTTCCATATAATATTCAATGGGACTGGTCTTGCCTGCCTCCATCCGGGATTTTGCATCGGCAGTGCGTGCGTTTATTTCTTCGATAGCATTGTCCAGAGCTATTGTTTTTGGGTCCCACCCGGTACTTGTGGCTGTGGTATATTCCCCATTATCGTCAACAGCATAACAGAGTTCTTTGAAATTAGCCGACTCAAGGCTGCTTTTGTCCTGAGGCACTTCTCTTTTCTTCATAATCTTACTTCGTGGATTAAAAAATTCATGGAAGAAGATACGATTAATTTTTCCCCGAGAAAGGTTTCGGCTTCGATGCCGCATAATGTAACACCTCCGGTATCAAATCTGGAAATGAGCTTTGCTTTGGTTACGATAGATTCTTTAACTTTTGGAAGGCTGAAAATCTCAACCCTTTTGATGGCACTGATATAGCCCACCAGTTTGTTCCCTTTGCCTTCAAGGTCATCTTTTTCAAAAAAACTTTGGCCCACAACGCCTGATGCCGCTTGGGCAGCATTTTCAATAAGTCCGGTTTCGGAAAGGATTCCGTTTTTAAGAAATATACAATCTTCGGAAATATTAAATTGGGTGGTAACTGAAACGTCATCAATAGCGAGCACAAAACTCACCATTAGCATGGGTTTCCGATGTGGAAGGAAATTTGAAATATCAACTTTTGACCAATCTATTGTCTCCATTCAATTGGCTAATACGGTTTTCATCTCGATGGTGGAAATAATGTCTCCATGGCACTCGGTTTCAACGGTTACCAAGGTTACGCCCATAATTTCATGTAAAATCATTGCGGTGGTAATAAGCTCATCGCCAAGCAGCGGAAGTTGAAAAATTTCGGCCTTTTTAATGGAACCGATATAACCTGTGGGCGGGGTTTCTTTTCTTAAAAAAAACTGGTATCCCGTATATAATGCCACGGTTTGCGCCATGTGCTCCATCAAGCCGGGGGCGGTGAAAATGGAATTTTCAGTAAAAATATTTTCTTGGGAAACGGTTAAACCCGAAACCACTTTTTTATCCGAAAAATGAAATAGGGAATCCACCATCACAAACGGAAATTTCTGCGGAATCAGTTTTCCGATGAAATCTTTATCCGATATTTTTTGGTTTAAAATGTTCATTTAACAAACCGTCAAATAAGCATACGAATACGAAAACCTTGCGCTTTCCGGAACATGCAATAGAATGTGGTCGCCTTTTTTTAGTTTACCTGAAGCCACCAAGCCTTCGAGCATTATGAAAATGGAAGCCGCCCCCACATTACCGATTTCGTTAAGGTTCAAAAACCATTTTTCCCAAGGAATGTCTAGGCCCTGATTTTTAATTTCCTCAAAAAGCCTTTCCTTGAAATAATAAGAAGAAATATGTGGCAAATAATAATCGATATCTGCCGTGGTAATGTTGTGTTTTTCCAATGCTTTTTTTAGGCTGTCCACGCCTTTTACCAAAATGTTCTCCCCCAAAAGTTTAACATCCTGTTTGATGGCGAAAACCGAACTTTTTGTCCAATCCTCAACACCAAATTCCATCCAGGATTTTAAATTACCATCCGGCATTTTGTCTCCGCCTGCATACATGCAGGTATCCAATTCGTGGGCGTAGGAATAGCCATCCATCCATTCAATTTTGATAGGTGTTTTTCCGTTTGGCTTATTTTCCAGAAGGAAAGCCCCAGCGCCGTCGGAAAGCATCCAGCGCAAAAATTCTTTATTGAAAGCAAGAATAGGATTGTCCTCAAGCGTTTTTAGATGCTCTACTTCCCCCTCAAACTGCGTGGCTTTTATCCATAAAGAAGGGCGTTCGGAACCGCTACAGACTGCGTTTTTGGCCTGTTCCGCCTTTATGGCAAGAAAGCCAAACTTCAAAGCGCTCATCCCACTGCAACAAGCCCCGGATGTTGAATGGATCTCCAAATTTCCATTTTTTAAAAAGCCGTGCACCATTGCCGCATGTGAAGGTAAGATCTGGTCCGGGCTTGAAGTGCCGCACGAAAGCAGCTCGATATCCTTTGTGGTGAAATTTTCATCACACAAATTTTCAATGGCTTCCTTGGCAAGCTGTGCATTGTTGTGTGTTACTTCGCCATCGCCGTTGAGGGCGTAATAGCGGGTAGTAATTTGATTATTGCGAAGGACAATTCGGCGGGCCTTGGAGGTTTTGCCGTTGATGATGCCCAACTTTTCCTCCATCTCTTCATTCTTCACCGGATGGTTTGGCAAAAACTTCGCAAGCCTTGTAATGTATACGTCTTTCATTGAAAATCCTTTGTGGCAACAGATGAATAAAATGCTTTTTCCCTTTTTATTTTTTTATGGGAAGGAATATAGGTGAGCAAAAATACGACAAATACGATGGGGCCTATAAACCATATTGCAAATAACAAATAATATTTAAATAAAACGAGCCATTTTTTTCTTTTCGAGTCGCCCGGCAATCCTTTTTTCCTAATGAAGGCAGACCATTTTGAAAATATAACGTTAGCCCGTTTATCGGTGGCTATTAATAATGGTTTTACATGTACTGCATCCAACAATAAAAGCTTTTCCTGAAGCTTTGAAAAATCATTTTCAACCAATGAACGTTCGATTGGTTTTCCGAACTTTTGGGCGGCATCAATATCTTTTTGAGAAACCCCGGGCATGGGGAAAATTCTCCACATTCGGGTTTTTTTTCCACCAAACATCCAGTGCACTATAGTTATAACACTAACGTGGTTTATGTTGCGGTCCACCAATACTATATTTCCAACCAAGTTGGCTTGGTTCTCTAAAAGTACTTTTTTCATTTTTTCCTGCGCCATAATCCACATATTCCGACAGCCGATAACGGTAATAACGGGAGCGTTTCCCAGGACTTTTTTGGCAATATCCGATTTTAAAAAAGAAGTGATGGGAATGGAAGGCGAAAGGAACCAAACAGTGTATCCCAAAATAACCAAGTCATACTTTTTTTGAAGAATGGAGATGTCGGGAACTTTAAAAGGAGCTGGAATTTGCAGGAACGATTCCGGAAAGGCATCAAAAAATTCTTTGCTTTTCCATGGAAAACCAAATTCCTTTTCAGGGACAACTTCGAAATAGGTAACGTTCGCTTTATCGTTTCCTATGCCCGAAGCAATGTTCTTCAAAATATCGAACAACTGCCCGGACTGCGAATAATAGATTACAAGGATTTCCTTCATTTCTTATTCGTTTTTTTCCCAAAAATCAAAATAATTGAACCATTGCAATGGGTACTTTTTCAGCATCCATTCCACACTTTCGGTATATGCTTTTAGCAATCCTTGGGCATCTTTATTTTTCACCTCAGCCCTTCGGGAATACAGGTGGTAATGCTTGTTGGTTTCTTTCATCACATAAACAAACAGTACGGGAACGTTCAACCTGCTGGCCAATAAAAAAGGTCCTGCGGGAAAATTTGCTTCTTTGTGCAACAAAGATTCCGTCAACACTTTGGAGCCTTTCATATATCGGTCGCCCGTAAAACATACCAATTCGCCATTGGCCAAGGCATTATTTATTTCGAAAATATGGGATAGGTCTTCCCGCACCAGAATAAACTTTATGTTAGAACGCATGGTAACTTTTTCCATGTATTCCTTTATGTTGCGGTGTTCGGCATCTGTGGTTACCAAACTAATTTGTGACCGCGTATCGATTTCCTCAAAAAAGAATTCTGCAATTTCAAAATTGCCCACGTGCGCACTTATCAAAATCCCACCCTTTTGTTTATCGAGAAGGTCAATTATGGTTTCAACCCCGTCACATTCATGGGTAAACTGATTTCTTAAGCCGGAGGAGATTGCAGCTTTGTCTATTATTGTTTTCCCGAAGGTGTAATAACTTTTATAAATGCTTAAGACACTTTTGACTTTTGAATATTTAAGCCTTTTACGAAAATAATAGTAAATGGAAGCCGTGCTTTTTCCGGCAAAGAAAAAATAGTAAAAAGCCACGAAGTAGAGCAACCCGTATGCTGCCCGCACTCCCAATTTTTTAATGAAAAATATGAAGATTTTATATCCTAAGACGGTTCCTTTAGACTTCCCTTCCCACGTTCCTGCCATGAATATTTAATGCAAATTTCAGCGGATTTTATTTTCAATAAGGTCATAAAAATCTTGAAGGGTAATAACACCTTGGAAATCTTCCCCGGTCAATTTTACACCAAAGTTTGATTCGATAGCAACCACCAAATCCACAAAATCCAAACTGTCCAACTCCAATGTTTCTTTTAAATTCGCGCTTGGTTCAATATCTTCGGTTTCTACTTCAAACTCATCCACCAAGAAGTAGTTTATCCTCTCAATTATAAATTCTTTATTCATTTTTAATGTCTGCATTTTTTAATAATTAGGGCCGAATTGGTTCCACCAAATCCGAAAGAATTGGACAAAAATACATCAATTTTTCTGTTTAACGTTTTGTTAACAAGGTTTAATTTTAATGCCGCATCATCAGGTGTTTCCAAATTAATATTCGGTGCTATAAAGGAATGTTCCATCATGAGCATGGAATAAATAATCTCGCTGGCTCCCGCCATCCAACATTCATGCCCGGTCATGGATTTGGTAGAGCTAACGTATGGCCCATTTTCGCCAAAAACATCAAGGATTGCCTGCGCTTCATTTGCATCACCAACGATCGTGGACGTGGCATGTGCATTTACATAATCCACCGTTGAGGGTTGAATGTTGGCCTGATCCAAAGCCATTTTCATGGCGCGGGAAGGACCTTCAACATTAGGGGTGGAAATGTGATCGCCGTTTGAGGAAAAACCATAACCAATTATTTCCGCCAATATAGGCGCGCCACGTTTTACTGCCGATTCGTAGCTTTCCAAAATCAACGTTGCACCGCCACCACTTGGCACCAATCCATCGCGATCTTTATCGAACGGGCGGCATGCTTTGGTGGGGTCGGATTCTTTTGAAAAAACCCCTAGGCCATCAAAACTGCCCATGGCCACTTCGTTTATTTCCTGTGCCCCGCCACAAATAATGCAATCCTGCATGCCATTTTTTATAAGAAAATAGGCCATTCCGATGGAATGGGATCCGCTAGCACAAGCTGCGCTTATGGTAAAATTGATACCCTTCAGTTTAAAAATCGTAGAAAGGTTCATTGTAACGGTAGAGTTCATCGCTTTAAAAATAGCACCGGAACCCACCAAAGTGGTGTCTTTTTTCTCCCTTATTTTATCCACCGATTCCATAACGGATTTTGCGGTGCTGTCATTCCCGTACAATATCCCGACTTCATTCTCCTCAAGGAATTCTTCCGTAATCCCAGCATTTTTAAGTGCTTCGAGGGTGGCTACATAAGCATAGGCACCTTCCTCGCCCAAACTAACGCGCTGCCTTCGGGAAAGAAGTTCCTTCAAATCGGGTTCTTCTATTGCACCCGTTAAACAGGAACGGTAACCAAATTCTTTCCTTTTTTCATCGCAAACAATTCCAGATTTACCTTCATATAAAGAATCTTTTACCTCTTCGAGATTTTTGCCGATGCAGGAATAAATTCCCAATCCCGTAATGACCACTCTCCTCTCCATTGTTTTTTATTTAGGAATAAATCCCACCGTTAATATTTAGGATTTCCCCGGTAATATACGAGGCGTTTTTGGAAGCCAAAAAACCCACGGCATGGGCCACTTCCTCAGCCTCGCCAAAGCGGTTTAAGGGGATCATTTTTTTTAATTCATTTTCGTCCAAACTACCCGTCATTTCGGTACGGATAAAGCCCGGGGCCACTGCGTTCACGGTAATGTTGCGTTTTGCAACTTCCTGCGCCAATGCTTTGGTGGCTGCTACGAGTGCACCTTTGGCGGCAGAATAATTGGTTTGGCCGGGGGTGCCTTTTAAGCCAGAAACCGAAACCATGTTTATAATCCGGCCATAACGGTTCACTAACATTTTTTGAAGAACTTGCGTGGTAACGTTATAAAAACCGTTCAGACTTGTATTGATCACGCTGTTCCAATCTTCTGGTGGCATCCACATAAAAAGCCCGTCTTTTGTAATTCCTGCGTTGTTTACAAGCACTTCGATAATTGCTCCTGGGTTTTCGGAATGCCAAGTTTCCAAAGCTGTTTTCACGGCATCGTTATCCGCAACATTGAACTTGATGATTTCGCCTTGGCTGCCCAAGTTTTCAACCTCTTTTAAAGTTTCGAGGGCAGCTTCTTTATTACTATTGTAATTGATAAGAATTTTATATTCTGTATCCTGTGCCAAACGAAGGCACACGGCACGGCCAATGCCACGGGACCCACCTGTTATCAAGGCAAATTTCTGCTTAATCGTTTCTTTCATTTAAAAAATCTCCTAATTATTTGGAAGTATCAACAAAAGGCTCTGCGTTTTGATACCATTTGTTACCCAATACTTCCCCGTTCTCGTTCAAAAATCCCCACAGTTTTTGGTATTTTACACGGGCAACGCCGTTTTGAAACCCTTTCTCGGAACCCCCTTGAAATAACCCGGCACTAATGTCATAATCCATTGGGATTACTAATTTTCCTGTTTTATCAACAAAACCCCACATTTTTTCTTTCACGGGAGCTAGGCCGTTGTCTGAAAATATTTCGGCATCAATAAATTGATATCCAATCACAACTTCACCTTTTTCATTGATATAACCCCAATTCCTACCTTTAAAAACGGGTGCCAAGCCTTGATTGAAAGAGCGGACTTTTTCAAATTCGGGTTGGATTACCCATTCTCCGGCCCCGTTAATAAACCCAATTTTTTTCTTGCTCCGCGCATAGGTAAGTTTTGAGTCGTTGGTGAAATCCCATATTTTATCGACTCCGTGAATTATAGTAAAATTGCCATCCACCAAAACGCCAAAATCTTCCCCTTTTCTTGCCCAAACTCCATTTTGGTTGTAATCGCCAATTTCATCGTAAGAAACCGGCACCACCACTTCGCCCTTTGTATTTATAATTCCCCACTTTTTTCCCAATTGTACTTTTGCATGACCATTCCGAACCCCTTTAATTTCATCATATGTGGGTGCAAGTACAATTTTTCCATCTGTTCCTAACAACCCAACTTTTTCGCCGCTTTTGAAAAAAGCAACTCCGTTCTCAAAATCGTAATGTTTGTCTATTGAAGGGGTGGCTAAAATTTCTCCCTTAGTGTCTATATAATTCCATTGGTCGTTCTTCTGTACGAGGGCATAGCCTGAATTGAACATTTTTACCCGATCGTATTGAGGCTGAATGGCCCATTGGCCGGAGGCATTAACGAACCCCCATTTATCGCCTGTTTGGGCAGCAGCCAAAGAGCCGGAGAAACTATCTGCCTTTGCATATTGCGGCTGAATGGTAAATTCTCCAGATTTATTGATATAGCCGAACAAATCGTTGTCGCGGACCAGGGCCAATTCCTGAGCACTTGCAAAACCCATTTGGGCAAGTAATGCTATTGAGAGTAGTAGTTTTGTTTTCATGGTTACTTATTATTTGTTATAAATTCCTTCACTTTATTTACGAAAGGGTACATCACCACATCTTCGGCGAAAATCGGAACGATTGCCCTTATGTCATCGTACATTTTTTTTGTTCCCGAAGAAACTTCCTTTTGAACCCCCAAATATTCTATGGCCTGAACAATGGTGATGAGCTCAATAGCGACCACTTCAAAAGCATTTTCTATTACTTTTTTGGTGATAAGTGCTGCGTTTGTGCCCATGCTCACAATATCCTGATTGTCATTATTATTAGGGATACTATGCACATACATCGGGTTTGAAAGCATTTGGTTTTCGGCAGTAGTGGAGGTGGCTGTAAATTGTACACCCTGCATCCCGAAATTTAAGCCCAAAGTACCCAAGTTTACAAAGGGGGGTAAAATATCATTAAGTTTTGAATTCAATAAATAATTCAATTGCCTTTCGGCCAACATGCTCATTTTGGCCACCACTATTTTCAGTTTGTCCATTTCAAGGGAAACATAATCACCATGAAAGTTACCGCCGTGGTAAACGTGTTTGTTTTCCACATCAACAATAGGGTTGTCATTGGCGGAATTCACTTCTTCGATAAGTATTTTTTCAACATTATTAAGGGTGTCCAATACGGGGCCTAAAATCTGCGGCACGCATCGCAGGGAATAATATTCCTGTATTTTTTCCTCAAAAACTTCGGTATCCCTGGATTCATTGTACAAATGATGCTCCCTTTTCCGTGTAAGTGAGCTGTCTTTTAAATGTGCGCGCATCTTTTCGGCAATTTGCCGCTGGCCAATGTGTTTTTTGGTTTGGTTAAGTTCAAAAGATAAATGATCGTCATACGCCTTTACAATTTCATTGATGGCGGACGAACAACAAACCATCCACTCCAACAATCGGCGAGTGTAAATGGTATTTATCATCCCCACGCCCGTCATTACCGAAGTTCCGTTCATCAAAGCAAGTCCTTCGCGCAGTTCAACTTTTATAGGCTGTAGGTTTTCAATTTTAAAAACTTCTTCGGTGGATTTACGATCTCCTTTATAAAAAACTTCTCCTTCACCGATCAACACCAAGGCCAAGTGGGCCAGCTGTACCAAATCTCCACTTGCACCAACACCGCCGTGTTCATAAATTAAAGGCGTAATATCCCTATTGATTAACTCCGCCATTAAATGGATCACCGAAACGTGCACCCCACTATGCCCCAAGCAAAGTGTGTTCAAACGGGCAAGCATGGCAGCTTTAACATATTTCGGAGGAATTGGGTTCCCAGTCCCGGCGGCATGGCTACGGATCAGGTTATATTGAAGTTGGATCCGTCGGGAATCTTTAATTTTATATTGCGCCATCGGCCCAAAACCGGTGTTCACACCATAAATAATCTTATTTTCTGAAAAGGTTCTCAAAAATTCGAAACTTTTGGTTACCCTTTCCAGTATTTCCTTGTCAACAAGCACCGTTTCATTTTTGAAAATGACCTTAAAAAAATCCTCTACAACTAATTTCCCCTGTAATGTTAGCATCTAATGAAACTGGTTTTTTTATTTTTAAACTTATTGAATAAAAATAGATAAATTGTGCGCAAATTTATAATAATTTTAACTTCTATTTATTCATTACTATGAAGGATACCAAAGTTGATGTGTTAATTATTGGTGCAGGCCCCTCGGGCTGTGTTGCGGCGGCCTATTTACAAAAGCAAGGGATACAAATAAAAGTAGTTGAGAAAAGCCATTTTCCCCGCTTTGTAATTGGCGAAAGTCTCTTGCCCCGCTGTATGGACCATTTTGAGGAAACCGGCTTGCTGGATTGTTTGATGGATCAAAAGTTTGAAATCAAAGCCGGGGCTCGGTTCTTGAAAAACGATGTGGTCTGTAATTTTGATTTTTCGGAAAAGCATACCTCTGGGTGGGATTATACTTGGCAGGTTCCGCGGGCAGATTTTGACAATACCCTTGCCAAGGAAATCATTAAAAAAGGAGTAGATGTCTCCTTTGGGCACGAGGTTACCGCTGTTTCCTTCGACAAAAATGGCCATTCCCAAACCACCGTAAAGGATGAAGCAGGAAACCAATATACCATTAACGCAAAATTTATTATCGATTCCAGCGGCTACGGAAGGGTGTTACCACGACTTTTGGATCTTGACAAACCTTCGGCCTTAGCGGTGCATTCAGCAATTTACACTCATGTAAAGGAGCCTAACCGTCCCAATGGCGTCGAGGGAACGCTCATTACTTTTGATGTGGTAACGGATGATACTTGGCTGTGGGTGATACCTTTTTCAAACGGAAACACCAGCATTGGTTTTGTTGGAAAAACAGAATTCATCGAATCTTACGAAGGTTCGCCTTCCGAAAAATTACGCGAAATGCTGAAAATCTCGGATTATTATTATGACAGGCTGAAAAACTTGAATTTCCTTTTTGAACCGCATATCATCAAAAATTATTCAAAAGCTGTAAAACAACTTTATGGAAAAGGCTATGCCCTTACGGGGAACAGTGCCGAATTTTTGGACCCTGTTTTTTCTTCAGGCGTAACATTTGCTACGGAATCTGGCCTTAAAGCCGCCAAGTTGATTTCAAAGGAATTGAAGGGTGAAAAAGTGGATTGGGAAACGGAATATACGGAATACATCATGAGGGGCGTGAATGTTTTTCGGACCTACGTAACCGAATGGTACACCGGGAACCTTCAAAAAATATTCTTCCACCGCCCCGAAAATCCTGAAATCAAAAGTCAGATTTGTGCTGTTCTTGCGGGTTATGTTTGGGATGAAACCAATCCCTTCGTAAAAAACCACAACCGTCTGGTAAAGACGGTTGCGAAGGTTATTGATATGGAGGCGGAAAGGGTGATGTAATTAAATTATTTCGCGTTTTTATTGATATTTACGGCCACTTCTTTTGCAAGTTTTGCATAAGCTTCGGAAATACGGTAGCCCGAATCGAAATCGTAGCCCATGGCCCCACCACCTTCAACCTTGGTATATTCAGCAGACCATAATATTTGCGAGGGATTATCTGTCTTATAAACTGTAACAGTGGCTTCAAGTTTAGCTTTTTACGAACAACACCCACTGTTGCGTGGGCCAACAAATAATTACTTATGAAAAAATAAAGAAAAGAAAAATCCCAACCTTTTTCAACATTGAGTTACTGAATGGAGAACGACAATTTTTTATTAGGATTGGAAAAATTTGTTAAAAGAAAAATCCCAACCTTTTTTAAAGTTTGGGATTCAATTTTTGTTGGCCCACTAGGGCTCGAACCTAGACTCTTCTGGACCAAAACCAGACGTGTTGCCAGTTACACTATGGGCCAATTCCACAATGAGGTCGCAAATTTAATATAAACTTTGGCTTGTACAAACATTTTCCATCAAAAAATGGTTCCGGGTTCGGGGTTCTTGGTTTTGGGTTTCTTTTCGCTTATTCCTATTCTCTTGCCTCTTGGCTCTTTTATTCCTAAATTCGCAACATCTAAAACCAATAGCAAATATGGGTTCTTTCAATTATACCAAATGGAACAAGATTTTGGGATGGGGCGTTTTCGCCATTGCCCTGATAACCTACTGGCTCACGGTGGAACCCACCGCTAGTTTTTGGGATGCCGGCGAATACATTACCACAGCCAGTAATCTTGAAGTGGGCCATCCACCGGGGGCACCGCTTTACCAACTTTTGGGCGCCTTCTTTTCCATTTTTGCCATGGACCCCTCAAACATTGCGCTCACTATCAATTTGATGTCGGTTTTTGCAAGTGCCTTTACTATACTTTTCATGTTCTGGTCGCTCACCATTTTATTAGGCAACATGGTTTCAAAACACCAAGAAATCACAAAATATCATGCCATCGCTATCTTAGGAAGTGCTACAGTTGGTTCTTTGGCTTTTACTTTTTCCGATAGTTTTTGGTACAACGCAGTGGAAGCTGAAGTGTATGCCATGGCCGCTTTTTTAATGGCAGTGCTTTTTTACGTTGCCCTTCGTTGGGAAAAGGAAATGAACACGCCGCGGGGCGATCGTTGGGCAATACTTATCGCTTTCATCATCGGACTTTCCTTTGGGGTGCATTTTATGGCTTTGCTTACCATTCCTGCCATGGGCTTCCTCTATTTCTTTAAAAATTATGAAAAGGTAACCGTCAAGAATTTCATTATAGCAGGGCTTATTTCAGTAGCCATTCTTCTGTTCATTTTTATTTTGCTTTTGCCGAACACAATGAAACTGTTTAGCGGTTTCGAACTGTTTTTCGTGAACAGCATCGGGCTGCCCTTCAACTCGGGGACCATCATTGCGGCCATCTTTTTTATAGCATTATTCTATTACGGCTTGCGTTACACCCGAAGAAAAAATTATGCCCGGCTCAACACCATGATTTTATGCGTAATGTTCATTTTCATGGGCTTTTCAAGCTGGCTTATGCTACCCATTCGGGCCAATGCCGGAACGGTCATAAATGAGAACAACCCAAATGATGCGCGCGAGTTGTTGGCATATTACAACCGGGAACAATACCCACAAACAAGCTTGTTTTACGGCCCCGTTTTCTCCGAAATTTATGCAGGGTTAGATGAAGACAATCCCTATAAGGACGATAAGCCCAATTATGAAAAGGATGAAGCTGCGGGAAAATATGTCATTATAAATAATTATAAAAATGCCAGCCAAAATACTGACGATGCCCACAAAGGTTTGCTTCCGCGGATGTGGAGCATAGAACATGCCACCAATTATTTGCAACTTACCGACGGCTTGGATTTTTCTGTAAAAGGGGAATTTTTAAGTGAGCCCCGCCTTGTTGAAGAAGTAAGCAGGTTTAAGGAAGCATACAGCTCCGGAATGGTAGACAGTGAAGAATACCATAAATTCCTTCAAAACTTTGGGCAGTTTTTGGATATTGAAAAACCCTCTTTTTTCCAAAACATGAAGTTTATGTTCCAGTATCAGTTCGGATATATGTACTGGCGTTATTTTATGTGGAACTTCAGCGGCAGGCAGGATGATGTTCAAGGTCAATATACCGATCTTAACGGAAACTGGTTGAGCGGAATCAATTTTATCGATGAAATCCGCCTTGGCTCTCAAGACAATTTGCCTAGCGATGCCAAGGACAACAAGGCTCGGAATACCTATTTTTTCCTGCCCTTGATTTTGGGAATTATTGGTCTTGTTTTTCATTTTAAAAACGACCCGAAAAACTTTTGGGTACTCATGGTTTTTTTCCTTTTTACGGGCTTGTTCCTGAAAATTTACCTCAACGAACGGCCGTTCGAACCGCGCGAAAGGGATTATGCGCTTGTGGGCTCTTTTTACGTTTTCGGAATATGGATAGGTTTTGGGGTATATGCCCTTTTTGAAATTATAAAGGAATACTTAAAACCAAAACTCGCTATTCCAATAGTGCTGGTGCTTACTACCATTGCGGTGCCGGTGCTGCTGGCCGCCCAAAACTGGGACGACCATGACCGTTCCGGCAGGTACACTGCCCAATCCATGGGGAAAATGTACCTCGACTCGGTTGATGAAAATGCCATCCTTTTCACCATTGGCGATAACGACACTTTTGCACTTTGGTATGCCCAGAACATTGAGGGCTATCGGCAGGATGTGCGTATTATAAACACCAGCCTTTTCAATACAGATTGGTATATTGACGATATGAAGAAGAAGGCTTTTACAAGCGATCCCATCCCTTCACAACTCACCCATGACCAATACCGTTACGGCACCCGCGATTTTATATTTTACCAACAAACCACACAGGATACCGTTGATATTAAAACTTGGATGAATTTTGTGGCCAGCGATAGCCCAGCCACCAAAATAGAACTGGAAAGCGGACAGGTCATTAATACATTTCCTTCAAAAATAATTAGGGTTCCCGTTGATAAAGAAGCTGTTTTAAGAAATGGTATCGTGCCCCATGAAGATGCGGACAAAATAGTCCCCTATATTGATATTGAACTAAAGGGCGATGTGATCTACAAAAACCGTTTGCTGATGTTGGACATTATAGCAAATAACAATTGGGAACGTCCAATTTATTTCAGTGGCGGAAGTTTTGGCGATGACGATTATTTATGGATGAAAGATTACCTGCAGCTTGACGGGGTGGTCTATAAATTGGTCCCTATAAAAACAGAAGTAGATCCGCAAAACCCTTTTGATATGGGAAGAATCGACAGTGACAAAATGTACGATATTGTGATGGATTGGGACTGGGGAAATAGCGGAAGTCCAGATATTTATCACGATACAGAAACTCGAAGGAACGGCATTACCTACCGCAGTAATTTGGCGCGTTTGGCTGAAGCACTTTTAAACGAAGACAAAAAAGAAAAAGCCGAAAAAGTGCTCGATTTGGCTATGGAAAAAATGCCGGTGGATTATTTTGAATACTATTCTTTGTTGGAACCTTATGTTTTGGGCTACTATGAACTGGAAAAAACCAAAAAAGCTCGTGAGGTTTATGAAGCCACCATTGAAAAATATCAAGAGCATTTGATGTATTACAACACTTTGAAATTTAGTCAGCAGCGTGCCATTGTTGATGAAATAATTAGCGACATGGAGCGGTACCGCAGTTTGGTTCAAATAGCAGTGGTTTATGACGATGAAAATTACGGAAAGGAAGAAGCCAGAAAGTTTAATGATTACCTCAAACTTTTCCGACATTTCTATTCCCCGGATGAAGAAATGGATGTTGACAAAGATATTCCACAGGATACCTCACTTCAAATCCCCATGGATTCTGCTATTATGGAAGAAATGCAGGAAGAACCGCTGGAGAACACGAGGGAAATTGAAGAACCGCAAAATTAAATCGGCTTGAAACCCTATTTGGCAAAAACGCCCAAATTCGTTAAATGGATATTTCCTAAACGGGTTTGGGCGTTTCCCAAAAACACGAATTCGGTTTACCTCACTTTTGACGACGGCCCTATCCCGGAAGTAACGCCTTGGGTTTTGGATGAACTTAAAAAGCACGGGGCAAAGGCCACTTTTTTTTGCATTGGCGAAAACATCCAGAAACATCCAGAAATTTTCAAAAGAATAATTGCTGAAGGTCATTCCGTGGGCAACCACACCTTCAATCATTTGAACGGCTGGAAAACCGAAACTTCAGAATATGTGGAAAATGTTTTAAGCTGTGAAGAAACAATTTCTTATGTTCTCAATAACTCCCCCTTTAAAGGAGGTCGGGGGGATGTTTTTAATTCAGAATTCAATCCCGAAGTTTCGGGACAGAATTCAGAATTATTGTTCCGGCCACCCTATGGAAAAATCACGGGCAAACAAGCTCAATTTCTTCGGAAGAAAGGATATCAAATAATCATGTGGGATGTTTTGAGTGGTGATTTTGATCAAAATATTTCGGAAGAGAAATGCCTTCAAAACGTAATTAAGAATATTGAACCCGGCACCATCATCGTTTTTCACGATAGCTTAAATGCAGAAAAAAACCTTCGGTATGTGTTGCCGAAGGCTTTGGGGTTTATTGGGGAGAATAGTTTGTTGTGCAAGGGTTTTAATCAATAATAAGATTGTAAGAAGTTACCAAAAACTGATTTGAACCTGCTCCTGTAGTTCTTTCCACGTAAATCTCAATATAATCTGTCGGGTTGGCCACTACCGTTCCAACGATAGACAATCCTTGTCTTGCATTGGTATCTACCACATCATAAACAACTTGCGTACCTGTTTGTTGTATTCCGTTTTTATAAATTGAAAATGTAAATCGCATCCCTGCAATAGCTGTAAATGAAATTGAGCCAATAACGTTTAAGGATCTTGATTTTTTTCCTTCGTAAACTATACTGTTATTGCTATTGGCACCCACTCGAGTTGAGGTCCTAAACATCCTAATTGGTGCAGTAGTAACAGGTAGTTTTATAGGAATGGCATCATTCAGTGTTACAATACTAGCCGCAGTGTAATAAATATTTGCTGTGGCCTGTGAATCCCCCTCCCGTGGAATACCAGGAGAATCTATAGTCCATGCATTTGTAAAGTTATATCCCGTATAGGAGCTTATAGTATATTTTTTTACATATCCGTTTGGAGCGGTTGTAGTGCCTGAAAATACTGTACCTAACAATACTCCAGTTGCCAATGCAGGATTTGAACTTACATCCATAGCAACATCAGCACCATCAACAGAACTAAAACCACTTATTTTTTCAATCAATCCAAATATGCCTGTAAAAGTTTCAAATGTCCCATTATTTGTTGCTAACCAAGCTTGGTTGCTTAAAAGCAAATTCCCAATATTGCTATAGGTAATTCCATTTGTATTATTTATAAATTGAACAATATTTCCAAAATAAAGACCCAATCCTGAAATACTGCCTACACTGGTGGTCATACCGTCAACGACTGTATTTTGAATAATAAGTGAAGTTGGAGTAGAAATGCCTGGCCCCGTAATTTCAAATGCTTTAGAACCCTTTATTGTAATATTTCTGATACTTCCTCCAGTACTGCCTTTAAAAACGGTTCCGCCAGTAAAAAAAAGAATATCCTCATTTGCGTCTAGCCCCGATACGTATGCATCATTCAAATCAATCGGTACCGTAAGGGTGATTGTACCGTTTATTTCATAATAAGTATTGGACAAAAGGGTAATTTTTCCTGATGCAGGAGTGGGAAAATCTGCGGCCGATTTAACCAAAACATAATTATTGCGTTTGTCCGATGCTGAATTAATTTTTACCCAAGTGGTTGTTGTGGTATCGTAATAATAAAAAGCTTTTAATGTAGTATCATAGACCATTAGACTATTTGCGGGAGTAGTTATAGCGGTTCTTTGAGCTGTTGTCATCCTTGGTGCCAGCATCCCTTGAGTGGTAGAAGTAATATCCAAAATGGAGGTTGGGTCTGGACTGGTGTTTCCAATTCCAATTTGGGAATTCATGGGCATTGCAATGATGGAAATGAAGATAAGCAACAGTACGCTTTTCAGCGTACCGCAGAAGCTTTTTGGGGATAACATGACTTTCGAATTTTAAATTAGCAAAACTTTTTTTTTGTAAAGGTAGGTCGTTTATCGGTGAAAATTACATTTAACCTAAAATAAATATAAATTTTTCTTATAAATATGTTAATGTTTTTAAATGTTGGCGTGAAGATCAAACCCAAAATGTAAGAGAAGTTGGGGAAAACAATTGTGAACAGTGGTATTACACTAAAGAAACCGTGAGAAAAATTCTAAAATTTAAAGGATGGGGTTCTATAGGTATTCCTTTACTAGCCCAATAAGTGTATTGGCATCCTGCTCCCCGCTTTGGCGCCACTTCATTTCGCCTTCTTTGTAGATCATAAATGTGGGCAGTCCCTTCACCCTAAGGGCGTCCGAGAGTTCCTTGTTTTTTTCAACGTCTATTTTAATTACACGGGCTTTGTCACCCAAGGCAGCGGCAACGTCACGTAACACAGGGTGCATTCCTTTACAGGCTTCGTCCCATTCGGCATAAAAGTCCAAAAGGACCGGGACTTTGGTTTCGATTAATTCCCCAAATTTTGACATCTTTTTTAAGGTATTACTTGAACATTGGTTCTACAAATATAGCATTTCCCCATTATTAAACGCTATCACGCTTTTTTTTAAGTTTTATCACGGTAATTTCTGGCCAAATACCCACCCTGCCGGGATAGCCCAAATATCCAAAACCACGGTTCACATTGATGTACCGCCCCAATTCTTCATAAATTCCCGCCCAATTTTCGTACCGGTATTTAACTGGGCTCCACTTGATCCATCCAGGTATTTCGATGCCGAATTGCATTCCGTGGGTATGCCCACTTAGGGTTAACTGAAAATTTCGGGGGTCATTTTTAACCATCGATTTCCAATGCGAAGGATCGTGCGACATCAATATTTTGAAATCTTCGTTCAAAACCCCAGCAAAAGCTTTATCGAGATCACCGGCTTTTTTAAAACCTCCCTCGCCCCAATTTTCCACGCCTATCAGAGCAAGCCTTTCGCCATTACGCTCCAAAAATTGCGACTCGTTCAATAAAAGGTTCCAGCCCATTCCTTTTTGTATAGCTTTCAATTGGGAAAGATTTTCAGCTTGTTCTGTTTTTGAGGCCCAATCAATATAATCGCCGTAATCGTGGTTTCCCAATATTGAAAAAACGCCATCCTTTGCATTTAGGGTTGAGAACATTTCTTTCCAATTATCTAATTCTTCGGCCAGATTGTTTACCAAATCGCCTGTAAAAAGGATAACATCGCTTTGCTGTTTATTAATAAGATCGATGCCATATTGTATTTTATTGGCATTATCGAAACTGCCACAATGGATATCGCTGATTTGGGTAAGGGTATACCCATCAAAGGCTTCCGGCAAGTCATCAAATTCAAGGGAATAATTTAAAACTCTATAATCATATTTTCCACGGTACATTCCATAAAACAAGGAAGCAAAAGGAATTGCGGCAACGCCCAGTGCTAAAGTGCTGATGAATTTCCTTCGGGATGGGATGTGGAAACCTTCGTTATGTTCGGCCACTTTAAAGAATACCCCCACAAAAAGCCTAATGATATCTTCCCCGAACATAAAAAGGATGACCACCAATTTTGGAACAAACAAGCTCAGAAAAATTCCAAAAACATACATTTTTTCCGGGGACATCATTCGTGAGCTGCCCGCAAAGCTCAATTGATAGATCAAAGCCGCTAGCACCAACAGCGAAGCCAATACATAAACCCCGTAAATCCAAGGATTTCGGGTAACGGTTTTCAAGGCTTGAAAAGCATAAATATCAACAAGAATATAAATGGCAATAAAAATGACCCAACGCATCATGGAAAGTTTGTTAGTTGGTTAGCAATTTTTTTTCAAAGGTGCGAAAATGTAAATGAAGTGGGGTAAAATTTCGGTTCCACTTTTTCAATTGACTAAAAGATAAAAAGGGCAATAAAAAAATTTAAGTATCATTTTGTCAAACACATAGCATTAATTTAATACTGCCTTAAACCTCGGCTAAAAATAGCGTTTTACATTTGTAAAAGAAAAGCAAAATGGGATCCACATTTTGAATTGAAGGGAAAAGCCGCTTGGGGAAGCGGCTTTTTTTATCCTGAAAATTTCTCGCCCTTACTTTCCTGTTCCTTAAATTTCATTACCAGTTCCAGCGCATCGGGTACCACATCGCTACAAATAACAAGCAACGAATCCTTTTTTGCATGGGTAACGGCATAAATTATAGCTTCCCGCTCAGAACGTATTATGGTTATTTTTTTGTTTGGGGAATTTGACTTTACCCCATCTTCAAGGTTTTTGATTAAATCATTTTCATTTTTGCCCCGCAAATCCTTATCCAATCGGATAATTACCTCGTCAAACATTTCGGCGGCAATACTGCCCACTTCCCTGATATCCTCGTCTCGCCTGTCGCCCACCCCTGCAATAATACCCACTTTGACCGTAGCCTCTACATTTGCAACAAATTTTTGCAAGGCTCGCATTCCTGCAGGATTGTGGGCATAATCCAAAAGGAACTGGAAATTATTAAATTGGAACATGTTCATCCTTCCCGGGGTTTGGGCAGCTGAAGGAATAAAGGTTTCCAATGCTGTCTTTATCCCGTCCATCGTGAAGCCTCGAGTATAGGCAGTAAGTACCGCTGGAAGTATATTTTGAATCATAAATTCAGCTTTCCCCCCAAAAGCCAAGGGCACATCGATGGCCTTCATTATCCTTAATTTCCATTGGGCCTTGCAAATGGTGATGTAACCATTTTCATAAATCGCTGTCAAGCCGCCCAACTTTTGCATCGCCTTTATCCTCGGATTTTCTTCATCCATGGAAAAAAGGGCTACGTTACAGTTTACGGTACGCCTCATTTCATAAACAAGGTCGTCATCGGCATTTAAAATGGCATATCCGTCTTTTAAAACAGTTTCCGGGATAACGCCTTTTGCTTTTGCCAATTGTTCGATGGTATGAACGCCCTTTAGGCCCAAATGGTCCCCGGTTACATTGGTTACAATTCCCACATCGCATTTATGAAAACCGAGCCCGGCCCTTAATAATCCACCCCTTGCACATTCCAACACCGCGAAATTCACGGTGGGGTCCTTTAATACAAATTCGGCGCTTACAGGGCCCGTGCAATCGCCTGTCATCATCAATTGGTTTTGAATATAAATTCCATCGGTAGTGGTATAACCCACCCTGCAACCGTTAATTTTTGCCATGTGCGCAATTAACCTTGTTGTAGTAGTTTTACCATTTGTCCCCGTAATGGCAATTATGGGAATCCTGCCATTGCTTTGGTTTCTGGGAGGGAATAATTTATCGATTACTTGCGAGGCAACATTTCTGGGAAGACCAATAGCGGGGGCCAAGTGCATCCGGAAACCGGGGGCTGCATTCACCTCAAGCACGGAACCACCAGTTTCGGACAAAGGTTTACTGATGTCCGTTGTCATCACATCGATACCGCAGATATCGAGGTCTATTATTTTTGAAATTCGTTCCGCCATAGCCACGTTGGCGGGATGAACAATATCCGTAACATCTTCGGAAGTTCCGCCCGTACTCAAGTTGGCTGTATCTTTTAAGTGAAGTATCTCGCCTTCGGCAATCACTGATTTTTCGGTATAACCCTTCGCCTTTAAAATAGTTTTGGTGAGCTGATTTAGAGTAATCATCGTCAACACATTTTCGTGACCATAACCTCGGCGGGGATCGCTGTTAACAGCTTCCACCAATTCCTTTACAGTAGATTTGCCGTCGCCCACCACATGGGCGGGGGTGCGCTTGGCTGCAGCCACCAAAACATTATCGATAACTAAAAGCCTATAATCTTCACCAGCTATAAATTTCTCCACGATGATTTTTCGCGAAACCAGTTTCGCTTCTTTGAAAGCTTCAATAGCGTGTTTTTCAGACTGAATGTTAATAGTGATTCCTCTCCCGTGATTCCCGTCTATGGGTTTTATTACCAAAGGAAAGCCAACATAATTACAGGCATCTTTTAAATCTTCTTTATCAGTAATAATAGTTCCGCGTGGCACTTCTATCTTGGCTTGTTCCAACAGAAATTTAGTGTCTTCCTTGTTGCAGG
The DNA here is from genome assembly GCA_038326725.1 of Flavobacteriales bacterium. GTDB lineage: Bacteria > Bacteroidota > Bacteroidia > Flavobacteriales > Flavobacteriaceae > JBBQKI01. Next base: position 21,118 of record JBBQKI010000025.1, read on the forward strand.
CCAAGTCCACCCCAATATTGCTGGTTTCACTGGTAATGGTAGCTTGTATCCTTTTTTGATTTGCACCGTAACCCAGTTGGCACAATGAATTCCTGTTCAAACGAATCCAAGGAATTCCTCTGCGGGCTGCTTCTTGCACGATGGATTCGGTACTTGGCCCCAAGCGTTCATCTTCACGCATTTCCCGCATTTCCTGAATATCTTTTTCAAGATTGTAATCCTTTCCGGCTATTAAGGCTTCGCAAATGGCAACGGCAGCTTTTGCAGCATATACCCCAACTTTTTCTTCTTCATAGGAAAAAACCACATTGTAAACCCCGGTTTCTCCATAGCCACGGGTTCTGCCAAAGCCAGTATCCATTCCAGCAAGGGTCTGAATTTCCAAAGCAATGTGCTCTATAATATGCCCCATCCAAGTGCCGCGATCAACCCGCATAAAAAAACCGCCTTCCATTTCTTCGGAACAGTGATGGGTAAACAGGCTGGGCAGCATTTTTTTGATCCGGTCCGCAAAGCCCTCGATTTTATTAGATGGAAATTCTTCCATTTCCTCTAGGTCAAGGACCATTACAATTAGTTTATGCCGGCGTACCGACCAGTAGTTGGGACCACGTAGGGCGTGGATTTTCCTTATTTTCATAATTTTAAAATTTAACCGGCGTTATAGAATTTCATAAATATATGATTTTTTCTTTAACAATTAACCCTATTTTTGCAGGCAACAAAATCAGTTACATGAGCATAAAAGGAACATTGATCCCCATCGGTGGAAACGAAAATAAAGGCGTCAGGACTAGTGAAAAATTTACTATAGAATACATTAACAAAAGCATTTTGGCCCGGGTAGTAAAGGAAAGCGGCGGAAAAAATTCCTTCTTCGTGGTAATCACCACCGCAACGAGCATTCCGGCTGAAGTTAGTGTTATGTACAAAAAGGCATTTGAAAGGCTGGGCTGCACCAATGTTCAAATGCTGGACATTCGCAGCAGGGAAGAATCCGAAGCCAAAGAAAATATTGCCTTAATAAAGAAAGCAGATTGCGTAATGTTTTCCGGTGGCGATCAATCCAATATTACCCGATACATTGGTGGTACTATAATGCATAAAATCCTTTTGGAGCGGTTGGCGGATGAAGAATTCGTGATTGCAGGTACCAGTGCCGGGGCCATGTGTATGTCTCAGGAAATGATTACGGGAAGCGATCCCCGAAAACCATTTATAAAAGGTTCTTTGCATATGGGTGAAGGAATGGGTTTTATCCACAACATTATTTTTGATTCCCATTTTATAAGAAGAAGGAGGTTTGGAAGGTTGGCTTCAGCAGTAGCAAAATTTCCGAATCTTATCGGGATAGGGCTGGATGAAGACACAGGATTGGTTATCAAAGATTGCAATATGTGCGAAATCATCGGGACCGGAATGGTCATCCTTTTTGATCCATCACGAGTGAGGTACAATAATCAAAGTGTTTCAGAAGTGGGCGAAACCATGTCCCTCACCAATTTAAGGACCCATATATTAGCGAATGGTGATCGTTTCGACATCAAGCAAAACAAGATAAAAATCTCCCCTGCGCATATTGTAGTGGATGCTCAATATTTGTAAATACCAACTTCCTTTTCTCCTTTAATATCCAAACTTGCCCGGTACATACCTTCGGTATTGAATTCCATGGCGATATTGCCATTAGCGTCCACAGCTATCAACCCGCCATCGCCCCCCATTTTTAAAAGCCGGTCTTGGATTACAATGGAAGTTGCCTCCTTTAAGGATAACCCTTTATATTCCATCAAACAGGAAACATCGTAAGCAACAACCCCACGGATAAAAAATTCTCCACTACCGGTGCAACTGACTGCGCACGTTTTATTGTTGGCATAAGTCCCCGATCCGATTACTGGACTGTCGCCAATACGGCCCCATTTTTTATTGGTCATTCCGCCGGTTGAAGTTGCAGCGGCAATGTTCCCGTATTTATCGCAGGCCACGGCGCCAACGGTACCGAATTTACCTTCCTGCTTCATGCTGTGGTCCAACTGAAAGGTATCGCTGTCTTTTATGTTTTGCCATTGCTGATAGCGGTGTTCGTCATAAAAATATTCGGGGTCTTCTATGGAATATCCATTTGCTTTCGCAAAACGCATAGCCCCTTCCCCGGCAAGAAAAACGTGTTCGCTTTTTTCCATAACATCTCGTGCCAGCGATATTGGGTTTTTAATTCCTGTAATCAAGGATACAGCACCGGCTTTAAGGGTTTTCCCTTCCATAATTGCAGCGTCCATTTCGTGCGTTCCGTTATTGGTGAAAACACTTCCTTTTCCTGCATTAAAAAGTGGGGTATCTTCCAAATGGTTAACAGAAACCTCCACAGCATCCAATGAACTTCCACCATTTTTCAAAACGGCATGACCTTTTTCAAGGGCTTCATCCAAGGCCCCTTTGTACATGGCTTCCTTTTCCTCTGTCATCAATCCTTTTATGAGTGTCCCGGCGCCGCCGTGGATTGCAATTGAAAATTTTTTCATAATTAGTTCTATCTTTTCAAGGCAAAAGTACGGTTTGGTTTTAAATTTTGATACATAAATACCTGTTAGGGTAATGTCTTTATTTTTTCGCAGAAAACAGTTCAATTGTGAAGTGTTCTTTTTATTTTTGAAGCTAATCCAATGTCACGTTGAGCGCAGTCGATATGCTTTCAAGTTCTAAATTCGCTTTTGCTTTCGACTGCGTTAAGGCTGACATCCATTTCAAATAAAAACATGCCCGCCAAAAAAAGACTTTTCCTCCTCGATGCCTACGCCCTAATTTTCCGAGGGTATTACGCCCTTATAAAAAACCCCACCATCAATTCAAAAGGGGTGGACACCTCGGCGGTGCTGGGTTTTATGAATTCGCTTTTTGACGTGATCCGTCGCGAAAGGCCCAACCACTTGGCCGTATGTTTTGATAAAGATGGTAGCCACGAACGCACCCAACTTTTCCCCGATTACAAAGCAAACCGTGATGCCACGCCCGATGCCATCAAAATCTCGGTGCCCATTATCCAATCCATTTTAAAGGCGATGCACATTCCGTGTGTTGAAATCTCTGGAATGGAAGCTGACGATATTATTGGAACTTTGGCACAACAGGCCGAAAAACAGGATTACCAAGTTTTTATGGTAACTCCCGATAAAGATTTTGGGCAGTTGGTTTCCGAAAATATATTTATGTACCGCCCGGCACGGATGGGCAATGCCATTGAAATTTGGGGCATTCCCGAAGTGCAAGCCCGTTTTGGGGTGGAAAGGCCCGAGCAGGTAATCGATTATCTTGGAATGATGGGCGACGCCAGCGATAACATTCCGGGTTTGCCGGGGGTTGGGGAAAAAACAGCGAAAAAATTTCTTGCAGAATTCGGGACCATGGAAAACCTGTTGGCCAACACCCACAAAATCTCCGGGAAAATGAGGGAGAAAATTGAAGAAAACGCTGCCTTGGGATTACTTTCAAAAAAATTGGCCACCATTTGTGTGGATTGCGACGTTACTTTTGACGAAAAGGATTATGAACTTTCCATGCCCGATGGCGAAGAAGTTCAAAAGATTTTCGAAGAATTGGAATTCCGACGAATGAAGGATTTGTTCCTAAAATTGTTTTCGGAAGATGGAAATTTAAAGGAAGTAACGCAAATTTCAAATTCGGAAACGGCAAAGGTTGCCTCCCAAAATTCGGCTGGAAGTGGCCAGTTTTCCCTTTTTGGGGGCGATGCTGAAGCTTCGCAAAATGTGGTTTCCTTCAATTCGCGAAACACTTTGGGAAATACCGAACATTTTTACCAAACCGTACAACCGGGAATGGGCAGAAAATTGTTCCTTCAAAATCTGATGAAGCAAACCTCCGTCTGTTTTGATACCGAAACTACGGGTTTAAACCCGATTACGGCCGAACTTGTGGGCATCGCTTTTTCGTGGGAAAAAGGAAAAGGGTTTTATTTGCCCTTCCCCGAAAACAAAATTGAAGCACAACTTTTGATCGAAGAAATCCGGCCTTTTTTTGAAGATGAAAGCATTGAAAAAACCGGGCAGAATTTAAAATACGACATTAAAATCCTTAAAAAATATAATGTTCCGGTAAAAGGAAAACTGTTCGATACCATGTTGGCGCACTATTTAATCAATCCCGATATGCGGCATAACATGGACGTGCTTTCGGAAACCTACCTTAATTATACGCCCCAGCCCATCACCGAACTTATCGGGAAAAAAGGGAAGGGTCAAATTACAATGCGCGACGTGCCGGTTGAAAAACAAACTGAATATGCCGTGGAAGATGCCGATGTAACTTTTCAGTTAAAGGAACATTTTCAAACCGAACTCGGCGCGGCTAATACCCAGAAACTTTTTGACGAAATTGAAATCCCGCTTCTTCGCGTGCTGGTTGATATGGAACTGGAAGGTATCAACCTAAACGAGGATTTTCTTAAAAAACTTTCTTTAGAACTGGAAAAGGATATTCAAAAACTGGAACAGGAAATTTATAAAGAAGCAGGGGAAACCTTTAATATCGCTTCGCCAAAACAATTGGGCGAATTGCTTTTTGAGAAACTGAAACTTATCGAAAAACCAAAAAAAACCAAGACTGGGCAATATTCCACCGCCGAGGACGTGCTTTCGTATTTGGCAAAAGACCATAAAATAATCCGCGATGTTTTGGAATACCGCGGGCTTTCAAAATTGAAAAGTACCTATGTTGATGCCCTTCCTTTTCAAGTGGAGCCTTCAACTGGGCGGGTGCACACGGATTATATGCAGACCGTGGCCGCTACCGGCAGGCTGAGCAGCAACAACCCGAACCTTCAAAATATTCCTATCCGTACCCTTCGGGGTCGGGAAGTGCGCAAAGCTTTTATTCCCAAAAATGAGGATTATATTTTGCTTTCGGCGGATTATTCGCAGATAGAACTTCGCATAATTGCCGCGTTGAGCGAAGAAGAAAATATGATAAAGGCCTTTCAAAATGGCGAAGATATCCATGCTTCCACGGCGGCGAAGGTTTTCAATGTGCCCTTGGAAGAAGTTACGCGAGAGCAACGAAGCAATGCAAAAACAGTGAATTTCGGTATAATTTATGGCGTTTCCGCTTTCGGATTGAGCAACCAAACCGACCTCTCGCGGGGAGAGGCAAAAGATTTAATTGAAACCTACTATAAAACCTACCCAAAACTTCGGAATTACATCAGCGAGCAAATACATTTTGCGCGCGAAAACGGTTATGTGCAAACGGTCTTGGGGCGAAGAAGATATTTAAAGGACATCAATTCTTCCAACGCCGTGGTGCGCGGTGCGGCCGAGCGAAATGCGGTGAACGCCCCCATACAGGGTAGTGCGGCTGATATTATTAAAATTGCAATGATCAATATCCACGGCAAAATGGAGACGGGAAATTATAAAAGCAAAATGCTGCTTCAGGTGCATGACGAACTAGTTTTTGATATTTTCAAACCTGAACTGGAACCTCTAAAAAATTTAATTAAAACGGAAATGGAAAATGCATATTCGCTGACCGTCCCGCTTGAAGTGGATTTGGGAGTGGGGGAAAATTGGCTGGAGGCGCATTGATTTAAATTCTAAATGACAAATCCCAAATTCCATTTTAACTCTTTGGAATTTGGGATTTTTTACTTTGGTATTTTATTTACCCAATTCCGCTTTAATATTTTCCATAAAGTTTGGGTTTACAGTAATATCAGCAAAGTTGATGTGGTTGTAAATAACCGGGACGGCAGCGTATGAAAACGCGATTGGAAGTATGTGAAGCAATTTTTCAACGTAACGTTTATAAGCCAAATCCATCTCATTCCGGCAGTGGTTCTTTTTATAGTATTCTTCTGAAATTATTGGGATAAAGTATTTGGAATCCACAATGCCCCACATGTATTTTGAAGTAAAAGCTTCACCTATACCGATACTTTTTTCGTCAAAAAATATTTCCAATTTGTCGCCATTTGGTTTTCTGTATTCCCGTAGCGGTTCCATTACATTTTTCTTAACCCACTCACTGTTTCCGTGGGAATAGCTTACAAATACATCATATTTTTGCGAACCTTCGGCAACACCCGTTACCAAGAATTTATAAGAAAAACGCCAAGCCAAAAGGGTGGCTATAAACATGCCGATAAGGGTTAAACCGACAGGGATTATTTTGTCGAAATAATAAATCAAAACTCCATATATAGCAAAGAAAATCAACCCAAGTAAAAAAGCCAAAACTGACAAAGTCTTGGGTTTGGTCTGCAAGGCTTTCACATATTTAAAAAGAAGTGCGAAAATCAAGACCGTAAAAAGACTGAAAAACAAGGTTTGACCAATAATAATGGCTATGGAATCCAAAGGTTGTTTTGCAATCTTTTCATCGATTATTTTTTCGTTCAGTGCCCAGGCCATAAAATAAGTTCTCGGCGTTTCGATATCCTGTTGGTAATCATTTTCCAAATCGCCCACCAAAATAAATTTATCATCGAGATCCAAGACAGGACTGTCCGGATTTTTTGGGAGGAATTTTCCCGTAATAGCATTTTCATCAGCCTCCACAAAGGAATATGTTTGCGCCATCATAGCTTCTTTGGGTCCCAAAGGCGTTACCAACTGCTGGAATTCTGGATTAAAATGAGATGCATTATCATCCAAGGCAACGCGTTTAACAATGGATTCAATTTTTATGGTATCCAAAAAAGCACCTTTCAAAAACATATCGGATGAATAGCTTATTAAATCCTTTTCAGCCACAAACCCAGCATGCAATCGGCCTCCCTCTAAAACACTATCGTACAAAACGGCGGCCTGCTCTATATCATTGGCTTGAAATCCCTGCCCTTCATTTTCAAAATATTTTTTTAGATTATAAACTGCGTAAACCTTAATGCGTTTGGCTTTTAAAGATTGAAGTGCCTGTCTGAGTTCCTTCAATTCAAGCGTATCTTTTGAAAAAGAAATATCCAAAATGATTGCTCGAGGGTCTTCATTATTGGCATCACTGCGTTCGCCCACCGTATTCAGAAAGGAAATAATACGTTTTCTGAAAACTTCCAATGATGCATCTTTGCTGTCCAGATTGGGCTTTTCAATATCGACAACGGCAATTTTATTGCTCAATTTTTCCTTTGCAGAATCGCTGTCCATATAAAGCATTTTGTAAATGCCCCGGTCCCATTGTTTCCAAAAACTTGTAAGCGCGAAAGAAACACTCAATATAGCAAAAAATGTAAGTAAGTAAATGGCCAGTCGTTTAAGGGTGAGCAGTTTCATAAATTACTCTTTGCTGTATTGGTCAACCAAATTGTAATAAATATCTGCGGCTTCTCTTTGTCCCAAAAGGTCATGGGACCACCCTAAATATTCGCAGATATTCACTAGCTCATAAGAGATTTCCCAAGCTAGGTCTTCATCTCCATTTGCCACGGCGTAATCAAATTCTTCTATATATTCTTCCAAAACTTCATTTAAAGCTTCCACTATTGAACTTGCATATGCTAAGCCTTCATTTCTGTTTACTTCATCCTCGGACTGAATTAACGCCTCTGAAAGATAGAGGTAAGATTCCAATGTTAAAATTCCTTCGGGATCCGTCAATTCATTATATGCCGAAGCAATGCGAAGTGGGTCGATTGCCATGTCCGGCTGTCCATTTTCTAAATATAAACCGCCCAATAACGTGAAATCGTCCGCCAGTTCTTCAATTAATGTCCAGTTTGGAGACTCTACCTTTACAGTTTCGTTTCTTGCATAGGTTTCAACATCAAAGGCTCCCAAAGCTTCCTCATAAGTAGCATATTCAATAGGCTGAATATTTTCTGTTATATATTCTTGGCCGGAGTTGTTTAAGGTTTTCCGAGAGGTAGTAAGATTGCGTTCCTCGGCTTTTCCGCTTCGTTCAATTTGGTTTTTGGCCGGTTCGACAATAGAAACGGGAATGTCTTCAATTATGGCAATTGTTCCTTCCTGAGTGGAAAATTTTGCTTTTTTGCTTTTGGTGTAAGCCTCCACCTCAAAAACGGTCCCTTCGGCGTGCGCCCATGTGTAACCATTCCCTGCTTTATAAAAACTGAGTTTACTTTTTACGTCTTTTAAAACATGCTGAACACTTCCGGTAAGGGTTTCAGCTTTAATTCCATTGTTTACCAAACTTAATTTAAGGGTGGAATTGGGCTTCATAACCTGCGTCTGTCCCTTGCAAAGTATGGCAATGGATGTCCCCGCAGGGGTTTTAAATGTGGTTCCGGAATTGTATATTTTATTGGCGTCAAAAGGAACGGCGCCAGTAAATGGCTGCCCTTTCGGACTTAAAATGGTTAGATTGACCGATCCTATATTCTGCCCGTTGTACTGCATACCCACAATTTGAAATTGGGAAGTCGCGGCCATTGAAAAAAGAAAGGCGAAAAGGGAACAGAATAACTTTAAACGAGGATTGGGATTATTAAAAACAATTGTTTTCATAATTAAAATTTAAATTGAGTGGGGAGAGAAATAAAAGTACTACTTTTTGTAATACACTGTAAACAAAAGAATAGGGTATTTTTTTTCCTTATATAGAACAGAAAATTATGGTCAATGATCCCCCAGGAAGGAGGGATAATCAAGTTTCACATATTATTGATGTTTCGCAACTGGTAAGCGGGCGTTTATTACATTCTGTTGTATTCCGGGAAAAATGTGGCGCTTAAAAAGTTTGTGAAGGAATAATTCGTAATTATGAATTCATAATTCTAAATTATTAAGTCTTAAATCTTCAGCAAAGCGGTCTTACATCTTTAATGAAATCTATATCTTTAAGAACAATTACCGAAGGATATGAGCAAACTGATTTCAAAAAAGAAACCCGCCTACCCAATTAATGATGCGCTTTCAAAGTATCTTACCCGCCATGCCCGTAACATAAAAATTCCTATTTATTATGACGATTTGCTGCGCTTTCAGGGCTCGGTGAATATTTATGACAAAAACGGGAACGATACGCTATGGGTAAGCGTTTATTATTCCGAATTTGAAACAGAGGAAATTAATTTCAGCCTAAAACGGATGTACTCCATCCTTCACTCAGACGGTACAGATACTATCCTGCCTTATCTCAACATTGACCAAATTGACTTTTGTACTTTTGGAAACTCAAAACCCTTCCGGGTAAAAGTCCGCAATATATTAAACGACAACTACATTTTTCTCTACATAAAAAAAGCCGATGCATCCCGAATCTATGGTTTGGAGTTGGAACATTTGCTCTCCCCCAACCACATCAACTTTTTGGTGCATGGCAATACATTAATTGAGGAACATATTTCAGGAATTCCCGGAGACGATTTTATTGAAAACAACCTGGATAAATGTTCAGACAGAGACAAGATGGAAATAGCAAAGGAGTTTGTTAAATTCAACGAACGCTGCTTTGTTCGCCTGTTGGGCGATATGCGCTCCTACAATTATGTAATGGTGCTTACCCACGATTTTGATCGTATTCAGTATAGAATCCGCGCCATTGATTTTGACCAGCAAAGTTATGAGGGTAATGCAAAGGTTTACAAACCTCAATTTTTGAAGGAAAATAACAAATTGGTGAAAATGACTATGGAATCGCTCCAAGAGGAATCCGTGGAGCAGTACAAAAATGAAGAACGCTCCCTGCTAGCGAAACGAGCAACCAGTGAAAATAAGAGGCTAACGGAACTCATGGAATGTATGCGGAACGACACCATCTCGTCGCCAGAAAAAATAAAGGAACTAAAACTAGGGCTCTTAAATCTTACCGGCGATCTAAATTTCAAGAAATCGAAAAATATGGGTGATATTTTACAAAGTGCTTTGAATTTTATTATTAAAAATTATAAAAATGAAAACCCATATATTATTTCCGAAAGATAATTTGTTGTTAAATAACGTTTTATGCAAGCTATGCGCGCATAGCATTTTCTATCTTTACCCATGCAATGAGTTTTAAAGTATAAAAGTCTTCTTCCATGGAAATAAAAAAAGTGTTGGTTGCCAATCGTGGCGAAATAGCCATACGGGTCTTAAGAGCCTGCGCAGAAATAAACTTAAAGACGGTAGCCATTTTTACTTATGAAGACCGCTATTCACAGCACCGCCATAAGGCCGATGAATCTTACCAAATAGGCGAAAACAATCAACCTTTAAAACCGTATCTCGATGGCGATGCTATCATTGCCTTGGCCAAATCTAAAAACGTGGATGCCATCCATCCCGGATACGGGTTTTTATCTGAAAATTCAGAATTTGCCCGTAAATGTGCCAAAAACGGAATTATTTTTATTGGTCCAGACCCAAAAGTTATGGATGCCCTGGGCGATAAAATTAGTGCAAAAAAGATTGCCCAAAAATGTAATGTTCCCATTATAAAGAGTAATACTAAAAAACTTTCTTCTTTAAAAGTTGCACTTTCGGAAGCCGCTGTCATTGGTTATCCTTTAATGCTAAAAGCTGCCTCTGGAGGTGGCGGAAGAGGAATGCGCATAATTAGAACAGATGAAGATTTAAAAAATAATTTTGAGTCTGCAAAAAGCGAGTCTTTAAATGCTTTTGGAGATGATACGATGTTTCTCGAAAAATATGTTGAAAATCCAAAGCACTTGGAAGTTCAGATTGTAGCGGACAACCATGGAAACATCCGCCATCTTTTTGAGCGGGACTGCTCTGTACAGAGAAGGCACCAAAAAGTAGTGGAGATTGCACCCTCGCACAATGTTTCAGAAAATGTAAAACAATCACTTTACAAATACGCCATCAACATTGCT
>JBBQKI010000026.1:0-30413 GCA_038326725.1 Flavobacteriales bacterium
AACCCCGGAAACATCGGTGCCTTTGGGACCTATAATAGCTAGAAGGGAATCCACTTTGGCAGTTCCACCTTCTGGAATTCCAATTTTTAAAAGAGTACCGGAATAAAAAGATTCAAACTCCATGGTGGCTTTATCGGTTTCAATTTCAGCGAGAATATCGCCTTCTTTCACCGTATCGCCTTCTTTTTTAATCCATGTTGCCACAGTTCCTTCGGTCATGGTATCGCTTAAACGGGGCATGGTAATTACTTCCACGCCTTCAGGGAGTTTTGAAGTTATTGGTTTATCGGGTTTTTCTTCAGAATCATTTTCTTCGGTTTTCGCTCCTTCCTCTTCGCTTTTTCCTTTTCCTTCTTCGCTTTTCCCTTCTTCCTCTTTGCTCTTCGCTTCTCCCTCTTCGCTTTTCCCTTTTCCGTTCAACAATCCGGAAATATCTTCTCCCTTTTCACCAATAATGGCCAGCAGCGAATCCACTTTTGCGGTTTCGCCTTCTTTGATGCCAATGTGCAACAGCGTGCCTTCATAAAAGGATTCAAATTCCATTGTAGCCTTATCGGTCTCGATTTCGGCCAAAATATCGCCTTCCTTTATGGTATCTCCCACTTTTTTAAGCCAAGTGGCCACGGTGCCTTCTTCCATGGTGTCGCTCAAGCGCGGCATGTTGATTGCTTCTGCCATCTTTTATAATTTATCGGATAAAAAAGGATAATCTTCTTGTTCATAAACCGCATCGAACATAACGTTCTTCTCCGGATATGGCGATTCTTCGGCGAATTTTTCGCACTCGGCAACCAAATCTTTTACGCGTTGGTTTATTTTTTCAATCTCTATTTCTGAAGCGTATTTATTTTCATAAATAATGTTCAACACATACGAAATCGGGTCTTCTTCCTGCCTTTGAGCCACTTCTTCTTTGGTTCGGTAATGTTGCGCATCGCTCATGGAATGCCCTCGGTAACGATAGGTACGGATTTCCAAAAATGTGGGTCCGTCCCCACGACGTGCCCTTTCGATGGCTTCGTACATTTCTTTGGCCACCACTTCGGGTTTCATGCCGTCTATGGGTTTGCTGGGCATTTCATAACCCAAGCCAAGTTTCCAAATATCAGTATGGTTTGCGGTTCGGGCCACTGAAGTTCCCATGGCGTACCCATTGTTTTCAACACAAAAAACCACGGGCAGTTTCCAAAGCATGGCAAGATTAAAGGTTTCGTGCAAAGCGCCCTGTCGGGTTGCGCCATCGCCCATATAGGTAAGCGTAACGGCATCCCTTTTAAAATATCGATCTGCAAAAGCTAGGCCGGCGCCTAAAGGAATTTGTCCGCCCACAATGCCGTGACCACCATAAAAACGGTGTTCTTTAGAAAAGATGTGCATGGAACCGCCCAAACCTTGGGATGTGCCGGTGCCTTTCCCGTAAAGTTCGGCCATTACCCGTTTTGGGTCCACGCCCATCCCGATGGGCTGCACGTGGTTTCGGTAGGCCGTAATCATTCTGTCCTTTTTTAGGTCCATAGCGTGCAAGGCACCTGCAAGTACTGCTTCCTGACCGTTGTAAAGGTGGAGGAACCCCCTAACTTTTTGATTTATGTAAACCTGCGCGAGTTTATCTTCGAACTTTCGCCAAAATAGCATGTTCTCGTACCAGTCCAAATAGGTTTTTTTTGTGATTTTTTTCATGAATGGATTTTAATCTTTCCCGCTACGGAATTGTTTTTCGCGGTTAACAAAAGTAGTACTTTCCATAGTATTAAAAAATTCAGAAAAAGGAAAATGTGGTGAGAAAAGGAATTAGGAAGTAGCGAAAAGCGATGAGCAAATAGCGAATAGCGGTTTTTGGTCAGGATTTGGCGAATAGCGAATAAAAGAATAACGATTAATGATTAATGATTAATGATTTTGGAATTTGGAATGTGGGTTTTGGAATTTGCGCCTAATGCTTAAGGCTTATAGCAAACAAAAAAAAATCCCAAGCGCGAGGCCGGGATTTTTTGAATCTTTAAAAAGAATAACCACTAATACTCGTCGTACTCGTCACCAAAGTTGAAGGTTAATCCAAAACGAAGTGTTCCTTCAAGAGGGCTTACCACGCTTGAGGTAGAGAACAGATAAGATAAATCAATATTGATGGCCGTGTAACGGAAACCTGCGCCCAAAGTAGCAAATTTTCTGGAGCCTTTTATATCGCTTTCATTAAAATATCCGGTCCTTAACGCAAACACGTTTTGATACCAATATTCAGCACCCAAGGCCCATGTAAATTCTTTTATTTCTTCACTAAAACCATCAGGAGCATCGCCAAAAGAAGAAAACATGCCGCTTACAAAACTTTCGTTGTAATAATCATCTTCCCGATCTATAGTACCGTCATCATTAGAATCGCTTGGGGTTGGCACCAAAAGTTTGTTGACCTGAGCGGTAAGGCCGATGGTGTTGTAGGCATCCAAAATAAAATCAAAACCCCCGCCCAAAGCAAGGTTGGTTGGTAAATTATTTTCGGAACCTACCTCATCATATTTAAGTTTGGGCCCAATGTTGGAAATATTGAAACCTAGTCTATAACGGCCGTCAAAATCATTAAAGGCTTCCTGTTCGCTTTGATAGTATCCGGCAACATCTACAGAAAAGGAACTTGCGGCGCTAGCATCTTCGTTTCCGGTTTGAAGTTTGAGATCCGAGCGGATATAACGTCCGGCTATACCCATGGCAAAACGCTCGCTTAATCGAAGGGAATAAGAAACATCAAAAAGTAATTCATTTGGCTTTACTAATAATGGTACTTGCTCAGCAGTTTCGCGTAGCTCTATTTCGCCATTGCTGAAATAACGGAAACTAGCGCCCACCGCACTTCTCTCGTTGATACGGTTGTAATAGGTGATGTTCCCCAAGAAAATATCGTTCACCAGTTTACTTAAATAAGGGGTGTACGTTACCCCAATGCCCTGCTTTGAAATGGCAAATGCATATTTGGCGGGATTCCATTGCTGAGAGAAAGCATCGGCGGAAGTGGCAACCCCCATATCTGCCATACCAGCTGCACGCGCATCGGCGGCTATCAGCATAAAAGGAACACCTGTGGTTATAACCCTGTTTTCAATACCTGTATTTGGGTCTGGCTCATCCTGCGCTACTGCATTAAAGGCTACAAAGCCTAATAAAATCGGGATAAAAATTTTCTTCATGAGATTTAAAATTTGGCAAATATAATTTTAATTTTTAAAGGATTACGAGTTTCTCGAATTTTTCGACCCGATGATTGGTTAACGGAGATTTTACGGTTATCTTATATACATAAACACCTTTTCCTATACGGTCGCCAAAATCGTCCCGGCCGTCCCACACAATTTCCCTGAATAAATTACTTCCATTGGGGGGATATATCCCGCTTTTGGTCCAAACAACTTTTCCGGTTACAGTGAAAACTTGAACCTGAACTTCCAACTCTTGGAATTCCCTGTTATGGCTGAACCAGAACTCTGTATAATTCACGAAAGGATTGGGGTAGTTCAACACTCGGTTTATTTCCAGTTTATCATTGCCTGCAACGATGAACTGTATTTCGGCGGTGGAAGAATTATTGTAAACGTCCCAAGCTTTCAAAGTTAGGGTGTGTAAACCATCTTCGAGGTCGCGGAAATTATAATTGGCCATTCCTCTGGTATAATCATCTACTTCTGCCTGATAATATTCGTTCAAAAGGAAAGGGTTGGATTCGTCTCCGTCCAAAATGGCCACAATGTCGTGGCCTATCCCGCTAGCTGTATTGATACCGTTAGGGTCTTCAAGTTTGGCAATCAAAATTGGGGAATCATTGGTGAGGCCTCCAGAAACAAAACTTTCATCGTTCATGAAAAGCCGAATCAACGGACCAACATTATCCGCGGGAGCATTCTCGTTGAGGCCTCCCACTTTCAAGTCCAGGTTTACGCCGGTATGATCTTCAAATTCATCATTTCTTTGAGCATACAGGCTTAGCCTACCATTACCCACGGGAATTTGAATATCTCGAGGCACGACGAACTCAAACTCAAACCTGCCGTTGGCTACCGTGGCCTGACCATTAAACAAACCTTCGCCCAAGGTGGTGAAATTCATAATGAATCCTCCGGGTCCTTGATCATTGGCAAGGGTTTGGCGCTGTACGTTTTTATCATATAGTTTAGCCTCGAGTATTCCATTGTAATTTGAAATAATGGTCCCGTTTTCATTAGTTACTTCCCCTTCCAGTTTAACTTTGCTCAATGCTTTCAGGATATCGGTGGATTGGGAAATGGGAACCCCATTGAGGGTAGTTAATCTAATTTCCTGTTTGGGAAAAGCTAGGCGCATGGCAGGATCGCCGATATAGAAAACCACGCGGCGCACATTGTTATTAATGTCATTCTTTGCCCTTCGCAATCCTTCGGCGGGGGTTTCAGGGATATTGACGCCAAAACCAAAGAGTTCGTCTGCCATAAATTCATTGAATTGTTGCCCTAAACCTATGCTTATGGAACGGGTGGTGGTAACCAAAGAGATTGCTCCGCCTTCTTTATTTTGGTAGGTAATTTCCCCTGCAGTTAAACGTAGGGGATTATCAAACTTGGTGAACTGACACGTAATGGTAACGATACAAGGGAGGTTGTTTTTATTTTGGAATTCTCTGGCCATGGCTTTGGTAAAAATTCGTTCGCCCGCCAAGCCATCTTCATTTCCATGCCCAAAATAGTTCATTATTACGGCCCCCACGTCAATCGCATTTTTTATGGCTTCATTTACATCGGGATAAATATTACCCCCTGCCGAAGTCTGCTGAAGATAGGCATCGCTATGGATTTTTTTTACGTTCACGAAAGGCTTTTGGGCAGAAATTTCGTCGCCCAAAGCATCTAGGCCAACTTCCAATTGCTGTTCCCCGGGTTTATCAACATCATCAGAAATTAAAATAAAATTGGTGCGCCAATTTCCATAGGAAGCTTTGGATGTATAATTGATTATTTTATCGACCATGGCGTTTGCCATTACCACATCCTCGGCAATGATGCGGCCAAGGGCAACATCAAGTCTGTCAATATCGGTCAAAATCTCACCCAATTCATTTAGTGTTGCACCTCCAATGGTCCCTTCCTCACTATCGAGGTTGCCAAAAAAATCGTCCGATACAAAAGAGGCCACGGTATTGTCCACGCTCAAGGTGTGGAAAGAGGGCACAATGTTGTTGTTCCCCGCAAGCCGGTCTTTATAATCTATGGAAGTGTCGCCAAGAATACCCAAATACTTTACGCGATTGTTTTCGGAGGAGGCGTTTTCATAAACGTAGCGCACAAAATTGCGGATGGCGCCAATGTCCTGTTTTCCGGAACTGAATTCTTCATAAATTTTATCGGTGGTTACCACTTTAACGTTAAGGCCGCTTAGGGTTTTATGATGATTTGCCAAACGCAGGGCAGGTTGCAATAAAAAAGGAGCAGTAATAATAAGGTAATCGATATCCTGAAAATTCCCGGATCCATCATTGAAGATAGTACCTTTCAAATTTTGGTTCTGCACCCTTGATTGCGAAATTTTTATGGGACTGAAAAAATCGGTTTGATGCACGGCAACATATTCCCTTAACTCCCCCAAAGTAACCTTAAAACCTATGGAAGCCCCATTGCCCTCATTTTGCACCGAAGAAATGAAAGTGGGATTGGTGACGTCCCAAACCTGTGAAAACTGTGCAGCATTGCTCAATTGATATTCCCCAATACCAGAAAGATTTTGGGCATCATTGTATCGAAAAGCCATTTGACCATCTGCCCCAGTAAGGTTACGGACGGCTTCAATCGAGATATAATCCAAATAGGCCACGCTTGAAGGGTTCCCGGAATTGTTGTAGGCTAAATCCACAGTTACAGTTTCCGACCCGGCGGGAACTTGTCCTGAAAAAGCATCCAAAGATATTACCCCATTGTCCCCAAGCCCCGAAAAATTCAATGGATCCAAACTTGTCCCATTAATGGAAAGGGCCATGGAGGTTGCGGTTTCAGAAATAGCGGCAGCTTTTACTTTCAAATTCATGGGTTGTCCCGCTACTATGTTCGGAAAAGTGAACTCATACGTTTGTTCGCTTTCAATATCAAAACGGTTTCCAAACCACCGACGGCCAAGTTTGGTAGGGCTTTCTTCATCGAGTTCGTGAAATTTATAATCATCAAACTGGGTGATGGTTATGGTTGCATTTCCGGTGGGCTCGGTCATAGACTGTACCCTATTTCCCGGACCCCCATCCGCGGTAACGTAATAAAAAGAGTCCTCGCTATATGGGTTTATGTGGGTGTCGTTTTCTGGGGAATACCCTTTTGTGCCTATTCCGTAAAAAAGTATATAATCGGCGCCATCAAAACTGCCATCGGCCTCGCCTACAACTTGAATGGAGGTTTGCGGAAGATCAAAAACGTTATTTAAAGAGTTCAACAATGGTAATGGTTTACCTCCATTACTATAAACTTTCAGATTTCTTGGGTTAATGCCATCGGTATTCATGCCCAAACTGTTCAAAAAAGCTTTGTCTATTTTATAGATTCCAGTTGCCTCTATTTTAAATTTGAACCATTCGCCCGTTGCCAATACGGAATTGGAGATTGGCATCCGCATTGCCCCGTTTCGGTTGAGACTTTTCATCCTATAATTCACCGAAAACGAGAGGACTTTTTGATAACTGCCGTTGCTTTTGACCACGGGGGAAACAGTGAGTAAGGTATATAGGACATCACGGCCCATGGTGCTTGCAATGCTATACGTAAGCCTGTCCGGCACCAAAGAAGTGTTTATTGTTTTCAGTTCTTCGGAAGAAAGCGGACCGTAAGCTACATTCGTAAGGGTTAGAGAATTTTCATCAGCAAAACCCGTATCTCTCCATTGAGTTTTATAACTTAAATTTTCTTTGTCAATTTGAAGGCTCAGTGCCGCCATTGCCTTTTCTTTAAGCAAGGTAGCTGTAGTTTTTTTGGCTGAGACGAAATTTGATGTGGCGTTACCTTCCCAAGGAATTGTAAAGGTTTTGGTTTGCCCTTTCAATAAAAAAGGCAGGGCAATAAAACATAATAAAAAGAATGTTTTTTTCATCAATAGCATTAACGTTGCAATTATACACTTAGTATTATTGTGCTATTTATTGTTGTCCTGAATTAATGGCCGTTTGGATAATAATTATAAAACTAATACGTTTGCATTCGGTCTAGGCGCAAACAAACCTTTGACTAGATTTAAAAAAATAAAATAATATTGCTTTTTTATCGTTAATTCCTATATTGCGAACCCAAATTTTATCATAAATAAACGTATGATCATAACAAGAAAACCAGCATTAAAGCTATTTATCACAGTAGTGGCAACTACCTTATTAATAGGTTGTAACAACTCTCGCGACTATAAAGACAGCTCTAGGGCTACCGGCTGGAAAATGAATGCCCGAGAGGGAGGGTTCAAGTACGACCCCAAAACCAAGGAACAGGAAACTGGTCCGGGGCTTGTGTTTGTTGAAGGGGGTACGTTTACTATGGGCAGGGTACAAGATGACCCGATGCACGATTGGAACAACTCCCCCACACAGCAGCACGTACAATCATTTTACATGGATGAGACTGAGGTTACAAATTTAATGTACCTTGAATATTTGGATTGGATTAAAGGCGTTTTCCCTCCAACCGAGGAAAATTATAAAAATATTTATGTGGGTGCTGTGCCCGATACTTTGGTTTGGCGAAACCGTTTGGGTTTCAATGAAGTGATGACCAACAACTACTTACGCCATCCCGCCTATGCTTTATATCCAGTAGTGGGCGTAAGTTGGATACAAGCTGTAGAATTCAGCAAATGGAGAACGGATCGTGTGAACGAACTTGTCCTTGAAGAAGAAGGTTATACAGCACGAAATGCCCGTTATGATGTAGGTCCCGGCGAAACTTTCAATACAGAAACTTACCTTCAAGCTCCAACAAAAACTTACGGCGGTAATGATTCCATAACTCGTGGAGGGAAACGTTCGGAACAACTTACGCGAAACAACGAAGACAGCACCAACCTTTATATTCAACTTAAAGATGGTTTATTAATGCCCGCATACCGCCTTCCTACCGAAGCAGAATGGGAATATGCCGCGCTTGGACTTATTGGATTGCGAAACTACAATGTATATCGTGGCAAGAAAAAATATCCTTGGGAAGGACAATATACCCGTTCCGAGAAACGCAAAACCCGTGGCGACCAAATGGCGAACTTTAAACAAGGTGATGGAGATTATGGTGGAATAGCAGGTTGGAGTGATGATGGCGCCGATATAACAGGAGAAGTAAAATCTTATGAGCCCAACGATTATGGCCTATATGATATGGCCGGAAATGTGGCTGAATGGGTAGCAGACGTTTATCGCCCGATTGTAGATGATGAATTTAACGACTTTAACTATTACCGAGGTAATGTTTATACCAAAAACGCCATCGATGAAAATGGACAGGTCAAAATAATCACACAAGATTCCATCGTTTATGACACCCTTAGCAATGGGAAAATTATTGCTCGGAATTTACCCGGGGAGATTTTACAAGTTCCCGTTGACGAAAATGAAACTTATTTAAGGACAAATTTTTCTGACAGCGACAATAGGGATTATCGTGATGGGGATAAACGTTCCTCTCGCTATTTCCAATCTTTTGGCGGCGAAGAGGAAGAAGAAAACAACAGCAAACGCATGTATAATTCCCCCCAACATGAAGTTTTTACTGATAGCTTGGGAGAAATGGATCGTCAATACGACAAATCCTCAACCCGGACCACTTTGGTAGATAATGAAGTACGGGTTTATAAAGGAGGTTCCTGGAGAGATCGGGACTATTGGTTGGATCCTGCACAAAGGCGCTACTTCCCACAAGACAGGGCAACAGATTACATCGGTTTTAGATGTGCAATGTCTCGGGTTGGCTCAAAATCAAAACAAGGAAAACGCCCAAGAAATTAAATTTTTAAGTTTTTTTAAAAAATAGTAAACCCTCCAGACTTTAGGTTAAGGAGGGTTTTTTAATATCTTATTTCGATGAAAACGGAAGCCCTTTACGATATTTTTTCAGCTAACAATGGTATTTGTACTGATACGCGAAACATTACCCCAAACTGTATTTTTTTTGCCTTAAAGGGCGACAACTTTAATGGCAATGCATTTGCGGAAGAAGCCATAAAAAAAGGTGCATTTAAGACAATAATTGATGAAAAAGAATTTCATAAAGACACAGGGGAAACGATTCTTGTTGACGATGTTTTAAAAATATTACAGGAACTGGCCTTGTTTCATAGAAAAAAATTAAACCTTCCTATAATTGCATTGACCGGTAGCAATGGAAAAACCACTACAAAGGAATTAATAAACGCTGTACTTTCCCAAAAATATAAAACCACTGCTACAAAGGGCAATTTGAACAATCATATCGGTGTGCCACTCACCTTGCTATCCATGGACAAAAGCACTGAAATAGGCATTGTTGAAATGGGCGCAAATCACCCCAATGAGATAGCACGATTATGCGAAATTGCAATGCCGGACTTTGGTTATATCACCAATTTCGGGAAAGCCCATTTGGAAGGTTTTGGCAGTTTGGAAGGTGTGGTCAACGCAAAAACGGAATTGTATGAGCATTTAAAAAAACACGGGAAAACCGTTTTTATAAACGAGGAAGATCCCATACAAATTAAACGTTCAAATGGGATGAAAAAAATTGTTTTCTGTGAAAAACAAGAAGGCAAGTTGAAACTTTTGGAGGCATCAAATAAAGTAAAAGTTCAATTTAAGGATGTAGAAATTCAAAGCAATTTAATAGGTGTATACAACTTTCCGAATATTGCGGCGGCCATTTCAATGGGCGATTATTTTGGTGTTTCCGAAGAAAAAATAAAACATGCTATTGAAGGTTATTTTTCTTCAAACAACCGTTCTCAACTTCTGGAAAAGAACGGTAACAAAATAATCCTTGATGCCTACAATGCCAACCCAAGTAGTATGTTAGCTGCATTGGAAAATTTTAAACAAGCCGAAGGGGAAAATAAAATTCTATTTTTGGGAGATATGTTTGAGCTAGGTAATGATGCGGATGCCGAACACCAAAATATCATAAATTTTCTTGAGGATAATTCACTGGGGGAGGTTTATATTGTTGGAAGTAATTTTCACAAAACCCTTATAAAATCACCTCAAATTCATAAATACAAATCCTTTGAGGATTTAAAAATACAATTGGAAAAAAATCCTCAAAAAGATAAATTCATTCTAATAAAAGCTTCCCGGGGAATGGCCTTAGAACGAATCATGGACATATTGTAAAAAAAACATTTTATCTATTTAAACTCCTGAATCTTCTCGCCTAAATCAAATACTATTGCGCCTTGTAATTCACGTTCCAAAATACTGCTTCCTGCTGCACTACGGTACCCGGCAGCACAATGCACAACGATGGGTTTGTTTGTGGGTATTTGGGTTGCTTTTTCCCGAAGTTCGTATAAAGGTATTGTAAGGGCATTTTTAAAAAGTTTTCCTTCCGCTACTTCGCTGTCATTTCGAATGTCTACTATCGTATATTTTTCTTGGTATTCTTTAAAATCCTTGAAGTTAAGATTTTCGGATGTGGTCCCTATTCCTTCTTTTAAAGTGAGTATTCCTTTGACTTGGGTTTCATAGCCAATTTTTGCAATCCTGTTACTTATCTTATAAGCATTTTCAACTGTATCTACCACAAGATAAAATTTTTCATTCGGCCTTACTGTTGAGCCTAGCCAGGTTTCAAATTTTGCCGTATCTGAAACGGCCTGAATGTTAAAACTTCCGGGCAAATGATTTTTTTTGAAATCCACTTCATTTCGAATATCAACAATGATGGAATTTCCCATTGTTTTTCTTGAGAAAAGATGGAATGGAATTTTGCCTAAATTCTTTTGAAGGTTTTTGGCGCCATTTTTATTGATGTCCACATTAAAACCAAAATAATGGGGAATAAAGGGCTGTGAATCCAAAAGATAGGCTACAAACTGTGCTTCAGTTTGTTTCTTAAATGCCCAATTTCCCATACGTTCATTGCCCAAAGTACTTGTGGTATGGTCTGCGCTCATCCCTTTTCCACAAAGGGATCCTGCGCCGTGCGCCGGATAGACTATTGCATCATCGGGAAGGCTAGATAATTTATTTGTAATGCTGTCAAACATGCTTTTTGCAAGTTCTTCTCGTTTTGCTTTCATATGCCCCACGGATTCCCTAAGATCGGGGCGGCCAACGTCCCCTACAAATAAAAAATCCCCGGTAAACAAAGCTGTTTTTTTGTTTTCTGTAGCAATAACAGTAATGCTATCCGGAGAATGACCGGGCGTGTTGAGAGCGGTAAATGTTACGTTACCCATTTGTACCGAATTGCCATCATCAAAGGCTTTATGCGGATATTCTGCTCCTATTTTTTTACTAGCATAGATTGTTGCCCCGGTTTCTTTGTGGATTTGCAGGTGCGAACTAACAAAATCTGCGTGTGGATGAGTTTCAAAAACAGCAATTATCTCAGCATTATTCTCTTCTGCAAATTTGTAATATTGTATTGGGTCACGTTCGGGATCCACCAAGGCCATTTTTCCGTTGCTTACGATGGCATAAGAAAAATGGGATAAAGGTTTATATTCAAATTGCTTTATTTTCATAATTATAATTTAAATAAATGCAATTCAGTTTAATGGTGGGCCATACTGGATTCGAACCAGTGACTTCCACGTTGTCGACGTGACACTCTAAACCAACTGAGTTAATGGCCCTTTGCATTGTTTGCGAAATTCAATAAAAAAATGCACACTATGAAACTATTGCTCGAATTTCTTTATGGGTTTTTTCTTGATCATCCCGCCCTTGGCATCTTTCACCGAGGTCATGATTATAAAAGCATCACGATCGATTTTATAAACTTCCGATTTTAGTTTTGAAAGTTCCAAACGGGTAATCACGGTATAAACCACATCTGTGGCCACCAATGGTACGCCCCTCTTTGAAAATCCTTTCGCTGCTTTGAAAACCGTACAGCCACGACCCATTCCTTCAATAATGGCAAGCCGGATATCTTCATTTTTATCGGAAATTATCGTTATTCCCATAAATTCCTCGATGCCATCTATTACAAAATCCACTGTTTTTGATGCCGCGAAATAAGTTAAAATAGCATAAAGTGCTGTCTCAACTGAAATAATATATGCCGCTGTCATAAAGATTACCAAGTTAAAAAGGAGAATCACATTGCCCACCGTCAAGCTTGTTTTACGGCTGATATAAATGGCCAGAACCTCGGTTCCATCTATGATTGCACCACCCCGGATTGCCAATCCAATTCCAAGGCCCAAAAATAAACCTCCAAATGTAGCTATAAGAATAGGGTCGTCAGTAATGGCGGTAAATGGTATAAAAAAAAGGGAAACCGCGAGCAACACAATTCCCATTATACTTTTAATTGCGAAGCGTTTGCCTACCGCAAAATATGCAATGATCAAAAAGGGCAAATTGATAAAGAAGATAAGAATGGGCAACGGAATACCCGTTAGACTTTCAACCAATAGCGAAACCCCGGTAACGCCTCCGTCAAGGAAACCATTAGGAAGCAAAAACCCCTTCAACCCAAAAGTAGCGGCCGTAACACCTATCATCAAATAAACCAATTCTGATAGTTCCTGTGCAAGTTCTACCTCAACTTCCCTTACCTTTTTCTTAATTTGCGACAAGGGCAAATGAGACCTTTTCGTACGAGCCTTTTGGTATTCAATAGCACATTCTGTAACAAATCTTTTAAGGAAATTCACGAAGTTTTTTTTTGAATGGTTGCAATGCAATTTAAAACAATATTGCCTTTTTTAAAATTATAAAATCAATGGTACTCGATAAAAATTAAAATAAAATAAAAAAACCCTACAAAAATTGTAGGGTTTGTAGAAAATGGTGGGCGATGAGGGGTTCGAACCCCCGACCCCCTCGGTGTAAACGAGGTGCTCTGAACCAGCTGAGCTAATCGCCCTAATTACTTAGAGGGTGCAAATATAAGTTAGTTTTTATTTCCCGCAAATTAATTAATCAAAAAATCTATAAAACTTCCGCCACCACAAAAGTGCTTCCGCCAATATAAATTACATCGTCGGGGCTTGCTTTTTTTAATGCCGCTTTATATGCCTTTTTTACGGAGCCGAATATATTCCCACTCAGCCCGAAAGCAATTGCTTTTTCATTCAAAATAATTACATCCAACCCCCGTGGCAAATCCGGTTTACAAAAATAATATTGTGCATTTTTAGGGAATAAAGGGAATACCGAACTTAAATCCTTATCGGTCACAAACCCCAAAACAAAGTGAAGGTTTTCATATTTCTCTTCCAAAAGTTGTTTCATAGTTTCTCTTAAACCATCAGCATTATGTGCTGTGTCGACAATTACTTTTGGGGTTTGTTTCAAAATCTGCCAACGGCCACGCAAACCAGTATTTTTTATAGTGTTCTTCAACCCTTTTTTAATAGCTTTTTCAGAAATTTTCCAACCTCTATTTTTAAGGACTTTCAAAGTTTGAAATACTGTATTTAGGTTTTTTTGCTGATAATTTCCCTTCAAATCTGAATCGTAATTTGGTGGATTTTCATCTTCCGCAAAAAAGATGGGCGCTTTGTTATTTTGGGCTATTCTTAAAAAAACAGGTTTTGTTTCGCTCAAGGTTTCGCCAATTACTACTGGGGTTTTGTGTTTTATGATGCCCGCTTTTTCGCCAGCTATTTCGGCCAATGAATTTCCCAAAAACTGGGTATGTTCCAACCCTATATTGGTAATTACCGAGATTTCCGGCAAAATTATGTTCGTGCTGTCCAACCTTCCGCCCAAGCCGGTTTCAATGATGGCGATGTCCACTTTTTCTTTCCTAAAATAATCGAAAGCCAAGCCTACCGTCATTTCAAAAAACGACAATTGATTTGCTTCAAAAAAAGTTTTGTTCTTTTTTACGAAATTGGAAACATTGCGTTTGGGAATAAGTTCTCCGTTAATTTTGATGCGTTCCCTAAAATCCTTTAAATGTGGGGAAGTGTACAGCCCCGTTTTATAGCCTGCTTCCTGGAAAACAGAAGCTAGCATGTGGCTGCTTGAACCTTTCCCGTTGGTCCCCGCCACATGGATGCTTTTAAAACTTTTTTGTGGCTCGTTTAAATGTGCTGAAAGTTTTATGGTATTGGAAAGATCTGCTTTGTACGCGGCACTTCCCACACGTTGATACATGGGTAATTGATCAAAAAGCCACGCTATGGTTTCGGGATAGGTGATGGTTTGCGTTGTTTATTTTACAATAAGTTTTTGAATTGTCCTTATTTTGCCTGTAGCAATTTTTACATAATAAATTCCTCTCGGTAGAGCATCGATTGATACCTGTAATGTTTTATCGGGCTTTGAAAAATTTTGTTGGAGTACTTGCCGTCCCATATTATCATATATCAAAACCGAAATCTTTTCGGAAGAATTCGGTAGGAAAATATTTACAAATCCGGATGCCGGGTTTGGGTACAACATTATTTCTAATGAAAAATCAGTGTTTTCAGTTTTCAGAATATTCCCTGAAATATCTATTTTATAACTGGAACGTCCATAAGTCCCGGCGTAAAGGAATTCCGTGGCTTCGTGCATGTGAAGGTCTGTAACCACCACCGAAGGAAGGTTTTCTCCCAAACCACTCCAACTGATGCCCTCGTTGTTTGATGCTAAAACCCCGATATCCGTTCCTATAAAAAGGTTGCCGAAACCATCCTGTTCAATATCGCTTACGGGGATATCGGGTAGATTTCCGGAAATATCGATCCACGTAATTCCCAGATTGGTACTCTTGTAAATGTGGCCTGAATTTTCACCAAACCTATAGCCAGAAATGGTCAAATAAATTGTATTCGGATCTTCGCGAGATGCCAGTATTTTGGTGAACCATCGCTCCGGCAAGCCCTCAGAAATTTCTTCCCAATTATTTCCGCCGTCCAGCGTAACCCAGGCGTTTCCATCATCTGTTCCCACAAAAATGACTGCATTGTTAAAAGGTGAAACACTGATTGTGGTTATGGTGCCGAAAGTAAGGTTTCCAGTATGTGGCCCATTGCTTAAATCCGGACTGATTGCTGTCCAATTTCCAGCGGCATTGATGGTTTTATAAAGTCGGTTTGCCCCATAATATAATGTTTGCGAATTGGAGGGATCAAAGGTTATTGGAGTATCCCAATTTTTCCGGTCACCTCCAGAAATACCGCTTGTAGCATTTGAAAACGTTGCTCCATTATTTACAGATTTTCCAAAAGAACCGTTTTGTGACAAGGCATAGATAACGTTTGTATTGGTTGGATCTACCAATGGCTGAAAACCATCGCCCCCATAAATTATGTTCCAATCAGATAAACCTCCCGTCGTGGTCCTGCTTGTACTATTATCCTGAGCCCCTCCATAAATTTTGTTTTCATTTTGCGCATCAACGTGAAACCTATAAAATTGTGTAATGGGCAAGTTCAAATCTTTTATTGAAGAAACTCCATTGTTATTACTGCTATAAAGTCCCCCGTCATTTCCTAACAGTACTTGGCCTGAAACCGAAGCATTGAAAGCCATTGCGTGCTGATCTACGTGAACATTCGGGAAAGAAATTCCCCAACTTGCGCCACCATTTGTTGATTTTTGAACATCAAAACCAACGCTGTATATTGTGTTTTCATTTGTAGGGTCCACAAAAATTCCACCAAACCACCAATGAAATCCTACATCCGTTAATTGATTTGAGTTAACGGCACTCCAAGAATTCCCCCCATCAGCAGTCCTGTAAACCCCTTGGATATTCCCAATGGCATCGGCATAAAAAGCATAAAGGACATCCGGGTTAGATTGCGAAATATCAATACTAATTCTTCCTTTCTGTGATGCAGCACTAGGCAAACCGTTGGTAAGTTCGGTCCAGTTGGTTCCACCGTTTGTGGAGCGATAAATTCGTGAGGTTTCCCCGCCATATTGCCTTCTATTTGGTCTTCGGATACGTTCCCAACTTGCCGCATAAATGATGTTCCCGTTCGTAGGATGAATGGACATATCGATAACTCCCGTTGAATCGCTTACAAACAATACTTGTTCCCAACTATCGCCCCCATTAGTGGTTTTATAAATGCCCCTGTTGTTGCTGTTCTTAAAAAGCGGCCCCATTGCACCAACAAAAGCCACCGCATCATTGTTTGGGTCCAACACAATTTTACCTACACTGCCAATATCCGGTAGCCCTTTTGATTCCCACGTAATCCCCCCGTCCTCGCTCTTATAAACACCATCGCCATCATAAGCCAATGAACCTCCACCGGCATTTACTTCACCCGTTCCTACCCAAATATGTTCATTATTATTTTTTGAAATTTCAATATCCCCTATTGAAAGCATCTCCTGTTCATCAAAAACAGGTGTCCAGCTATCTCCGGAATTTATTGTTTTAAAAATTCCCCCCGAAGCTGCGCCAACATAATAGGTTTCCGGTTGATTTGAAGGAATTTCAATATCGGTTATCCTCCCGCCCACGTTTAAAGGCCCCGTGAACTCCCATATTGCGTTTGAATTAGAACGCTGAGCATTTTGTTTTTTCCAAGCAATGGCTTTAGAATAAGCATCTGCTTTAATTTCCCCGGTAGGGAAAGCACGCTGCATGAACATAAAATCATGGGGATGTTTTTCTTGGGAAAGGGTTGTTTTATCATTTTGAGATTTTTCTGCACAACCCAAAAAAGCAATAATAAATACAAAAAAAATTAAAATACGGCTCATAGCATCCTGTTTAGGCACCTAAAGATAATTAAAAAAATGGGGGTGACTTAAAGGAGTTCCTAATTGGAAAGACTGAAATTATAGATGATTTTTCCAATCTGTTTTGCTGGGGCTTTATCATCGGCATTGAATCGGGTGGCCAAGGCAGCACGTTTTGCGGGTTCCAAAAGACATTTGGAATTATTGGTGGTCCCCTTGACCCCGGCCATGGCTGCTATCACTTTTCCATTTCGGTCCACATCAATACTTACCACCACAATTCCCGCTTCATTGCAATCTTGGATAAATTTTTCTTTGTTAAGGGCTTTTCTTCCCCCCAATAAATAATTGCCATCCCCATCAATTCCTTTGCCCGTGCCGTAATAACTCCCCGCATTAGGGTCGCCGTCCGGACTTCCTTTATCGCCGGGTTTATTGTCGTTGCCCTCGCCCCCAGTGGCGGTACCCTTATTTTTAGGTCCGTCAATAAGACTTGAAAGCGCATCGCTGGTGGATTTTGAAGGCTTAGGGTCTGGCTTTGGAGTTTCATTTTTGGGTTGCTCTTTTACAGGTAAAACCTCTTTCTCTTTAATAATTTTTTCTTTTTTTACAACGGGGGCATCTTCCATGTTCTGGGTAACCACTTCTTCCTTAATCTCGGATTTTGGTTCGGATACCGGTTGTGAAGTGGCCTGTTTGGGTGAAGTGGTAATCATTTCGGTGGGCTGAACTCTCCCGCTTCCCATTTCGGTAGTGCCAAAATTAATCGCAATGCCTTCTTCCAAAGGTGGATCCAAATATGATAAGCCCGCATACAACAGCAACAAAAGAATGACCACGTGCACACTTACCGTGATGGCCATACTTTTTCTTTTATGTTCTGTATCGAGTATACTCATTTTATCCGGTGCTTTTGTAATGTAAGATTATCTGATTGAAACCTAATTCTCTTTGGTGCGTACCGCAAGTACCACCTTAAAACTGTTTTTGTTTGCGATATCCATCACAAAAACTGCATCTTCAATGGGAACACCTTCTTCGGCGCGAAGCATGATCACCGGTTCATCTTGACCCGACAAAATGGTTTTCAACTCCTCTTCAATGCTATATTCCGTTACGCGTTCATTATTCACATAATAAGCGCCATCTTTGGTAATACTCACGGAGGCTTTTTGTACTTCTGAGGTTTTACCATCTGCTTTGGGCAAAATCAGGTTTAAAGCTTCCGGTGTGATGGCTGGTGATGTAAGCAAAAAGAATACCAATAATAGGAAAACGATATCCGTCATCGAGCTCATGCTAAATTCGGAACTAACTTTATTTCTTCCGCGAATTTTCATTATGCGCGTTCGTTTAATATATCCAAAAAGTCAACGGCTGTGGCTTCCATTTGATGTACCACTTTATCAGTCCGTGTCACCAAATGATTATAACCCATATAAGCTATAATACCTACTATTAGTCCTGCCACGGTGGTGGTCATCGCGGTATAGATGCCCTCCGCCAAAACACTCATATCCGCTTGCCCGCCGCTGGTGGACAATTGGTGGAAAGCCATTACCATCCCAATCACGGTTCCCAAGAACCCAAGCATGGGCGCAGCTCCGGCAATAGTGGCAAGAATACTGACGTTCTTTTCAAGTTTGTAGATTTCAAGCCTCCCTGCATTTTCAATGGCACTGTTTATTGCTTCAAGAGGACTCCCAATTCGGGAAATCCCTTTTTCGGTAAGTCTAGAAACTGGGGTGTTTCGCTGTGCGCAGAGTACTTTTGCAGCTTGCAGGTTGCCAGAGGCTACGTTATCACGGATTTGCCGCATAAAATTATTGTCCCATTTCGATGCTGCCCGGATGGCAAAAACCCTTTCAAAATAAATATACACGGCTATAAACAATAGAATAAAAAGTAGCCCTATAATAACCATTCCCGCTGTTCCGCCGGAAATGATGAGTTCCATCATCGAAAGTGATTGTTCTGCAACAAGTGGTTCCACATTTTGAGCCGCACCTTGTGCTTCATCTTGAAAAAAGTAGTTAAGCATAAATTATTTGTTTAATGTGAATAACGGATTAAGGATTGGGAAATTGTCAGGCATTGACAAATATCACCCGCTCCATCAATAAAAACACCCCTGCCCCAGCGATGAAACCGGCAAAAGCCAACCAAGCAATGTTCTTGAGGTACCAGATAAAGTCTATTTTTTCCATCCCCATTGCGGCCACCCCGGCGGCAGACCCAATAATGAGCATGCTTCCGCCCGTACCGGCACAATAAGCTATAAAATGCCACAGCACAGAATCGGTTGGAGAATCGTACATTCCGATGGAGGCAGCAACCAAAGGTACATTGTCGATAATAGCAGATAATACTCCCAATAAAATTACAACCAAATCCTGATTAGGGATGGCGGTTTGCAAGATTTCCGCCAAATAGCGAAGGGTGCCCACTTCGTTATTGTTCACCACGCCATAAACCAAGCTTTCTAATCCAGCCACCGCAAGTAGTATCCCCAGAAAGAAAAGGATGCTAGAAATCTCGATACGGGAAAGGGCTTTATTAGTTGAATATAAATGTCTTTTTTCCTTGGTAAAATCCTCTTCGGGGTGAATATATTCTGAAACCAACCACACTATTCCCAAGGCCAGCATCATGCCAAAATAGGGGGGCAAGCCAGTGATAGTTTTAAAAATGGGAACTGAAACAATCCCTGCAAGGCCTAGGAAAAGCATTGTTTTACTGCTCAATAATTTCGTGGCCTTAACAGGATCATGAATATCCACTTCAATTTTTCCCCTAAATATGGGAAGATAACTTGCAATAGCCATGGGTACTAAAATGCAAACAATAGAAGGAATAATTAAAAATTTCACTAAAGCTAGTGCTGTTACTTTATCTGCTATCCAAAGCATGGTAGTAGTAACATCTCCAATGGGGGACCATGCCCCGCCCGCATTGGCAGCGATTATGATCATAGAAGCGTACCAAATCCTGTCTTTATGGCTTGGAATCAATTTTCGCAATAAAGTAACCATCACGATGGTGGTGGTAAGGTTGTCTATTATGGCAGAAAGGAAAAAGGAAATTATGACGATAATCCATAATAATTTCAATTTATTATTGGTTCGGACAGCACCTTTCAAAACCTCAAAACCTCGGTGAAGGTCAATAATTTCCACAATCGTCATTGCGCCAATCAGGAAAATAAGAATTTCAGCCGTTTTACCGAGATGGTGAAGCAGAGTGTTTTCAAAACCTTCTGCAGCATTTTCGCCCCCTTCCAAAAAACTAAAAACCGTGCCGTGGGTATCAACTATATTGAACCAACCCCCATGAAAACCAATTGCCAATAGTGCCCAAATAAGCGAAGCCATTATAAGGGCCGGGACCGTCTTGTCAAGTTTTAAGGGATGTTCAAGCGTAATGGAAAGATAGCCAATAACAAAGATTAAAATGATGATTGATTCCATAGCGAAGTTTATAATTTACACTAATTGTTTAAGGGCGATCTCAAAAGCGGTCCTACTTATATTGGTTTTGGTACTGTTGTGGTCAAAGGTATTTTGTATGGCATTTTTAATGGTAATTGAAGTATCGTTGAAAATGGCCTCATCGGTCATTTGTACCTTTCGTTCCATAAAGTAAGCAAACACCCGCGCCATCCCACAATTGCTAATGAAATCGGGGATCAAGCTCACACGTTCATCGGTATATTCCATAATAGGGCCGAAAAATATTTCGGTATCAGCGAAAGGCACGTTAGCCCCACAACTTATTACCTCCAACCCAGAATCTATCATCGAGGAAATTTGTTGTTTCGTAACCAAGCGTGAAGCCGCGCAAGGCGCAAAAACCTCGGCTTTCAAGTCCCAGATTTGTTTATTTATTTCATCAAAAGAAAGCATCTTTTCAGCCAATAGCGTGTTCCCCTTTTTTTGAAGGAAGAGTTGTTTTATCTCTTCAAATGAAAAACCGTTCTTTTTGATGAGACCACCTTCCCTGTCAATGATGCCCACCACTTTTGCGCCCATTTGTGAAAGGTAATAAGCCGCCGAAGCGCCCACGTTTCCAAAGCCCTGCACCACTGCTCTTTTTCCGGAAACGTTACCGCCATAAATATCGTAAAAGTGACGTACCGCCTCGGCAACGCCATAACCGGTTATCATATCGGCAACGGTATATTTTCGGGAAACATCGGGAGAAAAATTGGTATTCTCTAAAACCTTAATAACCCCTTGGCGCAATTGCCCGATGCGGTTTATCTTATCGGCTTGAGTGGGCGAGAAATGCCCATTGAAAACCCCTTCCTGCGGATGCCAGACCCCGCTCTGCTCCGTAATTGGGATTACTTCGTGGATTTCATCCACGTTTAAATCGCCACCTGTGCCATAATACGCTTTTAATAATGGCGAAACGACTTTGTACCAGCGTTCCAAAACTCCTTTTTTCCGGGGATCGGAAGGGTCGAAATTGATGCCGGATTTTGCCCCGCCAATGGCCGGCCCCGAAACGGTGAACTTGACCTCCATGGTTTTGGCTAGCGAAAGTACTTCGTTCATGTCTAAACCTTGCCGCATACGTGTGCCACCACCGGCCGCGCCACCCCGCAATGAATTAATTACAGTCCAGCCTTCGGCTTCGGTTTCGGGGTCATTCCAGTGAAAAACTATTTCGGGTTCCTTACTTTCGTACTTGGTGAGAAGTTCCTTCATTTACAGTGAGGCATTAAGCCACAAATATAAAAAACTAAAAAAGGGAATATTGAATTTTGGGGTTATTTTATCGTGAATATTTTTCCGGAAGAATGATCCTTTTTTGACCCGGTCACGCTTGCCAAACAATTAACCTCGCCCCGGAGTTTCAAAACGCCCAACAACCCAAAAACAAGGGCTTCTTTGAATTCAATAATTCTGGGGGAAGGGATTTCTAGTTCAACTTTTGAAATACTTTTCAGCCTTTCCATTAAAAAAAGATTGTACGCTCCGCCGCCCGTTACCAAAACCCGGGAACCTTTGGGCAAGTTTGCCGAAAGTTGGTGGGCAATATGCTCGGTAAAAGTGCGCAAAACGTCCTGAGATGAAATCACGGAATTTCCAAGCAAAGGAAAAACGTGTTTATGCACCCATTCCAATCCCAAAGATTTTGGGGGTTTTTCACCATAATAAGGAAGGGCATCCAGTTTATTCAAAAGCTCCAAATCCAATTTTCCCGAAGCTGCCAGATTTCCATTTTCATCAAAAGGTGTCCCGAGTTTTTCCGAAAAGTGGTTCAAAACAATGTTTACTGGGCAAATATCAAAAGCAATC
This sequence comes from Flavobacteriales bacterium, assembly GCA_038326725.1. Taxonomy (GTDB): domain Bacteria; phylum Bacteroidota; class Bacteroidia; order Flavobacteriales; family Flavobacteriaceae; genus JBBQKI01. The sequence goes on from JBBQKI010000026.1 coordinate 22,108, forward strand.
CGGTTGCCCATTTTTTCAAATGAAATATTCGCAAAACCGCCCAAATTCAGGCAATAAACATATCCTGAAAAAAGTAACCTATCCCCAATCGGCACCAAAGGGGCACCCTGCCCGCCCAAGGCAACATCTTCCACCCGAAAATCGCAAACCACTGTCTGCTTGATTTGCTTCGCCAAACTTTTAAGATTCCCTATCTGTAACGTAACCCCTTTTTCCGGCCGGTGCAAAACGGTGTGGCCGTGACTGCAAACGGCATCAAGGTTATTGATTGAATTTTTTTCTATAAATTTTGAAATGGTTTCCCCTAAAAAATGAGTGTAATTTTCATTCAATTCTATTAAAGCTGTTTCGGAAAACCCCACAGCGGCACGAAGTTTTTCTTTCCAAAATGAAGGGTATGGAACGGTTTGAGCGTTTTTAATCCTAAAATCCCAATTGGAAAATTCAGAAATGGAAAATTCAATTTCGGCCAAATCAATTCCATCCAGCGAAGTACCGCTCATCACGCCAAGCACGTGGTATTTATTTTTGATAAGATCGAAATCTTTCATCTTTGATTAAATAACAGATTTTTAAATTTCCAAATCCAAAGATACCCCTTTTGGGATTTGTAATTTGCAATTTAGAGTTTGGGTGTTGAAATTTGGAATTTGGAATTTGGAATATTAAATTTCTTTTAAAAAAGGTATCTTTGTTTCACTTTTTTTTAGAACTTTTTTAAACCAATCCTATGGATTTTACCCTTTCGGAAGAACAACTAATGATCCGCGACGCCGCCCGCGACTTTGCTAAAAGTGAACTGTTGCCGGGCGTTATTGAACGCGATAACCTACAGAAATTCCCCACCGAACAGGTAAAAAAAATGGGGGAACTGGGTTTTCTCGGGATGATGGTGGACCCAAAATACGGCGGTGGCGGAATTGATACGGTTTCTTATGTATTGGCGATTGAAGAATTAAGCAAAGTGGACGCATCATGTTCTGTAGTGATGTCGGTAAACAATTCCTTGGTTTGTTATGGTTTGCAGGCTTTCGGGAATGAATTTCAAAAAGAAAAATATTTAACAAAACTTGCCACTGGCGAAGCTTTGGGCGCTTTCTGTTTAAGTGAGCCGGAAGCGGGAAGTGATGCAACTTCTCAAATGACCACTGCAATCGATAAAGGCGACCATTACCTTTTGAACGGCACCAAAAATTGGATCACCAACGGCGGCACGGCCGATTTTCATTTGGTTATTGCCCAAACCGATAGAGATAAAAAACATAAAGGCATAAACGCATTTATTGTTGAAAAGGGTTGGGAAGGTTTTGAGGTTGGGCCTAAAGAAGATAAATTGGGCATCCGGGGCAGCGACACGCACTCCCTTATTTTTAATGATGTAAAAGTCCCTAAAGAAAACCGGATAGGCGAAGATGGTTTCGGCTTTTCGTTTGCTATGAAAACCTTGAGCGGTGGCCGTATCGGTATAGCTGCACAAGCTTTGGGAATTGCAGGAGGGGCATACGAAATGGCTCGCGATTACAGTAAAGTCCGTAAATCTTTCGGAACCGAAATCTGCAATCATCAAGCTATCGCTTTTAAACTTGCGGATATGCACACCAGCATTGAAGCCGCCCGGCATTTGGTGATGAAGGCTGCTTGGGATAAAGACCAAGGCAATAATTACGATATGAGCGGCGCAATGGCAAAATTATACGCCTCGCAAGTGGCGATGGACGTTAGCATTGAAGCCGTTCAAATTCACGGCGGGAATGGGTACGTAAAAGAATACCACGTGGAGCGTTTTATGCGCGATGCGAAAATTACTCAGATATACGAAGGCACCAGCGAGATTCAAAAAATCGTTATTTCGAGGGGGTTGCTGAAGGGTTAATTAAATTGTCGATTTGGGCGCTTTTTTCACAAAAAGAAATCCCAAACCAATCCGAACCGGATCACCGCATCGCGATAGGGATAGCCGGGAGCCGAAAAATATTCATTTTTGGAAGAGAAAAGGGAATTGATATGCTCCCATTTAAAATAAATGCGGGTCTGCCTAATTTTCGCATTAAAGAAAATATCAACTAACGGAAACCCACCCAATTCCTGATTGTTCTGAACATAAAATTCCGCCAAAACTGGGTCGTAGGCATTCATTTCATAACTGCTAAAGTATTTAAAATTCACTCCGGCTTGCATAAATAAAGCCCTTTTAAACCAGTGGTCTTCATAATAAAGGGATTGACGGGTTATAATTTGCGGTACTTTAAAAACTTCTTCTCCGCCGGCCACTTGTTGGAACATCACGGTATTAGCGAGGGCAAAGCGGCCATATCGAAATTCCTTTTCCGCCTTCACTTTTAAATAATCCACCCTCCCGGAAAACTGCTGTGGCGTGGGTGTGGAATCGTTAGGACTTATTGCGAAGTAGGCGTAATCTTCAATTCCGGTATAGCTTAACGTGGCAATCCCGAATTTTTTAGTTTCGATTTCAAATTTTAGTTCCTGTGTTTTTACGTTGTTGAAATTGGTTTGCCAGTTATAGTTCACATAATCGCTTTGGTACAAAAGGAAATTAAAATTTGGTGCCACAGAATGTACGGTAATGGAAGCTTTGGCCTTGTAATCTTCATTAATTCTGAAAGATGCAGCACCGTTTAAATAATTCCCTTCAAAATCTCCGGCCACATTGATGGCACCTTTTCCCGAAAGTTCAAAACCTCGGTATTGTTTTTTATATGCTGCTCCCGTTTCGATAATATTCCCTTTCAAACGGTTTGGAATCCTTCCTTCATCTAAAATAAGCGCCGTATTATAACCATAATTATAATCGGTATAACCCGCCCAGGCCGTGATGTCGCCCAAAATGGAATTATCGAAACGCGCGTATGCTTTGGCGTTGAAATCCTCCAATTTTGTTTCGGTAAACAAATTCGCGGTTTTATACGAAGGCCCAAAAGGCGCATAGGGCGTAGCCTGTTTATAATAGAAAAATTTGTCTTCGTAACTGAGAATGTTTCCAATGGTTAAAACGGAATAATTCAAAGAATCTTTTTGGCTGATGAGTTCATATTCATGGTCCACGTAAAATCTCAGGCCTTCCAGTTTGTTCTCGGCATCCTCAAAATTCACATCCAGACGGCCCCTGTCTTCAAATTCTTCATCATCATTTATAAAAAGCAGAATGGAATTTTCATCCAAACCGCCATTTTCCTCATTTAAAATATCCTGAGCCGCCACGTGTGCTCGAACGTTGTAACGTTTATTCTTTGTATGGTAATTCGTGGTAAAAGAAAAATTTCCGGTGCTGGTTAAAATATTTTGATATTTTCCCAAAGAGCGAACGCCCTTGTAGCCGACGGAAAAATTAAACTGCTCCGAAGTATTGATGGTAAAAAAAGCATCGAGTTGCTGGCCCTGTTCAAAAGCAGTTTTAAAGTAGAGTTCTGTCAATGGGGTTGGCACATGGTAATAATTCATGTCCTCGATTTCGCGGTAATTGAAATGATGCGATTGGGCCGCGAACAAAGGCTTCAAATTGAGTTTATCAAAAGAATATGCCAACGAATTATAGGTTTGTCCCACATTGGAAAAAGGCAGTAGCTCAAAATTATCGCGTCTTAAATAATTGAATTTATATTCCTTTTTAATGGTAAGTGTAGTGTCCAGAAAAGTGGTATCGCGGGCTGCGGAGATTATCCGGTAAAGTTCAATCGGCGGTTTTTTGCGCTTGGCCGGAGTGGTTTGTGAAAACGCAATTACCGGGGAAAACACTATCATCAAAAGCAAAAGCGTCCTATTCATTCATTTTTGGCTTACACGGGCAAAGGTAAACTTTTGAAGTGATTTACGATTTGGGTTTTTGGATTTGTGGAAAGGGTGACGACTTTCTACTTTTTCCCTTTCACCCTTTCCCTTTTCCCTTTTCCCTTTTCGCTATTCGCTATTCGCTAATTCCTTTTCCCATTAAATTATTACCTTGCCGAGAACAATAAAACCTTAAATGCTTTCCCTTAAAATAAACCCCCATTTACTGGAGTGCGGCACCGACGAAGCGGGCCGAGGTTGCCTCGCAGGTCCTGTTACCGCCGCGGCGGTCATTCTTCCGGAGGGTTTTGCACATCCTTTTTTAACGGATTCAAAACAACTTTCCGCCGAAAAAAGACGGGAACTTCAAATCCTTATCGAAAGGGAAGCCATTTGCTACCAAGTGGTTCACGTAATGATGGAAGAAATAGACCGCATCAACATTTTGCAAGCCTCCGTTTTGGCGATGCATCTTGCCATTGAAGCACTTTCAAGTCCACCGCAATTTATTGCAATAGACGGTAATTATTTCAAGCCTTTCGCGCAAATCCCACACCAATGTGTGGTAAAGGGCGACGGCAAATATTTCCATATTGCGGCCGCCTCTATTCTTGCAAAAACCCATCGCGATGTCTATATGAAAAACCTGCACGAAGAATTTCCACAGTATAATTGGAAACAAAACAAAGGCTACCCAACCTTGCAACACCGCGCCGCCATTCGGGAATTTGGGATTACGCAATATCATCGGAAAAGTTTCAAGCTTTTTGCGGATAATTAGCTTTAATATTTTTTTACAACAAATTCAAAAATCGAAAGATCCAAAAATCTATTTTTGTATTTATGAAGCAATTTCTCCAAATCCTATTTTTATTTTCGGTAATTATCTGTTTAATTGGTTGCGACACTTCCGTTTCGCGCTCCGGTACCTTAGTGGAATATGTCCCCGAAGGGGTTTCTGTGGTTTTCAAGATTAGGAATTTTGAAACTTTACAAGCCGATCTTAAAAACTCATCGCTTATTTCCGAATTCGGCAAAACCACGCCACATACTTTTTTTTCGGAAAAATCGCAACTTTTGAAATATTTGAAGCCAACCTCCGAAAGTTTGCTTTGCGTTTCGGTGGAAAAAGATAGCAGTGCCGCTTTTACTTTTATAACCAAATATTCAAAAACTCTTTTGGTTACCGATTCCATAAAAAATAAAAGTGTGGAAACCCTTTTTTTTAAAAATAGCGAAATACAACGCGTGGTGATTGAAAACGAAATAGCATTCACGGCAATTGTGGACAGCGTTTTCATCGCTTCATCTTCCCAAAAAATACTTCAGGAAATTTTGGAAGGCAAAACAGAAAAAAGCGAAACTTTTCAAAAAGTTTATGCCTTGCCCCATTCGGGAGGGTTAACAAGCCTTTTGAGAAGTCCGCCGGTAAAAACTGATTCGGTTTCCAACAATTTCGCTTCTTGGGCATCCGTTGACGTGGCCGTATTACCAAACCAAATTTCGGGAACCGGCATCGTTTTGGCACGCGACACCATCCCGCAATTGTTGAATGTTTTTGAAGGCCAGGCCCCGCAGCTAAACGGTATTGCACAAATTACCCCAACCCAAGCCATCGGTGTGCTTTCGTTTACATTTAACGATTCGGAAAAAATTCAGAAAAACCTAAGGGCCTTTCGGGGCGAAAAAGGAGAATTCATCACAACCGGAATTTTTGGTTCTGTGAATGAAATTGGGATTATTGAATTGCCCCAATCCAAAGCCGTGGTTTTGAAAAGCATAGATGCCTCGCTGACGATGGAGGCTTTGGGCAGGTTTATTTCCAGTAGTAGCAGCTTTCGGGAAACGGAAATTTTTAATTTCAACGAACCCAGCTTGTTCACCGAAACCTTTTATCCGCTAATTCCAAAAACCAAGTTGGGAACGATGTTTCAATTGGATAATTTCTTTGTTTTTACCGAAAATGAAACCGTGGCGCAACAGATGATAGCAGCTTATAAAAACAATGCTACACTGGAGAACACGGCCTTTTTTGAAGATTACAAATCCAGCTTGAGCGATGCATCCTCACTTTTGATTTTAAAAATGAATGGCGATTCAAATCAAGCCCTTTCCGGTTTTTTCGATTCTGGAATTGCTTCTGAAGTTAACGGGATTTCATTTAAAAACTATCCTTTGGCTGCGCTTCAATTTAGTTACGACCGAGATTTTGCACACTTGAATTTCGTTTGCAAAGAGAGTTCAAATGCTGCCCGAACCACTGCTACGGTTTCGGAAGCATTGAACATAAAATTGGAGAACACCATTTTGGGAAGCCCGGTTTTCTTCAGCAATAGCAGTTCGGGCGGGAAGGATATCGTTGTTCAAGATTTGGCCAATATACTGTATTATATTTCGGGCAGCGGGAAAATTTTATGGCAAAAAAAACTGGACGGACCAATTTTGGGGAAAATTGAAGAAGTCGATTTTTTTAAGAACGGCAATACACAAATGGCTTTTGCCACAAAAAAGAATTTTCACGTATTTGACCGGACCGGGAAAAATGTCTCCCCTTTTCCCTTGAATTTTAAGGATGAAATCACCCGGCCGTTGGCAGTTTTTGATTATGATAATAACAGCGATTACCGGTTTATTATTATTCAGGGGAAAGATGTTTTGATGTACGACAAACAAGGGAAAACGGTTAGTGGTTTTACTTTTAAAAAGGCAAAATCCAACATCGTGCAATCCCCAAAACATATTAGGATCGGAAATAGAGATTATATTTTAATAGCCGAAGAAAACGGGAAACTCAATATTTTAAATCGTGTTGGAAGCTCACGACTGAATGTTGAGAAAAACTTTCAATTTTCCGAAATACCTATTGCTAAAGAAGAGAATACTTTCGTTGTGGTAACTAGTGAAAACACCAAGGAACGGATTGATGAAAACGGAAAGGTTTCATCCCAAAAACTTGATGTTTCTACAAATTATTGGTTTGAAGTCCAAGGCAATATCAAGGTTACTTTCGATGATAACATCTTGCGGATAAATGGCAAACCCATTGAGCTTCCGTTGGGCGTATATGGGAAACCGTCACTTACAACCACAAATCGAAAACTATATATTTCCATTACCGAAACACAGGAAAACAAGGTATATGTTTTTGATGATAAAGGCGCGGTGCTTCCCGGCTTCCCAATATATGGCACCTCTTCTGCTCACATTTCGAATGCCAGCAACGGAAAGATAAAACTTACTGTACAGGGCGAAACGGATACGGTTTTGGTATATCAAATGGAATAAAAATTCACGATAATTTTTTGATTTAAAAACCTTTGGGGGATTTTATTTTAGTAAATTTAAACAACCCAACTTTTAAAACCCATGAGAGTGCTCCTCTCCATACTCCTTTTGCCAATGGCTATTGTAGCTTTTGGCCAAAATAATCTGCAGGCAAAAAAACCTTCGGGCAAAGATTCCGTTACACTTTCAATCTATCGATTAAAAATTTCCCAAACTATCAATGCACATCCCGATAGTGCTTTGGTGTATATTAAAGAGTTTGAGGATTTTAGCGCTAAGCGAAAATATGCCAACAGCTTAGCAGATGCAGATTATTTATATGCGCAATATTTCAGAAGAATACAAAAACCAGATTCTGCTTTGTTTTACTTCGAAAAAATGATAGCCAAATCTACCAAAACCAACTATTATCGCGGTTTAGCAGTGGCATACAATGGACTTTGCAGGACCTATTATTTAATTGGTGAAATTGATAAAGCCATTGAAGCCTGCAATAAAGGGCTTGAGTACACAAAAGATTTTGATGATATTGGAAACGTCGTTTTAGCTGATACGCATATTGCTTTGGCTATAGCCTATTCCCGTCAAAACAAAATGGAAAAAGCCATATCGCATCTATTAGTTGTAGATTCCATCCAAAAAAAGGAACCGCTTCGGGAAGATATTATTGCTGCGGCATACCAAAGTTTGGGCAATATTTATTTAGAACTGAAAGAATACAATTCCGCAGAAGCATATTATTTAAAAGCGAACAAAGAATTTGAAAAAATTCCGGGTGCTGGAACTTTCTATTTCAACACCACCAATGTTTTTTTGGGGCAGGTTTATTATCACAAAGGGCAACTTGAAAAAGCAGACAACCTTTTAACCAAAACACTTGCCTTCTTTCAGCAAATAGAGGATCAACGTACCGTTGCTGAAATAAACAATTATTTGGGACTTGTGAATTTTGAAAAGGGGAATCTTGAAAAGGCCGAGATGTATTTTCAATATTCATTGGATTTCCAAAAAAAGAACGATTATAATCTTGAGGCGGCAGAATCAGCCATTCAGCTTGGAAAATTGAATATTCAAAGAGGAAAAGCGTCTCAAGCAATTAATTTCCTCCAAAGTGCACTCGATCATAACCTCGAAATAAAAAATGGAACCATAAACCAAAAGGCACATTCATTACTTGCGGAAGCATACGCCCTGCAAGGAAATTACAAAGCAGCATTCACCAACTCGCAAATTGC
>JBBQKI010000027.1:0-30173 GCA_038326725.1 Flavobacteriales bacterium
TTTTGAAATATAGGAAACCCTATTTCATATTGTTCTTTGTATTTTTGTTCTAAACTCATCGTGTCTGAATAAAACGGCTTATAACAAAGGCTAAAATTAATAGCCTTATCAAGCCAAGTGGTTAATTGATTAGTTCATTTCTTAGGCTACTAATCTTAGCCAACCGTTATCAAGAAACGTTAGGCTTCTTGCCTCTCTTCAACAACCATTGCAGGATTTCCTTGTAAGCGTGCTCGGCAGCATTAAGGCCATTAATACGCGGGGCTTCTAACTTCTTGAGCATAGCACAAGCTTCATCATACTTTTTTTGCCCAAGGGTAATGGTCTGCACAAAAGTTTCTTCTGAATCACCTGCTGCGTATTCTTTTGATACGGTCTTTCCAGTCACGCTGGATTTGGTCATTGTTTTTTGTTTTGCCATGATATTAAAAATTTAAAGGGTTAAAATAAAATATGGCGCAGGCAATAACCGCCGCCAGGATAAAGCCAAGGATAAACCCGATGGCCATGCCTTCTCTTTTGTTAATTTGATTCATTTGTTTTATAAGTGGATCCATCGCTAATTCGTTTTAAGTTATGTATTGCTTCTATTAATTCCGGGGTTTTATCATCTCCACTCCGTTTTAGGATTAACTTTTTCCTGTTGGTTTTTTTCGTGGAATTGCTTAGAGTTTCCCCTTGCGCCGCCACTGGACAGGAAACCCCCCACAATGGGGTGGGTGCCTGTTTTCCAAAATTTATTGTTTGAGTTTTCCATGTTTTATTTTTTAAAAGTTAAATTCATTTTCCACGACGCCGCTTCCCTAAAATTTCCAACAAAATGACAAATAGAAAAGACAGTGGCCAAAATATTGCCACAATGGGCATTACTCTTTTGTCCGTTGTGGTAAGGTGGTGGCCACCGCTAAGCTGCCGGTAAGTTTGGTAAGCCAAAAAAGCATAAAGCAATACGCCAGACGCAATGAAGAGGATGATGTGTGGTTTCATAAAAAAAGGTTTTTGATTCGTGAATTACTTATTTTTCTTAAAAAATTCAGATTAACAGAAACTCCAGCTTCTTCTTCCTGTTTTAGCAAGCGGACCGCCAAATAAACTTCTTTCTCGTAACGGCAGCCACTCATGATTAATGCTAAGTCTAGGTTGTCGTAGCTTTTCATGTGGTTAGGGTTATTGTTAGGTGGATGGTCATAGTTTAAAATATTATGGTTCGTTTTGAACATTTAAAATTATAGACCCGCTCAATATTGAAGATGTAAAGTTTAGGACTGGACTGTTTATCCATTTCGTTTGGAGCTTCCTCAATTTTCTTCTGCAGTAACTCAAAATCACACAAACCTTTCTGTTGTAATTTTTGAACTGCAATAATTAGATCTCGATCATTCCAAAATTTATATCTGTTGAATAATTTCTGAGTCAGCTCAATTAGAGCGGCGCTGTCATCATAAAAATTCACCTTAAATTCTCCATCTCTAAAAAAATCCATTCCCCTCTGACTAGAGCCTATTTTTCCAAACATTAATAAATCAATAGAAGTAGTGAAAATCAACGCGTATGTTATAATAAATTCCTTCAGAGTTTGATAGTCTGCAGAACCAAGACGCACGTAACAGTCAAGAAAATCTTTACTTCCCCACTTATCGCTTCTGTAATTTATACGGGCAATCTGTTTTAGGTCCAGCGGATCGCATTCCACATAATAGATATAGCTTTCCAGTCTTTTTGAAGTTTCAAATCTGTGCTGGCCATCCACTATTTTAAGTTGATCCTTTTCGGGATAAACTATAATTGGACAATAGGGAAGAAGATTCAAGCCTTTATTGATGTCTTCCATCAATCGCTGGACTTTTTTTTCATTGATAATCCGGTTGCCTAGGATAGTATCAAATTTTTCGTAATCTTTTGTGGCTTTAATTTCCATAGTTAAATGTGTTAAGGTTTAGTTACTTCAATCAATCTCCAAAGGGAGTAGTCCCGCACTTTATCATACATACGTTCGTCATCATCATCGTGCATGATGGCTCGTAAAGCTTGAGCGCTTTTTTTTACTTCTTGCTCGTTGCTTGAGTTGGTAAATATTTTTGATATTTCTAGGCTGGTGTACATCATACGTCTAAAGATGAAACTGGTACGTAAATCATTTTTCTGCGCAGCCATTCTGCCAATTCACCAGGATCGGTTTCTAGGCTTATTATTTCTGGCCTATTATCAAACTTTCCGGTAATCATACTTTTCAACCAGAAAGGCTGGCCGCGCTTCAGGGTTCGGCTGTCTATTTTTAAATCCGCTGCTTCTGCAGGACGAAGCTTTAATATCACTTCGGCAACTTCGGGAAGGGTTTTTTCTGTGTCCATAAAAAAATATTTGTGCTCTCGCGTTATAGTGAAAATGGGTTTTGTGTTTCAACACATCTACACATTTGATTATCAATACTTTATCTTCCAACATGTGTTGAAACGGTTTGAAACGCAAAACAACTTCAAACCACTTCAAACCGTTTCAACACCTTTTCAACACCTTTTTTTATACTTAATTTATTCATTTTTAATAAGTTAGGTAATGTGTTGAAACGTTTGAAACTCAAAATGGCAATTCCTCACGCTCCTTATTATTGTTTTCTTCTTCAGGGGTGGCAGGGGACGGGAACAATGAGTTCTCGTGCACCTGAAAATCTACCGCAAACTTGAGCTCGTCTGAAATTGGAATCTCCTGAAGGTTTACCATATAGGCACTGGTTGCTTTGCTGTCACGCCCGGGCGCAAAGCGAAGTCCGGAAACGGCATCTATCCACGCCTTGTCTTTTTTCAGGCTATCCATCATCACGCCCTTTGCCGGTGCGCTATCTCTATACTGTACATACCATTGTCTGGAAACACGGTTGTAGCAGCTTGTGAAATTGAAATACAAATGATCGCCCTCCAGCTTAATATCCCTGCCCACTTTAATTTGATCTGCAAGCGTGCCACGCATTGAAGCAAGGAAACAATCCCACCAACGATTTATGATACTTGCGGTACTCATCTTGTTCATTTGCAGCTCGATTGTTTTATCGAAATGCTTCATCATTTCTTCGTGACTAAAAGGAAAATGGATTTCCGCCGTATTTTGAAACATCTGGAAGAAGGTTCCCAAAACCGAAAGGTTGGTAATCATACGGCTATTTGCCTCTTCGTGGCGCTGTGAAAGCGTTGCTTTAAATTCCCTGAATTTAACTTTGAAATTATTTTTTACCGCTTCCCTATGCTCCAAGAACACGTCCGTAAAACCTGATATCCCTTTTTTGTTCATATCGGCAAGCTTCTCGTAATCCTTTATTTCGTCCTCGTCAAAAGTGGTTTTGTCCATAAAATTCCAAATCAATCGCGTAATCAATGCTTCCTGATCTGGTGCATAGTTCCCGGTCATAATTACGGATGAAAGAATGGGGATGCTTTCCGTACCTACGTGGCTATCAATATTACCACGCTTGTACCCACGCCTGTCCCAAAGTCCTTTAAGAACACCGTCCAGTTTTGGATCGCCGTTTTTATATTCTGAAAGCTGCGAAATGGTATTGCTGAAATGCGCAAACTCCCGTACCTGTGCCTTAATGGTACTCACACCACCTTCAAGGTTTATGGCAGTCTGTGGATGGCCAAAGAAGCTCTGGCAACAATCTGCCAATAGATCCTTTCCTGAAGATGCTGGGCCAAAAAGAAACAGCATAGGGAAAGAGTTGATCTGCGAAACCACAATATCCTGGAAGGCACTGGCAATGGAAAATAGAATGCCCATCATTCCGTGGCTGCGATGTACCTTTATTACTTGCGCTGCATAATTTTGAAAGGTGAGTTTATCCGTAGGTATAGAAACCACCTTCTTTTGAGCTTCGTATTTGTACAGGTTATTACGGTATATCTGGTTGGCCGACGGCACGTAATACATTACTTCGTCTTTTTCGAAAACGCCATTTCCATCGATTGTAATGGCATCATTTTTTGGAATGGTTACTTTATTGTTCCAGACCCAAAAGCCCTCAGGCTGCCATCCTAGTACATCAATCTTACGCCCGGTACCCATTCCGTCAAAGAGAAATGTTTTTAAGAGCTCGTGTTCCTTGCGGCCACCTTTCCAACGGAAGTTTCCGTGGGCGGTAACAGAATTTTCAAACATTTGTGGCGAGTTCATATCTGCGCTTTGCATATCAAAAATGCGTTCCAAGCCGTGTATGTTTTTAATACGAACCAGTTTCATAGGAAACTTTTCGTCCTGCATATGCTGAATAATTTCAATGCTGAAATTTGAAACCGAACGGAAGTTATATGGAGGACCGTCTGAGCCTTGCATCCAGATCATATTATTGGCCTGAAACATTTCGTACTGCTCTATGGTTTTGCGGAATTTTTCAAGGGGTTCCTTGACAGATTTCGGAAGAATGTAGAATTCGTCATTGTCTGCGCGAACTATAATCTCCTTTATTTCGGAATCCTTTAGGTATTTTTTAAGCTGTGCCAGCGGTGTTCCGCTTTCCTTTTTTAGCCATTCCAAATAAATGGCCTGCATTGCTTCATCTTCAATCTTGCCTATAATCTCGGTGAGTTTCTTTGCTTCCTGCGCAATACCCACCGCATCTTTATCTATAAAGGAATGATCCATTAAAAATTTGAAGCCGTCCACCCTGTTAGCGGTGCTTTGTATTTTTTCCAAATCCATTCCATCCATCCGCACATAATCATCAGGATCTACACCTTCAGGAAGTACCGCAATCTGCACGCGGAAACCATTCTTCATAAAAGTGGGAATGTAGCGAAGCATTGCTTTAATACCCGCAGCATCTTGGTCAAGACAGAACACGATGTGATCTGTAAATTTTTTAAGCAGTTTTATTTGGCGGTCGGCAATGGCAGTTCCGCAGGAAGCAATTGTATTTTTTATGTTGTGCGTTTGCCAGGCAATCACATCGTTATAACCTTCAACCAACCACGCTTCGCCTTTTTTTACAATAGATTCACGGGCTTCGTGCAGGCCGTACCAAAAGGTTTCCTTTTTATACAGCTCGCTATCAGAAGAGTTAATCCATTTAGCGTACTTATCATCTTCCCCCAATCTACGGCCAGCCAAACCAACGGCTAACAGCGAAGAGCCTTTGCGCTCAATAAGCGGATAGATAACGCGATCTACCCATTTGTCATTGGTTTCCGAAACAAGGCCAAGGTCCTGCGCATCTTTTAAACGGCCCTGTTCCTTGCATAGATTGAAAATAAAATGATTGCCCGGCGCGTAACCAATTCGGTATTTCTCGGCAATTTCTTTGGTATAGCCGCGCTTGCCATAAACTTCCAGCTTTGCCGGATGATCTTCCGGAAGTTCTTGAAACTGCTCTTCATATTTACGGATGGTCGCTTCCAGAAGTGGGCGCAGCGCTTCCCTTTTTTCTTCCTTTTCGTGATAGAATCTAGATTGCATGCTATCTTCATATTCAATTTCGATAGCGTATTTTTTGGCGAGCTGCTCGATGGCCTCAGGATAGGTGCATCCTGTTTTTTCCATAATAAAAGAAACTGCGGAGTTGCCACCTTTACCGGAAGAAAAGTCCTTCCAGATACCTTTGGATGGCGAAACCATAAAGCTACCGGTTTGTTCATCCGTCCAAGGAGAGAGGCCTTTAAAAGTGGCACCCGATTTTTTAAGCGAAACGTAATCTTTGATTACTTCCACAAGATCGGAAGCTTCCCAAACTCTTTCTATTGTTTCTTTTTTTATAAAACTCATTGGTTTGGGGAATGTTTTCTGTTGTTAATTTTCTCTATGGTTGTTTTGAGATTTGTTTGTGGGGTCATTAATTAAAATAGTTAGGAAAATGATGGACGGCGCTTATTTTAAAACCATATTTTGCGGTATTCTCAATTATAGTTTGATCGAGGTTTTTCCATTCTTCCAATGAATAAAATCCACTGGTTTTTTGCCTTGAAGCTGCATAAGCTTTATAACTGTTACCATCTGGTATTAATACTTCAACTTTATCAATAAAACCATTTTTGTATTTTACTCTTGCTTCTGTGATTTCTATATTATCTGACATACTTATAATTTTTACTGTTCAAAGAATGAGTTTCCTTAATTGATGGGATATTAGCAACATAGCCGCCACTCCAGCGTGAGTGATCATACTTCAGCTCATAAGCGACTCCAGCCTCTTTAATTTGTTTTAAATTCGCTTTTTCTATATTATTCATTGCTCTAGGAAACATCATAATTTTAGATTTTGCCAAACGCTTGGAATCGAACCAAGAACAGGATAAACCTGTTTCCAGAGCAACATCACGAAGCTCCCGTTTGTTTAGCCAGGTGGGGTTCCTGTTATTCCCCGGCCAAAGCTTGTCTTGTTATTAACCGTGTTGCAAGCTTCACGTCTTCGGGGGGACAAAATACCCAGTTGCACGAGTTGTGCTAAACTGCCCCCTCCTTTTCTCCAGTATTCCCTTTAACTGTTTATTGATACGTTACAGTCAGTCCAGCACCAGAGCGCTTAACCTCAAAACTGTGCGGAATTCCGTTCTCCGCTTTGTGCGCCAATAAATTGCGCATATGAACTTCGGTAAGCGCATCTTTTAAATGAACCGATACCTCAGTAAAGCGGCCATCATCATCCGGACCTTTTGTTTTTACTGTTCCTTTGTCCTTGAAAATTTCGGTGAAACCTTGTTTGATCACCTGAGCATTGTTTTTTGAAACTGCCATAATAAATGTGTATTAAATTAAACTTGAGTTACTTTTTTAAAAACCGCCCAGCTCCTCAGCCGGGCGGGGATTTTTAACCATAAATACCAATCTCAATTGATGAAAAAGGGCAATGAAAAGAACGTAGCGCGTAGTTGCCTACACTATTGCAAGGTCGCGGCTAATGAGGGCCACTTCCTGTTTTGTCTGTACGCCACCAAGGATGGCATACACTTGTTTTTTAAGTAAATGGTAACTGCCCAGGGGAAGGTTAAGTTTTTCGGCAATCACTTCATTGGTATCGTTACCGGAAAGAAGTCGCATCAGTTTCACCATTGCTATGGTTAATCTGGTGCCGTTGTACTTTGGCATTTTACAAAGGATGCCTTCCGCGGCGCAACTGCCCCGATGCTGGCAAGGGTGATACTCGCCGTCCTGTAATTTGTAATCCTTGATATCCGCCTGGAAATCTAAGCCCCCAAAACGGCAGCTTGCAAACTGGTTTACTTGAGCGATGTCCGAGCCGGGGTGCCATTCCTCCAAAATCTTTTTGGATTCTGGCTCAAGTTGTAGTTGCTCCAGCAGTACGGCAATTATTGCAAATGGCGCATCGGAAAAGGGTTTTACCTTCCCGTCCGATAGGATTTTTAATTCCCCCGATTTATTTTTAAAGATTTCAACATTGGCGCACATGAGGCCGGGGTAGAATTTTTGGTTAGTTGGTTCCATTATTTCTTCATATTTTTTTGGATTGAGCCTTTCACCCGGACTTTGCTTTCTTTTATTACTGTTGCAAAATCTATCAGGTAATTGAAAATCGTGATGTTTTTGGTTTGTCCCCTTTTTACAAAACGAACCGTTTGGGGGCTAACCTGCAGTCCATTTCTCTCCGCTCTTAAAATGATCTCGTCTGTATATCCATAGCAAAGCTGTTTATCCATTAAATCAATAGCGGATTTGGCTTCTTCGGGGCTAAGCGAATAGTTATCGCAAAATGCTTTGATGCGGGCATTATGTGATTGCACATTTTTTGGCATGGGTTTTTCGTTTATATTTGTTTCTGTTTGTTTCAAAGTGTTTTTTTTTATTCAAATGTATTAACGTATAAGTTAATTTCCAAATAAAAAGTTAACGCATAGGTTAATTTATATCCATTCTAAATTATGTCCATAGGAGAAAGGTTTCAAGAATATTTGGAATTCCAAGATATATCCCAAAAGGATGTTGCTAAAGAAATGGGAATAGCCCCATCACAATTATCAAACATGGTAAATGGGAATCGCCCATTTAATGAGGCGCATATTAAAAGTATCATGCGCATATACCCAGACTTAAACATGAATTGGTTGTTCCGAGACAATCTTCCGGAAGGAGAACACAGCGTAAATGAACCGGGAAGTGTTTATTTAAAGACCCACGAAGCCACGGGCATTATTAGTGAAATAGAAGAAAAACTTGCAAAATTAAAGGAGATGGTGTCACAAAAATGACACAGGATTTGGAAAACAATATTGAATATTAACCAGTTAGCTTTTGTGTAGGAGTACAGCCGAGGTCACAAAAAAATCCCAAACAGTTTTGTTTGGGATTTTTTAATTAATTTTCAAAATGCTTAATCTTAAAGACTACATCCGCAACGTTGAGGACTTTCCAAAACCGGGAATCCATTTTAAGGATATTACTCCTTTGTTGGGCAATAAAGAAGCTTCCGCCCATTGTCTTGACCAACTTTTAAAACTTATCGGCGATAATAAAATCGATAAAGTGGTGGGCATTGAATCACGTGGTTTCTTTTTTGGGATGTTGTTGGCCCAAGAGCTGAACACTGGTTTTGTCCCCGTCCGTAAGCCGGGCAAGCTTCCACACCATACTTTAAAAGAACCCTATTTACTGGAATATGGAATGGATGCGCTCGAAATCCATGATGATTCAATAAATAAGGGCGATCGGGTTTTGCTCCATGACGATGTACTCGCCACCGGTGGTACCGCCCGTACGGCTTGTAATTTGGTCGAGAAACTGGGCGGTGTTATCGTACAGTGTAATTTCATTATGGTGTTGGATTTTTTAAACGGAAAGGAAAAACTAAAGCGTTATAAAGTTGCTTCCGTTTTGAATTATTAATCCAGCGAATTTTTCGTTACCCAAAGTTTATAGGCAAACACCGCCATCTGCAATTTCCCCGCTTTCGCCAAATCTACATTCTGTTTAGTATAGCTTGGCAATATTTTCTTGTTCAGCTTGGCCAAAAACTTGAATAGTTTCTTTTTCATTATTTAAAGATAAATAGAATATACTATTACGGATTTATCATCTTCGATGTAGTAATTATAATTTTGATTTTGAATTTTTATTATTTCTTCAATAATTATTGAATTCTACGTTTTTTAATTGTTTTGAAAAAATAAAGGGGGGGGTGGTAATTAATTTGTTTTATAAAGTAATTTTAAGCAAAAAAATTAGGGGGGTAACATCAAAAAATATATTTTTGCTTAAAAATTCTTTCTAACAGGAAAACCACAAAAAAAACTATAAAAATATGCCCACACTCAGATTTTTTGCCCTCAAGGAAACATTTGGCCGTGTGGCCACCAAATTTGAAGAACCCGAGCGTCGTTCTGCTATTTTCGGAAAAAACGTTTTTAACGAGCAGGCCATGCGCCAATACCTGACCAAAGATTCCTTTAAAAGTGTAATGGCCGCCAATGAAAGCGGACTCAAGATTGAAAGACACATTGCCGACCACATCTCCACCGGGATGAAGGAATGGGCCATAGCAAAGGGAGCGACACATTACACCCACTGGTTTCAGCCCTTGACCGGCGCAACCGCAGAAAAGCACGATGCTTTTTTTGAAACCATGGAAAATGGACAGGCCATCGAAAAATTTGGAGGTAGCCAATTGGTACAACAGGAACCCGATGCTTCCAGTTTCCCCAGCGGCGGCATTCGGAACACCTTTGAGGCGCGGGGCTATACGGCTTGGGATCCAACATCCCCTGCCTTTATTTATGGGACCACGCTTTGCATCCCCACAGTTTATGTTTCTTACACAGGGGAAGCCCTCGATTATAAAACCCCGTTATTACGTGCGTTGCAGAGCATTGATACCGCAGCTACAGCAGTAGCAAAATATTTCGACAAAAGCGTTACTAAAGTGAACGCCACGCTTGGCTGGGAACAAGAATATTTTTTGATAGATAAAGCACTTGCCACTTCGAGACCGGACATTACATTAACAGGAAGGACGT
Source organism: Flavobacteriales bacterium (assembly GCA_038326725.1). Lineage (GTDB taxonomy): Bacteria > Bacteroidota > Bacteroidia > Flavobacteriales > Flavobacteriaceae > JBBQKI01. The sequence goes on from JBBQKI010000027.1 coordinate 9,948, forward strand.
TGTTGGGACATTCCTCTGCAAAAGGGCAGCAGTTGGACGATCATTATTTTGGTTCCATCCCTGCGCGTGTGCTTAATTATATGCGAGATTTGGAAACGGAATGTATGTACTTAGGAATTCCCGTTAAAACTAGGCACAATGAAGTGGCACCAAACCAGTTCGAACTTGCGCCCATTTTTGAGGAAACTAACCTTGCGGTGGACCATAATTCTTTATTGATGGACGTGATGGACAAGATTGCGGACCGGCATAATTTTAAAGTGCTTTTTCACGAAAAACCCTTTGCAGGTGTGAACGGTAGCGGTAAGCACAATAACTGGTCTTTGGCCACGAACACCGGCATAAATTTATTGAGCCCCGGCAGCACGCCCATGAAAAACCTTCAGTTTTTGACATTTTTCATCAATACCTTGATGGCGGTCAATGAATATGAAGAATTGCTTCGCGCTTCCATTGCCAGTGCCAGCAATGATCATCGTTTGGGCGCAAACGAAGCCCCTCCTGCCATTATTTCGGCCTTTATCGGGACTCAGCTCACCCAGGTTTTGGATGAACTTGAAAAAGTAACCACCGGAAAACTTTCACCCGAGGAAAAAACAGAGCTGAAACTGAACGTGGTGGGCAAAATTCCTGAAATTTTACTTGACAATACAGATAGGAACCGCACTTCTGCTTTCGCCTTTACCGGGAACAAATTCGAATTCCGGGCCGTGGGTTCCAAAGCAAATTGCGCAAACCCCATGACGGTTTTAAATGCAATTGTTGCCAAGCAATTAATGGATTTTAAAGTGAAAGTGGACGCACTTATAAAAGATAAGAACATGAAGAAGGACGATGCCATCTTCAACGTGTTGCGCGAATATATCAAAGAATCCAAACGCATCCGTTTTGAAGGCGATGGATACGGCGACGCATGGGAAAAAGAAGCGAAAAAACGAGGATTAAGTAATCATAAAACCACTCCCTTGGCATTGCGCGGTAAAATCTCGAAAAAAGCCATCTCACTTTTTGAGGAATTGGGGATCATGAGCAAATTGGAAATGGAGGCCCGTCATGAAATTGAAGTGGAGGAATACGCAAAGCGGATACAGATTGAAGGTAGGATATTGGGCGATATTGCCCGAAACCATGTAATACCCACCGCCATCCGCTACCAGAACATTTTGATTGAAAACGTACAGGGACTGAAGGATATTTACGGCACCGGATTCAAAAAACTTTCGGGCGAGCAAATGCAATTGATAGAACAGATATCCGAACACATTGCGAAAATCAATAAAGGAATAACCGATATGATAAATTCCCGAAAGGAAGCCAACAAGATAATGGATATCGAAAAACGCGCGTTCTTTTATTGCGATGAGGTAAAACCCTTTTTCGACGAGATACGCTACCATTGCGACAAACTGGAATTATTGGTGGATGATGAGCTTTGGCCGCTGACGAAATACAGGGAACTGTTGTTTACAAGGTAGTTTTTTTTAAAAAAAATGAAAAGGGTTTTAATCGTTGATGTTTTAAACCCTTTTTTTTCTAAAGTAAATTTTTTATTAAAAGATAGCATTAATAGGCCGAAATCTTATACACAAATCTTCACAATTTTCTTTGGGCTTCCTATAATAGTTCTTCGAGAAATGTTCCAATGATGGTATTTCGCAAAAAAAATATTTTTCGTGAAATAATCGATGAAATTGATAATAGGGAGCAACTGTTTTCCAACGCCTTTATGCCCGATTGAGAATAATGATTTTTAAGCTCATATTAATTGAAAAGTCCACTTTGGTGGGCTTTTTTTAATCCGTACTTTTACCACTTAAACAAATTTCATGGATCGGGAAGTTTCAAAACGCTATGCCCAGCGCGGGGTTTCCGCAGGCAAGGAAGATGTTCATAATGCCATTAAAAATGTGGACAAAGGCCTTTTCCCAAAAGCTTTTTGTAAAATTGTTCCCGACTTTCTTAGCGGGGACGAAGACTATTGCCTCATTATGCATGCTGATGGGGCCGGTACAAAATCTTCATTAGCATATGCCTATTGGAAGGAAACCACCGATATTTCCGTTTGGAAGGGAATAGCGCAGGATGCTTTGGTCATGAACCTCGACGATCTTTTATGCGTGGGTGCTGTCGATAACATCATGCTTTCATCCACCATTGGGCGAAATAAAAATCTCATTCCGGGGGAAGTAATTTCAGCAATCATCGAAGGCACTGAAGAACTTATCACGGAACTGAAAAAGTTTGATGTAAATATTCATTCCACCGGGGGTGAAACTGCAGATGTGGGCGATTTGGTCCGTACTATTATTGTGGATTCCACCGTTACGGCACGTTTGAAACGCACCGAAGTTATTGATAATGCAAATATACGGCCCGGCGATGTAATCGTTGGTTTGGCTTCTTTTGGGCAGGCCACTTATGAAACTCAGTATAATGGTGGAATGGGCAGCAACGGCTTGACTTCAGCGAGGCATGATGTTTTTAGTAAATATTTGGCGGTACAATATCCCGAAAGTTATGATGCGGCAGTTCCGGAAAATTTGGTGTATTCCGGTTCAAAAAAATTATTGGATGAGGTTTCGGAAAGCCCTTTAAACGCAGGTAAATTAGTACTTTCTCCCACACGAACCTACGCCCCGGTGATAAAGAAAATCCTTTCCAAATTCAGCAATAAACAAATTCATGGAATGGTGCATTGCAGTGGGGGCGGGCAGACCAAAATTCTTCATTTCATTGATAACCTTCACATAGTAAAGGATAATCTATTTGAGACTCCCCTTCTTTTTAAACTTATCCAAAATGAAAGCAAGAGCGATTGGAAGGAAATGTACCAAGTTTTCAATATGGGACATCGGATGGAACTTTATGTACCAAAGGAAATTTCTGATGAAATCATAGCCATTTCCAAATCATTTAATATCGAAGCACAAATTGTTGGACGGGTTGAGTTTTCGGAAAAGAAAAAGTTGACCATCAAGAGCGTTCACGGTGAATTTGAGTATTGATTTTATAATTAATACCAAATTTTGAATTTCTTTAATTCCCTGTATTTTCAAAACTTATCATTAAAATTTTCTTTACGATTTTATCGTAAATTTGCAGCGTTATAAAACACTATATGTTAGAAAGACTTCAAATAATAAAACAACGTTTCGATGAGGTGGCCGATCTTATCATTCAGCCCGATATCTTGAGCGATCAAAAACGTTATATTCAACTCAATAAAGAATACAAGGACTTGCGGATTTTGATGGAAAAACGATCTGAATATGTTGCCTTGGCAGATAATATAAAAGAATCGGAAGAAATTATTGCCGACGGCAGTGATGCGGAAATGGTTGATATGGCCAAAATGCAATTGGAAGAAGCAAAAAACCGGTTACCAAAACTTGATGACGAAATCAAGTTCCTGTTAATTCCCCAAGACCCCGAAGATTCGAAAAACGCAGTGATGGAAATCCGCGCCGGTACTGGTGGTGACGAAGCCAGTATTTTTGCGGGCGATCTTTACCGTATGTATACAAAATATTGCGAGGCCAAAGGCTGGAAAACCAATGCCGTCGATTTTAACGAAGGCACCAATGGCGGTTTTAAAGAAATACAGTTCGAGGTTGAAGGTAATGATGTTTATGGAATTCTAAAGTATGAAGCCGGAGTGCACCGTGTTCAACGTGTGCCACAAACTGAGACTCAGGGCAGGGTTCATACTAGTGCCGCAACAGTCATGGTTTTCCCCGAAGCAGAAGAATTTGATGTGGAAATAAATCCAAAAGAGGTGCGGATAGATTTCTTTTGTTCCTCCGGCCCGGGCGGACAATCTGTAAATACAACCTATTCGGCAGTGCGCCTAACGCATTTACCCACCGGTCTTGTTGCCCAATGCCAAGATCAAAAATCGCAACATAAGAATAAAGAGAAAGCCTTTAAGGTATTGCGTTCACGATTATATGATATGGAACTGGCTAAAAAACAGGCCGAAGATGCCCTGAAAAGGGGAAGTATGGTAACCAGTGGCGATAGAAGTGCGAAAATTCGAACCTATAATTATTCACAGGGAAGGGTGACGGACCACCGGATAAACCTTACCCTATATAATTTAGGGAATATCATGAACGGCGATATACAGGAAATAATTGATGAACTTCAATTAGTAAGCAATACCGAAAAATTGAAGGCAACCGGCGATACTTTTTAAAATGAAAACAGCGGAACTAATTCAAAATGTAAATGCTAAAAAATCCTTTCTATGCATCGGATTGGATGTGGATTTGGATAAAATTCCTGTGCATTTATTAGAAGATAAAGACCCCATTTTTTCTTTCAATAAAGCAATTATTGACGCTACTCATCCCTTTGCTGTAGCCTATAAACCCAACACGGCATTTTATGAAGCCCATGGGATTAAAGGTTGGCAAGCACTGGAAAAAACGATTAAATATTTAAATAAAAACCATCCCGATATTTTCACTATTGCCGATGCTAAACGTGGCGACATTGGGAATACTTCAGCGATGTACGCAAGAGCTTTTTTTGATGAACTGGGTTTTGATGCCGTAACCGTTTCTCCATATATGGGCAAGGATTCCGTTGAACCATTTTTAGCATTCAAAGATAAACACGCCATTTTGCTTGCCCTCACTTCCAATGAGGGTGCCTATGATTTTCAAATAAAAAACATGGAAGGGTTAGAACTTTATAAAACAGTTTTAAAAACTTCACAGACGTGGGAGAACAGTGAAAATTTAATGTACGTGGTGGGCGCCACCAAAGCAGAATACCTTTCAGAAATAAGGAAAATCGTTCCGGAAAGTTTTTTGCTTGTCCCTGGGGTGGGCGCGCAAGGCGGTAGCCTTGATGAGGTTTGCAAATACGGGATGACAAAAAATGTGGGCTTGCTCGTAAATTCTTCCCGAGGAATTATTTATGCTTCGAATGGAAAGGATTTTGCAGAAGTTGCAGCAAAGGAGGCCGAAAAAATTCAAATTCAAATGAAGTCCATTTTAAATGCAGTTTGAAGATCAGCTTAACAGAATAGTTTATCTCCCAAAAACCCCTTCCCGGATTGTTTCATTGGTGCCTTCACAGACCGAATTGTTGGTAGATCTTGGCCTTCGCGATAAACTTGTCGGTATTACCAAATTTTGTGTTCACCCAAAATCACTTCGGAAAGAAATAGTAGTGGTTGGAGGTACAAAAAAAGTAAATTTTGAAAAAATAAAAGACCTTCAGCCTGACCTTATTATTTGTAACAAAGAGGAGAATACCCAAGAAATGGTCAAAGAGCTTGAGAAAATTTCAACTGTTTGGATAACCGATATTTATTCGATTGAAGATTGTTTGGAGATGATAAAAATATTCGGTGAAATTTTTCAGAGGGAAGAAACCGCTCATCAAATAACTTCAAATATTATTACGGAAAAAGAATCATTTATTGATTTTATGAAAGGTAAACCCTTTAAAAAAACAGTATATATTATTTGGAAAAATCCATATATGGCGGCCGGGCAACTTACTTTTATAAATGAACTGATGAAGCTCAATCATTTTGAAAATATTGTGGAAGTTAAAAATCCGCGCTATCCAAATGTCGATCTTGGCAAATTAGAAGAATTGGATTTAATATTATTATCGTCAGAACCGTATCCTTTTAAAAATAAGGATGCTTTAAAACTCGAAAAGAAATTGAAAACAAAAACAAAACTTGTGGATGGGGAATTTTTCAGTTGGTACGGCTCACGCTTGCAAAAAGCTTTTACCTATTTTAAAACCCTGCATTAAAATTTTACTTTGCAGATTTAAGGGAAAGTCTTTGAATATCCTTATAAATCTTACTTGCTTGATATTTCAATTTATCACTTTTAACAGGATCTTTCAACGAAACCTTGTAAGATTTTCTCATCAAAGTGGCAAAACGTTCTTCTTTTAATTTGAGTGGAGTTTTTTTTCTAAATAAATCTTTCATTTGAGGATAATATTTTCTATTTGCAAAAGTAGAATCCAAAATAAAAAATTAATACCAATGCTTGGTTAACCTTTTCCTAATTGGCGATATAATGGGAAAGTTAATCCTGCATTGCAAACACTTGTTTTAATAATGCGGTGGAACGTGCAGAGATATTGTTCCTGATTGTTTTTTCCTCAATAGCTATCATTTTATAAACACCCTTAAGGGCTTCTTGAGTTACATAATCCGTTAAATTCGGGTTTACTTTTGTAACCAAAGGAATTGTGTTATAGGTATTTATAATGTTTGTCCAAATTTGATCTGCTCCTACTTTTGAAAATGAATTTTGAATAACCGGGTTAAACTTCGCATAAAGTGGTTGGGTGGTTTTTTGTTGGAGATAGTTTGTAGCAGCATTATCCGGGCCCAGTAAAATAGTTTTTGCATCAGCAAAATTAATTTCTTTTACAGCGTTTACAAAAATGGGGGTTGCACCTTTAACCGCATCTTCCGCTGCGCGGTTAAGAACCTTTATACCTTCGTCGGCCAAATTACCCATTCCAATACTTCGGAGGGTTTTGTCCACTTTTTGCAACTCAGGTGGCAATAAAATTTTTACGAGGGAATTTTTATAAAATCCATCAGGTTGTGTAAGTTTTGTTACTTGTTTATCGATACCAAAATCCAGAGCCTGCCTTAACCCATTGGCGATCATTGTTGGGTCCATCCCGGTTTGGTTTGGCAGGGTATTTACCACTTGCTGGAGTTCCGCGCAGGAAATAAATATAAATGTAGAACAGAAAACAAGCAGGGATTTAAATTTCATGATTATTGGTTTTAATTATTAAAGGTAAAAAAAAGCCCTTCGATAAGAAGGGCTTTTCAAATTAAAAAAATTAAATCTTGTTATTTAATAACTTTCACTGTTTTGGAAGCGTTCCCAATTTTAACGGTTACAAGATAAGTTCCTGAAGAAAGCCCGCTCATATCGATGCTTGGCGAAACCATAGCAGGAGAAGCTGTTAAAACAACTTTACCAAGGATATCATAAACTGTAACTGTGTCAACTGAAGCTTTAGAGCTAATGTTTAATACATTTTTAACCGGGTTAGGGTATACAGAGAAAACAGTTTCTGAAAAATCGTTAACACCTAAAACCCCTGGGCCCATTCTCACGTCGTCAATATACATTTCGTTGGTAGCACTTGCAGAAAAGAAATCTAATCCGGCCAATTGTTCAAATTCTTGTGCCCCAAAAGCAAATGGCTGCCCGGTAAATGCTACAACACCATCAATTTCCATAGACCAAGTTTGACCGTCAAGATCGTAAATACAAGTTGTTTTGAACCAAGAATTTTCAGTATAAGTAAAAGTAAAATCAAATATAGAACAATCAATCACTCCAGTAACACCTCCAACACCACCAGACGCGCCATCACAATTGAAATAGACGTTACCGCCCATCAAGGCTTGAGTCCATGGAGCTGGTTCGGGAGTAAGAGCAGCCTGCATATTAAAATATCCAGACCTGCCAGCAGGAATGTAGCTAAACCACTCAATGGTATATATACCTGTGGTTGGTTGTGATGGCGTCAAAAGAACCATATCTGCTAAAGTATTGTCATTAATAAGCAAAGACTGAGAGGGAGAATTTGCTTGATTATCAACTACCTCTGCATCATCTGGGCCATTATCGACACCGGACCAAGTCCTCCAATGATCGGCCTGTTCAGAGATATTCCCTAGGTCGTATGATTCCATATCATCCGTTAATTCAACCTGTGCATTAATATTAAATGCAAAACCCAAAGCTAAGAAAGCTAAAATGTAAGTTTTTTTCATAATGTTATAGTTTTTTGTTTAGATTACTGCAATATACAAATTTATTGAAATCCGTATAATTTTTTTTTAATGTTGAATATTCATAAAAAATAAGGGGAAGGTTTCGCTAACGTTTAAATCAATTAAAAATTTGCAAATAAAAAAGCCCCTCAGTTAAGAAGGGCTTTTTCAAAAAAAATTAAGGATTAAAATTATTTGATAACTTTCACTGTTTTGGAAGCGTTCCCAATTTTAACGTTAACAAGGTATGCGCCGGAAGAAAGCCCGCTCATATCAATGCTTGGTGAAACCATATCAGGTGAAGCTGTTAAAACAACTTTACCAAGGATATCATAAACTGTAATGGAATCAACCGCAGCTTTAGAGCTGATGTTCAATACATTTTTAACCGGGTTTGGATATACTGAGAAAACATCTGCAGAGAAATCATTTACGCCCAATGCACCTTCAACAAACTGTACATCATCAACATAATATAGGTTTACAGCGTCAGAAGCGAAAAAGTCAACTCCACCAAAGTAATCTCCAGCAGCATTATAAGGAACCGTTGGGTATTGAGTACCATTAATATCCAATGAATAGGTTTCGCCAGTAGTATCAACTTCAACAATTACCGGGAACCAAAAGTCATGAGGAAAAGTAAAAGCAGTTGGACCATTGCCGTTATCATCTGTACCTGCACCTGGAGTGGCATTCAACCCATTAAATAAAATGTTTCCAGAAATAAACTGTAAATTGGCATTGGCATTAGGAATTGTGTTTCCCTGCAAGTTAAAATATGCAGATTTGCCTGAAGGCACATACATCATCCAAGCGGCAGTCCAAACACCAGATCCTGATGGAGCGGCGTCAACAAAATCCAATACACAATCTTGTGGTCCTGTTTGGATTACTATCGATTGTGATCCAGAATTTGCTTCATCATCAGTAACAATACCATCCTCAGGTCCAGGAGCTCCGCTCCAGCTTGTCCAAGGACCTTCATGTACGGGACCTAATCCATAGGATTCGATATCATCTGTAAATTGAGCATTAGCAGAAAAAGTAAATGCTCCCAGTGCGATTGCTAAAATGTAAATTTTTTTCATAATGTAAAAGTTTTTTATTGTTTATAATGAGCCCGCAATATACAAAATTCTAAAAAGAAGGCAATATTTTTTTGATTTTTTTAAGTACACCTTTCCTTGTGAAATATAGGTTTTTAGGTAAATATGTTTTCACTAAATTTATGCGCTGTTAATCCATATCCTTAAAAATGCAACAAACCCCACCCTATATCCCCAAGCATAAAGTCCGAATAGTAACTGCCGCTTCACTTTTTGATGGGCATGATGCCGCCATCAATATCATGCGGCGTATCATTCAGGCCACCGGGGTAGAAGTGATTCACTTGGGCCATGACCGTAGCGTGGAAGAAGTTGTAAATACAGCAATCCAAGAAGATGCAAACGCTATTGCGCTCACTTCCTATCAAGGTGGACATATGGAGTACTTTAAATATATGCATGATTTATTAAAAGAAAAAGGGGCGGGGCATATTAAAATTTTTGGCGGCGGGGGCGGCGTAATTTTGCCTTCGGAAATAAAGGAATTGATGGAGTATGGAATTACCAGAATATACGCCCCCGATGATGGCAGAACCATGGGCCTACAGGGAATGATAAATGATTTGGTGGAAAAAGCTGAAAATACCACAAGCCCCAATCTTCCCGATGGAAAGGGAGTTTTAAACTTGCTAAAAAAGAAGGATGTTAATACCATTGCAAGGTTGATTTCCTTGGCCGAAAATGAACCGGAAAATTTCCATGATATATTCTCCATAAAACCAAACCCCTCCCCTTTGGGGAGGATGGGAGGGGACGTGGTCCTTGGGATAACAGGCACTGGCGGTTCAGGAAAATCTTCATTGGTCGATGAATTGGTTAGACGCTTTTTAATTGATTTCCCGGAAAAAACCTTGGGAATTATTTCAGTTGACCCTTCAAAAAAGAAAACGGGAGGGGCTTTGTTGGGAGACCGTATCCGAATGAACGCCATCAATTCGCCACGTGTTTATATGCGAAGTTTGGCTACAAGGCAGAGCAACTTGGCACTTTCAAAATATGTTTCAGAAGCCATACAAATTTTAAAAGCCGCTGAATATGATTTGATAATCCTTGAAACTTCGGGTATTGGGCAAAGCGATACCGAAATTTTGGACCACAGTGATGTTTCTTTATATGTTATGACACCAGAATTTGGAGCGGCCACACAACTTGAAAAAATAGATATGTTGGATTTTGCTGATTTGGTGGCAATCAATAAATTCGACAAGCGCGGCTCGTTGGATGCGCTTCGGGACGTGAAAAAACAATATGTCCGCAACCATCAATTATGGGAAACACCTTCAGATCAACTTCCGGTTTTTGGAACGATAGCTTCCCAATTCAATGACCCCGGAATGAACACCCTTTACAAAGCTGTAATGGATAAAATGGTGGAGAAAACCGGGATAAATCTTAAAAGCAATATTAAAATTTCAGAAGAAATGTCTGAGAAGATATTCGTGATTCCGCCTTCGCGCACTCGCTATCTTTCAGAAATTTCCGAGAACAATCGGGCCTATGATAAAAAAGCCCTGGGCCAAGTGGAAACAGCCCAAAAGTTATATGGAATCTTTAAAACCATTATTTCCGTTTTAAATATAAATTTGGGCCAGGCCGAAAGTTTGATTTTGTCGCAAACTGGTTTAAAAGAAGAAGAAATCCAAAAACAACAAACCGACAAGAACAAAGATTTTTTAAGTTTATTGAAGAAGGAATTCGACCGTACCAAAATGGACCTTGATCCTTATAATTGGGAGATAATAATTGGTTGGGAAGGGGTTTTAAAAAAATACAAATCGCCAATCTATAGTTTTAAGGTTCGTGAAACGGAAATAAATGTGGATACACATACCGAATCGCTTTCGCATTCGCAAATTCCCAAAATATCTTTACCTAAATACAAGGCTTGGGGCGATATCCTGCTTTGGAATTTACAGGAAAACGTACCGGGGGAATTTCCATATACCGCCGGGCTTTATCCTTTTAAACGTATGGGAGAAGATCCTGCGCGTATGTTCGCGGGCGAGGGCGGACCGGAACGCACCAACCGCCGTTTTCATTACGTTAGCAAAGGTTTGCCCGCAAAGCGTTTGTCTACCGCTTTTGATAGTGTTACTTTGTACGGGAACGACCCCGATTTACGACCCGATATTTATGGGAAAATTGGAAATGCAGGGGTTTCCATTTGCTGTTTGGATGATGCCAAGAAATTATATTCCGGCTTTGATTTGAGCCATCCATTAACGTCGGTTAGTATGACCATCAATGGCCCTGCGCCAATGTTGTTGGGTTATTTCCTGAATGCGGCCATAGATCAGAATTGCGAAAAATATATTAGGGAAAATGGATTGGAAGATGAAATTAATAAAAAAATAGAAAAAAGTTACAAGGATTTAAAAGTGGACCGCCCAACCTATCAAGGAAACTTGCCGGAAGGAAATAATGGGTTGGGTTTAATGTTGCTCGGGACTACCGGGGATAATGTATTGCCGAAGGACATTTATGAGAAAATTAAAATTGAGACTTTAATTCAAGTCCGTGGTACGGTTCAAGCCGATATTTTAAAAGAAGACCAAGCACAAAATACTTGTATTTTTTCAACAGAATTTGCTCTCCGGTTGATGGGCGATGTGCAGGAATATTTCATAACCAACAAGGTCCGGAACTTTTATTCGGTTTCCATTTCCGGTTATCATATTGCTGAGGCAGGTGCAAATCCCATTACACAACTTGCTTTTACGCTTTCAAATGGTTTTACCTATGTTGAATATTACTTGAGCCGTGGGATGGACATCAATGATTTCGGGCCGAACCTTTCTTTCTTTTTCAGCAATGGAGTTGATCCTGAATATGCTGTAATTGGCAGGGTGGCTCGAAAAATTTGGGCCAAGGCAATGAAAAATAAATACAATGCAAACCCGCGTGCACAAATGCTGAAATACCACATCCAAACTTCCGGCCGATCTTTGCATGCGCAGGAAATTGATTTTAACGATATCCGCACAACGCTTCAGGCACTGTACGCTATTTATGACAATTGTAATTCGCTCCACACCAATGCTTACGATGAAGCTATCACCACCCCAACAGAGGAAAGTGTTCGGCGCGCAATGGCCATTCAATTAATCATAAATAAAGAATTGGGTTTGGCGAAAAACGAAAATCCTATTCAGGGTTCATTCATTATTGAAGAATTGACAGATCTTGTGGAGGAGGCAGTTTTAAAGGAATTTGACAGCATTACCGAACGAGGGGGTGTTTTGGGCGCAATGGAAACCATGTATCAACGCGGCAAGATTCAAGAGGAAAGTTTATATTATGAAACCCTTAAGCATAATGGTGATTTCCCCATTATAGGCGTAAATACTTTTTTGAGCAGCAAAGGTTCGCCCACGGTTTTGCCGGCCGAAGTTATAAGGGCTACTGAGGATGAAAAAATGCATCAAATTGAAACATTAAAAAACCTTCATAAAGCCTTTGAGGGCAAAGCTGAATCCGAACTTGAAAAACTCCAAAAGGCCGCAATACATAATGAAAATATTTTTGAACATTTAATGGAAGCCACAAAAATTTGCTCGTTAGGGCAGATTACCCATTCTTTATTTGAAGTTGGTGGGCAATATCGAAGGAATATGTAATTTGTTTTAGAAAAAAGAATTCTAATGCATGACAAATTTCAATTTGATACAAAGTTTTTTTCTATAAAATAATTTTGAATATTTAAAGAGTCATCGCCCAATTGCGTTGCAATTTCCTGAATTTTTTAAGCTCGTTCCTAAGTAGGGGAAGAAATTCCTTTCCGTTGCTGTTGGCGCGTTCCAAACGCTCGCAATTTTTGAACAAAAGATTAGTGAGCCGCGAAACGGATGCCGCATATTTATGCTTATGTTCAGAAAAAGGTTGACTTTCTGCTTTTAAAATTTCAGGAGCCAAAGAAACTGATTGCTGGACAATGTCTCCCGTAAAATATATATGTGGGTCTTCATCCCCATTTGCTTGAAGTTTGGCTAAATCGTGAATCAAGTATCCAGAAATGCGCCTAGACAAATCGAAAATGTCCAATGCCTTCCTATAAATAGGCGAGTAATGTAGGTGGTTTGAATGGGGTGTCACGTTATTGGTTTATAAAAACAGGCTCAAATGTAACAACAATGCCAAATTTTCACCTTTTGATTTTAAAGCAAAAACCTATATTTGCTTTAGAATAATTTTTTTTTGCTATAAAAAACCTTAAGATGGCCATCGATTCATTAAATTGGAAAATTTTAAAATGCCTTCAGCAAAACGCCCGTACGACCAATGCAGAAATTGGAAGACAAGTTGGAATAAGCTCTCCCGCGGTTTCAGAACGTATTAAAAAAATGGAGGACCTGGGAATCATTCAAGGTTATTTCACTTCCATTTCACCTTTTCAAGCCGGATTTCAATTGAAAGCGATCATAACGCTCCGAGCGTTTATGGGGAAATTGAAGCCATTTTTGGAAATAGTGAAAACCTACGATGAGGTCATTAATTGCTATCGCATAACAGGGAACGAAAATATTGTGATGGAGGTTGTATTGATGAACCAAAAACATTTGGAAACTTTTATTGACCAGCTGATTGTCTATGGGGAAACAAAAACCCAAATCGTGCTTTCCCATGTGGTAAAAAACAACGAAATTAAAAATTTAAAGTAATGTTAAGATAAAAACAATTGGGTTTCCCTTAATGTTTCTTTGCTATGTAACTCCTATTTTTATTCGAATAAAAATCTAACAAACCATGAAAAATTATACCAAGTACTTTTTGGTGATAACCATTGCAACAGCACTCCTCGGCTTTACGGGATTAACTTTCCCAGGCGATACCGCCATTCGTTTTATTTGCCTTTTGGCCGGAATTTTATTGATGATTTCATGTTTGGACGCGGTCCTTATTTCCCAAAAAAGAAAACAGATTAAAAAGCAAAGTGAAAAGGTAAATAGTGAAAATCAGGTTTAAAAGTGTGACTAATTAAAATGAAATATGTTTTGGAGATTTCTTTAAAAGCCGATATAAATAAAGTGTCAGCATGGCAATTGCTCCCAAAAACGCTGCAAGGATATACCAAGTAGTATCAAATCCAAAAGCATCCACCATGTTCATTCCACTGTTATGCCCAATAATGTGCGCCAAAGAAAAACTCATACTGTACATGCCCATATAACTTCCTTTTCTGCCTTTTGGCGCCATGTTTAAAGCAAGTGCATTTGAAAATGCCGATCCAATCATTTCACCGAGGGTCATCAATAACATCCCAATAATTAATATTCCACTCCAGGGTGTGAAATTTAGCACCAAATAGCTCAGGCCCAGAAAGAATATCCCCCAAAAGGTAGCGATGCTTTTTGAAATCTTTTTTCTTTCAAGCCAAGTAATTAATGGCATCTCAAACAAAACGATTATTGCGCCGTTGATAAACATTAACCACCCAATTAAATCTTCGGTAAGAAAATGCGCCCTTTCATAATAAAGTGGCATCACCGAAAAATATTGTACAAAAGTAATTGTCTGCGCCACCATGATTACAAAAAATAAGATGAACAAGCCGTTGGAATATGGGGAAATTCCTTCTTTTACAACACGAATTTTTATTTCGGAGGGGTCGGATACTTTTGCCTTTTTGGGTTTTAAAAGCACGAAAAGTCCTATTCCTGCAATAATACAAGTTATACCATCGATCCAAAAAAGGGAGGTGTAACTTATTTTTGCAATGATAATTCCTCCAATCAAAGGTCCAATGGAAAATCCTAAATTAATGGCCAAACGTATTAAAGTAATACTTCGGGTTACATTTCCGGGCTTGCTGTAGGTTTCAGCAGCAACAAAAATGGCGGGCCGATAGGCATCGGCCATCAAAATGAGGAAAAAAATACCTAAACAAAATCCATAAAAAGTGTCGAGGAATTGTAACGATACAAAACCTATTCCTCCCATTAAAAGGCTTAAAACGATAACTTTATAAAACCCAATACTGTCCGTAAGCCGACCTCCAATCCAAGTGCCCACCAAAGATCCAACGCCAAAACTCGTCATTATCCACCCAACTTGAGGCAGGGTGAAACCTTTTGCATTCACCAAATACAAAGAAAGAAAAGGGATAACCATGGCCCCGGCCCGGTTTATAAAGGTAACGAGGGACAACAGCCAGATTTCCCGGGAGAGACCCCGGAAATTGTTGATATAGCTGAAATATATTTTTTTCATGGTTGGTTGATGGTAATGATAAAAGTAAAACGTCCCGGGGGTTGCCCGGGACGTTTTTATATTGATTTAGTTTATTTCAGGAGAGTCAATACATACGTTGCCGGGCTTTCATTTGAAAGACTGTATAATTTTGGCGAATGTCGGTACTGAAAGTCATTTTGATTTTTTGAATGAATCAAATGTAGAAAAAAAAATTAATGTGAAATATTTTTAGATAAAATTTTTGTTTTAGTCAACCACCCGTTTAAAAGCTTGGGCGAGTTTATAAGCAGCTTTAACATAGGCTTTGCCCACGCGGCGGAATTTTGCCCAATCATCAAATTTAAAAGTTTCCTTATTTTGCCCCATCGCACTTTTGATGCTTGTGGCCGTTAGAATGTTTTGCGGATCGGAAGTTTCATAGAATGTTATTTCCACATCTATTTTTGATGGCCATTTACCAATAACCACGTTATAGCCAAAATACATCCAAGAAGTATTAACCTTCATAGTATAGCGCGCTTGGGTGTTATTGATTTCGAATATAGGCTGCTGTTTGTATTCGCTCATTTTTTCATTCAATGTTGTAAGAAACATTTCTGGCCAAAGTTCCCTTTTTGAAGTGTTGTAATTGTCCAACCAGTCTTTTGCCCCGTCATCCCCTTCTTCTTCTTTAACCTTAACCAGTACATGCTGTATATAGGTGGTCTCAGGCATTTTATCTTCATTGAATAAAAGTCCGTCGTAGGTAAAGATCACATTTATTTTTTCTTCGGAGGTCAAAAAAGACAATGCTTTTTTATCGATATCAATATGTTGTGAAAAGCTTTTGGGTGAAAGGCTCACGACAAAAACAAAAAAAAGAATGCGTAAAGTTGGGGTCATGGTTTAATTTTTTTTTCAAAAATAGTATTATTTTCCACAGTCACTAACTTTGTTATATTTACTGAAAATACCACGGATGAAACCTATTACTTTTTTGCTGGCCACATTTATTTCCTTTACAATTGCAGCGCAAAACAATGTTGAATTTATTAATGAAATCCAAGCCTACCAGATTACTGCCAATGAAGAATTCACCAATCCGGAATCTACAATTTTGGAACCCAAGGATTTTAAAAAATTCAAAGGGCTGGAATTCTATCCAATAGATTTAAAATATAGGGTGGAGGCAAAATTTATTCGCACACCAAATGAGAAACCTTTTTTAATGCCAACCACCACCACTCGTTTGCCAGAGTATGTAAAATATGGCGAAGCGCATTTCACCATTGATAAAATGGATTTTGTGCTGAACCTGTTTAAAAATATAGAACCTATTAAAGAGCCAGGTTATGAAGATTATCTATTTCTACCGTTTACAGATCTAACCAGTGGTGACGGTTCCTATGGTGGCGGAAGGTTTTTGGATCAAAGAATTCCGGAAGGCGAAACGATTATTATTGATTTCAATAAGGCTTACAATCCCTATTGCGCTTACAACAAAAAATATTCCTGTCCTATCCCGCCAAAGGAAAATGATTTATTGGTCCGCATAGAAGCCGGAGTAAAAGATTTTGGAGGACATTAAAACATTCGGGTAAGCCATATTCCCAAAAATACAGCAGCAAACCCCAGTACTAAACTTCCTAAAGTATAAAGGGCAAAAGTCATAAAATCCCCTGATTTTAGAAGCATTTGATTTTCCAGCGCAAAGGCTGAAAATGTAGTGAAGCCGCCACAAAACCCCGTGGCAAAAAAGAGGAGGGTATTTTGCGATATGAAATTTTCTTTTACTGCAAGTCCAAAGATTATCCCAATAAACAAACTTCCCAAAACATTCGCGGCAAAAGTGCTGTAGGGGAAATTGTCACCATTGGTGTTCAAAAGCAAGGCCAGCCCATAGCGCAAAACACTTCCCAAACCACCGCCCAAAAATACCAATAACAATTGTTTCATGTTACATTCCTAAATCCGGGGTATCAACTACTATTGGAATATAAACTTCCGTGATCCAATCTGCCGGGTTTGGCACTTTGCCGGGGTCGGTGGAATATACCTCGAACATTTTATTGGTAGGGTGCATTTGTATATTGTTTTCTGCCATATATGCCATGGCTTGCGAATAGGTTTCCTTTAAATTGGAATAATCTCCTTTCAAAGTTGTTTTCACGGCTGAAACCGGTTCCATAAAACCGCAAACCACTGGGCTTCCCTCTGGGGTTATTATCCTTTCTTTTACTGGGATACATGCCGAAAAGATCACGGTATTGTTCAAGTCATCAATGCTGTTGTAAATGGTAAAAGGCATTCCCGCCATTTGTAAATTATTTTGTTCCATATAACTTGATACCTGCCCCATCATTGGGCCCATCCTTTCGCCTATTTCCGATTGTTTGGCCACTGCGGTATTGTACATATAATAGCCGCCGCCATATTGGGTAACGCCATCAACATGAATGGTATATTTTTTCATATCATTTAAAACCTCTTCTTCAATCCCCTCCAAACCCTTAATATTCATTTTATGGATTTCAGCTTCAAAATCGGCATCGCTCATGGCAAAATATATTTTATCGATAAGGGTATGTTCGCCCTTCATCTTCCATGTTACCTGTGTACCGCCTTCCACTTCTTCGAAATTCCAAAAAACTTTAGGGTGCCTTTCGCCGCCGGGAGTATTCAAAGTTAAATCCTGCTCAATTTCTTTATTGGGAATCACTTTTGTGGTTGTCATCGCGCCATCCATTTCGCCCGTCCAAGAATAGGAAGCGCCTTCGCCCGAGGTTTTTTCGGCATAAGTGGCTACCATCGTAGAATCATTTTTCTTCCACGGACCCCAGGTTTCCCAACTTTTAAGATCGTTCACTTTATTGAAAACCACTTCTGCGGGGGCGTTTATTATTTTTGAATCGCTGATTTCGTATTTCCCATCTTTGGTCCCAAAATAAATAGCTCCGCCAATAATGATTATAAGGATAAGAAAAAAAAGGTATTTTAAAATTTTCATGGTTGGGAGGTATTGGTTATGGTTGCGAAGATAATCAATTTGGTTTTTGGTAAATCTTCCCGGGGTTCGGTTTTATTGTATTTGCCCCGGAATTTAATTCATTGCAATATTTTGTTACATTTGTTTCAAACTAAAATTTATTAAAAATGAAGACTACTTTTCTTGCAACCCTTGCATTAAGTGCATTTTTGTTTGTTTCCTGCAATTCCAAAAAGGAAAACAAAACCAGTGAAGTTGTAACCGAAACCCAAACCGATTTCAGTTATGAGGTGGAACAATTCGCCGATATTAAAATACTTCGTTATCAAATTCCCGGATGGGAAAACCTAACGCTTAAGGAACAAACCCTTGTTTATTATTTGGTTCAGGCAGGTCTTGAAGGCCGCGATATTATTTGGGCCCAAAACTATAGGCATAATCTAATCATTAGAAAAGCAATGGAAAATGTTTATACCACATACAATGGGGATAAAACTTCCGAGGACTGGAAGAATTTTGAAACTTTTTTAAAACAGATTTGGTTTTCCAACGGGATTCACCACCATTATTCAAATGACAAACATAAACCGAAATTTTCCGCCGATTACCTCAAACAACTATTGGCCGAAACCAATACCACGTTGGAAGGTGAAGCTTTTGATGTTCTTTTCAATGATAAGGATTCAAAAAAAGTTAACCAAGCAAAAGGTGTTGATAATGTGGCGCTTTCCGCTGTAAATTTTTATGGTCCCGATGTAACCAATAAAGACGTTGAAACTTTTTATGCAAATAAAAAATCGCCCGACCCTAAAAGGCCATTGTCGTATGGGTTGAATTCTAAACTTGTAAAAGAAAACGGCGAGTTAAAGGAATTGGTTTACAAATCCGGCGGGCTTTATGGTGCTGCAATTGATAAAATTGTGGGCTGGCTTGAAAAGGCACAAGGCGTTGCAGAGAACAAAAAACAGGGAGATGCTATTGGCTTGCTGATTCAATATTACAAAACCGGAGATCTTCAAACTTGGGATGATTATAACGTGGCTTGGACCAATGCCACCGAAGGGAATATCGATTACATAAACAGTTTTATCGAAGTCTATAACGACCCATTGGGCTACAAGGGATCTTATGAAAACATTGTCCAAATCAAGGATTTTGATATGTCCGAAAAAATGGCGGTTCTTTCTGAAAACGCTCAGTGGTTTGAAGACAATGCGCCATTAATGGAAGAGCATAAAAAAGACAGTGTGGTGGGCGTTACCTATAAAGTTGTGAACGTTGCTGGCGAATCCGGCGATGCGTCCCCAAGCACGCCAATTGGTGTGAACCTTCCAAATGCAAACTGGATACGTGCCGAGGTGGGCAGCAAATCCATTTCACTTGGTAATATTATTGAAGCATATGACAATGCGGGAGGCTCCGACCGTTTAAAGGAATTTGTCCACGATGAGGAAGAACTTAAACTTGAAACAGAATATGGACAGGTTGGCGATAAATTGCACACCGCATTACATGAAGTAATCGGCCATGCCTCCGGACAAATGAACCCGGGCGTTGGCGAAACCAAAGAAACCCTTAAAAATTATGCTTCCACATTGGAAGAAGGCCGAGCAGATTTGGTGGCGCTTTATTACCTCTACAGTCCAAAAATACAAGAGCTTGGTTTAGTTGACGATTGGAAAAAAGTGGGGATGGCTGCCTATGATGGCTATATCCGCAATGGTTTGATGACGCAATTAATCCGCTTGAATTTGGGCGATGATGTAGAAGAATCTCACATGCGCAACCGTCAATGGGTTTCTGCTTGGGCTTTTGAAAAAGGCAAAGCGGACAATGTGATTGAAAAAGTAACCCGAGATGGAAAAACTTATTATAACATTACCGATTATGAAAAACTTCACGATTTGTTTGGGCAATTGCTTCGAGAAACGCAACGCATAAAATCCGAAGGTGATTTTAAAGCCGTTGAAGATTTGGTTGAAACTTATGGAGTTAAAGTAGATCAAACCCTGCACGCCGAAATTCTGGAAAGGAACAAGCAGTTTACTTCTGCTCCTTATAGCGGTTTTGTAAACCCTATGATTGTTCCAAAAATGAATGACGAAGGCGAGATTGAAAGTTTCAGTATTGAACAGGCCGATACTTTTGCGGAACAGATGATGTACTATTCAAAAAATTAC
>JBBQKI010000028.1:0-30146 GCA_038326725.1 Flavobacteriales bacterium
TCCAAATATTTATTGGCCAAAGCTTTGTGCTGCTCTAAAGTCATGTCTTTAATAACTTGTTCTTCACCTTCAATATAATTTGCGGGAAGGCTGTACATGCTCATTTCCTGAAGCATTCCCAATAAGGAGAATTGGGTTTCAAACCGCAGGGCATTGGATTTTATCAAAGCATTTTTGGTAAACTCAAGATCTTCGGGACTAATGCCGGTTTTATATTTTGCTATTTGATCTTTAAAAATGGAAACCGATTCGCCTGTTGTATTGGTCCTCACGCTTGAAGAAGCAGAAAAAGTTCCCGCAGCCTTGCTACCGTTAAAACCAGTGCGGGCACCGTAAGTATATCCTTTTTCCTCCCTTAAAATAAGGTTTACGTTTCCGGAAAAAGAACCGCCAAGTTTATAGTTCATCACTTCAGCTGCATAAAAATCTTTACTTGTGCGAGGCATTGAAAGATAACCAATATTGATTACTGATTGTTTTGAATTGGGAATATCCACAAAATATAAAGATGCCTTTTCCCTATTGGCAGCAATTGGATACTCAGGAATTGCAACTTCCTTGGCAGTCCATCTTTCCTCAAGCCCGTTAATGCCTTTAAGTGCATTTTCTTTATCAATTTTACCAACAATTTGGAATGAACTCACCGATGGCGAATAATTTTTAGTATAAAAAGCCTTTAAATCATTAATAGTAATAGCTTCCACGGAAGCTTCTGTACCGCTGCTGGGATAACTGAAAATGTGGTCTTCACCATAAAGAACTTTATTATAAACCCTGTTGGCAACCATATTTGGGTTGGCATCGGAGCGTTTTATATCGTTGATGGTCTTGGTCTTGATACGTGCGAATTCCTCTTCATCCCAACGCGGTTCCAACAAGATTTCTTCAACCAAAGCCATGGTTTCATCAAAATTTCTGACCAATGTATTTCCGCGAATAACGATGGATTCATTGGTAGTGTACATATTTATACTTGCTCCCAGTAGCTCTATTTCTTCCTCCAATTGTTCTGGGGTCTTATTTGCTGTTCCCTCCATCATAATGTCCGTCATCAGGTTTGCTACACCGTTTTTGTCTTTACTGTCAAGCAAGTGCCCACCTTCAATCACAAGGCTGAAGTTAACTGTAGGGATTTCGTTTTGTTCGATGCCATAAACTTTTATGCCATTTTCAAGGGTCGCGGTCCAAGTTTCGGGAATGTTCAATTCCGGAGTCGTCCCGGAAGCAGGTTCAATGGATCGATCAAATGCTGACGGGGTTTTTGCGATTTCTTCGGTAGTTTCCTCAATTTCTTTTGCAATATTTTCGGTAATTTCCTCTTCCACTACTTCAGCTTTTATTGAATTATCCGCAATCAGATCCATTTGTCCTTTGGGAACAAAACTGGTTAATACAAAAGGCTTATTTTTTATATATTTTTCATAAACCCTCATCACATCCTCTTTGGTTACCTTTTTAATGTTCTCGATGTCTTTTTCTATAAAACCAGGGTCGCCGGTAAAAACGTTATAGTTTGCCAACTGAAATGATTTCCCCAAAACGCTGCTGATACCGTTGTAAAAATCTGTTTCCAATCCTGCTTTTATCCTTTCAATATCCCGATCGGTCACGCCATCGGTTTCAAACATTTTCAAGGCTTCAAAAATCCCAGCTTCTACATCCTTCAAATTTTTACCATTGTTGGCGGTAATTGTAATTTGAAATTCTCCCGCAAGTTCTTGGGAACTGTTATACGCACGGGTGGCAGAGGTCAATTCTTTTTCCTTCACCAAAACTTTGTATAAAGGAGCTTTTTTTCCTTTTGATAAAATTTCACCTAAAAAATCAAGCGCATAAGCATCTTCTGTAAATTGCTCTAAAGTTGGCCAAACCATGTTCAATTGCGGTGCAGTTGCGAAATTGTCTTCGTGGTATAAACGCTTTGTTTCGGTAAGGATTACAGGTTGTGGAGCCAATGGTTCCACTTCCTGCAGACGTTTTATCTCGCCGAAATATTTTTCGATGAGTTTTTTGGCATCACCCTTTTCAAAATCGCCTGCCAAAACCAATGTAGCATTATTGGGCCCGTAATATTGATCATAAAATTCTTTAACATCGGCCACGGTTGCGCTTTGAAGGTCAACCAATTCCCCGATTACCTGCCAGTTGTATGGATGCCCTTCCGGGTAAATATTTTTGTCCAATACCCAGCCAGTGTGGCCGTAGGGATTGTTGTCCACACGTTGCCTTTTCTCATTTTGAACTACTTCCTGTTGGTTGGCAAAAGCCGATTCAGTCAACGTATTTATGAAAAAACCCATCCGGTCACTTTCCATCCACAGTACGGTTTCCAAAGCATTGTTTGGAACTATTTCATAATAAACGGTTCCGTCTTTCCAGGTTCCCCCGTTTAAAGTGCCACCCGCATCCTGAATTTTTTTGAAAAATTGATCCTGCGCCACGTTTTCAGATTCCTGAAAAAGCATGTGCTCGAACAAATGCGCAAAGCCCGTACGCCCCGTTTTTTCGCGGTTGGAGCCCACGCCGTACTGAATGGCAACCGAAACAATTGGATCGCTTTTATCTTGGTGAAGGATTACATCCAGCCCGTTTTCGAGCTCGTATTTTTCAAATTCTATTGAAAAATTGGCACTGTCTTCTTGAGCCACGGCTTCCTTGTTTTTGCAGGAAATTGCCAAAAGAGCAAAAGCGAAAAGGCTTAAAAGGGTAATCTTAAATTGATTTTTTGAAGTCATTTTTTTTAAATTTTTTAAGCGTCCAATATACGGAAAAAAGTCCGAAGATGGCCGGAAGTGGGTTTGGGTTGTGGACATTGTGATTCAAGCTCCGGGAAAACACTAAAGCCTAAAGCCCAAAGACTAAAGACTAAAGACCAACTCACCCAAACCACCCATCCCTATCCAAACTTCTGTATTGAATGGCTTCCGAAATATGATTTCCATTGATGTTTTCCGAGGCCTCAAGATCGGCAATGGTGCGCGATACTTTTAAAATACGGTCATAAGCACGGGCGGAAAGGTTTAACCGCTCCATCGCGGTTTTTAAAAGCTGAAGTGAAGTTTCGTCTAAACGGCAAAACTTCCTGATTTGTTTCACCCCCATTTGGGCATTGTAATGTATTTTTTCAAATTCAGCAAAACGAGCTGCCTGCAACCTCCGGGCCTTCGTTACCCTTTCGCGAATCACGAGGCTGGACTCGCCCCTTCGTTCTTCACTCAACTTTTCGAAGGGCACTGGGGTTACTTCAATATGGATATCGATCCTATCCAATAAAGGGCCGGAAATTTTTCCTAAATAACGTTGCATCTCCGCCGGAGAAGAAGTCATGGGCGCGCCGGGATCGTTAAAATATCCACTGGGGCTGGGGTTCATGCTGGCCACCAACATAAAACTAGAGGGATAGGTAACAGTAAACTTGGCCCGTGAAATGGTAACCTCCCGGTCTTCCAATGGTTGGCGCAAAACTTCCAAAACCCCTCGTTTGAATTCCGGTAGCTCATCTAAAAACAAAACGCCGTTGTGTGCCAACGAGATTTCCCCAGGTTGCGGGAAGGTGCCCCCGCCCACCAAGGCTACATCACTGATGGTGTGGTGCGGGCTTCGGAAAGGCCTCGTGGTCATGATGCCTCCTTTTTCAATAGTCCGGCCAGCAACACTGTGGATTTTGGTGGTCTCCAAACTTTCCTGCAGAGTGATTGGCGGCAAAATGCTGGGCAACCTTTTGGCGAGCATGGTCTTCCCGGAACCCGGTGGCCCTATCAAAATAACATTGTGACCTCCTGCCGCTGCAATTTCCATACAGCGTTTTATGGATTCCTGCCCTTTTACATCGGCAAAATCGAATTCAGGGTTTTCGAGGTGTTCATAAAATTCAGCTTCAATGTCCACGATTGTTTCTTCCAAGGGAACGTCTTTATTAAAAAAATCGATGACTTCTTTTATATTATTCACTCCAAAAACCTGGATTCCTTCAACAATAGCAGCTTCCTTGGCATTTTGCAACGGTAGGATGAAACCTTTGTAATTTTCTTTTTGGGCTTGAATTGAAATGGGAAGCGCCCCACGAATGGGCTGCAATCCACCATCGAGCGAAAGTTCGCCCATAATAATGTAATCTTTCAAAGGATTAATTTCTTGAATTTGTTCTGTGGCAACAAGTACCCCCATGGCCAGTGTCAAATCATAGGCTGAACCTTCTTTCCGAAGATCGGCGGGCGACATGTTCAAGATCAATTTTTTCCCGGGAATTCTATAGCCATTGTTCTGCAAAGCTGCCGCGATACGGAAATTGCTTTCCTTGATGGCGTTGTCCGGAAGACCTACCAAATGATAGCCAACCCCGGCATCTACATTAACTTCGACCGTAATGGTAGTGGCATCGACCCCAAAAACGGCACTGCCGTAAACTTTCGTTAGCATGGAAAAAGGGTATGCGGGGAGTCAATAAAGGTTGAATTTACTAAAATTTATTCAATTATAATAGGCGACACCAAATCATATTGATTGCAAAAACAAGAAGCCTGGTCCAGTTTTATCTTTAGAAAGTTCTTTTACCCCAACATGAACAATAAATGTAATGGCCTTAAAAAATTTAGGGATAATCATGCTTAAAAATAGAAAAACCTTTTCCTAATGGCGAATGTTTTTTAAAGTCTTCGAGAAAGTACATCTCCACAAGAAATTCTTCAAATAAACATTTAACCCTTGCTTTTTATTTTAAGCAACCTCTTGGTGGAAAGGTTTTTAATGCTTGCGTCATCCCCGGTTTCAATGGCTTCCAAAGTATTTTTTGCCAATTTTTTCCCCAATTCCACCCCCCATTGGTCATAACTGAAAATGTTCCAAATAATACCCTGTACAAAAATTTTATGCTCGTATAAAGCTATAAGGCTGCCAAGGTTTTTTGGTGTTAGTTTTTTTATCAAAATGGTGTTTGAAGGCTTGTTGCCTTCAAAAATCTTAAATGGGTCTTCAACTTTATTCCCATAAGTGCCTTGCATCAAAGCTTCCGTTTGGGCAAAAATGGTAGCCATTAAGATATTGTGTTGCGGTTCATTCCCATGCAATGACGTAGAAAAACCTATAAAATCTGTCGGGATCAATTTTGTTCCCTGATGCATCAATTGAAAATAGGCATGCTGTGCGTTGCTGCCTGTGCTTCCCCAAACCAGCGTGCCGGTTTGGTATTCAACAGACTTCCCGGAACGGTCAACATTTTTGCCGTTGCTTTCCATAACGGCCTGTTGCAGGTATGGCACCAATTTGTGCAGATATTGCGAATAGGGTACCACGGCCTCGCTTTCCGATTCAAAAAAATTGTTGTACCAAACCGAAAGCAAAGCCAATATAACGGGTATGTTTTTATTAAAAGGGGTTTCTTTAAAATGAGTGTCCATTGCTGATGCGCCCTTTAGTAAATTTTCAAAATTTGAAAAACCGATGCTGCAACAAATGGCAAGGCCAACACTTCCCCACAAAGAAAACCTGCCGCCCACCCAATCTTGCATTGGGAAAATGTTCTTTTCGGAAATACCAAATTCCACAACTGCTTTTTCGTTTGTGGAAACGGCAGCAAAATGTTTTAAAATGGCATCGCTTCCGGCTTTTTGTAAAAACCAATCTTTAATAGTATTTGCATTGGCAAGGGTTTCCTGGGTTCCAAAACTTTTTGAAACTACAATGAACAGGGTGGTTTCGGGGTTTAATTTTTTGAGTGTTTCCATTACATGATCGCCATCCACGTTGGAAACATAATGTATTTTAAGGTGGTTTTTGTAAAAAGCAAGGGCTTCGGTAACCATTTCTGGGCCCAAATGGCTACCCCCAATCCCGATATTTACCACATCTGTAATGGGTTTTCCGGTGAAGCCTTTGTGCCTTCCAGATATAATTTCATCGGAAAAAAACTTCATTTTCTGGAGGTTGTTCTTTACTTCGAGCTTCATGCTTTCAAAATCCCGCAAAGCTGTGTGAAGTACCGCCCTGCCCTCTGTTTCGTTTATTTTTTTACCAGAAAATTGCAGGTTTATTGCTTCCTTCAATTTTACATTTTCGGCAAGTTTCAGCAATAAAGAAAGTGTGGTTCCAGTAATCCGGTTTTTTGAAAAATCAACATAAAAATCCTGCCACTTAATTTGAAATGTTTCCGCCCGTTCAGGATCTTCTGAAAACAAATTCTGCATTTTCAAATATTCCATTTCCTTAAAATGGATCGCCAATTCTTTCCAAGCTTGAGTATGGGTGGGGTTAATCGATGGAAGAATCATGGGATTTAAGATTTTTTATTCTTGATTTTGATTTTGTAATATTCGGTCAAGCCCTCAATGGGTTTTTGGACAATTTTCCCCAATTCCAGTGAATTTCCCAAAAAAACTTCATTAATTATTTTTTCAGAAAAATGAGCTATGGAGCCGATAAAATGCACAGGAACCGATTTTGCCTCTTTATAACAGAGAATCCTGTCTGTTGTAAAAACCTGGATTCCCTCTTTTAAAAGTCCGTAAAAATAAGGGTTTATTTTATTCCGATTAAATATAAATTCAGCGAATGAAGCTAAAAATGCGTTCGGGTTCGGCATTTTATAAAGGTTCATTTTAATATAATCCGGGTCTAGATTAAAGTCAGTTTTAAAAGCCTTCGCAATTTCAGTTGGCATTTTGTTATAAAAATAATCCTTCAATAATTTTTTCCCGAAATAGTTGCCGCTGGCCTCGTCCATTACAATATAACCTAAGGAAGGAATCGGGGTATGAATTTTTTCACCATCAAAATAGCAACTATTGGAACCGGTGCCGAGTATGCACACGATGCCTGGTTTTGTGGTAACGGAATATACCGCCGCAATTAAATCTTCTTTAACCGAAACTTTAGCATTGGGGAACAAAATGGAAAGTGCATTTTGCAAAATGCTTCGCGGGCTTACCGTGCCGCAGCCCGCACCATAAAAATCGACAGTTTTTATTTCATTAAAAAATGGTTCAAAATCGAGATTTTTTTTTATACGCTGTTGTAGTTCTTCGGGCGGAACCACTGTAGGGTTTAGGCCTTTTGTGGTAGTCTTTAAGAGAATTTTTCCGGCATTATCCAGCAATACCCAATCGCATTTTGTGGAACCACCGTCGGCTATAAGTGTCATAAATTATTTTCTTATCAAATGGACACAATGTCCGCGATTCGGATTAATTCTTCATCAATTTTATTTGCTCCTTTTATTGCTTCGGAAAAAGAAACTAAAGTAACTTTGTTATTAATAACCCCCACCATCGCATTCTTTTTGCCTGCCAAAAGGGCTTCAATTGCCCCAACACCCAATCGGCTTGCCAAAACCCGGTCGAAACAACTTGGCGCTCCGCCCCTTTGAATGTGTCCTAAAACTGTTACCCTAACTTCATAATCATTTAGATTTTCTTCAATAAATTTTGCGAGTTCATAAATATTTTTCCCACTTTTATCACCCTCTGAAACCACAATAATGCTCGATGTTTTCCCAGCTTTTTTACTTCTGTTCAAAGATTTTAAAAGTCGTTCCTTACCCATATTTTCTTCGGGAATAAGGATTTCCTCCGCCCCTGCACCAATCCCTGCATTTAAAGCAATATCACCTGCATTACGGCCCATCACTTCCACCAAAAACAAACGGTTATGGGAATTTGCCGTATCGCGGATTTTATCAATGGCTTCCACCACTGTATTTAAAGCGGTATCGTAACCAATGGTATAATCCGTGCCGTTTATGTCATTATCTATGGTGCCCGGCAAACCAATTACGGGAAAATTATGTTCATCGTTAAAAATAGAAGCGCCAACAAAAGTCCCGTCCCCGCCAATAACTACCAAGCCATCGATGTTGGCCGCTTTTAAATTTTGATATGCTTTTAATCGGCCCTCCTTTAAAAGAAATTCTTTGGACCGAGCGGATTTTAAAAAAGTCCCCCCCCGATTGATAATGTTTTTTACGGAACGGGCATCCAAATTTTCAAAATCCCCTTCTATCAATCCTTCGTATCCCCTGAAAATTCCAACGCAATCTACTTTATAATAAACACAGGACCTAACTACGGCCCGTATTGCAGCGTTCATTCCCGGAGCGTCGCCGCCACTGGTTAATACTCCAATCTTTTTAAAGGAAAAATTCATAACTGTAAATCTAAATTTTATTTATTAATGAAACCAATGTATAAAAACAATCCTTTGTTTGGTGAAATTACGTGTTACTACGTATGGTTTGGCAAAAGTTCTTTCAATATATTTGCTTGAGAATTAGTGGATAATGCACGGCGGATATTTTTTGTGGGGATAGAAAATTTCCAAAATGCATTGTTAAATTTACTACTAAGTTAGGTTTGTTATCAGCCTCCCGAACTAAAAAATCGGGGGGCTTATTTTTTAACCGCGATTTGCAAAATCGACTTAGTATTTTCCGTTACTCTGAAATTCTCATCAGCTCGCAAGCCAACCACCCAAACAATTTCATCATTGCTGCATAGCACCCAACTATTTTCCTTTTCGTTCAATGCAAGTTTTTCATCCTTAAAAAATTTGCTCAACTTCTTTTTTCCCTTCATTCCAAAAGGCTGAAAGGAATCACCCTCTTTCCATTTCCGCAATACTAAAGGGTAGGAAAGTAAATCTTTATCGAGATAAACGATATTTTTTTTTATTTCCGCAATTTCCCCAACAGTCTCAAAAATTAATGGAATGGGAAAATTCATACTCCCGATTTTTTCAGAAATGAAGATTTCTTCACTGTTTACAGAAAGAATTTCCGTCAAAATCAAAAAATCCCGATTCTTCAACAATCGATGCGTTTTTGAAAAAACCTGTTTCCCGCTTTGTGCGTTGATCAGTCCTGAAATATCTTCCCAAGCCGAAAATCCGAAAGGGGAAAGCAATTCGTACAACAAGGCTTCGGTATTGGGCAATTCCCGAAGTTTTTTAATATTTAAATGGTAGGCATTTTCAACTTCTGTAACGGCAAGTTTCAAAACCACGGTCAAATAATCATCAATCAGGTTTTGGGAAGCGTTTAAATGCGAACGCGTTTTCTGATAATTTTGCAAGAAGGTTTCATTGGTACTCTTGATTTTCGGAATTACTTCCAACCTCAATTGGTTTCGAAGGTAATCGCCCTTGGCATTGCTGCTATCTTCCCGCCATTTCAATTTATTCTCTGTGGCATAATTTAAAATTTCATCTTTTGAAAAATCAAGTAATGGACGAACTGTTTTTTCATTAATTTGAGGGATGCCCATCAATCCCTTTAAACCCGTGCCACGGGAAAGGTTGATAAAAAAAGTTTCCAAATTGTCATCCAAATGGTGGGCGGTGAGCAAATAATCAAACTTAAAATTGTCCAATATTTTGTAAAACCAGCGATAGCGCAATTCGCGGGCTGCCATTTGGATGGAAATTTTGTGCTCGGCGGCATATAAATTTGTATCGAAAGTCTCCGTAAAAACAGGAATTGAAAGTTTTTTCGTCAATTGGATTACGAATGCTTCATCGCCATCACTTTCCTTTCCGCGTAACGAAAAATTGCAATGTGCCAACGAAATATCAAACTGCATTTTATGAAATAAATGCGTCAAAACAACGCTGTCCAAGCCGCCGCTGCAAGCGATGAGCAGTTTTTTTTCCTTTAAAAAGGAAAGGTTTTGGATGAGATGTTGTTCTAATTTTTGAAGCATTACGCTACAGGTTTTGTGTGAGTTACCGGGCTAATAATTTTTTTTTTAAATCAGATTGGCGATAATCCCGAGCATTACCGCAATGCCGAAACTCAACATAGTGCCAATCAAAACGTATTCGGTTTTAAGGGTTTCATCGTCACGATATCTTAAAATGGATTTGGCCGCTATTAAAAACCCAACGGCTTCATATTGCTGCACCACTATAAAAGTCAGCGTCAGCAACCGTTCCAAAATCCCAATGAGTTTCCCAGCATTGGGCATTTCGTTATCGGTGGAAACAATTATTCTTGAACTGTTGAAAACCTCTTTTATAAAGACATTTGCCGGTTTTAAGCATAACAAATACGCGGCGATGAGGAACCAAGTTTTAAAGGAAAACGGCAATTCAATAATTGAGTTTATTCCCTTTAAATCATTAAATAAGAAAACCACGCCAACAATAATCAAAAGGTGCAGGCCTTGATCTAAAAAAAAAGAATAGTTTCCGAGGGTTTTATGCTTGTTCAGTTTGGGCTTGAAACCATCAATCAAATAATGTGTTACTGCAATTACGGCAGAGCCAAGGACAAAATTCCATTGAAAGGAAAACAGCCAAGCCAACACAAAAACAATGATTCCATGCCAAATTAAAAACTTGCTTTTAAACCCTTTTTCGTTTTTGTTCTTTGCCAATTTATTGGTTTGGAAAAAATAATCCGCGAACACATGAGCCAAAACCTGCAACAATAAAAAAGTGTTGAATTCCATCGTTATTTGTTTTTAAGCAAATGGTTAAAGTAGGAAACGGCATTTTCAATAGCATTCCATCCCGAACTGGTGGAATGTTGATTCACCACGGATTGGTTGATTTTGAGTTTTGAAGCTATGGTTTCCTCATTGTTGAACATCAGTTTTTGAAACAAAACCTCGCATTGCCGAGCGGTTGCTTTTGCCAAAAGCACATCGAGCAAGCCGAAAAGCGCCTCAAAATTTTTGTTGAGTTCTATATCTGCGGAATCGAAAAAGAGTGTGTTTTTAATTACTACGCGTTCTTTGTCGTGGGTTGAGGCACCGCTTATCGCCCTTCCGGAAAGATAAATGGCTTCACCATCTACAAGGCCTTCCTTGGGGTCAAATTGTTGCAACTCGCCGTAGCCCAGCGCGAGCCGGATGCCGTAAGTTTTGAAAAGCATTACCCTGTTTTTGTCGGCAGTATATTCCCCCTTCAGCGGAATTGTTTTTACGAAGCATTTAATGGCGAGTGCTATTCGCAAACCGTCCGAACTGTTTGGTACTACGCATTCTAGGTAATCGCCTTTTATTATCCGTCCGTAAATATTTGATTTTTCCGAAAGTATGTCCAAAAGGTTTTGAAGGGAATCCTTAAGCACATTTCTATCCGCCGTTGTCAAACTGGTTGAGGAAAGCACGTCCCCGGAGATTACAATATATTTCATCTCTACATTTCGTTTACACAAATATAGGTTAATTTACCTATAAACACACTTTATAGGCTCTAAAGCCTATAAACACACTTTATCGGTTATAAAGCCTATAAATATACTTTATGGGTTTTTAAACCTATAATTAAAAAATTGGAAAATTACTCCAAAACTTCACGCATGGCCTTTGCCTTTAATAAACATTCTTCATACTCCTTTTCAGGAATCGATTTTGCTGTAATGGCACTGCCCACGGAGAAACTGAGGTGTTTTTTCTCATTATAAAGAATGCTGCGGATAACAACATTGAAATCGAAATCTCCGCTGGGCGAAAAATATCCGATGCTGCCACTATAAAGCCCACGTTTAAAATCCTCGAGTTTTTCAATAATCTGCATGGCCGAAATTTTTGGCGCTCCCGTCATGCTACCCATGGGAAAGGTTTTTTTTAAAATTTCAACCGGAGAAATTGATGGTGCAACCGAACATTTTATGGTGGAAATCATGTGATGAATCTGTTCGAAAGTATAGATTCCGCAAAGCTCTTCCACCGCCACGCTCCCTCTTTCCGCAACACGGGAAAGATCGTTGCGTACCAAATCCACGATCATGATATTTTCACTTCGTTCTTTCGGATCAACACGCAAAGCTTCCGAAATCTTAAAATCTTCATCCAAATCTTTTGCTCGTTTTGCGCTACCTTTTATGGGTTGGGAAATCACGTTGTTGCCAATTTTTCTTAAATAACGCTCGGGGGAAGCACAAAGGGCGTAATGATTTTCCAGTTTTAAAAAAGCAGCAAAGGGGGTTTTGGAAATCTCGTTTAAATGAAAAAAAGTTTTTGCGGGATATATCGAAACGTTTTCAGAAAAAAATTCTTGGCAAAAATTCGCTTCATAAATATCTCCACGTTTTAGATGCTGTAGCAGAATTTCCACTTTTTCAAAATAAGCATCCTTTGAAGTGCGAAGGCTTATTTTTGTTGGAATTTTTACAATTTCAGAAGAAAATTCACCCACATTAAAATTTAAAATGTGTTGCCAATCCAAATTCATTTCATGTTGAAATTCATTCAAATACTGAATTTCAACTTCAGTTTCGGAAAAAAGAAAAACCTTTTTGGGTTGGAAAAAATAAAGATCCGGAAAATGAAGTTCGTCCCTATTTTCGGAATCCAATTTTTCAATATCATTTTTCAAATCATACGTCAAATAACCAAAAAGCCAATCTTGGGTTTCGACCTGTTTCTTTTCTAGTTTTGAAAAACTGTCTTTAAAACCGGTTTTTAAAAAAGTAAAGGCATCCACCGCCAAAATGGCTTTGTAATTCCCATATTTTTGTTGGTGGTTATTGGAATCCAGCCAAACAATTTCATTGAATTGTTGTGCCCAAAAAAGCAACCGGGTTTTAAAATCATCAGAAATTGCAAAAGGAAATTTCTTTACAACCCGCATTATTGCTCAATTTGGTGGAGGAAATTTTGAAGCACGTCCACAAACCCCAAATGCAGCATTTCGTTGGTGATGGTTTGAGTTTCTTTTGAAAAATTCTCGGAAAAAGATGGAAAGGCAAAACTTTCAACCACTTCGCCCCCAAAACGGGGGATGATGTTTTTAGTATATTCCAATGCAGTAGCCGCTCCCCTCTTGCCATCGGAGGTGCTCATCAAAAGGACTTTTTTGTCCTGAAGAAATTTCAATTCCAAGCGGGAAAGCCAATCCAAGACATTTTTAAAATAGGCAGAAATCATCCCATTATGCTCATTCACTGAAATAATAAGCGCATCCGATTCTGAAATTATATTATTAAGCATTCTCAATTCCACCGAATATCCGCGTTCGCGCTCCACATCTTCACTAAAAAGTGGTAGGTCATAATCGGTAAGCTTGATGAGCTTAACTTCGTAGCCTATAACCTGTGTTGCCGCAAAAGAAACCAAGGCGTGGTTTATGGAACGGGTACTGTTACTGCCTGCAAAGGCTGTTATTTTTTTCATGTTTCAAAGGTATTTATTTTAGCTGCATTGAATATGCAATAAACTCATAAAAACCACTTATTGCATTTTAACGTATTTTAAAAAAGTATTATATACTTTCGCCGCCTGATAACCCCAAATTATCACCTACTTATGAAAAAAATTACTCTTACGCTTTTTGCGCTATTTTCCATTTGCCTTTATTTGCCATCATTGGCACAAGTTGGCATTAACACAACCGCACCCAAAAGTGCGTTGGACATTCAAGCTTCCAATAGTTCTTCACCTTCAAATTTGGATGGGATTTTAATCCCGCGCCTGAATTCGTTTCCTGCTGTAAATCCGGGAGCCGACCAAAACGGGATGATGATTTTCCTGACCACCTCCATAGGCACTTCAGACAAAGGCTTCTATTATTGGGATGCCCCAGAAAACCGTTGGATTTCCATTGGTTCGGAGGAATGGAAGGCCGGAACGAATGCTGGGGGCGACTTGCTTATTTATGCCACACGGGCAAAATTGACCGGCACCGATATGGTAATCACCGATGATGGCCGGATTGGTTTTGGTACCAGCGACCCAATTGAAAGGTTTGAGTTTAGGGGCCCTGGCGATAATGATTTCCAAATAACCAGTGCCAATACCAACCCTCCAAATTACATTCTTTATAATACTGGCGGAACATTGGAAAACCCGACTGCATTGGCCGCTAATGGCGAAATTGGATCATTTATAGTAAAAACCCACGATAGCAACGGGATTGTTGAAACCGGCGGGTTCCGTTTCTATATGGATGGCGTGGCCACCCCGGGCAGTGCCCCTTCCAAATTCGTGATTAGCACTACCCCATCCGGATCTACTATGTTTCAGGAACGTTTGTCCGTAAGAAGTACCGGAAACGTTGGCTTTAGCCAGCCAAACCCCACCGCAACCATGCATGTAAGGGCGGGTACGGCTATTGCGGGATCTGCCCCTTTAAAATTTACAAGTGGCACAAATTTAAACACGCCGGAAACTGGAGCGATGGAATATGATGGAACTAATTTATATTTTACCCCCACTACTACAGTTAGACGAACTGTTTTGTTGAATTATTCAAACACGAGAACAATAGATTTAGCTTCAATTCCCGCTAATAATTCAACTGATTTTACTATTGCAGTGACTGGAGCTGCAGTTGGAGATACCTGCTCCTGTGGCCCAAGCACTACAATTGTGGCAGGTTTATCTTGGAATTGTTTTGTAAATGCCGCTAATACGGTAACAATCCGTGTTGCAACTATTGGAGGAGCTGCGATAGATCCCACCAGCAATACCTGGAAAGTAAACGTGTTTAAATAAAGACAGGTTTTATTAAAAACAAAAAGAGCCGGAAAATTACCGGCTCTTTCTTTTTACAAAAAATTTTAAATATGCAACGCCCTGTCCTCGGTCGCAGCAAGTGCTGCTTCCTTGACGGCTTCTGCATAAGTTGGATGCGCATGGCTCATCCGGGCAATGTCTTCAGCACTGGCACGAAATTCCATAGCAGTTACGGCCTCTGCAATAAGATCGGCAACACGGGCACCCACCATGTGGACCCCCAAAACCTCATCGGTTTTTTTATCGGCTAGTATTTTTACAAAACCATCGGTATCGCCACTAGCTCGCGAACGGCCCAAGGCCCGCATCGGGAACTGCCCGGATTTATATTCAATTTTTTCAGCAATTAATTGCTCTTCGGTTTTCCCGACCGAGGCCACTTCCGGCCAGGTATAAACCACGCCGGGAATTAGGTTATAATTGATATGCGGTTTTTGCCCAGCAATTGTTTCTGCAACAAAAACGCCTTCCTCTTCTGCTTTGTGGGCCAACATCGCCCCACGCACAACGTCGCCAATGGCGTAAATGTTTTTTACGTTGGTCTGCAAATGGTCGTTTACTTCAATCATTCCGCGTTCAGTGATTTTCACTCCCCCCTTTTCGGCATATAAACCTTCAGTAAAAGGTTTTCGTCCCACCGAAACCAAGCAATAATCGCCATTGAAGGTAACTTCGGTTTGATTTTTATCTGTGGCGGTAACGGTTATTTCCTTTCCTTTTTTCGCAACGGCAGAAACTTTGTGGGAAACATAAAACTTCACCCCTTGTTTTTTCATCACCTTCGTCAATTCCTTGCTTTGCGAAGAATCCATTGTGGGGATAATGCGGTCCATAAACTCCACTACTGAAACTTCGGAACCCAAACGGCGGTAAACCTGCCCAAGCTCCAGCCCGATAACGCCGCCGCCAATAACGATCAAGTGTTTCGGGATTTCTTTAAGCGAAAGGGCTTCGGTGGAAGTGATGATTTGTTTTTTGTCGATTTTTATAAAAGGCAGTGTTGAAGGTTTACTGCCTGTGGCAATGATGATATTTTTTGTTTCGATGGTTTCTTCTTTTTTCCCTCCGGAAATAACGATGTGCGTAGCATCTTTAAACGCCCCTGTCCCGGTAAAAACATCGATCTTGTTTTTGTTCATCAAAAAATCGATGCCCTTGGTGGTTTGGTCCACCACAGATTGTTTGCGCTCGATCATTTTCTTAAAATTCAATTTTATGTCGCCGGGGATTTCGATCCCGTGTTCCTCAAAATGGTGCATCGCCGTTTCGTAATGGTGGGAAGAGTCCAAAAGCGCTTTGCTCGGGATGCAACCTACGTTAAGGCAGGTGCCGCCCAAAGTACTATATTTTTCGATGATCGCGGTTTTCAATCCCAGTTGTGCACAACGGATGGCGGCTACGTAACCTCCGGGGCCGGAACCAATAATGGCAACGTCATATTTGCTCATAAACTTTTGTTTTTATTTGGAAGCGCAAAGTTAAAGGATTGGGACGGGCTTGCAAAGTTGGGGCTATTATTATTTAGCGGGATGCTTTTAAAATTATCGGGGTTGTGTATATTTGAATAATAACCATCTAACCGGAAAAATGAAGAAAACGTTTTTGCTTTTCTGTGCCTTGGCCTTCGCCCCACTATTGCAGGGCCAAAACCATAAACAGGAATTTATAGCTACCGACATCAACAATTTTTGGGCTGCCCATGAAAAAATTGTTTCCACCAAAGACACTGTATTGCAACGCCAAATCTTGAGAGAGCTTTATTTGGACAAGGCAACAGATGGT
The DNA here is from genome assembly GCA_038326725.1 of Flavobacteriales bacterium. Lineage (GTDB taxonomy): Bacteria > Bacteroidota > Bacteroidia > Flavobacteriales > Flavobacteriaceae > JBBQKI01. The sequence continues at coordinate 16,230 of JBBQKI010000028.1, forward strand.
CTAAAACGTTTGATAGAAGCCCGTAATTATTCAGAAAAGGAGTTTTTGGACGCGATCAACAATTATCCCAAATTTTGGAACTCCATAAAAGCAAACACATTAAAAAGCAAGGATTATTATGCTGAAATTGAAGCGGATATTGAGAAGCTAGCCCAAGCATATCCCGATTTAAAACCATCAACTATATATTTTGGCATTGGTGTGTTTCGGACAAACGGAACTGCACATGAAAATAAAGTATTGATTGGTAGCGAAATTGCACTTTCCAGTAAAATAGTTGATATTAGTGAACTTCCCGAACACCCTAAAGAATTCAACACCTTGTACAACCCGATTGATGATATTGCTTTTCTGTGCACCCACGAATATATTCATACTCAACAGGGCGAAATGGCGCATAACTTGTTGTCATATTGTATTTATGAAGGAATTGCGGAATTTATTTCCACATTGGTCACTGGCAAGAAATCCTACTTGGCGGCTATTGATTTTAGCGAAAAAAATTATTTAAAGGTTAGGGATAAATTTGAAGAGGATATATATATCCCCTCTCGGACCTATAATTGGTTATGGAGCACCAATAAAATTTTTGGGGAAAGGGATTTGGGATATGCTGTGGGTTATGGAATGGCAAAAAAATATTACGACAATGCGCAGGACAAAGCCAAAGCCATCAAAAAAATGATAGAACTGGATTATTCAAATGAAAACGAAGTTGAAAGATTCGTGGATGAATCCGGTTACCTTTCAAAACCCCTTCAAACCTTATATAACGAACACGAAAGGTTAAGGCCTTTCGTTGAAGCTATTGCCCCCTTTGAAAATGGCAGTAAAACAGTAAAACCAGGGCTTACAAAAATTACAATAACATTTTCCGAACCCCTAAATGAAAATAATACAGGGATTGACTTTGGCCCCCTCGGGGAGGGTTTTATGCCCAAAATTAGCCCCGAACGGATTTGGTCCCTGCACGGAAAATCCTGGACTTTTGAGGTAGACTTAAAGCCAAAGCAGCGATACCAGATTTTGATTTCAAACAATTTCCGGAACGAAAAGGATTTGCCCCTAAAGCCTTTTTTGATTGATCTGGAAACAATAGAATAAAACCTTTAGCATTTCTGAAATTCCCAATTTGCCCATTTTCAACTAAAATCGTAACATTACATTTTAAACCAAACCAAAATGCAGGAAGACAAAAATCTATCTGAGATTGACATACAAGAACAAAGAATTATTGAAAATAAGGAATTAAACATTTGGGAAGCCTTGATTCCTGTTTTACTATTAATGGCCATGCTGGCTTACAATATTTTTTTTAAAGATGGTGAATGGTTTGGAGAATATTCCAATCAATATATACTTTTAATGGGCGGTTTAGTAGCTGCTGTAATTGGATTTTTCAATAAAGTTTCAATTGGGAGCATGCTTAGGGAAATTTGGGAGAACCTGAAAAGCGTATTCGTGCCAATATTGATTTTGCTATTGGTGGGCGCATTAGCTGGAACTTGGTTGATAAGCGGTGTAATACCCGCAATGGTTTATTACGGTTTACAAGTATTGAGTCCTGAAATTTTCCTTCCGGCTTCCGTTGTTATTGCCGCAATTATTTCGGTAGCTACCGGAAGTTCATGGACTACCTCGGCCACAGTGGGCATTGCTTTGGTTGGAATAGGAACAGCCTTGGGGATAAATCCGGGGATGATTGCTGGAGCTGTTATATCTGGAGCCTACTTTGGTGATAAAATGTCTCCTTTGAGCGATACCACAAACCTCGCACCTGCAATGGCGGGCACAGATCTTTTTACCCATATCCGTTACATGGCATTTACCACCGTTCCAACTATTATAATAACCCTTATAGCTTTTGGAATAATAGGTGCTACTTTGGAAGTTACTGGAGATGCAGACATAAGCGGCCTACTTTCTACTATAGATAATACTTTTAATACCACACCGTGGCTGTTTATAGTGCCCATTATTGTAATTGTTTTAATACTTTTAAAAACAAAGCCATTGATTGCCTTGGCTGTTGGTGTAATTTCGGCGGCTTTGGTCGCCATAATATTTCAAAGCAATGTACTGTCCCAAATTTCCGATACAAATATTAGCGCAATAACCAGTGCAATATTCACAGATACGGCCATTGTTACAGAGAATGAAAAATTGAACGACCTCTTCTCTGCAGGCGGAATGATAGGAATGCAATGGACTATTCTTCTTATAATATGCGCCATGATATTTGGTGGTATTATGGATAGCATTGGAGCCTTAGCAAGAATTACTCGTGAATTGCTTAAGTTGGCAACAACAATTTTCGGGCTCTTTGCAAGTACTGTAATTAGCTGTTTGGGATTGAACGCTATTGCCTCGGACCAATATTTAGCGATTGTTATTCCTGGAAAAATGTTTAAAAAAGCATACGAAGACCGTGGTTTAGCTCCAGAAAATTTATCCAGAACTTTAGAGGATAGTGGAACGGTAACTTCGGCTCTAATTCCATGGAACACATGTGGAGCCTACCAAAGCAGTGTGCTGGGGGTTGGGGTTGCAGAATATTTTTTCTATGCAATATTCAACTGGCTGAGTCCATTTATGACCTTACTTTTCGCAGCTTTCAGAATTAAAATTAGGGAATTGAAAGATGCCGGAATGAAGAAGGTAGAAATTTAGGAATTCATGTGTAAAATTGATAAGGGAATTAGATTAACCAACTATCTCATTGATGTAAGCCTAATCACAACTATTTGGACTTTTTTTCTAGTTCTATTTGCGAACAAATACAATATTGGTAGTCTTGAATATTATTTACTTTTTTTCCTGTACTACTTCCTTTTTGAATTGTTCTTAGATAAAACTATCGGGAAAATGATAACAAAAACAATAGTTGTTGACAAGCGTGGCAATCGCCCATCAATTTTCAAGATTTTCTTAAGGTCCTTTCTCAGATTGATACCCATTGACGCATTTTCGTACCTTTTCGGTACTGAATATGGATTCCACGATAGTGTTTCTTCTACTAAAATAATTAGTACCAAATAGTAAAAGTAATCAACATTAAAATCTTTAAGAACTCTTTTAGAAGATTACTGTAACCCTTTCTTTAACTTTATCCCCACTTAAAAAACAAGAAAAATGTCTACAATAAAACTTGGGGGAAATGATATAAAAACCCTCGGCACCCTACCCCCAGTGGGCGAAAAAGCTCCCGATTTCAATTTGACAGCTCAAGATCTTTCTACGAAAACCCTTTCCGATTTTAAAGGCTCACGGGTTGTCATGAATATTTTTCCGAGCATCGATACCAATGTTTGTGCTACATCGGTAAGGAAATTCAATGAAAGAGCAACCGGGCTTAAAAACACCAAAGTTCTTTGCATTTCACGCGATTTACCATTTGCCCACAAACGCTTTGCTTCGGAAGGCACCAATAGTGTCATCAATCTTTCCGATTTTAAGAATGGGGACTTCGGAAAAACCTATGGGGTTGAAATGGCAACCGGTGCGCTTACCGGCCTGCACTCCCGTGCCGTTTTGATCTTGGATGAAGAAGGTACCGTTATTTATTCTCAACAGGTACCGGACATAGGGGAAGAACCCGATTATCTTTCAGCTTTAAAAACCCTTTTATAATGTGGATCTCCTTTTTGCGAAAACGGCTGAAAGGATGCAAATATGCAGCTACCGGGGCTTGGATGCTTTTGAAGAACGAAGCAAGCATACAGGTTCAGGCTTTTATTGCCGTGGCCATGACCGCGGCGGGTTTTTATTTTGAAATCTCCGCCCTAGAATGGATGATGCAGGTTTTTGCCATAGGGTTGGTGATGAGCATAGAAGGCCTTAACACCGCCGCCGAAGAGATTGCAAACTTTGTGCACCCGGATTTTCACAACAAAATTGGTTACATAAAAGATGTGGCAGCGGGCGGAGTATTCTTTGCCGCCATTGCCGCCATCATTATTGGTTGTTTTATCTATTTTCCGAAGTTTTAAAAAGATATAATAGCTTGCAAAATACTTCCTTCAAGCTTCCCATTTCTTTTCAAAAATTTTATATGGTTTGTGCCGTTTACTATTTGTATTTTTGCTGAACGTCAACCCAACTTTTTAATGGCCACCAAAAAAAAAGAACCTTCCAAATCCCCAACAAAACCTGGAAAAAAGTTTAGTTTGGCACCTTCCAAACAGCAAAAAATCCTTTTGGGAAGCTTCCTGTTTTTCTTGGGCGCAGCGCTTTTCTTCTCCTTCATTTCCTATTTTTTTACTTGGCAGGCAGACCAAAGTCAAATTGGCATTTCAAGCCGTGAGCTGGAAACTGAAAATTGGCTTAACCAATTCGGGGCTAACGTGGGGCATTTTTTTATACATGACGGTGTTGGTGTTTCCGCCTTCATTTTAGCGGTGCTCATTACCCTTACGGGGATTTATTATTTCTTCGATTATGCCAAAAAGCAGCTTCTGCGGTTTTGGTTCTGGGGTGTTTTGGTAATGCTTTGGATTTCCGTTTTCTTTGGTTTTTTTGGTTCAGAAGGCAGCCTTTTCAGTGGTATTGTGGGTTATGAACTCAACGATTGGATGCAGGATTATATGGGGCTTTTGGGCACTATTTTGGTCATGGCTTTTCTGCTCATCGTCTATTTGGTGATACGTGTAAAACTTAGCCCAGAAAAAGTGGCCGCAGCTTTTAAAAGCACGAAAAAAGAAATCGCTTCCGATTTTGTTTCCGAGGATGGCGATTTTAAAAAACCCGCTTTCGATGAAAAAAACCTAACACAAAGCTTTGAAAACCCCGAACCAAATTATGGGGTTACAGAAGAAAAATATAAAGAGCCGCTTTTAAAACCGGAACCCATCATTGAAAAATTCATTTTAAAACCTGAAAATGAAGATGATGTGGAAATGGAAGTGGAACAAATGCCGGATGAAGAGCTTTTGGAAGAAAACCTTAGCGCACGCTTGGTAAAGGATTTTGGAGAATTTGACCCAAAACTGGAACTTGGCAATTATAAATTCCCAAGCATTGAACTTTTAAAAGACCACACCGCCGGGGCAGGCATCACAATAAACCAGGAAGAACTTGAGGAAAACAAAAACCGAATTGTTGAAACCCTGAACAATTATAAAATTGGCATCGCGAACATAAAGGCCACGGTTGGGCCTACTGTAACGCTTTATGAAATAGTTCCCGAGGCTGGGGTACGTATTTCAAAAATCAAGAATTTGGAGGACGATATTGCCCTCTCACTTTCAGCACTGGGAATAAGGATTATTGCGCCAATTCCAGGCCGCGGTACAATTGGGATTGAAGTTCCCAACAAAAACCCTCGTGTTGTTTCGATGCGGTCGGTGATTGCTTCGCCCAAATTCCAAAATGCAGAAATGGAGCTGCCCATTGTTTTTGGGAAAACCATCAGCAACGAAACCTTTGTGGTGGACCTTGCCAAAATGCCCCATTTATTGATGGCGGGTGCCACCGGACAGGGAAAATCCGTGGGTTTAAATGCCATACTTACCTCCCTACTTTACAAAAAACACCCTGCCGAGGTAAAGTTCGTTTTGGTAGATCCTAAAAAAGTGGAGCTTACGCTTTTCAACAAAATTGAAAGGCATTATTTAGCGAAACTTCCCGATACCGATGAAGCCATCATTACCGACACAGCAAAAGTGGTTTATACACTGAATTCCCTTTGCATTGAAATGGACATGCGTTACGACCTGCTGAAAGATGCAATGGTGCGCAACATTAAAGAATACAATACCAAGTTCAAAAACCGTAAACTGAATCCAAACGAAGGGCATCATTATTTGCCTTATATCGTTTTGGTGATCGATGAATTTGCCGACCTCATCATGACGGCCGGGAAGGAAGTGGAAACCCCAATCGCAAGGTTGGCACAATTGGCCCGGGCCATTGGGATCCATTTGATTATCGCCACGCAACGGCCTTCGGTAAATGTTATAACGGGAATTATAAAAGCCAATTTCCCGGCACGAATTGCTTTTAGGGTTACTAGCAAAATAGATTCGCGCACCATTTTGGACAGTTCCGGGGCGGACCAGCTTATTGGCCGGGGCGATATGCTTTTCACCCAAGGGAACGACCTTACCCGCCTGCAATGTGCCTTTGTGGACACGCCGGAAATAGCGGATATTACGGAATACATTGGCTCACAAAAGGCATATCCCAATGCCCACTTACTTCCAGAATACGTTGGGGAGGATGGTGGCACAACTCTTGATATTAGCATAGACGAAAGGGATAAAATGTTCCGCGAAGCTGCAGAAGTATTGGTAATAGCACAGCAAGGTTCAGCATCCCTTTTACAGCGAAAACTAAAACTGGGATACAATCGTGCCGGAAGAATTATTGACCAAATGGAGGCCGCCGGAATCGTTGGGCCATTTGAGGGCAGCAAGGCAAGACAAGTAATGATCCCCACAATTGATGCTCTGAACCGATTTTTTGAAAATGAAACAAATGAAAATTGACATGAAAAAAGCAACCTTTTTAATTTTGACATTCTTTGCAATCGCTACGCTTCAAGCGCAGGATGCAAAAACACTATTAAAAGAAGTATCTGCCAAGGCCAAAAGCTATGACAATATTGCCATTGACTTTAAGTATAACCTCACCAACCCAAAAAAGGGCATAAACCAAGAAACCCGTGGCGATGTTACCCTCCAAGGCAACAAATATGTCTTGAACATGATGGGCACCACCCAACTTTTTGACGGTGCCAAAATTTATTCCATAGTGCCCGAAGATGAAGAGGTTACCATATCGACCTATAATCCAAAGGATGAGGCGCAAATTACCCCTTCAAAAATGCTTACGTTTTATGAAAAGGGATATACCTACAAAATGGACATTGAACAAACCGTAAAAGGCAGGAAAATTCAATACATCAAATTAATTCCTCAAAACCCGAAGGCCGATATGAAAGATATTCTCTTGGGAATTGATGTGCAAACAAAACATATTTACAAGCTTATCCAAACCGATGCGGGCGGCACCAAATACACCATTATGGTAAATTCTTTTAAAACAAACGAGCCGCTTTCCAAAACCCTTTTTGTTTTTGATGAGGCAAAATACAAAAATGATGGGTATTACATCAATAAATTATAAGCCACTTTTGGCGTGAAAATACTTGACCGCTACATATTAACTAGTTTTTTGAAGACGTTTTTCAGCGTCTTCATTATTTTAATGTTCATTTTTGTGCTTCAGGCCATTTGGCTCTACATAGGCGAATTAGCGGGAAAAGACCTGAACGTGGGTATCATCCTTAAATTTTTATGGTTTTTCTTTCCCAAAATGATGCCCTTGGTTTTGCCCCTGACCATTTTGGTTACCTCATTAATGGTGTTTGGTAGTTTTGCTGAAAAATATGAATTCGCCGCCATGAAATCCACAGGCATTTCCCTGCAAAGGGCTATGGGTAGCCTTACCATTTTCATTGTTTTCTTGGCTATTGTTGCTTTTTTTTTCGCAAACAACGTAATCCCATATTCCGAATATAAATGGCAAAACCTTCGCCGAAACTTGGCCCAGGTAAGCCCATCAATGGTTATTGTGGAAGGGCAGTTCAGTCAGATTGGCGACCTTTTCAATATAAAGGTTGAAGAAAAAAGCGGCGACCGGGACCAATATTTAAAAGATGTGGTAATCCATAAAAAGAACGCGAACAATCCAAATGCGAACCACACCGTGATTATAGCCGACAATGGCGAACTCGCCAGCGAAGAAGGCAGCAACACCCTTTCCTTGATTTTGAAGGAAGGGAATTATTACGAGGATATCCAAACAAAAAACGCTGCAAAACAACAGAAAAAACCTTTCGCCAAAAGCTATTTTGAGGAATATGCCATCAACATAGATTTAACCGCTCTTAACGATGTCGATATCGACAAGGAGAATGAGGTAAACAATCAAAACATGTACAAAATCAGTGAGCTGCGGGTGGAGATTGATTCATTGTCCAAAACCTACTCTAATGATATTAAAGCTTATACCGATAATATGTATTACCGCAGTGGGGTGGCAAAGTTCAATTCCGAAAAAATTAAAGATACCCTTACGGATCCCGTGGTTTCAATACTTGATATTTATGAAACGCCGCGTAAAAAAGAAATCCTACTACAAGCCTTGAACAATGCTAAGGGAACTTCACAGACCATTGAAGCAAAAAAGTCGGAATTTTCCAATACCATAAAACGGCTGAACAAAAATGAGATAGCACTTCACGAAAAATATGCCTTAGCCATAGCCTGTATCATCCTCTTTTTTGTGGGCGCACCTTTGGGTGCCATCATCCGGAAAGGTGGTATGGGATTGCCAATGGTTATTGCGATCCTGCTTTTTTTAACCTATCATTTTATCGGGATTTTCGCCAAAAATAGTGCCGAGGATGGCACGATGCACCCCTTCATCGCCACTTGGTTTAGTACCGCAATTATGCTCCCGCTGGGCGTTTGGTTGACCTATCGCGCCACTACCGATCAAGGTCTTTTTGATATTGATTCTTTTATGCAACGCATTGGCAGGTTGTTTAAAAAGATAGGAATTCCCTTATCGAAAAAAGCTTAGTATAAAAAAGTACTGGTTTGAGTATCTTTGCAGTTCCAAATTTTATAGAAAATGATTGCCACCCACAACGGTACCTCCGTTCAGCTGAACACTATTAAAGAAGCCATTGCCTCCATCAAAAAGGGGAAAATCATTATCGTGGTAGATGATGAAAATCGTGAAAATGAAGGTGACTTTATAGCCGCCGCCGAAATGGTTTCGCCCGAAATGATAAATTTTATGGCCACCAATGGTCGCGGCCTTATCTGTGCCCCGCTCACCGAAGAGCGTTGCGACGCTCTAAGCTTAAACATGATGGTTGAAAACAACACCGTACTGCACCATACGCAGTTCACGGTTTCAGTGGATTTGATCGGCCACGGCTGCACCACGGGAATTTCGGTTCATGACCGTGCAAAAACCATTAAAGCCTTGGTGGATGATAATACAAAGGTGGGCGATTTGGGCCGTCCCGGACATATTTTTCCCTTACGGGCTAAAGAGGGCGGAGTATTAAGAAGAACGGGGCACACGGAGGCAGCTATCGATTTTGCTCGTTTGGCCGGATTAAAACCCGTGGGCATTTTAGTGGAAATATTAAACGAAGACGGCACCATGGCACGTTTGCCACAATTAATGAAAGTGGCGAAAAAATTCGACCTGAAAATTGTGTCCATCGAAGATCTTGTGGCCTACCGCATGGAGCACGATTCGTTGATAGAAAGAAAGGAAGAGTTCAACATTCAAACCAAATATGGGGCTTTCAGGTTACGTGCGTACAAGCAAACAACCAATGACAAAATACATATAGCCCTAAGCAAAGGCCATTGGAAGGAAAACGAGCCGGTGATGGTACGGGTGAATTCCACTTTGGTAAACAATGATATTTTAGGTACGCTTACAAATAACACCGATCAAAAACTGGACGATATGTTCAACGTAATCAATAACGAAGGAAAGGGCGTCATCGTTTTTATTGATCAGCAAAGCCAGTCCTTCAATTTATTGTCGCGCTTAAAAGAATTAAAAGAAACCCAATCCGAAAAAGAAATTGCAAAAGCTCCGAGAATTGCAATGGATGCAAAAGATTTTGGGATAGGTGCGCAAATATTACACGATTTGGGTATCCATAAAATACGATTGGTAAGCAATAGTGGCGAAACCAAACGCGTAGGAATGATTGGTTATGGGCTGGAAATTATGGATTACGTGAGCTATTAGTCGTAAGTCTGGTTTTGTGAAGGGATTTTATAAAATAGATTCCAGGTCTATAGTCCTAAATCTGTTTATTTTAAAACTTCTTTCAAAACATTTTTCATTGTTTCGGCCCGATTTTTTACAAAATCATTCTTCCACCCTATTTTAATCAATAAAGAAATCGTTCTTCCCATCACCGCATCACTTTTGGAAAAATCAGCAGTGTTCAAATCCTGCATTCGGGTTTTGATCTTTGAAGGCAACCTTCCCAAAGATTTTAAATCTTTTAAATGTTGCCACCCTTTTATGTAGTGCCAATTATTTGTGTACCAATAAAAACAGCCGTCAATCCCCGCTTCGGTTAAAGCTTGGTGCGCTTTTATTGCCAAAGTTTCATTGGGCATAAAGAAATTAAGGAATGAATAATTTTCTTCCCCTCCCGCCGGGACACGCCGAAAAGTAATCTCTTCAACGGTTTCCAAAGCTTGACGGATAATGGTGTAATTTTCCTTTTGACAATTCAATATTCCGTCCAGTTTGTCCAGTTGCGCCAAACCTACCGCGGCATGAAGTTCGGAAATCCGGAAGTTGTACCCTAAATGCGGGTGGGTTTCCTTCCCTCGATCACTCCCGATGTGGTCATGGCCATGATCCTGATATTGCGAAGCATTTATATTATATTTTTCAGAATTGGAAATAATTCCCCCACCTTCACCGCAGGTTATGGTTTTTACAAAATCGAAAGAAAAACACCCGAGATCGCCGTAACTGCCCACGGGTTTTCCCTTGTAAGTAGCACCGATGGCTTGGCAGGCATCTTCAATTAAAAGCAGTTTATACTTTTCGCATATATCCTTCAAAGCCCCTAAATCTGCCATGGAACCGCACATGTGAACGGGCATAACGCAACGTGTTTTGGAAGAGATGGCAGCTTCAACTGCTTTTGGATCGAGTGTTAGCGTATCGTCAATATCCACGAAAACAGGGACAGCGCCCAACATCATGATGGCCTCAAAACTTGCAACGAAAGTAAATGTCGGAATGATGACTTCATCGCCCGCCCCTACTCCAACGGCGGCCAAAGCTATGGTGAGCGCAGATGTTCCGCTTGAAACCAAAAGGCAATGCTGGGCTTGCATCCTTTCCGCAAAAGCAATTTCAAATTCTTTTGCTTTCCAATGTTCGTTGCGGAGGCCGTCAAATCCATAACGCATCAATATTCCGGATTCTAGAACCTCGTTTACCTGTTTGCGCTCTTCCGCGCCAAAAATCTCAAATCCGGGCATATATTTTAGTTGTTAGTTGATGGTTGATGGTTGATGGTTGATGGTTCAAAATTAAAACTAAATTTTACTCTCTTTTCACTTTTCTCAATTCTAAATACTCAATTCTCAGTACTGTCCCCTACATTTCAATCACCACCTCTTCCACGCCCCGTCGTACTTTTTTAAGGGAAATGAAAAAATCAATTTCGTCCCGATAGCCCACCGCCAGTATTAAAACAGACTTCAGGCCTATTTCTTTCAATTTAAGGATTTCATCATATTTTTCAGGTTCAAATCCTTCGATGGGGCAACTGTCTATTTCCTCAAAAGCACAAACGGTCAGCAAATTCCCCAAGGCAAGATAGGCTTGGTTGGTTTTCCAATTTTCAATAGTGCTACTATCTTTTTCGGAAAAAGAGTTCACTAAAAATGTTTCAAAAGGTTCCAAAACTTTGCGGGCCGTGGCACGGGTTTTTTCTACCCGCTTGAAATGGTTTTTTATAAAATCGGCATCCATTTCCGCTTCGGTACAAAGTACCAAAACGTGCGATGCGTCCTTCACCTGCTGCTGGTTGTTGGTAAAAGGAACTAGCTGTTGCTTTTTTGCCGCATCCTTTATCACCACCAATTTCAAAGGTTGCAGACCAAATGATGTAGCAGTAAGGTTAAAGGCTTCCTTTAAAACCTCCAATTTTTCCACTGAAAGGATTCTGGAAGGGTCGAACTTTTTGGTGGCATAGCGCCATTTTAATTGCCCAATACTATTTGTCATTTTTATTCAAAGCTTTATCCCGTAAAAGTAACGGAAAGGCATTTAAGTTGGAAATAAACATTAATTGATTTAAGACAAAATGTTAAAAACAGATTAAATGCTATTAAATTTCATAATTTAGTAGTTAATGAAAAAAGCATTTCACAAAGCACTTTCCTTTTTAATGGCACTTGTAGTACTATTTTTTTACAGTGTCATTTACAATCAATATGCACTTTTGTGGTGAAACATTGGTGTACTCAGCAATTTTTTCAAAATTGAAAACCTGCGGGATGGAATCTGATAACCAAACGGACACATCGCTTCAATGTTCAGATTGTTCTATTACCAAAAAGAATTGTTGCAGTGAGGAAAGCGAAACAATTAAAGGCCAGGACGAACTTCACTTAAGTTTCGATAAAAGTTCCTTTGATCAACAAATTTTTATTGCTGTTTTCATATACTATAATATTAATCTTTTTGAAGGAACCGAATTTACAAAAGTCCCTTTCGTGGAATATCCGCCTCCCTTTTTTGTACGGGATTTGCAAGTGCTGCACCAGACCTTCTTAATTTGATTCTTTGACAGTATCCCGATAACTATTGGGATTAAGCCCAGCGGTATTTCCGTCTTGGGTATGTTTTGTTATATTCAGTTTATTAAATGCAATCAAATCCAAAAATTTACTGTAATTGAAATTTCACGTGGACGAAAATGCATTAAGCAACCCATTATTATCCAGTATTTAACGAATTAAAATAAACTCATTGCGCTTAAAAAATGTTAATATTTAAACTCTAAAATATTAGAAAATGGAACATTCAAATCAACATTCAAAAAACAATAATTACACAAAATTCATTTTGATGCTTGCAGCATCTTTTGTGGCAATGTATATCACAATGTATTTGAACACCTATGAAATAGACCACGTCTATTTTAGCCTTACAAGGTTTTATATGTCCTGTTTGGGCATAGCAGCTATGGCAGTAATTATGTGGTTCTTTATGCGTAAAATGTATCAAAACAAGAAAAAAAACATTGCTATACTATTGGGTAGTTTAGTCCTGTTTGTAAGTGCGCTCGGGTTGGTTAGGGCCCAAAGCCCAATCATTGGCGATATTTTATGGATGAAGGCAATGATTCCTCATCATTCCATCGCTATTTTAACGAGTAAAAGAGCCGATTTAAAAGACCCAGAAGTGAGAAAGTTGGCAGATGAAATTATTGAAGCGCAGGTTAGGGAAATTGCCGAGATGAAAGAATATATCCAAAGATTAGAAGCTGAAAAACGATAATATGCACAACCAATTTCAGGGATTTTTAAAAACCTTTGAGGTTTTATCACAAATTGAATACCCATTTGATCCCTGCAACAAAACGTTCTATCTAAATGTCATAAAACAAAAATGTCCCACCTTTCGGGTGTGAAGCATTGCATGGTGCGGAGAAAGAGGATTATTTCATGTTCCCTTCATCTCCACACTTTACAATAAAGCTCCAGTCTGCAATACAGTTTTTGGCCTTTTGTTTTTTATCTACTTTTGAAAACTATTGGTTTTCAATGTTCCTAAAAAACAAAAGCCCAATTTCTTTTCAGAAATTGAACTTTGATTTAATCGAAGCAAGAGGTACGATAATCAGTTTGTTATATTTTTAGCACATACAAGGCTTTAAACGACACGGAAATTTACTGACACCGAATAAGGTCCTTTATAATAAAAGTTTAAGATTAAACAGTGATTTGGTACTATTTAAAACCAAATAGCAGTAATACAGGTTACTGTCATTCTAATTCATAAAATTTATTTTATTTTAGATATTTTCTCAATTCGAAATTCCCCGTAATTAAAACCATTCCCTAATCCAACTTCAAAAATACCCTTGAAGCTATTGATAATTGGCCATTTTGAGTTTTCTGAAAAACAATGAATTACAACGAGTAGACGCAAAAAAAAAAGATCATCTGTTAAGATGATCTTTCAATTTTTTTAAATAATGATTCTATTATTTAGGCATAACAACAGTGTCAATGGCATGAATCACACCATTTGAAGCTGCGACATCCGCAATAACTACAGTAGAGGTTCCATGGTTTGCATCAGTTAAAATTACTTTTCCATCCTTAAGACTTAAGT
>JBBQKI010000029.1:0-28136 GCA_038326725.1 Flavobacteriales bacterium
CAGTTTACTTCTGCTCCTTATAGCGGTTTTGTAAACCCTATGATTGTTCCAAAAATGAATGACGAAGGCGAGATTGAAAGTTTCAGTATTGAACAGGCCGATACTTTTGCGGAACAGATGATGTACTATTCAAAAAATTACAGCAATTTGCCGGTAAAAAATTAGATTTAATATATCAATAAATAAGTAAAACCTCTTTGAAATATACTCAAAGAGGTTTTTATTGGGCATTAAAATTGATTTGGCTAATACCCTAGTTAAGCTGAAACCTGAGACATTGATTTTCAGAAATTGTAAAATTACCACTCCACGTAATATTAGTACATGCCGCTGAAAAAGAATAGTTACCAGTTGGCAAATCGTCAAAATTACCCCCTGCTCCAGTATCAGTACATGATGGAGCAGAACCGTAAAAACCTGTTATTGTAGTATTGCCTACACCAGTTACAGTTACACTTATTGGTCCGCAACCAAAATCTTGATTTACCCAAAAAATAATGTCACCTTGTGCAGAGCCGCCACCGCCACCACCAGTGCCTCTTACTTCAATAAAACTATCAAAAAGTTTATTGTTTAAAATATCACCAGTAAGGTTGTCTTTATATTCAAAAGAAAATTGAAAGTTGAAACCAAATAGATTGCTTGCGTTTATGGGTGGTGCTTCCACTGGATATATAAAATTGAACGTAAATTTTTGCATAATTACACCATTACCCAGAAAATCGGCAGCTTCACCAATACTGCCGCCTGCATATGAAACTGGAACAGAACTGCCATTTAAGAGTTCTATGGTTGCTGTTTCTACATCTGCAATAATGCTTACTGTTTCATCTGTTGGAACAAACATACTTATGTCTATTGAAAAAACATTCCCGTTTGGCAAATCTTCAACCTCAAAATAATCTACTGCTGAATTGTTTGTTGAGCTATTTTCAATTAATGCAATATCCTGTCCATTAATTTTAAATAAACCTTGAATGGATCTTTGTAGATATACGGTGGAAGGTTCACGTGATTCATCATTTTCAGGTTCCTCTTCACAGGAAATAAAAACAAATGTAAAAAGTAAGAATAAGGGTACTAAGAGTTTTAATTTTTTCATAATTATTGGTTTTAAGGATTAATTGTTTTCCAAAAGTATGTGGGGGTTGGGCAAAAAAAAATACTCGGTGAAGAGTATTTTTCTAAGGGAGATGGTGTTCAGCACCTATTAAATTATTGAATAAGACTTTCTTAACTATTTATTTTTAATAAAAAAAGGCTACGTAATATTTTCGTAGCCCTTTAACAGAACAAAAACTCCCCAATCTTTGTTCTTTTCAAAAATAGGCTAGCTCGGGACACAAAAAAATACCCGATACAGGGTATTTTTAAAACTGGAGATGAAGGGTTTATTTAAAAATCGTATTTACGTTCCAATGCATAGCGAAGCAATTCCCCTTTGCCAGTAAGGCCCAATTTAGTTATCATATTTTGACGGTGTTTTTCCACTGTGGAAACTGCGGTAAACCGAATATTCGCTATTTCGCTGGTAGACTTTCCTTCACCAATCAAGTTTAAAATTCCTCGTTCACTCTTACTTAGAATTGGTTTTTTTGTTGAAGTTTTTGAAGCTTCATTTAAAAATGACATATCTATTGCAGCATCAAAAAAGGTATTTCCGCCAGCAACGCTCCGTATGGCGTTTAATACCTCTTCCAGCGGGGAGTTTTTTAGCAAATAGCCCGATGCCCCAGAAGCAATCATCTGTGATACTGCCTCTTCTTGGTCGAACATCGTAAAGGCTATAATTTTAGTGTTGGGAAAATCTTTTAAAATGAGCTTTGTTGCCGCTATGCCATCAATTTTGGGCATTTTTATATCGGTAAGCACAACTTGAGGCTGTTTTTTCTTTACTATTTCCAATAAATCTTCCCCATCATTTGCCATACCCACTATTTCGATATCGGTTTCATATTTCAGCAAGAGGTCTATTCCGTCAATCAACGATTGATGGTCTTCGGCTATGGCTACTGTTATCATATCGGTATATCTATTAATACGGAAGTTCCTTTTCCCGGAGTGCTGTCCACTTCCATGGTTCCTTCCAAATGCTCAACTCGTTTTTCTATACTTGTGAGTCCCATCCCCTCATTTTTAATAATTTTTTTTGGATTGAAACCTATGCCGTTGTCTTCTATTATTATGCTCAAGGAATCTTTGTGCTGGGTTATGGAAATACTGGCTTCACTTGCTTTGGCGTGTTTTATAATGTTGGTAATTAATTCCTGAACAACTCTGAAAATGGCTATTTCCAATGTATTTTCCAATCTTCCGGTAAGGCCAAAATCCTGTACTTCAATCATTAGGTTATTTACATTAGAAGCATTTTTAGCTAATTTCTGCACGGCTGGTAACAACCCGTTTTTGGCTATTACCCCGCTGTTTTTTATGTGGGCCATGGTACGAACTTCATTGTAAGCATCATCCAATAATTTACTTGTTTTTTGGAACAAATCGTCCATTGTTTCCAGTTGGTCTTTATGTTTTTGCAAATATGAAAATTGTAATTTGGCAGTTGCCAAAGTTGCGCCAACGCTGTCGTGCAAGTCGCTGGCGAGACGTTGTCTTTCTTTTTCCTGACCTGCAATCATGGCGTCTATTGTATTTAGCTCTTGATCTTTTAAAAGTTTTTCCTTTTTCTGGATTTCAAGTTCTTTTTCCTGTTCGGCAATACGTTGTTTTTTCTTTGTGTTTTTGTAGAGTAAAAAACCAATAATGGAAACGGTTATCAATCCTCCTCCCAATCCTAGCGCAATATTTCGGTTCTGTTGTTTTTTTTCTTTTTCAATGAGAATTTGTTTTTCCTTTTCGGCAGTTTGTAGCTCAATTTCTAAGGAGGAATTCTGGATGCTATTGTCTTTATAGTCCAATTCATATTGTTCAACAACGGAATTATTCAAAAGTTTATAGGCTTTTTCATAGTTTCCTAATGCCTGATGATGCTTGGAACTAAATTTATTGATATAAATATTGTCTTTCAAACAGTTCGATTTGTCCGTAAAATGTTCGGCATTTTCTATGGCTTCAAGACCTTTATTATATTCTTTCTTTTTAAAATATATTTCAGAAATCCGAATGTAGGACCTAAAAGTAAGATAGTTTAAAAAGGGTTTATTTTTTGAAGATTCAATAACAAGCCTATGTTTTTCTAAAGCTTCATCTAAATTATCTTTATATTCAAATTGTACCGCTTTTATGGAATTGTAAAGGGCAAAAAAAGTATGGTTTTTCGGAAGTTGGGAAAGTTCTTCTTCCAATTTTAAAAATGTTTCGTCAATATTTTGCTCATCAGATTCCTGCAAACTTTGATACAAAAAATAAAGTTTATATAACTGTGCCCAACATTTTTCGATGGGTGTTTTTGCGAGAGATTCAAATTCTTTCAAATATTTATTGTACCGGGAATGTGTTTGCGCATATTCAAAATGATAGAATTCCAAAATAGCTAAAAGTGTGATTTTTTTTAAGCTTTGGTTATCTATTGTTTTGGAAATTTCATTCGCTTCAAAAAAATATTTTAGGGTTTCTGGCTCATTTGGGGTATAATATAAATTGTAATATCCCTTTTGCAATAAATTTAATATCTGGGTCTCTTTTTGGTTTCCCGACTTTATAATTGGCAATTGGCGGTGTGATAGCTGCCCAGATTTAAATAAAATTTTACTTAATGAACGTGCCTGCTTATTAAATAAATCTTCATTAGATTTCGTTGTTAATTGGATAGCTTTTTGGTATTCCAAATCCAACAATGCTTGTAAATACTCTGAAACAGGCAAGTCATCCTGCGCTTGAATAGTGGATTGACCCATAAACAGGCAAATGGAAAAAAAATAAATGAGCAGAAATTTTTTATATTTCACACGCTACAATATTATTTTACTATAGGCACGCGGGCATATTTTTCCGGGAGATGCCAATCCTTTTTTATCGCTTTTAATTTCAACACATTCAGTTAAAAATTTTAAATTTTCTTCTGTAATTCCCCCCCACTGATCATCTTTTCTACGAACTTCAAAGTAGCTATCATTTGGAATTGCAATATCATTGGTTGGGACCCTGAAAACAGGTACGCCCGAATTTTTAACCAAATCCACTTTTAAAGTTATACAATTAATTTTAGTTGCAACTTCATCCAAAACAACTTCATCTCCGCTTCTCTCATTATAGCTTGGTTCTAAAAAGGCGTCGTTTATGAGATAATTATTTTTAGAATAATCATGGCATAAAATAGATAATGCTTTAAGCTTTCCATTTTCTATTGTGAATTTCCCATATAATGAAACAAAATTACCATTGAACAAACTGCCATAAATAAATTGATGCCGATCACTGGATGCTTCGTTAAAATGTACTGTGCCTGATATTTTCATAATTTAGAAGGTTTTAATTTAAACGAATATAATATATCATTTCTTTAAAAAACATACCCATTAAAGAGTATATATTTCTAATATATAAAATTTAATAAAAGGGGGATAATATGAAATTGATCAATCCTTCAAATATGTCTTAATAGCCAAAAGCAGCAGTACAAAAACAATAAAACCAATCAAGATCCAAAAACTTCCTTTATAATATTTTTTATGTAAATTTTTATCCTTTCGGTAACTGAAAATCAAAACAGTCACGAAGGCAACAAAGAATAAAATGGCAAAAACAAGCTGGCCGGTACTGAACATAATATTGTAGTTTTACGTTTGTAAAATTACAACTTAGCATTAACTTATGAAGGGTAAAATAGCTGCTGTACAAGAATTCCACGAAGCTTTTGGCTTGGGAATAAACCAAAGTCCCATTGCCGATTTAGGGAAACCCAAAAACCTTTTGCGTTATAAACTGATGCGGGAGGAAAATGAAGAATATTTGGAAGCGGCAAACAATAACGACTTGGTGGAAGTCGCCGATGCCTTGGGCGATATGCTCTATATTTTATGCGGGACAATAATAGAGCACGGTTTGCAATATAAAATTGAAGCAGTTTTCAACGAAATCCAAAGAAGCAATATGAGCAAACTGGGCGGAGACGGAAAGCCAATTTATAGGGAAGACGGGAAAGTGCTAAAAGGGCCGAATTATTTCAAGCCGGATATTTTAAGGATATTTCATGGCGATGATTTTAGGAACTAAACTTTGTAATGAAAGGGTGGAGATTTTTAATTATTTTTGAGATACTTTACACTAACCGAAATAATTATGAGAGTAAAAATTATTTTTTTATTTTCCCTTTTTTTCCAATCATATTTTTTGGTAGGTCAGGAATGTGGAACTAGAACTGACTCCACGCCACAACATTTTGAAATTAGTGGAAAAACATTAATAGATAATAATTATCCTGTTTGCATAGATGTATCATTTCATATCGTAAGAAACACAAATGGAAGCGGAGGTTATAATATAGCAAATATATTGGGAATTGTTAATTTACTCAATGATTATTTCAATCCTCATAATATCTATATTCGGAATGCAGGAATAGATTATATCAATAATACTACTTATTATAATATTGATAGTGACCCAGAATTTGATGCTCTTGTTCAAATAAACAATGTTCCCAATGCCATAAATTTTTATTTGGTAAATTATGGCCCTTGGGGGGGTAGGGCTGATGGTATTTTGAGCAATAGCCTTGTTGTTATTAATAGTAATGCATTAACCTTAACTTCTCCCCACGAAGTGGGTCATTGCTTGAATTTATGGCATACCCATCAAAGCACGGCACCAAGTTGTCCAGAAAATATAAATGGTTCCAATTGTTTAACCTGTGGGGATTTTATTTGCGATACTCCTGCAGATCCCAATTTATTAGGAAATATTAATTCCAATTGTGTATATACTGGGGGTGGAGGATATAATCCAGATGTTACAAATATTATGTCTTATGGGGGAAGTTGTCGTGATAATTTTACATTGGGGCAAGGCACGCGCATGCGGGCTGCATTGATTAGTTCCCCGATTCTTCAACAAGTTCGGAGCAATCAATGTTCCATAACAAAAATAGTGGGACCGGATATTATTTGCGATACAACTCCAAAAACTTATACTATTCAAAATATGATTTCGGGAACTGCCGTAACATGGCAAGTGCCCTCTAATTATTTTCAGGTAAATACTTCTTCTAATACTAGTATTACTTTATCTGCAATTAACATACCTGCAAATGGAATAACAGTAAGCATTACGGCGATGCTACCAACAAATTCCCTTCATAAGGAAATACGTATGGGCAAACCTGCAGAACCATTGGTGGATGGCCCCTTGATAGTGGCCCCATCGCACACCGCGATTTATGAAGTTATAAATCATACCGATGAGTCCGAGTATGACTGGACTTTTCCACAAGGTTGGGATTACAATCCCTATGTGTCCGGGCCTATTGCTTGGGGAAAGCCTTTATTTGCGGGTCAAAATGGTTATATTACTGTTGTGGCCACTAATGATTGTGGTGTGTCAGATATGGTCTCTTTTTATGTTACTGCACAAGCGGGAGGTGGTGGTGATCCGAAAATGCCGGAGCAAACTAATTTTATCATAACCCCCAACCCGGCTTTTTCTAAAATTACTATTGTGAAAAATAGAAATAGCAGCCTTGAAGGAAATATAGAAACTATGGTTTCAGCAAATAACATAACAAGTTTAGTCCTTTATGACAAATATGGCGTTATTGTTAAAAATAAAAAAACGGGCAACCTTTTGGAATTAGATGTTTCAAATCTTAATGAAGATATCTATTTTTTAAAATTTATAACTGAAAAAAATATTGAAGTTCACAGAATAATCATTAAAAACTAAAGAAATGAAGAAAATGGTTTTATTGTTAAGCATATTGATATTGCTGCACGGTTGTAGTGGCAACGATGATGGCAAAGCACAAGATAGCGAGGTCATTGGCAAATGGAAGCATGTGGAAAGCATGGTAAGTGATGGTGGCCCCTATTATTTCATTACGGTTGAAAATGGCTACACCTACACTTTTAAAAACAATGGTTCGCTAACGGCAGTTGGGGAATTTGACTGTAGCGGCACTTACGATTTCGATGATTTGGATAGGATAGAAGTTGCAATAGTAGACTGTCCTGCCTCATACCCCCAGATAATTGCCAGTATAAAATATGCCGTGAGCGTCAGTGGAAACAAGTTGACTTTGACCCAAGACCCACCAGTTGCGGATGAAGGCGGGGCGGAGATATTTGAAAGGGTTGATGAATAAAACTTGGGTTTGGTCCCTTCAACTGTCCTTCGACTGCGCTCAGGTTGAAATTTTGACCTTAAATTTAAACAACCGGAAACCTCCACCCAAACGGATCTTCCGCACGGTTGTATTGAATATCCATTAATTGTTTTTTCACTTTAATAGCAAAACCTTCTTTATTATCGGGCAGTTCAAAAATTTCTTCCTTAAAACTGAAAGCTTTTACCGGGCTAATTACTGCCGCAGTTCCTGCACCAAAAATTTCTTTTAAAGTATTGTTTTTCGAAGCCTCCACAATTTCTGAAACCAAGACACGTCTTTCCTCTACATTTATATTATTACGTTTTGCAAGGGCAATTACGCTTTTTCGGGTAACGCCATCCAAAATCCTGTCGCTGATGGGAGCGGTGAGCAGGGTGTCGTTTACCCTAAAAAAAACATTCATCGTTCCGGCTTCCTCAAGATATTCGTGTGAGGTAGCATCTGTCCAAATTACTTGTTGAAACCCTTTTTCCCGAGCCAGGTTGGTTGGATAAAACTGGGCGCCGTAGTTTCCGGCGGCCTTCACAAAACCCACTCCGCCATTGGCAGAGCGGCTGTATTCTTCCGCTATCACCACTTTTACATCGCCCGTATAATAGGCCTGTGCGGGCGAAAGCAAAATCATGAATTTATATTCGGTGGATGGTGAAGCTGCAACGCCAGTTTGGGTTGCCATCACAAAAGGCCGAATGTACAACGAATTGCCATCGCCGGGTTTAACCCATTCCTTGTCCATTTTCAATAATTCCAATAAGCCGTTAAAGAAAAATTCCTTTGGGAATTCAGGGATGGCCATCCGTTTGGAGGATTTGTTGATCCTGTTAAAATTTTCTTCCGGGCGGAAAAGCCAAACTTTACCTTCGCCGTCCTTATAAGCTTTCATTCCCTCAAACACTGCTTGGCCGTAATGAAAAACCTTTGCAGCGGGCGAAATTAGCAAGGGACCATAGGGTTTTATGGTAGGATTTTGCCACGCACCATCTTTGTAATCGCATTCAAACATATGATCCGTAAAGGTGTGGCCGAAGACAAGATTGTCAAAGTCTACATCTTTAATTTTTGAGGCTCCTATTTTTTGAATGGTTAATTCTTTTGATGCGGAAATGCTCATGAAGTGAAAGTTTATTTTGCAAAAATAGGTAAAATTTAGGCCATTAATAAGGTAAAAAAGCCTTAAAATTGTAACTTATTAGTAATCATTAATTATAAAGACATTATCATGAAAAATCTACTATTTGTTCTTGTTTTATCTCTATTAGCGGCTAGTTGTAAAAATGAAAATACCGATAAAATTCAAGAAGTCGAAACGGAGGAAGTGGCCATGAACTATCAATCATTTGGTGATAAAATAACCGATGACGAGATTTCGCCTAACAGCGAAATCATTGAAAAATTAAAAAAAATGAATGTCAGCGACACCTTGGATGTGAAACTGAACGTAATGGTGAAAGATGTTTGTCAGAAAAAAGGCTGCTGGATGACCGTGGATATTGCCGGGGAAGAAGCCATGGTGAAATTTAAGGACTATGCTTTTTTTATGCCTAAAGATATTGCGGGGCAAAATGTAATTATGAAAGGCAAAGCTTATTACGAAGAAACCAGTGTAGAGGACCAACGTCATTTTGCCGAAGATGCGGGCGAAACCCCTGAAGCCATTGCGGCCATTACTGAGCCCAAAAAAACGCTTACATTTTTATCTACCGGGGTTCTTATTCCCGCTAAAGAAAATCAATAATACGTGAAACGTGTTTTTCTCAAAACCGGCGATGGATCATTCACCATCCACCTTCCGGAATGGGACGAGCAGTATCACTCCAAACACGGAGCAATTGTTGAAGCCCGGCATGTTTTTATACAAACCGGG
Organism: Flavobacteriales bacterium; assembly: GCA_038326725.1. GTDB lineage: Bacteria > Bacteroidota > Bacteroidia > Flavobacteriales > Flavobacteriaceae > JBBQKI01. The sequence continues at coordinate 9,141 of JBBQKI010000029.1, forward strand.
CTTCAACATTTTATTTTAAATAACCCCCAAAAACCGGTTTCTATTCTTGAAATTGGTTTTGGAACGGGGCTGAATTCTTTGCTCACTTGCCTTGAAGCTGAAAGTGAAAAGATTTTCATAAACTATGTTGGTGTTGAAGCTTATCCTATTTTACTTTCAGAAGCAAAAAAATTGAATTACTCCCAACTTTTAAAAATTGAAGAAAATGATTTTCTGAAATTCCATCAATGCGATTGGGAACATGCTTCGCAGATGAACTCCTATTTTCATTTAACGAAAAGGCGACAATTTTTTTCTGAAATTGAAGATGAAAATTCTTTTGATATCATTTATTTTGATGCCTTTGGCCCGCGTTCGCAACCCGATTTATGGACAGAAAATATACTAAAAAAAATGTTCATCGCTTTAAAACCGGGAGGTGTTTTCGTAACTTATTGCGCCAAAGGGGATGTACGCCGTACGTTACAACATTTGGGGTTTACCACCGAAAGACTGGCGGGACCTCCCGGAAAACGTGAGATACTACGGGGGACGAAATAGCATTTTGAATATTTTGATTTTCAATTCTATTTTTTAGAAATCTTACATTTTTATCGCTAAATTTTCCCCAAATAAGAAATTTTTAAGACGCTCATAATCTTCCGTTAAGGCATTAGGGGTTTGCTTTTTCAATACCTAATTTTAACTCCATGTTTTCAAAAGTATTAATAACAGGGGCAACAGGCTTGATAGGTACGGAATTGGTTAGCCAATTGCATCTTAAAAATATTGATGTTCATTACTTTACGACTAGTAAGAATAAAATTGAAAACAAGCCAAACTACAAAGGATTTTATTGGAACCCTGAAAATAATAAAATAGATTTAAAAGCTTTTGAGGGAGTATCTGCGATTATCAATTTAGCCGGGGCGTCGGTTTCAAAAAGGTGGACCAAAAGCTGTAAAAAAGAAATACTCAACAGCCGCACCCAAAGCATTAACCTTATTTACGAAAGCCTTCAAAATATAGATTATAACGTTAGCCATTTTATTTCAGCTAGTGGGATTAGCATTTATCCAAGCTCAAAAACCAAACTTTACACGGAAGAAGACAAGGATGTGGACCCCACCTTTTTGGCAGCCGTAAGTGTGGCTTGGGAAGCTGCAGCAAACCAATTTAAAAACCTTGGCATTGATGTGGCCATAGTCCGCACAGGAATAGTGCTTTCAAAAAAAGGCGGAGCTTTGGAACAAATTGCAAAACCCATTAAAGCAGGAATTGGAGCAAGTTTGGGTACTGGGGAACAATGGCAATCGTGGATACATTTGGACGATATTGTGGGAATTTATTTGTTCCTCCTCAAAAATGCTTCCGAAGGAATTTATAACGGTGTGGCGCCTTCTCCGGTTACCAATGAGAAATTGACAAAACAAATAGCACTGCAATTGCACAAAAGCATTTGGTTGCCAAATGTTCCGGGGTTTGTGTTGAGAATCGCTTTGGGTGAAATGTCCACTATTGTATTAAAGGGACAATTGGTAAGTTCCCGAAAGATTGAAGAATCGGGATACAATTTTAAATTTTATAACCTCGAATCCGCGCTTCAAAATTTATTATAAAAAAGTTGGGGCGGCCAACCGGCCGCCCCAATAATCAAAATATTTTAAAAGTGTTTATGCTTTATTGGCAACAATGGAAACTGTGATTTCCATATCATCATCAATAAATTTGTCGCCTAAATTATCGAAAATTGATTTGGAACCATAGTTAACCCCCCATTTGGTGCGGTCTATCATAAAAGGTTCACTTTTGATGGTCACGCTATTTCCCTGTTCAGAAATCGTAGCGGGAAATTCTATAGCATTAGTTTTATCTTTAATAGTAAGATTTCCGTTTATCATTGTTTTCCCATTGCTTTCGGACACGCCCGTAAGTTCAAATTTAGCAGTACCAAATTTATTTACGTTGAAAAAGTCACCTTCTTGACCTTCGGCAGTTCCTTTTAAATGAGCTTCAAGATTTGCTTTTTGTTCGCCTTCCAAGTCTTTATCAGTTATGGTGGTCATATTGATAACGAAAGTACCTGCTTCTACAGCACCATTGTTCATAGCAAAATTCCCGGAGCTTAAATCTATTGTACCATTGTGCGAGCCAGTTGGCTTATTGCCTTTCCAAGTAATTTCGGACGCGTCGGTATCAACCGTGTAATTTATTGCAACATCGCTAGCCTCCATTGCTTCCATAGCTTCTGTTTCGTTTTCTTTATTGTCTTTACAAGACACCATTCCAACAAACACGAAGGCTGTCATTGTAATATTTAAAATTGTGCTTTTCATAAAATTTTAATTTTGGTTTAGGGTGCAAAAGTATTTCATTTCCCATAAATATTCCCATAAACAAATATTAAATATATTGGTGACATTTTGACAAACAAAACGAAATGGCAGTACTTTTGCTTCCCCTTAAAAAACTTATAAAAAATGAGCAAAAAAGAGGAAAACCACAAAAATGATTTTCACGGCGAAGAATTGGTAAGTGAGGAAATTACCGATTTCGGTAATTTGGAAGAGGGGACCAAAGATGAAAATGGAGAATCCGACACACCTCTAGCGGAAGCATTGGAAAAAGAAAAAGACCGTTATTTAAGGCTTTTTGCTGAATTTGAAAATTTTAAAAAACGTACAGCGCGCGAAAGAATGGAAATGTTTAAAACAGCGAGTGAAGATATAATGGTGGTATTACTTCCCATCTTGGACGATTTTGAACGAGCATTGAAAGAAATAAACCGTGCAGATGACAATGGTTTATATAAAGGCGTAGAACTTATCCATAACAAATTGAACGAGTCGCTTCGCTCAAAAGGATTGCAAATCTTGGAAACAAAACCGGGAGATGTATTTAATGCGGATACGCACGAGGCCATAACCCAAATTCCCGCACCTACTGAAAAATTAAAAGGAAAAATAATTGATGTGGTTGAAAAGGGGTACGCCTTGGGAGATAAAATAATCCGCTATCCAAAAGTGGTCATAGGCCAATAAAAATGAAACAAGATTATTACGAAATCCTGGGCATTCAAAAAAGTGCCACTGCAGCCGAAATTAAAAAGGCGTATCGCAAAAAAGCGATAGAGCATCATCCAGACAAAAACCCGGGAGATCCCAAAGCGGAAGAAATGTTCAAAAAATCCGCTGAAGCCTATGAGGTTTTGAGTGATCCCAATAAAAGATCCCGTTATGATCAATATGGGCATCAGGCTTTTCAAGGCGGTGGTTTTGGTGGTGGTGGAATGAACATGGAAGATATTTTCAGCCAGTTCGGTGATATTTTTGGAGGTGCATTTAGTAGCGGCTTTGGAGGTTTTGGCGGAGGTGGCGGAAGCCGAACTTTAAAAGGAAGTAACCTGCGTATCCGGGTTCAACTTTCTTTAGAGGAAATAGCAAACGGCGTTGAGAAAAAAATTAAGGTAAAACGCAAAAAAACTGCACAAGGAACTACCTATAAAACCTGCAGTACTTGTAACGGCCAAGGACAGGTTACCCGGATTCAAAATACAATTTTGGGAAGGATGCAAACTTCCGCTCCTTGCGGGGCATGCAGTGGTACTGGCCAAATAATTGATAAAAAACCAGCTAATGCCGATGCTGATGGTATGTTGCTGACCGAGGAAACGGTTTCCATTAAAATCCCGGCCGGAGTGGTGGATGGAATGCAACTGAAAGTTTCAGGAAAAGGAAACGATGCCCCTGGGCAGGGAATTCCTGGCGACCTTTTGGTGGCTATTGAAGAACTGCCGCACGAAAGCCTTCAACGTGAAGGCGACAACCTACATTACGATTTGTATGTTAGCATTTCAGATGCAGTCTTGGGAGTTTCAAAGGAGATTGACACGGTAACGGGAAAAGTACGGATCAAAATTGAAGCGGGAACACAAAGCGGAAAAATCCTTCGTCTTCGAAACAAAGGAATTCCAAGCATCAATGGGTATGGCACCGGCGATTTGCTTGTACACATTAATGTCTGGACACCCAAAACACTTTCGAAAGAACAAAAAGAATTTTTTGAGAAAATGGCCGATGATGATAATTTCGTTCCGAACCCCGAAAAAGAAGACAAATCTTTTTTTGAAAAAGTGAAAGATATGTTTTCTTAAAAAAACGTTAAGTTAAAATTATTTTTTATACATTTGACAATCCTCTTTTAGCGAAGGGGTATTTTTCTTTTTCATAGCAATTTTTTTTCCCACCCTTCAAATTCGTTTGGAGGGTGGGTTTTTTTTGCTGCAATTTTGAATTTAAAAAAGTATTACGTTTAAATAAGTTCTTATTATTTACAAAGCTTTACAAGCAAATCTTTATATTTGCGAACTTCAAATTTTACCCATGGAAAAACTGTTAACGGTAACCAATGTTTCAAAAACCTATGGCGATTACAAAGCTCTCAACAACGTTTCAATCGAGGTTGAAAAGGGAAGCATTTTTGGATTGTTGGGGCCAAATGGTGCGGGAAAGACCACGCTTATTCGCATAATCAACCAAATTACAATGCCCGATTCCGGAACGGTTTTGCTGGACGGCGAACCGTTGAAGCCCGATCATATAAAATATATTGGCTATTTACCCGAAGAACGCGGCCTTTACAAATCCATGAAAGTAGGCGAACAGCTATTGTACCTTGCCCAATTGAAAGGACTTTCCAAGCAACAAGCCAAACAAAAAATTGAGTATTGGTTTGAACGGCTTCAGATTGGAGATTGGTATAACAAGAAAATACAGGAACTTTCCAAAGGAATGGCCCAAAAAATCCAGTTTGTGGTAACGGTGTTACACGAACCAAAACTGCTTATTTTCGATGAGCCCTTCAGTGGTTTCGACCCCATAAACGCTAACCTGATTAAGGATGAAATATTGAAATTGAGGGATGAGGGATCTACAGTTATCTTTTCAACCCACCGAATGGAATCCGTTGAAGAAATGTGCGATCAAATTGCGCTCATTCATAAATCCAATAAAATCCTCGATGGAAAATTGATAGATATAAAACGTGCCTACAGGTCAAATACTTTTGAGATTGGACTGATCGCTAACAAAAGCGATGAGGTCTTGACCTCTTTAAATGAACATTTTGAAGTGACCCCCGTTTCGTTTAAAAGTATTAACGACGAGTTGCAATGCAGGGTGAAAATTCCCGAAACGCATACTGCTAATGATTTGGTAAGCTATTTAACCTCAAGAGGACAATTGATCCATTTTGTTGAAGTTATTCCTTCTGCAAACGAAATATTTATTGAAACAGTTCGAAATAATTAAAATATGAACCATCTTACCCTTATTCTAAAACGGGAATACCTCAACAAAGTCCGCAACAAATCGTTCATCATTATGACGTTTTTGAGCCCGTTGATTTTTGTGGGCATTTTTGCCTTGGTGGCTTACCTTTCAAGTTTGAACAGTGAAACCATGCGGACGATTACTATTTTTGATGAAAGCGGAATGTTCGAAAAGGAGTTTGAAAATTCGGAATACTTGCATTACAATTTCATAAAAAATGTCCCCCTTTCTGAAGCGAAGGCAAAAGTGGAAACCTCCGAAGAATATGGGCTACTGCATATCCCCAATGCACAAAACCTAAATGAGCTTTCCAAAGAGATAACTTTTTATTCCGAAGATTCGCCATCGCTTTCAATTTTAGATGATATTGACGAAATATTGGAAAATAAAATCAATAACCTCAAGCTTAACGAAGCAGGGATAGATCCTGAAAACATTAAAAATTTATCTGTTAGGGTTGAAACCAATATCGAAACTTTTAAAGGAAAGGAAACTTCAAAACTCGGCTCTGGCCTGAAATTGATTTTCGGCGGATTTGCGGGCTACATGCTCTTTATGTTCATTATTATTTATGGAAACATGATCATGCGAAGCGTTATCGAGGAAAAAACCAGTCGCATTATTGAAGTGATCATTTCTTCGGTAAAACCCATAAAATTATTGTTGGGTAAAATATTTGGAACAACCTTGGCGGGAATAACCCAGGTTTTGGCATGGGTTATCCTCATTGCAATTTTAAGCACAGTGGTTAGTTCTGTTTTTGGGATTGATGTATCATCGCAGCAACCCATGATAGGTGACCCCACAGATGGAAACACTCAACAACTGATGCAACAGGTATTTACGGAAATCAATAATCTTCCCATTGCGAATTTGATTATTATGTTCCTGCTTTTCTTTGTTGGAGGTTATTTATTATACGCTTCTCTTTACGCTGCCATTGGCGCCGCAGTGGATAGCGAAACGGATACCCAACAATTTATGATGCCTATTTTGATGCCTTTAATTTTGGCAGTTTATGTGGGCTTTTTCACGGTAATTGATAATCCCCACGGGACGGTTTCACAAGTTTTTTCATATATTCCTTTTACCTCTCCGGTGGTCATGCTGATGCGAATTCCATTCGGGGTCCCTCTATGGCAACAATTCATTTCCCTGATTATCTTATTCGGCACCTTTATGCTGACCGTTTGGTTTGCAGCAAAAATTTATAGGGTGGGAATTTTAATGTATGGCAAAAAAACCACCTATAAGGAAATTTTCAAATGGCTCAAATATTAAGTTTTTATTGTTAAAATTTCAGGAAAAAGTTCCTTGCTTTGTTTAATTTATTTTAATAAACAAACAAATCCCCATACAATGAATAAACAAACCATAATTTTTGCATCCTTCATTTTTTTTAGTTGCTCCTTGTTCGCCCAATCGGACGATTTGTTTCGTGTGGAGTATTTTCAACTACCTTTTTCAAAATCAGATAATTCCATAAGTCGCTACCGTGCTTTAATTCAGGCTCCCATCCCTATTAGTCGGGAGGAAGGCAAGTATTTTGTAATCGGCCTTGAATATCGTTATGTGGACATCAATATAGAAGATGCTGAAGATGTTTTTGCTTTTGGTCCCGGTAATAATATCGGTAGTGTCCAGCAAATGGATGCCTATTTGGGTTATACATGGAAATGGAACGAAGATTGGCGCATCGGGGTAAAGGCCGGAGTGAAACTACAAAGCACTTTGGACAACAGTCCCGCAGGCGATGATTTCATTTACGATGGGGCGGTGTATGCCATTAAAACCAACGATAAGTCCGATTCCTTGCAAAAACCTTTTCGATTAACGCTTGGGTTAACGTATTCCAATACTCCTGGTAGGGTTTTTCCGCTTCCTATTCTTAATTATTACAAAGAATTCCGCCCAAACTGGACTTATACTATAGGGGTGCCAAAAAGCAATATCCGTTATTATATGAACGATTCGCATAAAGATGCTGTTCAGATTTTTGCAACCCTCGATAATTTCCAAGGAAATATCCAAAATCGGTTTGTACCTATATCAAACAATCCCGATAACAATATCGCAGAAAATATTTCCATGACCAACGTGCTTGCGGGAATAAGCTACGAACATTTTTTTACTGAAAACATTCTATACTACGCTTACTTCGCCCATACGGTTTACAACGAATTCCGTTTGGAGGATAATGAAGGAGAAACGGCTTATATCATCAATGACGAAAATTCATTATATTTCCGAACCGGCCTAAAATACAAGTTTTAAGGAATGTCAAAAATTTTAATAATTGAAGATGAAGCTGCCATCCGCCGGGTGTTGGTAAAAATACTTACGGAAGAAAGTCATACTTACGAGGTTTCCGAAGCAGAAGACGGCCTCCTCGGCATCGAGCTTATTAAAAAAGAAGATTTCGACCTCATCCTTTGCGATATTAAAATGCCCAAAATGGACGGGGTGGAAGTGCTGGAAGCCGTTAAATTAATAAAACCAGAAATTCCCATTGTAATGATTTCCGGTCACGGCGATCTTGACACAGCCGTGAACACCATGCGCCTTGGTGCTTTTGATTACATCAGCAAACCACCGGATTTGAACCGGCTGCTCAACACCGTTCGAATTGCTTTGGACAGGAAAGAATTGGTGATTGAAAATACCCTCCTTAAGAAAAAGGTTAGCAAAAATTATGAGATGATTGGCCAATCGCCAGCTATATCCCATATTCAGGAAATGATTGAAAAAGTAGCGCCCACCGAAGCCCGGGTCTTGATTACCGGCCCAAACGGAACGGGGAAGGAATTGGTGGCACATTGGCTTCACCAAAAAAGTGAGCGCGCCAACGGCCCGATGATAGAAGTGAATTGCGCCGCTATCCCCAGTGAACTTATTGAAAGTGAACTTTTCGGCCACATAAAAGGTGCTTTTACTTCGGCCATAAAAGACCGAGCTGGGAAATTTGAAGCAGCGAACGGTGGCACCATTTTTTTGGATGAAGTGGGCGATATGAGCCTTTCCGCACAAGCAAAAGTGCTCCGGGCCTTGCAGGAAAACAAGGTACAACGCGTGGGAAATGACAAGGATATTAAAGTGGATGTGCGCGTGATTACAGCCACCAATAAAAATTTGAAAAAGGAAATTGAAGAAGGTCGTTTCCGTGAAGATCTTTATCACAGGCTAGCCGTGATAATTATTAAAGTGCCGCCTTTGAATGAAAGACGTGAAGATATTCCCTTGCTTATTGAATATTTTTCAAAAAAAGTGGCAGAGGAACATGGCACTGCCAAAAAAAAATTCACTCCCAAAGCCATCAAACTTTTGCAGGAATATGATTGGACGGGAAACATTCGCGAGCTTCGCAACGTGGTGGAACGATTGATTATTTTGGGAAATCCAGAAATAACCGAAGATGACGTAAAACTTTTTGCAACCAAATGATCTTTTTAAATGAAAAAAATTAAAACTGAAGATTATCGGGTAATCAACCAAATAAAATTAGCAGGTTTAAGTACCCATCCAAATCTAAAGGCTTCCGAAAGAAAAGTGGAAAATGCCCTCGCAGAAACCCGAAAAAAACTGGCCGAATTGCAAGATACCCTTTATGCCCACGGAAAATATGCAGTGCTGGTTTGCTTACAAGGAATCGATACCGCGGGCAAGGACAGTTTAATCCGCGAAGTGTTTAAAGAGCTCAATGTACGAGGGGTAGTAGTTCATAGTTTTAAAACTCCCACAGAGCTCGAATTAAGACACAATTACCTTTGGCGGCATTATATTGCGCTTCCCGAAAGGGGAAAGTTTGGAGTCTTCAACCGCACCCATTACGAAAACGTTTTGGTTACCCGTGTTCATCCGGAATATATTTTGAATGAAAACCTTCCCGATATAAATTCCATAAATGATATAGATGATCTTTTTTGGGAAAAACGTTTTGAACAAATCAATGATTTCGAAAGAACCATTACCGAAAACGGGACAATAATTCTCAAGTTTTTCATGAATATTTCAAAAGAAGAACAAAAAGAAAGATTATTGCGAAGGCTGAACGAGCCCAATAAAAATTGGAAATTCTCCCCCGCAGATTTGGATGAGCGTGACCTTTGGGACAAATACATGGAATATTTTGAAGATGCCCTGAACAAAACCTCAAAACCCCATGCGCCTTGGTACGTTATCCCATCCGATGACAAACCTTCCGCCCGGTTAATAGTTGCTTCGATAATCTTGGACGAATTGAATAATTATAATGATATAAAGGAACCCGAGCTTGACCCCAAGGAAAATGAAAATATTTCAGCATATAAAGACCGTTTAAAAAACAGTTGATATATTTGGGCGAACTGAAACAATAATTTTCAAAAAACCTATAATGAAAAAAGTAATTTTCTTCCTCTCCATTTTCCTTTTTTGTTTTAAAGCTTTCCCCCAAAAATCCAATACAGAAGATTCTCTTACCCTTCGAAAAATATACGATATGGCTTTGCTGGAAGGGAAAAGTTATGAGTGGCTAGACCATCTTTCCAACCAAATTGGGGGAAGACTTTCAGGTTCTTTGGAAGCTGAAAAAGCGGTAAAATATACAGAACTGCAACTTAAAGAACTCGGTTTGGATAAGGTTTGGCTCCAACCGGTGATGGTACCAAAATGGACACGCGGCGCAAAGGAATATGCCTACATTGAAACTGCTCCCGGCGAAACCACCACCACCGATATTTGTGCCCTGGGCGGGTCGGTCCCAACTAATGCTCTTGGCCTAAAAGCCGAGGTAATAGAAGTGCAGGGCATTGAGGATTTGGCGAATTTTGGAAGAGAAAAAATTGAGGGTAAAATCGTTTTTTACAATCGGCCCATGCAAGCAAATCTAATCCAGACCTTTCAAGCCTATGGCGGATGTGCGGACCAGCGTTATTCCGGTGCAATGGAAGCCGCGAAATATGGGGCAGTGGGCGTTATCGTCCGTTCGCTCAATCTTCGTTTGGACGATTTTCCACATACCGGCTCCATGACTTACGGTGATGCTCCCGTGGACCAACGGATTCCAGCAGCCGCAATAAGCACGAATGGCGCAACATATTTAAGCAGGGCTTTAAAGCTTCAGCCCAGCCTTAAATTCTATTTTAAACAAAATTGCAAAACCTTTGATGACGTGATGTCCCACAATGTGATTGGGGAAATTACAGGCACAACCTTTCCGGATAAATTTATGGTGGTTGGGGGGCATTTGGATTCTTGGGACTTGGGCGATGGCGCCCACGATGATGGTGCGGGCTGTGTGCAGTCTATGGAAGTACTAAGATTGTTTAAAAAAATCGGTTATAAACCCAAACATAGCATTAGGGTTGTTTTGTTCATGAATGAAGAAAACGGCTTGCGTGGCGGTAGAAAATATGCCGAAGAAGCAAACTTGAAAAAAGAAGAACACGTTTTCGCTTTGGAAAGTGATGCGGGAGGTTTTACCCCACGCGGGTTTTCATTTGATTGTGACGCGGCCAATCTTGCACAGGTAAAAAGCTGGGAACCCCTTTTCAAACCTTATATGGTTCATTATTTTGAAAAAGGAGGCAGCGGTGCGGATATTGGCCCTTTAAAAAAAGAAGGAATAGTTTTATCCGGGCTTGTGCCGGATTCACAACGATATTTTGATTATCATCACGCCCCGAATGATACTTTTGATGCCGTGAACAAACGCGAACTAGAACTCGGAGCTGCTTCCATGGCGAGCTTGGTTTATTTGTTTGATAAATATGGGGTGAAATAAGTTTAACTATTTTTTAACCAGCTCATTATATTTTTCGATCCATTCTTCAACCGTCATTTTTGTGGCAAGTTCTCCCAAAAGTTCAAAAGGAATGTTTTTTTGGTTCTTGAAACGAATGCAGCTTTTGCCCATATCCAATTTTGTGGGGATGGTTTTTTCGTATTTCGTGGTGAACCATTTTAGCAAGGCCGGATCGGTATAGATGCCCATATGGTAAACCGCTATGTGGTTCTTCTGCGAAGCGATTCCCAAAAATGGAAGCGGATCTTTTGGGTTGCAGTGGTAGCCCTCCGGGTAAATACTGTGCGGCACCACATAACCAAGCATGCCGTATTGCATTATTTCCTCAAATCCGGCAGGGAGTTTTTTAATGAAAGTATCCCGAAGTTTTTGCATCGCTTTCTTTCGATCTTCGGGAAGTTCGTTTAGGTATTGTTCTGGGGTGGTGGCGGAGGACTGCATTTCAGAAATTTTAGATTTTTAAAAGTAACGTTTTTTTCCTTTTGAACATCGGGTTGTTTACCTTCGCAAAATTAAATAAGCCTTCATTTTGCTTTCATCATATACCAAAGAATTTTCATATAATATAAAACTCGCGACCCCGGTTATCCTTGGAATGTTGGGTCATACATTAGTGGGTTTTATTGATAATATCATGGTTGGTCAACTGGGCACGGCTGAGCTTGCGGCGGTTTCACTGGGCAATAGCTTTATGTTCATCGCTATGTCCTTGGGGATTGGTTTTTCAACCGCTATTACACCTTTAGTGGCCGAAGCGGATAGTGAAGGGGATATTGAAAAAGGGAAATCTGCGTTTAAGCATGGCTTGTTCCTTTGCACAGTACTTGGGATTGTCCTGTTTTTTTTGGTTTTTCTCGCCAGGCCCATAATGTATTACATGAAACAATCGCCAGAAGTTGTGGATTTGGCGATGCCTTACCTTACTTGGGTTGCTGTTTCGTTGATTCCGTTGCTTATATTTCAAGGATTTAAGCAGTTCAGCGATGGCCTTTCCATGACCCGCTACCCGATGTACGCCACCATTTTGGCAAATGTGGTGAACGCTTTACTGAATTACGTTTTTATTTTCGGTAAATTCGGTTTTCCACAATTGGGCGTTGTAGGGGCAGCCGTCGGGACCTTGGCTTCTCGGTTAGTGATGGTGGGCTATTTGTGGTTTATGCTTTCGAAACATAAAAAAGCGAGGTATTTTGTGACCGATATTAAAATTTTCACTCTTTCAAAAAACATGTTGAAAAAATTGGTAAGCCTTGGATTTCCTTCGGCTATGCAGATGTTTTTTGAAGTAGCCGTTTTTACCGCCGCTATTTGGTTATCTGGAATATTGGGAAAAAACCCACAGGCCGCGAACCAAATTGCTTTGAACCTTGCCTCCATGACTTTTATGGTCGCGATGGGCTTTAGCGTAGCTGCCATGATACGGGTGGGAAACCAAAAAGGATTAAAAAATTACGTAGATCTTCGTCGAATAGCCTTTTCCATCTTTTTGCTGACCACCTTTTTTGCAGTAGTCTTTGCTGTGCTTTTTATGGTTTTCAACACCGCTTTGCCCGGACTATACCTTAATTTGGACGATACCTTGGGAAGGATTGATAACATGGAAGTGGTTTCCATCGCTTCAAAACTACTGTTGATTGCTGCCGTGTTTCAAATTTCCGATGCGCTGCAGGTAGTTTTTTTGGGTGCCTTGCGCGGGATGCAGGACGTAGTTATTCCAACCGTAATTACCTTTATTGCTTATTGGCTCATTGGTTTCCCAGTCTCTTTTTATTATGGAATATACACCGATTATGGCAGTTCGGGGATTTGGTTTGGATTACTGGCAGGGTTAACGGCCTCTGCCGTGATGCTTTTCATAAGATTTAATTACCTTTCGAAAAAATTAATTAAGTATAACCCCCCGAAAAGGGGAATTGATACCTTAAATAACTCATAACTATTAAAAAATGGACTTTCCAAAATTTCTCTTAGGCGATAATACCGATTTTCCGGAGGCAGTTTTCGTGGTGCATACCGAATTTCCCCGCTTCATTATAAACCTTGAAAATGATGAGGTGGAGTGGCTTGAAGATTTTGACACACAAGATCAAAAAGAATTGGAATCGGAAACCGAAAACCTTATAATACTCGCCACTGAATTTTACGATCGGGAGGTTTCCCGTTACGAGAATGATTGAAGAACTGCTAAAATATGACACCCAAATCTTTCTTTTCCTTAACAACTTGGGCAATGAAAACTGGGATGGGTTTTGGCGGTTGATTACCATAAAATGGACCTTTACACCACTTTACGCAATCCTTCTTTTTTTGGTATATAAAAATTATGGGTTAAAGGGAACTTTAATAATAGCTCTTTGCGCCGCATTAATGCTCACTTTTACGGATCAATTGGCCAATATTTTTAAACATGGATTCCAACGTCCCCGGCCTTGTCAGGTTGAAGAATTGAAGGAACATATCCGTTATGTTGCAACTGGTTGCGGGCGTTACGGCTATTTTTCGGCTCATGCGGCAAGTTCCATGGCGGCAGCGGTTTTTGTGGGCCTTTTGTTGAAATCACACTACTATTATTTGCCTTTTATTTTGCTTTTTTGGGCGGTTATCACCGGCTATAGTCGCATTTATTTAGGCGTGCACTATCCATTGGACGTGGTCAGCGGTATGGCGTTTGGAGGGCTTGCGGGCTGGGGTTTTTATTTTTTTCAAAAGTGGGCGCAAAAGAAATTTGTTCTTCAAAAAAATGAGCCCGGGATATAAAAAAGTGATCAGGCTTGGCTTTTAATTTGGTAGCGGATGTATCTTTTTTTCATCCATAAAAATGCTAAGCAATCAATAAAAGTCCCAAAAATCCTGTTCCAAAACCCAAAGTTTGAAGTGCCATGTATTCGTGGAAAATGTTGTACGGGTATCTGAAATATCTTTCCATTTTGCAGTAGTACCATGGCCGGTAAAAACCGGTGAAGACCTTTAAACAGGGGAATCCGTTTTGCATATTCTGTTTTTATTACTTTCAAGGGGCAACCTGTGTCTTCCATGCCATCATTCGTAAATGCGCGACGTATTTTGTTCGCAATTTTGCCGGACATTTTCTTTGAAAAAGTATCTTGGCGGTTAGTGCGGATACCGTTTACCATATCGAAATTTTCCGTATTCTTAAGCAAGACATTGAAATCTTCCGGGAGGGTTTGGAGGTCGGCATCCATATAACCCAACCATTCCGTTTCCACCGCATCAAATCCAGCTTTTATAGCGGAACTCAAGCCCCTGTTTTCATTTAATAAAATATAATGGAAGGCTTCATTTCGGTTGCAAATGTTTTCAATCAAAACTTGGCTGTTGTCCGAAGAGCCATCATTGATAAACAAAAATGTTGTTTTTTTTAAAGCGATTTTTTCAAATTCCACCAATTTTTTTTCAAGCCTTTCCAAATTTTCCGCTTCATTGTAAAGAGGGATGATGATGGTAAACCCGTACATAATTGCTTTTAAATTTGATTATTTTTTTAGACCCAACAAATAATTTGCCGCTTCAAAAGGGGTAATTTCGTTGGCTTCCACTTCTTTTATTTTTTTTTCCAACTCCGGTTTTATCAAACTATTGTTATAAAAACCTGAAATCAAACCGGTCTCAATAGTTTGCAACAACCAAAATTTATTTTGCTGGTTTCGGTTTTGCTGGAAATAACCATTTTTCCCGCTTTCGGACATATAATTTTCGATGACTTTTAAAATTTCTTCTATACCTTCATTTTTGAGGGCACTACATAAAAATGTTTCGGCTTTCCAACCGCTATCTTTAGGCGGATAAAGATGAAGGGCACGGTTCAATTCGGACCGTAAAAGTTTAGCGGAATTGATATTATCCCCATCAGCTTTGTTTATTACGATGGCATCGGCCATTTCCATGATGCCGCGTTTTATGCCCTGAAGCTCATCGCCCGCACCGGTAAGGTTCAGCAATAAAAAAAAATCGGTCATGGACGAAACGGCTGTTTCGCTTTGTCCAACCCCAACAGTTTCAATAATAATAGCATCAAATCCGGCAGCTTCACAAAGGATGATGGCTTCCCGCGTTTTCCGGGCCACTCCCCCCAATGATTCGGCGCTGGCCGAAGGGCGGATAAAAGCATTTTCTTCTTTTACCAAATCTTCCATTCGGGTTTTGTCGCCCAAAATGCTGCCCTTGCTCAAGGAACTGCTGGGATCTACGGCCAAAACTGCAACCTTGTATTTCCTTTGAATCAAAAGTTTACCGAACTTTTCAATAAAAGTGCTTTTCCCAACACCGGGAACTCCGGTAATTCCAATTCTTATCGATTTATTGGCGTACGGAAGGCAACTCTCTATTATATTACTCGCCTGAATTTTATGTTTTGAAGCTGTGCTTTCGACCAAAGTTATTCCGCGGCTTAGCGCGGTTTTATTGCCTTCAATAATTTGCATGGCAAGTTTTGTGGCCGTGGGCAGTTTTTTCCGGTTGTTTTTGAGGTTTTGCGCGGCGGCATCGTTCCATGATCTGGGTTGCGGAATGCCCTCTTTTTCTTTCAAAGCAGGAATATGTTTTTTGCTTTTCGCCATGAAGTGAATTTATGACAATTTTATGAATATACTTTTTTTTAAAACCCATTTTCAGCCCTATATTGAAACCTTTAACCATAAAAAAAAGAATAATGAAAACATTATATGAAGCAACTTCTACCGCCGTTGGAGGTAGAAAAGGCAAAGTTTCCACGGATGATGGCAAACTGGATTTGAAACTTTCCGTGCCCAAAGGTTTGGGGGGCGATGATGGCCCGGGAACCAACCCGGAACAATTATTTGGATCTGCTTACAGTGCTTGTTTTGGAAGTGCTATGCAAATGATTGCAGAGAAAAAAAAGATTGACTTAGGAAAGGATTTTAGCGTAACGGCCATTATCAGCATTGGGAAAACCATTGAGGGCGACCTACAACTGAAAGCTGTTTTGGATTGTTATTTGCCGGGAGTTGATGTGCAAACAGGGGAGGACATTGTAAACAAAGCCCATGAGGTTTGTCCATTTTCAAGGGCCACACGCGATAATATCACGGTAACGCTGAATTTGTTGTTGGACGAATAATGATTATTACATAGCCTTTAAAGGAATTATTTTTCCGCCTTCCCCTTTATTTTGGGAAGGTTTTTTTTTATCCTCCGGTGTAGCGGTTTCTTTAAAGGGGGTTTTTGTGTTTTGCTGCTGAGCTTGTTTTATATACCATTCCAGCTGTGATTTGTGCTTTTCTAAAAGCAGCAGAATGCCATCTGGAAGTTCTTTTCGCTCCAATAGCTCATCGTATCTTTTAATATTGTTGGTGTCCCGCCGAATACAGGAGTTGATGATTGCCTCAGCATCAAAATGCTCCAACGATTCTTTTATTTCCTGCCAAGTACGGTTCAGGTTTCCTTTTTCGGCATCTTCTTTTAAAGGCTCGATATCGCGGGAATGGAGTTCGTTGGAAATATCGTGGCTCATGCGGTTGCGCTCAACGGCCATGTAGTTCAAAAACCGTTTCAAGGACGTAGTCTGAGCATCCAAAGCAGCGTTGTAATAAAGTTTTTCAGCTTCAAAACAGGCCACCAAAAGGCGGTTTAGTTTATCAAAATCTGCGTACTTCTTCGTCATGGTATTTTCTTTTAAAAATAGTATAAAAATCTTCTTTTTGAAATTTGTGACCGGAATATTTATAATAAAATAATCAACAACCCAGAAACGTTATTTTTTCCTTTTCAAAAACAAGGCCACGATTGCTGCGGTTACCGCACCCATGATAATTGCACCCACCGCGGATTGAATCATATAAGAATTTAAATTGAAATAGGCTTCGGCCTCCTCTTGGTTTTTAAGATTGTTCGATACCGAATATTCAATCATATTCGGGAAATATTGTGGGCTAATGAAGGTATGGGTAAGGTATTGTACCAAGGGAGAAAGTATTGCCACAAAAACCCCAATCAAGAGACCGCTTATAAATCCTTGTAACCAGGTCATTTTACCATTATAGTCGCGCCTTCTTTTTTCCTTGAGGGCCTGCACATATAAAAATATGGCTACAAGAGTAAACAATAGAGTAAGCCATTGATGATTGGCAATATTTTCATCATGCCATCCTAAGGTGTTTTCGAGCAGCATCCAGAGCAGGAGGGTAAAGGAAAATAGGATAGCCCATTTTATTTCGATTTTTAAATTTTTCATGATTGAAATTGATTTGGTTTCGGTAATCGAAGATAATAAAAAAGAAAAACCTTGAAATTTACTTCAAGGTTTTTATGAAATAATTTTATGCTTAAAAATCAATTCTTCGTCATCACAATTTCCATGGTCTTGCGCTCGGCACCGCCTTTGGTGGCTTCAAACATTTCCATTTTGCGGGTATTCTCATCAACGATGGTATATGTTTCGCGTACCTGTTTTTCTTTTCCCATAGCGGGATCTACCATGGTGCCGGTTAAAGTGGTGGTTTTGGTGGCCTCGTCATATTTTCCCTTTACCACCATCATGCCTGTACCCATATTGTCTATCCAAGTGGAGGTGAATTCTTCGGTGGTATTGTCATAAGCCAACATGGCAACACCTTCAAAGGGCATTCCCATCAAGTTACCTTGATAGTTGGTCTGTTGGTAACGTCCGCCCAAGATCATTTTTATATCGGCGGTGGAGGTTGCTTTTTGGGGCTGCCCTTCTGGATCCATCCAAAAGGTCATGGCGTTGGTCCAAGAGCCTTCTTCGGCGGCCATCATTTTGTGGGCTTCGCTGGGGGTCATATATGCTTCCCAAGCTTTTTGAATGGCGATGGAGTCCATTGGCTCTTCCGCCATTTCGGGTTCTTCGGTGGCAAGGCTGTCTGTGGCCATTGCATTGTCCACTTCCATGGCGTCTTTTGTTTCATTCTTGCAGGAAACAATGCAAATGGAAACTACTGAAAGTACAATTAGGATTCTTTTCATGATAATTGGTTTTTGGTTTTGTTTACACGAAATTATGAAAAAAACCCTCAATTGGTATTTTTTTAAAAAGTACTGACGTTGAATTTGGGTTCAGAGGTTTACTTAGAAGAATATTGCTAAAATTTAATGAAGAAAAGTGTTGTTTTTTACCTCAGTTCTTTGTTATACCTCGTTTTTTTATCCGGTTTGTCAAATCCCTTTCAAGTCGTCATCCCCGCTACCCTGTATTAATTGAGGTGCCTATAATCATTACATTTAAAAGTATTTTTTGACCAAAAACAAAAAACCCCGGCCGGGCCGAGGGATTGTGCATTAAACAAAAACCGGAGTAATTTAATCTTCTACCAAGACCCATTCGCCCTTGTCCAGCAGCGGGATGGCCTGTTTGAATTTCATCGATTTGTTTTCACCACTCATGATGTGCTTTATCATCACTTTATCGTTGCGGTTTATTTTGGGCCTGTCGCGAACAATGGTTTCGGTAACTTGCTGCCGTTGCGGCTGCGTGTTCCCCGCTGCCCTGGATTGTGCAGCGCGCTCGTCCATGTTCGGGATCTCGTCTTTTTCGGTTTTAAAGTTTTCCTTTGGTTTACTGGAGCGTGCCTCTTGGATCTGGGTTTGATTTTCCTGTGGCAATTCGCCTTTGAAAAGGAAGGAAATCACCTCTTTGTTCACCTTTTGAATCATTGTTTTAAAAAGCTGGAACGCTTCAAATTTATAGATTAGCAAAGGATCTTTCTGCTCGTGAACCGCAAGTTGTACGGATTGTTTCAGCTCGTCCATTTTGCGCAAATGGGTTTTCCACGAATCGTCAATGATGGCGAGGGTGATGTTCTTCTCAAAATCTTGAATCAATTGCTTGCCTTGGCTCTCGTATGCTTTTTCAAGATCGGTGGCCACGTTCAGGGTTTTTACGCCATCGGTGAAAGGCACCAAGATGCG